>NZ_JBIVPA010000013.1:0-289146 GCF_044754405.1 Streptomyces sp. NPDC093089
TCGTTCCTGTTTCCAGGCCCTCCGGGCGCTTCCTTCGTTTCCGACTCTATCAGATCTTTCCGATCCGATTTCCTCGGTGCTTTCCGGTCCCTTTTTGCTTTCGCTCCGGGGGCCTTTCGGCGGTTCCGACTTTATCAGAAGATCTGAGTCGAATTTCCCGCCTCCCGAAGAACCGTTAAGGCGCACGACGGCGCCGGGTGGTTCTCGATCTGGCGGAGCCGTAAACGTACTGGAGCGGGGCGCCCCGATGCAAATCGAGGGGCCCCGCTCCGGTGCGGCGCTGGTCAGGGCGCCTGTCAGACCTCTACGACGACCGGGAGGATCATCGGGCGGCGGCGGTAGGTGTCGGAGACCCACTTGCCGACGGTGCGGCGGATCAGCTGCTGGAGCTGGTGGGGTTCGACGACGCCGTCCTGGGCGGACTTGTTCAGGGCCTGGTCGACCTTCGGGATGACGGCGTCGAAGGCCGAGTCCTCGATGCCGGAGCCCCGGGCGTGGATGTTCGGACCGCTGACGATCTTGCCGGTCGAGGAGTCCACGACCACGAAGACCGAGATGATGCCCTCGTCACCGAGGATGCGGCGGTCCTTGAGGTGCGTCTCGGTGACGTCGCCGACCGAGAGGCCGTCCACGTACACGTAACCCGCCTGGACCTTGCCGGTGATGCGGGCGCGGCCGTCGATCAGGTCGACGACGACGCCGTCCTCGGCGATGACGATGTGATCCTTGGGGATGCCCGTCATGGCGCCGAGCTCGGCGTTGGCGCGCAGGTGGCGCCATTCGCCGTGGACCGGCATGAGGTTCTTCGGGCGGCAGATGTTGTAGAAGTACAGCAGCTCGCCGGCCGAGGCGTGGCCCGAGACGTGGACCTTGGCGTTGCCCTTGTGGACGACGTTGGCGCCCCAGCGGGTCAGGCCGTTGATCACGCGGTAGACCGCGTTCTCGTTGCCCGGGATGAGGGAGGACGCCAGGATCACGGTGTCGCCGGGGACGATCCGGATCTGGTGGTCGCGGTTGGCCATGCGGGACAGGGCGGCCATGGGCTCGCCCTGGGAGCCGGTGCAGACCAGCACGACCTCGTCGTCCGGCAGGTCGTCGAGGGTCTTCACGTCGACGACGAGGCCGGCCGGGACCCGGAGGTAGCCCAGGTCGCGGGCGATGCCCATGTTGCGGACCATAGAGCGGCCGACGAAGGCGACCCGGCGGCCGTACTCGTGGGCGGCGTCGAGGATCTGCTGGATGCGGTGCACGTGGCTGGCGAAGCTGGCCACGATGATGCGCTTCTGGGCGTTGGCGAAGACGTTCCGCAGGACGTTGGAGATGTCCTTCTCCGGCGGGACGAAGCCGGGGACCTCGGCGTTCGTCGAGTCGGACAGCAGGAGGTCGATGCCCTCCTCGCTGAGCCGCGCGAACGCGTGGAGGTCGGTGAGCCGGCCGTCCATCGGGAGCTGGTCCATCTTGAAGTCGCCGGTGGCGACGGCCATGCCCGCGGGGGTGCGGATGGCGACGGCCAGGGCGTCCGGGATGGAGTGGTTGACCGCGACGAACTCGCAGTCGAAGGGGCCGAGGGCCTCGCGGTCGCCCTCCTTCACCTCGAGGGTGTAGGGGCGGATGCGGTGCTCCTGGAGCTTGGCCTCGATCAGGGCGAGGGTCAGCTTGGAGCCGATGAGCGGGATGTCCGGCTTGAGCCGGAGGAGGTAGGGGACGGCACCGATGTGGTCCTCGTGGCCGTGCGTGAGCACGATGCCTTCGATGTCGTCGAGACGGTCCCGGATGATGGTGAAGTCGGGAAGGATCAGGTCGATGCCCGGCTGCTCCTCTTCGGGGAAGAGGACGCCGCAGTCGACGATGAGCAGACGGCCGTCGAACTCGAAGACCGTCATGTTGCGGCCGATCTCGCCGAGCCCGCCGAGCGGGATGACGCGCAGGGCGCCCTTCGGGAGCTTCGGCGGGGCGCCGAGTTCAGGATGCGGATGACTCAAAAGACTCTCCTCACCACGCGCGCCACGTACCGGTGGCACGTGGCGCGCATGACATTCGTGCACTTGCTGTTGTCAGTGTTCAGTTGTGAAGTCCGATGTCAGAGTTCTACCCCGCCGGCGGCCAGGTCGACCTTGAGCTGGTCCGTCTCCTGCGGGGAGAGCTCGACGAGCGGCGGCCGCAGGGGGCCGGCCGGGAGGCCCTGGAGGGCGAGGGCGGCCTTGGTGGTCATGACGCCCTGGGTGCGGAACATGCCGGTGTAGACCGGGAGCAGCTTCTGGTGGATCTCGGTGGCCTTCTGGACCTCGCCGCCGAGGTGGGCGTCGAGGAGGGCGCGGAGTTCCGGGGTGACGAGGTGGCCCACGACGGAGACGAAGCCGCAGGCGCCGACGGAGAGCAGCGGCAGGTTGAGCATGTCGTCGCCGGAGTACCAGGCGAGGCCGGAGCGGGCGATGGCCCAGCTGGCGCGGCCGAGGTCGCCCTTGGCGTCCTTGTTGGCGACGATGCGGGGGTGCTCGGCGAGGCGGACGATCGTCTCGGTGTCGATCGGGACGCCGCTGCGGCCCGGGATGTCGTAGAGCATGACCGGCAGGCCGGTGGAGTCGGCGATGGCCGAGAAGTGCCGGTACAGGCCCTCCTGCGGGGGCTTGTTGTAGTACGGCGTGACGGCGAGGAGGCCGTGGGCGCCGTCGCGCTCGGCGGCGCGGGCGAGCTCGACGGAGTGGTGGGTGTCGTTGGTGCCGATGCCGGCGACGATGTGGGCGCGGTCGCCGACCGCCTCCAGCACCGCTCGTACGAGCTCCGATTTCTCCGCGTCGCTGGTGGTGGGGGACTCGCCGGTGGTGCCGTTGATGACGAGGCCGTCGTTGCCTGCGTCCACCAGATGGGTGGCCAGTCGCTGGGCACCGTCGAGGTCGAGTGCGCCGTCCGCCGTGAAGGGCGTGACCATGGCGGTGAGGACCCGCCCGAAGGGGGTCTGCGGAGTGGAGATCGGAGCCATGGGTAACACGCTACTCGCTGCTCAGCGCCGGGTGTCCCCGAGGGGGACACGATAAAGGGAGCCCGGCGCTGCCTGCTCGGGGGTTCAGGCAGCGCCGGGTCCGTTTGATCAGCCTAGATGAACTTCTTGAAACGTCGCAATACGGACACTTCGTACGAGGTGTTCGGACATGCGTGCGCTACGGGGCCACACGGCCGTTCTTGTTGAAGGCGTCGTAGGTCAGCGGCATCAGCCGGGCCCAGTGCTCCTCCATCTTCTCGCCGACCATCTCGATCTCCCGCTGCGGGAAGGACGGGACCGCGGCGAGCTCGTGCTGGGTGCGCAGACCGAGGAAGTGCATGAGCGAGCGGGCGTTGCACGTGGCGTACATCGAGGAGAAGAGACCGACCGGGAGGACGGCGCGGGCGACCTCGCGGGCGACGCCGGCGGCCAGCATCTCCTGGTAGGTGGCGTACGCCTGACGGTACGAGTCCTCCATCGCGCGGCCGACGAGCTCGTGCTGCTCGGAGGTGCCCTCGACGAAGACGTACTTGCCCGGGCGGCCCTCCTGGACCAGCTTGCGGGAGGCGTCGGGGACGTAGAAGACCGGCTCCAGCTGCCTGTAGCGGCCCGACTCCTCGTTGTACGACCAGCCGACGCGGTGCCGCATGAACTCGCGGAACACGAAGATCGGCGCGCTGATGAAGAAGGTCATCGAGTTGTGCTCGAAGGGGCTGCCGTGGCGGTCCCGCATCAGGTAGTTGATGAGGCCCTTGGAGCGCTCCGGGTCCTTCTGGAGCTCTTCGAGGGACTGCTCGCCCGCCGTGGAGACCCGGGCCGCCCAGAGGACGTCGGAGTCGGCCGCCGCGCTCTTGACCAGCTCGACGGTGACGTCGCTCCGGAAGTCGATCTTCACGTTCTCGGTGGGGCTGTCGCTCACCAGCGGTCCTTCCAGTCGGGGTGCAGTCGCCCACTCTAACGACGTCCTACCGGAGGATGAGATTCGGCTGCTTTGGTGAAAAAGGGCACCAAAGTGCCGGTTCTGTCGTCTCTCTCTGTGAGGCACATCGACGACGCACATCGACGACCGAGGAGAGTGGACCTGATGTTCAGCCGGAAAGAGGCCGTACCGTTCGCGTTCGTCGCGGAGGCGGACCACTTCCGCAGTAACGTCACTCCGCCGCCACGGGAGCGTCCCGGCGCGGCGGAGATCATGGGCCGTACGCTGATCGGACTGACCGTCGTCGCCGGACTCGTCGGAGCTCTGATCTTCGGCATGCCGTCGCTCCAGTCGGGGGACTCGGCCACTCGTCAACAGCAGTCCGAAGCCTCCGACAACCGCTGAGGTAGCCTCACCGGGCACTGCCCCTTCGAGCGTGCCTGTGAGTGAGGACCTGTCGTGCCCCTGCCCTTCCTGACGGCCGACCGTGCTTTTGACACGACCGACCACGTCGCCCTGCCGTTCGACGACCACGACCAGTGGCGTCGTCCCTACCGGCCGGGGTCATGGCGGGTCGGGGCGGCGGCACTCGCGCTGCTGCTCGCCTCTTTCGTGCTGCTCGCCGCGGTGATCATCGCCGCCGCCGGGGCCTTCAGCGGCGCGCTCGCCACCTTCGGCATCGCCGCGCTCGTCATCGCCGCCGCCCTGCGCGTGCTGCGCATGGGGGCATGGGTGAGCCGCGCCGGGGTGCGGCGCGTGGGCTTCTTCTCCACCGTCACCGTGCCGTGGGCAAAGGTGACATCCGTGCGGACCACCCAGCAGCCGGTGCGCTGGCTGGGACTCCCCCGCACGGTCCAGGGCCAGGCCCTGGTGCTCGACCGGCAGG
Source organism: Streptomyces sp. NPDC093089 (assembly GCF_044754405.1). Taxonomy (NCBI): domain Bacteria; kingdom Bacillati; phylum Actinomycetota; class Actinomycetes; order Kitasatosporales; family Streptomycetaceae; genus Streptomyces; species Streptomyces sp. NPDC093089. The sequence goes on from NZ_JBIVPA010000013.1 coordinate 4,786, forward strand.
TCGGTGAGCAGCTGCTGCTGCTCACCGACCACAACGCCGACTTCCTCTCCCGTGTCGAGGCCTTCGACCGGGCGGCCGACACGGTCGAGGCGTGGAACGCCGAGTACGGCGTGGTCCCGGCCGCTACGCGCTGACCGGACGCCCCTCGTGGAGCGCGATGGCACGCTGCATCGCCTTGCGCGCCCGGGGGGTGTCGCGGGCGTCGTGGTAGGCGACCGCGAGCCGGAACCAGCAGCGCCAGTCCTCGGGTGAGTCCTCCGTCTCGGCCTTGCGCCGGGCGAAGACCTCGTCGGCCGAGTCCCGGTCGATCCGGCCGCCCTCGGAGCGCTTCAGCTCGTCGACGGGCAGGCCGCCCTCCGCCTCCAGTTCGGTGGCGAGGCGGCCGGCCCGGCGCGCGAACCGGGTGTTGTGCCAGAGGAACCAGCCGCCGACGCCGGGCAGCAGGAACGCCACTGCGCCCATGCCCATGGCGGCCGGCTCGCCGGTGAGGAGCAGCAGGACGCCCTCCATCGCCACCACGCCGAAGACGAGCACGAGGACGGTGGCCAGGAAGACGTACGTGATCTTTCCGCCCATGGCCGTCAGCCCAGGTCCAGGAAGTGCTCCAGGCCGAAGGTGAGGCCCGGAGCGGTGGTCACGCGGCGGGCGCCCAGCAGGATGCCCGGCATGAAGCTGGAGTGGTGCAGGGAGTCGTGGCGGACGGTGAGGGTCTCGCCCTCGCCGCCGAGCAGCACCTCCTGGTGGGCCAGCAGGCCCCGGAGGCGTACCGCGTGCACGGGCACGCCGTCGACGTCCGCCCCGCGCGCACCGGCGAGGGCGGTGGTCGTGGCGTCGGGCTGCGGGGCGCAGCCTGCCTTCGACCGGGCCTCGGCGATGAGCTGGGCGGTGCGGGTCGCCGTGCCGGAGGGCGCGTCGACCTTGTTCGGGTGGTGCAGTTCGACGACCTCGACCGACTCGAAGTACGGGGCGGCGATCTGCGCGAACTTCATGGTGAGGACCGCGCCGATGGAGAAGTTCGGGGCGATCAGGACGCCGGTCCCCGGGGAGGCGGCGAGCCAGCCGTTCAGCTGCGCGAGGCGTTCCTCGGTCCAGCCGGTGGTGCCGACGACCGCGTGGATGCCGTGCCCCACGCAGTATTCGAGGTTCTCCATGACCGAGGCCGGGGTCGTCAGCTCGACGACGACCTGTGCCCCCACCTCGGTGAGCGTCGCCAGGTCGTCCTCGCGGCCGAGCGCCGCGACCAGTTCCATGTCCTCGGCGGCCTCGACGGCCTTGACGGCCTCCGAGCCGATACGGCCCTTGGCTCCGAGGACCGCCACGCGCAGCTTGCTCATTGCTCTTCCTTAGGGGACTGGTGGGTCAGGAGACCGCTTGGTGGAGGCGGTCCGCCTGCTTGTCCTTCAGCGGGCCGATCACCGAGAGCGAGGGCCGCTGCTCCAGTACATCGCGGGCGACCTCGCGGACCTCGTCCGGGGTGACCGCCGCGATGCGGGTGAGCATGTCGTCGACCGACATCTGGGTGCCCCAGCAGAGCTCGCTCTTGCCGATGCGGTTCATCAGCGCGCCGGTGTCCTCCAGGCCGAGGACGGTCGATCCGGAGAGCTGGCCGACCGCGCGGGTGATCTCCTCGTCGGTGAGGCCGTCGGAGGCGACCTTGTCGAGCTCGTCCCGGCAGATCTTGAGGACGTCGTGGACCTGGCTGGGCCGGCAGCCCGCGTACACGCCGAAGAGGCCGCAGTCGGCGAAGCCCGAGGTGTACGAGTACACGCTGTAGGCCAGGCCGCGCTTCTCGCGGACCTCCTGGAAGAGGCGGGAGGACATGCCGCCGCCGAGGGCGGTGTTCAGCACGCCGAGGGCCCAGCGGCGCTCGTCGGTGCGGGCCAGGCCCGGCATGCCGAGGACCACGTGGGCCTGCTCGGTCCTGCGGTTCAGGAGCTCGACGCGGCCCGCGGTGCGCAGGGTGCGCCGGCCGTCGCGGGGGGCGACGGGGACGGCGTCGGTGCGGCCGAGGGCGCCGGCCTTCTCGAAGGCGCGGCGGACCTGGCGCACCACCGTGGCGTGGTCGACGTTGCCGGCGGCGGCGACGACCAGGTGGGTCGGGTCGTAGTGCTTCTTGTAGAAGCGGGCGATCTGGCCGCGGGTGAGCGCGTTGATGGTGTCGACGGTGCCGAGGACCGGGCGGCCCAGCGGGGTGTCGCCGAACATCGTCTGCGCGAACAGCTCGTGCACGACGTCGCCGGGGTCGTCCTCGGTCATCGCGATCTCTTCGAGGATGACACCGCGCTCGGCGTCCACGTCCTCGTCGAGGACGAGGGAGCCGGTGAGCATGTCGCAGACGACGTCGATCGCCAGCGGCAGGTCGGTGTCGAGGACCCGCGCGTAGTAGCAGGTGTACTCCTTCGCCGTGAAGGCGTTCATCTCGCCGCCGACCGCGTCGATCGCGGCGGAGATGTCGAGGGCGGACCGCTTGCGGGTGCCCTTGAAGAGGAGGTGCTCCAGGTAGTGGGTCGCGCCGTTGAGCGTCGGGGTCTCGTCGCGGGAGCCGACGTGCGCCCAGATGCCGAAGGTGGCGGAGCGCACGGAGGGGAGGGTCTCGGTGACGATCCGGAGGCCACCGGGGAGGGTCGTACGGCGGACCGTGCCGATGCCGTCCCTGCCCGGGAGAAGCGTTTGGGTACGGGCGACGGCCCGCCCCTCCGAAGAGGGGCGGGCCGTCGCGCGGGAACTACGGGACGTCACTTGGCAGCGTCGTCCTTGTCACCCTCGGCAGCGTCCTCGTCCGCGATCACGGGGATCAGGGACAGCTTGCCGCGCTGGTCGATCTCGGCGATCTCGACCTGGACCTTGGAGCCGATCGCGAGCACGTCCTCGACGTTCTCCACGCGCTTGCCACCGGCGAGCTTGCGGATCTGCGAGATGTGCAGCAGGCCGTCCTTGCCCGGGAGCAGGGAGACGAAGGCACCGAAGGTGGTGGTCTTGACGACCGTACCCAGGTAGCGCTCGCCGACCTCCGGCATGGTCGGGTTGGCGATGCCGTTGATCGTGGCGCGGGCGGCCTCGGCCTGCGAGCCCTGCTGGGCACCGATGTAGATGGTGCCGTCGTCCTCGATCGTGATCTCGGCGCCGGTGTCCTCCTGGATCTGGTTGATCATCTTGCCCTTGGGGCCGATGACCTCACCGATCTTGTCCACCGGGATCTTGACGGTGATGATGCGCGGCGCGTTCGGGGACATCTCGTCCGGAACGTCGATCGCCTCGTTCATCACGTCGAGGATGTGCAGACGCGCGTCGCGGGCCTGCTTCAGCGCGGCGGCCAGGACCGAGGCGGGGATGCCGTCGAGCTTGGTGTCGAGCTGCAGCGCGGTCACGAACTGCTTGGTGCCGGCGACCTTGAAGTCCATGTCGCCGAAGGCGTCCTCCGCACCGAGGATGTCGGTGAGGGCGACGTAGTGCGTCTGGCCGTCGATCTCCTCGGAGATCAGGCCCATGGCGATGCCGGCGACGGCGGCCTTGAGCGGCACACCGGCGTTCAGCAGCGACATGGTGGAGGCGCAGACGGAGCCCATCGACGTCGAGCCGTTCGAGCCGAGGGCCTCGGACACCTGACGGATCGCGTAGGGGAACTCCTCGCGGGTCGGGAGGACCGGCACGATGGCGCGCTCGGCGAGGGCGCCGTGGCCGATCTCGCGGCGCTTGGGCGAGCCCACGCGGCCGGTCTCGCCGACGGAGTACGGCGGGAAGTTGTAGTTGTGCATGTAGCGCTTGCGGGTCACCGGGGAGAGGGTGTCCAGCTGCTGCTCCATACGGAGCATGTTGAGGGTGGTGACGCCCAGGATCTGGGTCTCGCCACGCTCGAACAGCGCCGAGCCGTGCACGCGCGGGATGGCCTCGACCTCGGCCGCGAGCGTACGGATGTCCGTGAGGCCACGGCCGTCGATGCGGACCTTGTCCTTGATGACGCGCTCGCGGACCAGCTTCTTGGTCAGCGCGCGGTACGCGCCACCGATCTCCTTCTCGCGGCCCTCGAAGGCCGGGAGGAGCTTCTCGGCGGCGAGCTCCTTGATGCGGTCGAGCTCGGCCTCGCGCTCCTGCTTGCCGGCGATGGTGAGCGCCTTGGTGAGCTCACCCTTGACGGCGGCGGTGAGCGCCTCCAGGACGTCGTCCTGGTAGTCCAGGAAGACCGGGAACTCGCCGGTGGGCTTGGCGGCCTTGGCGGCGAGGTCCGACTGGGCCTTGCAGAGGACCTTGATGAAGGGCTTCGCGGCCTCGAGACCAGCGGCGACGACCTCCTCGGTCGGCGCCTCGGCGCCGCCCTTGACGAGCTCGATCGTCCGCTCGGTGGCCTCGGCCTCGACCATCATGATCGCGACGTCGCCGTCCTCCAGGACACGACCGGCGACCACCATGTCGAAGACGGCGTCCTCGAGCTCGGTGTGCGTCGGGAAGGCGACCCACTGGCCCTTGATCAGGGCGACGCGGGTGGCGCCGATGGGGCCGGAGAAGGGCAGGCCCGCCAGGATCGTCGACGCGGAGGCGGCGTTGATCGCGACCACGTCGTACAGGTGGTCGGGGTTGAGCGCCATGATCGTCTCGACGATCTGGATCTCGTTGCGCAGGCCCTTCTTGAAGGAGGGGCGCAGCGGGCGGTCGATCAGGCGGCAGGTGAGGATCGCGTCCTCGGAGGGGCGGCCCTCCCGGCGGAAGAAGGAGCCGGGGATCTTGCCGGCCGCGTACTGCCGCTCCTCGACGTCCACCGTGAGGGGGAAGAAGTCGAGCTGGTCCTTGGGCCGCTTCGAGGCGGTGGTCGCGGAGAGGACCATCGTGTCGTCGTCCAGGTAGGCGACGGCGGAGCCGGCGGCCTGCTTGGCCAGACGGCCGGTCTCGAAGCGGATGGTGCGGGTACCGAAGGCGCCGTTGTCGATGACGGCCTCGGCGTAGTGGGTCTCGTTCTCCACTAGCGGTTTCTCCTACGTGTTCGTCTTTGCGTCCTTCGGCCCGTGTGGCCGGGGACGGTGTGCGACGGTGGCGGAGAAGCTCGCCTCGGGTGCGGGCCGGTCTTCGATCGAAGCTCCCGGCGTTTCGTTTCCGGGGGCCACTACCGAGGACCGGCGGCTGGCCGGCGGCTTCTCGCTCGTCGTATGGGGTTGTGCGACCAGCCTAAGTGCCGATGCGCACTTTGTGCACGTACAGCAAAGGGAGCGGCCCCCTGAAAGTGGGAACCGCTCCCTCCACGGCGTCTTACTTGGCGCCGCCGGCCGCACCGCGGCGGATGCCGAGGCGGTCGACCAGCGCACGGAAGCGCTGGATGTCCTTCTTGGCCAGGTACTGCAGCAGGCGGCGGCGCTGGCCGACCAGGATCAGCAGACCACGGCGGGAGTGGTGGTCGTGCTTGTGCTGCTTGAGGTGCTCGGTCAGGTCCGAGATGCGACGGGACAGCATGGCGACCTGGACCTCGGGGGAGCCGGTGTCGCCCTCCTTGGTGCCGAACTCGGCCATGATCTGCTTCTTGACAGCGGCGTCGAGAGCCACGCGGATCTCCTCTAGGTGTTCGTGCGCCCGCGAGTGCCCCTGGTCTAGGTCTCAGGGGAAGCTTCCGTGACTCGACGGGCGAAGGTCCGATGGGCGCAGCTTCCAGAGGCATCCGAGTGAATCTCGGGGGCATACCGGGAGCGCGTACACAAACGGCCGTCACACAGCGTACCAGCTCGCCGGAGCGCCCCCGGTGGGGATTTCCGTTCGCGGCTATTTGCTGGTCAGCGCGCGGACCGAGGTGAAGACGTCGAGGACGGCGAGGCAGAGCGGCACGAGGGAGAGCAGGACGAAGCCCTCGGTGAGGTCGAGGAGGCGGCCCCAGAAGGGGGAGAGGCCCTTCTTCGGGATGATCAGGCCGATGGCGGTGATCAGCGCGGCTCCGGCGGCGACGGCCGCGGTGAGCCAGATCGTACGGATGTCGAGGCCGCCCCGGTCCCCGTACATGAGGAGGTCCTTCACCAGGTCGGCCGGCGGGTTCAGGGAGAGGCCGAGGACGAGCAGCGCGACGGCGGCGATGCCGGCGACCAGGACGCAGGCGACCTGCGAGGTGTAGCGGAAGAGGCGGGCACGCAGCAGCATCGCCAGGCCGGCGCCGAGGGCGAGGAACTGGCCCCAGACGTTTCCGGCGAAGCCGAGCACGGCGGCGGAGCCGACGACGACGGCCGCGCAGCCGCCGACCAGGCCGAGGAGCATCTCGTGGCCGCGGCGGGACTGGAGGGCGATGCGCTCGCCGTCGACGGGCTGCGCCTCCTCGCCGGGGTGCTGGGCGTCGCCGAGGAACTCGTCGTCGGCGGCGCTGCGCGGGGCCGCGTAACCGATGGGGAGGCGGGCGAAGCGGGCGGAGAGGCCGGGCAGGAAGGCGACCAGGCCGATGGCGACGGGGGCGCAGACGGCGGCCGTCTCGGTGGCGGTGGTCTCGGTGAGGATCGCGAGGAAGGTGGCGAGGGTGCCGACGCCGGCGAGGAAGGTGGCGGCGACGAAGGGCGCGTCGCCGCTGGGGGTGAGCGCGACGAGGGCGACCGCGGCGACGAGCACGGTGACGCAGCCGAGGAGGAACTGGAGGCGCCCGGGGCCCTCGCCGGCGTCGGGGCCGACGATGCCGGAGCCGGCGATGAGCAGCAGCGGCAGGGCGCCGAGGCCGAGGGCCACGGCGGTGGCCCGGTCGCCGTAGACGCGGGCGCGGACGCCGGCGAAGGCGGTGAGGAGGAGGCCGGCGGCGCCCGCGATGATCCCGGGCAGGCTGTGCATGTCGTGGCGGACGGGGTCGGCGAACCAGAGGACGAAGCCCATGAGGACGAGGAGCAGCACGCCGCCGAGGAGGCCGGCGCCGCGCAGCAGTTCGTCGCTCCACAGGTGCCGGTCGCGGGTGACGGCGGAGGCGACGGCGTCGGACACGTCGTCGTAGACGGCCGGCGGCAGCGACTGCGCGAACGGGCGCAGGGAGAGCACCTCGCCGTCGAGGACCTGCTGGGCGGCGAGCGTGCGGGCGCCGTCGAGGACGGATCCGTCGCGGCGGACCAGGTGGTACCCGGTGGGGGTGCCGGCGGCCTGGGTCTGCCCGGTGAGCCGCAGGATCTCCGGGTAGACGTCGGCGACGGCGATGTCCTCGGGGAGCGCGACGTCGATGCGGCTGTCCGGCGCCACGACGGTGACGCGGCAGAAGCCGGTCGCTGCGGTCGTACTCACGTGTCTGGACCCCCTGATTCGCGGTTGCGCACGATGCGCGCGCCACCCTACCGGGGACGGCCGGTGGGGGCTGCAAGTAGGATCGCCGTCCCATGGGGGAAGTCCGCGCGCTCGGTCGCCGACTGGGGTGCCGGTGCGGATGCTCCCGCCACGAGCCCGCCTCCAACGAGGGATTGATGCGCCGGTGAGCCAGATCGTCGTCAAACGCCCGCCGAGGGCGCTTCCACCGGAAGTGCCCGGCGAGGAACTGGTCCTGGAGTCCCCGCCGGAACTTCCGCGGGGGCAGCAGGAGTCGGCGCTGATGCAGCTCCTGCCGATGCTGGGCATGGGTTCCTCGGTGGTCTTCTTCTTCATGACGCCGTCGCCGATCATGCGGATCATGGGCACGCTGATGCTGGCGTCGACGGTCGCGATGGCCGTCGCCCAGTTCGTCAGATTCCGTCGCGGTACGCAGGGGCAAATGTCCGATGTCCGACGCGACTACCTCAAATACCTCGCCCAGACCCGGCGTACGGTCCGGCGGACGGCGCGCGCGCAGCGGGACGCGCAGCTGTATCTGCACCCGTCCCCCGAGCAGTTGTGGTCGGTGGTGGCCGAGGGGTCGCGGGTGTGGGAGCGCCGGGTCGGCGACCACGACTTCGGGCAGGCGCGCATAGGGCTCGGCGCACAGCAGTTGGCGACGCCGCTGGTGGCGCCCGACACGGCCCCGGTGGACGAGCTGGAGCCGTTGTGCGCGGGTGCGATGCAGCAGTTCCTCGCGGTGCACGGGACACTGGACGGGCTGCCGATGGCGGTCTCGATGCGGGCGTTCTACCACGTGACGGTGTCGGGCGAGCCGGAGTCGGCGCAGGCCGTGGCGCGTGCGCTGGTGGCTCAGTTGGTGACGCTGCACTCCCCCGACGACCTGATGCTCGCAGTGGTGGCGGCGCGGGCCTCGCAGGAGCGGTGGGACTGGACGAAGTGGCTGCCGCACACGCAGGTGCCCGGTCAGGTCGACGGGGCCGGTACGAAGCGGCTGTTCGGTGACGACCTCGGCGAACTGGAGAACCTGGTCCGTTCGAAGCTGGACGGGCGGCCGCGGTTCTCGCGGGAGAACCAGCCGGTGCTCGACCAGCCGCACGTGGTCGTCGTCCTCGACGGCGGGATGGTGCCGCCGGACTCGCTGCTCGCGGCGGCCGAGGGCCTCCAGGGCGTGACGATCGTGGAGGTGGTCTCCGGCGACCTCGACGAGCCGCGCGGCGGCCTGTCGGTGGTGGTGCGGCCGGGCCGGCTGCGCCTGGAGTCGGGCGGCGGGTTCGCGTACGAGGGGCTGCCGGACGGGATCTCGCTGCCGGCGGCCGAGGCGCTGGCCCGGCAGTTGGCGCCGCTGCGGATGGGCGGCGGTGACGACGACGAGCCGCTGCTCGCCAATCTGGACTTCACGGATCTGCTGAACCTCGGGGACGCCGAGTCGGTGGACGTGGCGCGGACCTGGCGGCCGCGGTCGGTGGCCGAGCGGCTGCGGGTGCCGATCGGTGTCGGCGAGGACGGCCAGCCGGTCATGCTGGACCTGAAGGAGGCCGCGCAGGAGGGCATGGGCCCGCACGGCCTGTGCGTGGGCGCGACGGGTTCCGGCAAGTCGGAGCTGCTGCGGACGCTGGTGCTCGGCCTGGCGGTGACGCACTCCTCGGAGACGCTGAACTTCGTCCTCGCGGACTTCAAGGGCGGCGCGACCTTCGCGGGCATGTCGCAGATGCCGCACGTGGCGGCGGTCATCACGAACCTGTCGGACGACCTGACGCTGGTCGACCGCATGGGCGACGCGATCCGCGGCGAGCTGCAGCGCCGCCAGGAGCTGCTGCGTTCGGCGGGCAACTACGCGAACATCCACGACTACGAGAAGGCGCGGGCGGCGGGCGCCCCGCTGGAGCCGCTGGCCTCGCTGGTCCTGGTGATCGACGAGTTCTCCGAACTCCTCACCGCCAAGCCCGACTTCATCGACATGTTCATCCAGATCGGCCGCATCGGCCGGTCGCTGGGCGTCCATCTGCTGCTGGCCTCGCAGCGCCTGGAGGAGGGCAAGCTGCGCGGCCTCGACACGTACCTCTCGTACCGGATCGGTCTGCGGACCTTCTCGGCGGCGGAGTCGCGGACGGCGATCGGCGTGCCGGACGCCTACCACCTGCCGTCGGTGCCGGGTTCGGGCTATCTGAAGTTCGGTACGGACGAGATGACCCGCTTCAAGGCGGCGTACGTGTCGGGGACGTACCGCACGGGCGGGCCTCGGCTGGAGATCGGGCAGCTGCCGGTGGAGCGGCGGCCCGCGCTGTTCACGGCGGCGCCGGTGCCGGTGGTGTACGCGGCGCCGGACCCGGCGTACCTGACGGCGCAGCGGGCCGAGGAGGACGACGCGCTCGCGGACACCGTCCTCGACGTGATCGTGCGCCGTCTGGAGGGGCAGGGCGTGCCGGCCCACCAGGTGTGGCTGCCGCCGCTCGACCAGGCGCCGTCGCTCGACCAGTTGCTCCCGGGGCTGGCGCAGACGGCGGACCGGGGCCTCACGGCGACGGAGTACACGCGGCAGGGCGCGCTCACCGTGCCGCTCGGCCTCATCGACAAGCCGTTCGAGCAGCGGCGCGAGGTGCTGTACCGGGACTTCTCGGGCGCGGCCGGCCACATGATGGTGGTCGGCGGTCCGCAGTCCGGCAAGTCGACGATCATGCGGTCGCTGATCTCGTCGTTCGCGCTCACCCACACCCCGGCCGAGGTGCAGTTCTACTGCCTGGACTTCGGTGGCGGCGGCATGGTGTCGCTCGCGGACCTGCCGCACGTCGGCGGGGTCGCGTCGCGGCTCGACCCGGAGCGGGTGCGGCGGACGGTCGCCGAGGTGATGGGCGTGCTCAACCGGCGGGAGGAGTTCTTCCGGACGCACTCCATCGACTCGATGGCGACCTACCGGCGCAAGCGGGCCGCGGGCGAGCTGCCGGGCGAGGCCTGGGGCGACGTGTTCCTGGTCGTGGACGGCTGGGGCGGCTTCCGCAACGACTACGACATGCTGGAGCCGATCGTCGCCGACATCGCGGCGCGCGGTCTGGGCTACGGCATCCACGTGGTGATCACCGCCTCCCGGTACATGGAGGTGCGGGCCGCGCTCAAGGACCAGATGCTGGGGCGGCTGGAGCTGCGGCTCGGTGACGTCATGGACTCGGAGTTCGACCGCAAGGTCGCGGCGAACGTGCCGACCGGGGTGCCGGGGCGCGGCCAGGTGCCGGAGAAGCTGCACTTCATGGGCGCGCTGCCGCGGATCGACGGGTCGAGCTCGTCCGCCGACCTGGCGGAGGGCACGGCGGCGTTCGTGCGCACGGTGAAGGCGAGCTGGACCGGTGCACCGGCACCGGCGGTGCGGCTGCTGCCGCGCAGGCTGCCGGCGGAGCAGCTGCCGAAGGGCTTCGAGTACCCGCAGCACGGCATCGCGATCGGCATCGACGAGACGAACCTGGAGCCGGTGTTCGTCGACTTCGAGGCGGATCCGTTCCTGCTGGTCTTCGGTGAGAGCGAGTCCGGCAAGACGGCGCTGCTGCGGCTCATCGCCAAGCAGTTGTGCGAGCGGTACACGCCGGAGCAGGCGCGGATCGTGGTGGGCGACTACCGGCGGACGATGCTGGAGGCCGTGGCGCCCTCGCACCTGCTGGAGTACGCGCCGATGGCGTCGGCCATGCAGATGCACATGGACGCGATCAGCACGGTGATGACGAAGCGGGCGCCGAAGCCGGACATCACGCCGCAGCAGCTGCGCGACCGCAGTTGGTGGACGGGACCGCAGCTGTTCGTGCTCGTCGACGACTTCGAGCTGGTGGCCACCAACTCGGGGAACCCGATGGCGGTCCTCGTGGAGAACCTGCCGTTCGCGCGGGACGTCGGCATCCGGTTCATCGTGGCGCGCAGCCAGGCGGGTGCCTCGCGGGCGATGTACGAGCCGTTCATGCAGCGGATGCGGGAGTTGGGCGCGCAGGGCGTGATCCTCTCCGGCGATCCGCAGGAGGGCGACGTCCTGGGCGGTGTCCGGGCGCGGCCGATGCCGCCGGGCCGGGGCACGTTCGTGTCGCGGAAGCGCGGGACGCCGCTGGTGCAGCTGGGCTGGCTGCCCGAACAGCACTGAGTGGAGCGGTCCCTCCCACTACTGTGGGAGGGACCGCCGTACCACCGCGAAGGGAAAGCGCCGATGACCGACGCCCACGAGACCACCGCCGAGAGCGCGGACGCCGCCCGGGCCGCGGAGAAGCAGCGGCAGAAGGACGAGTTGTACGCGCTCGACATCTCCGGCGTCGAGTGGCAGGGCGCTCCGGGGACGGACCCGGACGAGGAGCGGGTGGAGATCGCGCGCCTCCCCGAGGGAGCGGTGGCGATGCGCTCGTCCCTCGACAAGGAGACCGTGCTGCGGTACACGAAGGCCGAGTGGGACGCGTTCGTCCTGGGCGCCAGGGATGGCGAGTTCGACCTGCGCTAGCCGTGCCCCGGAGCGGGCACGCGTGAGGGGGCGGCCCGTCGGACGGGCCGCCCCCTCAGGTGTGCGCGGGGTGTCACATCATGCGGAACCGGGCCGCGTTGCCCTTGTCGGTGTCCTGGTAGCCGGCGACCGACTCGTCGAGGAGCTGGGCGATGCGCGCCAGGTCCTGGTTCATGCCGGCCATGTCGCGGGTGAGGCGGTCCTGGCTCTCGCGGTACGCGATCTTCGCCTCGCCCTCCCAGTTGGAGGCGACGCGGTTGACCTCGGCCATGAGGTCGTCGAGCTTCTGGGTGAGGGTGCTGGACGTCAGCCGGGTGTCGGCCGCCGCCTGCGTCACGGTGTCGTAATTGACCGCAGTGGTCATGGTGTTGACTCCTGGAGTGAGTGTGGCGCGGAGGACTGGTCTGTCGTGGCTCAGATGCCGAGGATGGCGCTCTGGTTGCCGCCACCGCCGCCGGAGCCGCCGCCGTCCATCGTGCGGAAGGAGCGCAGGCGGTCCTCCTCCTCGCGCGTGAACCCGTCGGCGCTCATGCGCATGATCTCCTCGAGCTTGGTGAGCTCGGCGCGCATGCTGCGCAGGCGCTGGTTCAGGTCGTTCTGGACCCGGTCGTACTCCTTGCTCGCAGCGCCCTGCCAGCCCGCCTGGACGCGGTCCACCACACCGTTGAGGGAGGTGATGCGGGCCTGGAGCTCGTCGGAGAAGTCCTGGATCCGGCCGGCGAGCTTGACTTGTTCGGCACTGGTTACGTTCAGGTCTTTCGACATCTTGCCCCTTCTTCCTTCGGCGGCGTCGACGGCCGGGCCGTCGGGCCATCCGGTCGTGATGCGGACGGGAATCTTCTGATGCCGCCCCCGTGCTGGGTTCGCACTCCCGTGCCCCCAGCGGTCACTGTAGCCATTGACGGCGACAGTTCCAACTGCAAAGGAAGGTCCGGATACTTGGCCGTGAGGCGGCTCATCGGACCCCCCTTCCGCGGCGGCTGTCGCGGATCACGACGGCCGTTCCGGCGACCACGGCCACCAGGACGCCGCCGATCCCCAACGCATAGGTGGCGAGCCGTTCGGAGCGCTCCTGGGGCGTCTCCGACAGCGCCAGGCGGGCCGCTTCGGGCGCCGGCGGCCTGGGCGGGCCCGGGTCGGGCGTGGGCGAGGCCGGCGGCACCCCGGGGCCGGCGTCGGCGAGTGCCCGTACGGGGTCGACGACGCCCCAGCCGACGTAGTCGTCACGCCCCTTGACGGAGCGGACGGCGGTCTGCTCGATCCGGGTGACGATCTGGGCCGCGCTCCACTCCGGGTACTTCGCGCGGAGCAGGACGGCGACGCCGGCGACGTACGGGGCGGAGAAGCTGGTGCCGTTGTCGACGCACTGGCCGCCGCCGGGGACCGTGGAGACGATGTCGACGCCGGGGGCGGCGACGCCCACGAAGGTGCCGGCCTGGGAGAACTCGGCGCGCTCGTTGTTCCGGTCGGAGGAGGCGACGGCGAGGACCCCGGGGAAGGCGGCGGGGTAGGTGTTCTTGCGGTTGCCGTCGATGCCGTCGTTGCCCGCGGAGGCGACGACGACGACGTCCTCGGCGATCGCCCGGGCGACGGCCCTGCCCATCGGCGAGTCGGGGCTCAGCGGCTGGGTGGTGTCCTGCGAGATGTTGATGACCTGCGCGCCCTTGGCGACGGCGTGGTCGATGGCCTTGGCCATCGTGTCGGACTTGCCGCTGTTCTTCTCGTCGTTCTGCCGGATCGGGATGACGGTCGACTCGGGGGCGAGGCCGACGAAGCCGGTGCCCTTGCGGGGGCGGGCGGCGATGATGCCGGCGACCTTGGTGCCGTGGCCGACGTCGTCGACGGTGCCGTCGGTCTTGCCGCGCTTCTCGTCGCCGAAGCCGGGGTTCTCCTTGTCGGGCGTGAGGTAGTCCTTGCCCGCCTTGGCGTCGACGGCTTCGCTCAGCTGCGGGTTGACGTCGTCGACGCCGGTGTCGATGACCGCGACCCGGACGCCCTTGCCCTTGGTGTCCTGCCACAGCTCGTCGAGGAGGACCCGCTGGAGCGGCCAGGGGATGCCCTCGATCTGCTTCTTCATGGGGAAGGTGCACTCGCCGCTGCCGTCGAGGCCGGGGCCGCCGTGGCGGGGCGCGGCGGCCGCGGCGGGTGCCGCGAGCAGGGCGGTGAGGGTGCCCGCGGCGAGCAGGGCCGCCGTGCGGTACGTCGTCGTCACCGGTGCCACCCCCTCAGGAACCCTGCGGCTGACGCGCGCTGTTGGTGTCGAGCCGCGGGCCCTTCGACAGGAACTCCGACCATTCGATCGGGACGAGGGCCGGCTTGACCTTCTCGTACCCGAGACGCTTCTGCGCGTCGCTGGGTTCCGGGCGTCCGCCGTTCTCCTTCTGTTCGCCGGCGCCGATCTCGGAGCGGGCGGAGTCGCTGTCGCCGTTGGACTGGACGGCGTACCGCAGTCCGGTGTCGGTGACGAGGAAGAGCGAGCCGTCGGGCGACTTCTGCTTGCCCTGGATCTGGGTGTAGAGCAGACCGCTGCCCGGGGTGACGTACGTGCTGGTGCCGCCGGCGGTGATGTCGGCGGGGTACTCGGTGCCGGCCCAGGTGGTGAGGGTGGTGTTGCCGGCCTCGTCGACGCCGGTGAGGACGCTGCAGACGGTGTCCCGGCCGCCGTCGGTGCCGGTGACGTCGTTGGCCTGGTCGGACTTCTTCGCCGGCCAGTGCGCGCGGGGCTGGAAGACGGTGGAGTCGGGTTCGAAGTCGGAGGCGTTGACGGCGGACGCCTTGCCGTCCATGTCGAGGGGGCCGGTCTGCGGGGCGTTGATGAGGAGCCAGGCGGTGAAGTCGCTGACGGGCCGGACCTTGCCGGGCAGTACGACGTACTGCTGGGGGCCCGAGCCGGTCTGGGCGACGAGGACCATGCCGACCCGGTTCTCGGTCGCGGTCAGGCCGCCGCCGGGGACGCCGGCGGGGGCGCCGACCTCGCCCTCGACGTGCGGGAAGTCGATCTCGTCGCCGGTCTTCAGGGTGGCGAGCCAGTCGTCGGTGACGGGCTGGGACTCCTTGTTGAGCCCGAAGAGGGTGGTGAGCAGTCCGGTGGAGTCGGCCTTCACCGGGTACTTGGTGCCGGTGTGGTCGACGAGGAAGCGGGCCTTCCCGGTCTGCCCCTGGACGTAGAGGACGTCCCCGTCCTTCAGCTTCCCCTTCCCCTCGGTGCGTTCCTGGTCCCGCTTGGCGAAGAGGAAGGTCGCCTTCTGGACGCTGGCGCCCTTGCCGCCGCCGGGCTGCTCGCAGACGGCCCAGCGCTTGGGCACGCCCGCGTCGTTCTCGGCGGGCAGCCGGTCGGGGGCGTAGGGGATGCCGAGGATGGGGCCGCGCGGCGGCTTGCCGAGGTCGAGCGTCTTGTCGTCGACCTGGACGACCTGGAACTGGTCGGGGTTGAGCAGGAGTCGGGCCGAGGCGAGGTTGAGGACGGGGTGGAGCAGGGTCTTCGCGTCCTTGCCATTGCCGGTCTGCAGCACGACGTAACGGGTCGTCGACTGCTTGCCGACGATGACCCGGGTGCCGGGGGTGTCCCAGCCCTTGGGAGCGGTCGGGCTGAACATGCCCCAGGCGCCGAACCCGGCGACGACGAGGGCGGCGACGATCAACCCGGGGACGATGGCCCGCAGCGGCTTCGGCGCCCCCTCCTCCGTTCCGGAGGGCGAGGGTTGGAGGAATGCCGCCACCGTGCGCTTCTTCGCAAAGGTGTACGCGTTGAGCTCGTCCCGGCGCGATGCCATGAGTCCCCATTCTCGTCAGGCGCAGTCTTCGCGCGGGGATCGGAGAGGTGGCGACCGGGCCCCGGCTGTCGGACCGGACCCCTACTATGCCTGCTGTCCCGTGGGGTTCGTGGGGCGGGTAGGGTGATCCGGCCGCCAAAGCCCTGGCGGGCCAGGGTGATCGGACGAATTGAGGGGGATTCTCCATCATGGCTTCCGCGACGCGGACGCGGCCCGCCGCGGCCGACGCCTCCGCGCCCCCGTCCACCGGACCCGCCTCCTCGGTCTCGCCGAGGCTCCAGGCACGTCCCGGACACTTCGGGTCGTTCCGATTGCAACAGCTCGTACTGATCGAGGTGGCGGCCGCGTTGCTCGCCGTCGCCTGGGTCGTGGAGCCGGTGCTGCTCGTGCCCGCGGGCGTGGTCGCCGTCGCGCTCGTCCTCCTGGCCCTGGTGCGCAGGCACCGGCGCTCCCTGCCGGAGTGGCTCGGCACCTTCCTCGCGCTGCGCGCCCGGTCGCGCCGGGCCTCCTCCTTCACGGTGCCGGCCGGCACCGAGCCGGGGCTCGCGCCGGTCGTGGAGTGCGATCCGGCGCTGCGGACCTACGCGTACAGCGACCGCGACCGCCGTCCGGTCGGGATGATCGGCGACGGCACCTTCCTCACCGCCGTCCTGCGGGTCGAGTCGGACGGCACCGCGCTGCGCCCGGACCGCGCGGCACGGCCGCTGCCCGTCGGGCTGGTCCGGGACGTCCTCGCGGTGGACGGCATCCGGCTGGAGTCGGCGCAGATCGTGCAGCACACGCAGCCGGCGCCCGCGCCGCACCTGCCCCCGCAGTCGATGGCCGCGCGCAACTACGGGCCGCTCCAGGCGCAGACGGGTTCGCCCGCGGTGCGGATCACCTGGATCGCCCTCAAGCTCGACCCCGAGCTCTGCCCGGAGGCGGTCGCCGCGCGCGGCGGCGGCATGACCGGCGCGCAGAAGTGCGTGGTGCGGGCGGCCGACCAGCTGGCGAGCCGGCTGGCGGGCGCGGGCTTCCGGGCGGACGTGCTGACCGAGCAGGAGCTCACGTCGGCCCTCGCCACCTCGACCTGCGCGAGCCCGATGGCCATCGCGCAGGCGGGCCGGGGCCAGGCGCAGACGCGGCGTACGCAGGAGACCGCGCGGACCTGGCGGGTGGACGACCGGCGGCACACGACGTACTGGGTGGGGCGCTGGCCCCAGCTGGGCGGCCGGAGCGGGGGCGCGGGGGCGTCGATGCCGCAGCTGGTGGCCCTGCTGACCTCGCTGCCCGCGCTCGCGACGACGTTCAGCCTGACGCTGAGCGGCGGGGACCGGCAGGAGGTGACCGTGACCGGGCACGTGCGGATCACCGGGCGCAGTGACGAGGAGCTCGTGGCCGCGCGGCACGAACTGGAGCGCGCGGCGCGCGGGGTGAGGACGGGTCTGGTGCGTCTCGACCGGGAACAGGTGCCGGGCATGCTCGCGACGCTGCCGCTGGGGGGTGCGCGCTGATGTCCACCGCCTCCTTCGGTACGCAGCCGCCCTCCGGCGCTTCCGGTTCCTTCGGTACGCAGTCCGGCTCCGGCGCGTTCGGTACGCAGTCCGGCTCCGGCGCCTCCGCTTCCCCGCGTACAAGCCGGGGGACGCGGCCCCGGTTCGGTTTCGGGCTCGTCGGGCCGCGCCGCGACCGGCATTCCGTTCCCCTGGATCAGCTGGACGCGCTGGCCCTGCCGGTCGGCGACGACGGCATGGTGATCGGCGTGGACGCCGAGAACCGGCCCGCCGTGCTCGGCATCAACCGCCCCGTGCCGTACGACGTCACCCTCATCGGCGGTCTGTGGACCGCGCAGGTCCTCGCGCTGCGGGCCGCCGCGACGGGGGCCCGGGTGGCCGTCGAGACCGGCCGCGCTCAGGCGTGGACGGCTCTCGCGCAGGCCGCCGGCGGCGGGCAGCCGTGCATCGCGCTGCACGACGTCGGCCGGGTGCCGCCGCAGGGCGCGTCGGCCGGCAGCCCGGTGGTCGTGGTCCGGGACTGCGGCATGCGGCCCCCGCGCGGCCGTGTGGTGTCGGCGCCCTGGCAGTCGGTGGTGACGCTGCTCCCCTATCTGAGCCCCGTCGCGCCCCGGCTCCTGGAGAAGTCCTCGCTCGTCGGGGTCCAGCGGGTGTCCCCGGACGAGGCGGCGCAGATCGGCCGGATCATGAGCCTCCCCCGTCACGAGTACGAGGCGCTGTCCACGCTCGCGGACGGGGTGACCCTCTGGTGCACCCAGAACGACCGCCAGTTCGTGATGACGCAGGCGACGGACGCCGAGACCGGATTGTTGGGCGGCGCGCGCCGCATGGACTGAGCGGCGACGAGGGGAAACGAAGTCGCTCGAATACGTCCGTTTTTGCAGCGTTTTGACATTGTTCTGAACGGTGGGGTTCTCACTCTGCGGCGCAACCGGGTCACTTGGGGGCGTGGACGGGCCGTGGAGACCTGTGCGGAGCGCCCGTCGGGCCTGCCCGGCGGATGCCCGCGCCGATTAGGCTGGACGGGCCCCGCCCACCACGGCACAAGGGTGCTCGACCACACCAGGAGGCAAAGTGAACGGCGATCGCGACGAGGTCCACGGGGGTTGGAATCCGCCCGCCGACGATCAGTCCGACGCGGATCCCGCCGAGATGACGGGTGAGTTCACCATCGACTACACCCCGCCCGCCTGGTACACGCAGAACGCGTCGGGCGGTACGGGGACGGGCGGTGTCACTCCCCCGCCCCCGAGCGGTACGCCGGTCCCGGTGCCCGGACTCCCTCCCGTCCCCGGCGTCCCCGTCCCCGGACTTCCGGCGGGCAGCGGCTTCGAACCCGGCTGGAACCAGACCCCGGCCCCGGCGGCACCGCCCGCGGCCGTGCCGCCGGTCGCCGTGCCGCCGGTCGCGCCCGCTCCGGCCGAGCCCTTCGCACCCGTCGCACCGGCCGTCGGGCCGCACGGGGGCGCGCCCGGCGCGCCCTTCGGTGGCGGAGACGTGGAGAGCGGCGCGACCATGCGCTTCTCCCCCGCCGCGCTGCAGCGCGAGATCGCCGAGCGCGCGGGCGCGACCTCCCCCGACGGAACCGGCGGTACGGGTGCGCCCGCCGGCACCGGCCCCGTCCCGATCACCACCGCGCCGGAGCCCGACGAGCCGATCCGGCTCGCCTCCGAGACGCCGCCGCCGGCCGAGACCGCCGCCGAGGGCGCTGACAGCGGTGACGGCGCTGACGGCTCGTCGGCGGAGGGCGTGGCGGACGAGTCGGCCACCGGCTCGGCCGGTGAGGACGTCGCGGCGGAGGCCGCGGCCGACGATGTGGCCGACGGCGACGCCGACCGCACGAACGACGCCGAAGCGGCCGCGGATTCCGTGGCGGTCGTCGACGCCGACGCCGAGTCCGTGTCCGGCACCGGCACCGGCACCGGCGTCGAGGCGGACGCCGCCGCGGACTCCGCGGGTTCCGGGGACTCCGCGGATTCCGGAGACTCCGGGTCCCTGACGGACGCCCCCGCTGCTCCCGACGCTTCCGGTGTTTCCGGCGCCGAGAGCCCGGCCGCGCCTGAGGCGGCGGTCGAGGCCGTCGAGGCGGCCGTTCCCCCGCCGTTCCCCGCCGCCGAACCGATCGACGGTGTTCCGGGCGCGCCCGGGGCGTACCCGATCGCCGCGCCGCAGGCCGGTGGCCCCGGTGCGGCTCCGGTCGCGGGGCCGTACCCGACCGCGGCGCCGCACGAGGTTCCCCCGCCGCAGGGCTTCGGTCCGGGCGCGGGCCAGGCGCCCTATCCGGGCGGGGCCGCCCCGCAGGGATCGGGTCCCGACGCGGGGCAGGCGCCGTATCCGGCCGCCGGTCCGCAGGCGGGTCAGCGCGGCCGGCCGGGTCAGCCGGGTGGTCACGGTGTGGCGCCCGGGCCGTTCCCGGCGCCCGGGTACCCGGCGGCGCCGGGCGCCGACGGCAGCATGCCCGGGGCGTACCCGGGTGCCGGTCAGCAGGGCCCGCAGGCGCCGCACGTTCCGCAGGGCGGGGCCGGGCTGCCGCCGCTGCCGCCGTCGTTCCAGCCGGCGGCTC
Organism: Streptomyces sp. NPDC093089; assembly: GCF_044754405.1. Taxonomy (NCBI): domain Bacteria; kingdom Bacillati; phylum Actinomycetota; class Actinomycetes; order Kitasatosporales; family Streptomycetaceae; genus Streptomyces; species Streptomyces sp. NPDC093089. Next base: position 24,319 of record NZ_JBIVPA010000013.1, read on the forward strand.
CCGGGCCCGCGCAGCAGTGGCCCGCGCAGCCCGGTCCGGGCGGGCAGCCCGGTCCTGGCGGGCAGGAGCTGCCGCCGGCCGCGCCGCTGCCGCCGACCGCGGGCTGGCCGGCTCCGGCCGCGCCCGCCGCACCCACGGCGGCCGCGCCCGCTCCCGTACCGCCGCAGGCGCAGCCGCAGCCGGAGGCGCAGGGTGGCTACGGGTTCCCGCACCCCGGGACTCCGCCGCAGCAGGCCGGTTACGGCTACCCGCAGCAGCCCGGGGCCGGCGGGGGCGTACCGCCGCAGGCGCAGGCGCAGGGTGGGTACGGGTACCCGCAGCCCGGAGCCGTGGCGCCGGGGGCGCCTCAGGTGCCGCAGGCCCCGCAGCCGCAGGCGCAGCCGCCGCGGGAGGGCCAGCAGGCCGTCGATCCGCGGACGGGTGCGGCCTGGCCGTCGCCGGTGACGCACGACCAGCGGGAGCGGTCGGTGCCGGGGGCGCCGCTCGGGTACAACGCGGCCGTCGAGCTGTCGTCCGACCGTCTGCTCCGGAACAACAAGCAGAAGCCGAAGTCGAGCCGGACGCCGGGCAGCGCGGCCCGTTTCAAGCTGGGCGGCAAGAAGGAGGAGGCGGAGCGGCAGCGGAAGCTGGACCTGATCCGGACGCCGGTGCTCTCCTGCTACCGGATCGCGGTCATCTCGCTCAAGGGCGGTGTCGGCAAGACCACGACGACGACCGCGCTCGGGGCGACCCTGGCGACCGAGCGGCAGGACAAGATCCTGGCGATCGACGCGAACCCGGACGCCGGCACCCTGGGCCGCCGGGTGCGGCGCGAGACCGGGGCGACCATCCGCGACCTGGTGCAGGCGATCCCGTACCTCAACTCGTACATGGACATCCGCCGGTTCACCTCGCAGGCGCCGTCCGGTCTGGAGATCCTCGCCAACGACGTGGACCCGGCCGTCTCGACGACGTTCAACGACGAGGACTACCGGCGGGCGATCGACGTCCTCGGCAAGCAGTACCCGATCATCCTGACCGACTCGGGCACGGGTCTGCTGTACAGCGCCATGCGCGGGGTGCTCGACCTGGCCGACCAGCTGATCATCATCTCGACGCCGTCGGTGGACGGCGCGTCGAGCGCGTCGACGACGCTGGACTGGCTGTCCGCGCACGGCTACGCGGACCTGGTGCAGCGGTCCATCACGGTCATCTCCGGGGTCCGCGAGACCGGCAAGATGATCAAGGTCGAGGACATCGTCCAGCACTTCCAGACCCGCTGCCGCGGCGTCGTGGTCGTGCCCTTCGACGAGCACCTCTCGGCCGGCGCCGAGGTCGACCTCGACATGATGCGGCCGAAGACCCGGGAGGCGTACTTCCACCTCTCGGCGATGGTGGCCGAGGACTTCGTCCGCGCGCAGCAGGCGCAGGGCCTGTGGACCGGCGACGGCCAGGGTGCGGTGCCGCCGCACATGGCGCCGCCGATGCCGGGTCAGCCGATGCCGGGTCAGCACGTGCCCGGCCAGCCGATGCCGGGTCAGCCGACGCACGGTCAGTACGCGCCGCCCGGGCAGCCGGTCCCCGGTCAGCCGTACGCGCCCCAGGTGCCGCAGCCCGGACAGCCGTACCCGCAGCAGCCGGGTCAGCCCTACCCGTCCCAGACGTACCCGCAGCCGGGTCAGCCGATGCCGGGGCAGGCGATGCCCGGTCAGTACGCGCCCGGGCAGTACGCACCGGGACAGTACGCGCCGGGGCAGCCCGCTCCCGGGCAGCCGTATCCGGCGCAGGTGCCGCAGCCCGGACAGCCGTACCCGCAGCAGCCGGGTCAGCCGGGCGTGCCCCAGGCCTGGCAGCAGCAGCCGGCGCCGTCTCAGCCGGGGCAGCCGCTGCCCCCGCAGGCGGACCCGGAGACGCCTCCGCAGGCACCGCCAGCCCCTCAGCAGTAAGGCGTCACAGGCATAGACCAATGAGGCTCCGTATCGGCTCTCCGATACGGAGCCTCTTGGCGTTCCCGCAGCCCACAAGGGGTTTGAGTGGTCGTTGACGACGGCAGACCAGCGCTGATACACCTTCGCTTCACCCATCGTCAGCCCAAGATCCACGACAGAAACCCCGACGCGAGGTCACGTCCCATGGTCATGGTCACGAAGGTTCCACCCCGTCCCGCCCCCGCCCGCAGAGCCCTCCGGGTGGTGCTCGCCGCCGGTCTCGCCGCCGGTTCGCTCGCCGCCGTCCCCGGCACCGCGCAGGCGGAGGACGAGAAGTCCGGCGGCACCACCCTCACGGTGGCCGTCTCGCAGAGCATCGACTCGCTGAGCCCGTTCCTCGCCCAGAAGCTCACCTCGACCAGCATCCACCGGCTGGCGTACGAGTACCTCACCAACTACGACCCGAAGGACGCGCGGACGGTCCCGGGCCTGGCGACGGCCTGGTCGGCGTCGGCGGACAAGCTGACGTGGACGTACACGATCCGCAAGGACTCGACGTGGTCCGACGGCAAGCCGGTCACCGCCGAGGACGCGGCCTGGACCTTCGGCAAGATGATGACCGACCCGAACGCCGCCACGGCGAACGGCAGCTTCACGGCCAACTTCGCGCAGGTCACCGCCACCACCCCGCAGACGCTGGTGATCCGGCTGAAGAAGCCGCAGGCGACGATGACGGCGCTCGACGTGCCGATCGTGCCGAAGCACGTCTGGGAGAAGGTCGGCGACTTCTCGAAGTTCAACAACGACAAGCAGTTCCCCATCGTGGGCAACGGCCCGTTCGTCATCACCGACTTCAAGGTCGACCAGTACATCAAGCTCAAGCCGAACAGGAAGTTCTGGCGGGGCGCACCCAAGTTCGACGAGCTGGTCTTCAAGTACTACAAGGACGGTGACGCGGCCGTCGCCGCCCTGCAGAAGGGCGAGGTGTCCTTCGTCCCGAACCTGACGCCCGCCCAGGCCGACGCCCTGAAGACCCAGAAGGACATCAAGGTCAACGACGCCCCCGGCCGCCGCTTCTACGCGCTGGCGACCAACCCGGGCGCGAAGGCCAAGGACGGCAAGACCTTCGGCAACGGCCACCCGGCACTCCTCGACCCCGCCGTGCGCAAGGCGCTCTTCCTCGCGGTCGACCGCACCACCATCGTCGACAAGGTCTTCCAGGGCCACGCCGTCGAGGGCCAGGGCTACATCCCGCCGCGCTTCGGCTCGTACTTCTGGGAGCCGCCGGCCGGGCAGAAGCGGGGGTACGACCCGGCCGCCGCGGAGAAGGTCCTCGACGCCGCCGGCTACCGGAAGAACGCCGACGGCAAGCGCGTCGGCAAGGACGGCAGGCCGCTCGACTTCCGGATCCTGTGCCACGCCACCGACCCGAACGACAAGGCGGTCGGCAAGTACCTCCAGGAGTGGTGGGGCAAGATCGGCGTCGGGCTCAAGGTCGAGTGCCTGGACAGCGTCTCCGACCCGTGGGTCAAGGGCGACTACGACCTCGCCTTCGACGGCTGGTCGGTCAACCCCGACCCCGACTACGTCCTGTCGATCCACACCTGCGGCACGCTGCCGGCGACACCGAAGGACAGCGGGGCCACCGACAACTTCATCTGCGACAAGGAGTTCGACGGGCTCTACGCGCAGCAGGCGGTGGAGTACGACGCCGCCAAGCGGGCGGATCTGGTGAAGCGGATGCAGTCCCGGCTGTACGACACGGGGTACATGAACATCATGGCCTACCCGAACGCCCTGGAGGCGTACCGCACGGACCAGATCCGGTCCATCACGACCATGCCGGAGGCCGCCGGCAACCTGTGGGGGCAAGACGGCTACTGGAGCTGGTGGTCCGCCGTGCCCACCGCGCAGGCCGAGGACGACCAGGGCGGCTCGTCCACCGGGGTGGTCGTCGGCATCGGCGCGGCCGTGGTGGTCGTGCTCGGCGTCGGCCTCTTCCTCGGACTGCGCCGCCGCTCCACCGCCGACGACCGCGAGTAGGACGTGACGACGGCAAGCACCCCCGCCGACGTGGCGCGGGCCGAGGAGGCCCGCGCCACGGACGGCGCGTCCCGCACCGGTTCCTCCGCCGGGTACCTCCGCCACGCGGCGGGGAAGCTCGGCGGCGCACTCGTCTCGCTCTTCGCCGTGCTGGTCACCAGCTTCTTCCTCTTCCGGATCATCCCCGGTGACCCGGTCAAGGCGATGACCCACGGCGTACCCACCTCGGCCGAGCAACTGGCCACGCTGAGGCGCCAGTTCGGCCTCGACCTGCCGCTGTGGCAGCAGTTCACCGACTACTGCGCCAAGGCGCTGAGCGGCGACCTCGGCACCTCGTTCCAGTTCCGCGCGCCCGTCGGCGACCTGATCGCGGAGAAGCTGCCCGCCACGCTGCTGCTGACCGGCGTCGCCGTGGTGCTCTACTCGGCGCTCGGGCTGTGGCTCGGCACCCGCTCGGCGTGGCGGCACGGCGGCCTCGGCGACAAGGTGAACACCGGCATCGCGCTGACCCTGTGGTCGGTGCCGTCCTTCTGGCTCGGACTGCTGCTCATCATCGTCTTCTCGGTCGGCATGGGGCCGATCCCGGGGCTCTTCCCGACCGGCGGCATGGAGTCCGGCACGGGCGAGACCGGCTTCGCCCACGTCCTCGACGTCGCCCACCACCTGGTCCTGCCGGTGGTCACCCTGGTGGCGGTCGGCTACGCGCAGACGCTGCTCGTGATGCGCTCCTCGCTCCTCGACGAGATGGGCGGCGACTACCTGACGACGGCCCGCGCGAAGGGACTGCGCGACGACGTGGTGCGGCGGCGGCACGCCGTGCCGAACGCGCTGCTCCCGACCGTCACCATGATCTTCATCAACCTGGGCCATGTGGCGGCCGGGTCGATCCTGGTGGAGACGGTGTTCTCCTGGCCGGGGCTCGGCGGGCTGTTCTACCAGGCGCTGAGCGTGCCCGACCTGCCGCTCGTGCAAGGCCTGTTCGTGGTCTTCGCCGGGGCGATGATCCTGATGAACCTGATCGCCGACCTGCTCTATCCGCTGCTCGATCCCCGGGTGGGACGATGACCACGACGGACACCACGGAGCCCACGGATCCCACGGACTCCACCGACTCCACCGACTCCACCGACTCCACCGACTCCACCGACTCCACCGACTCCACGGTCGCGAAGGACACGCCCCCGACCGGGACGTCGCTGGTGTGGGCGCGCCGCCGCGCGACGGTGGCCCGCTTCTGGAAGCGGTACCGCACCCACCGCGCCGGGCTCGCCGGCCTCGCCGGGCTCACGCTGATCGCCCTGATCGCCCTCGCCGCGCCGCTGCTCGTCGGCGCCGACGTGCAGTCGGTGACCGAGGCCCCGGGCACCGCGCTGGAGCCGCCGAGCGCCGAATTCCCACTCGGCACGGACCAGTTCGGGCGCTCGCTGCTCGGCCTGCTGATCTGGGGGGCGCGGATCTCGCTGCTCGTCGGCCTGCTCGCGGCGACCCTGTCGGTCGCGATCGGCACGCTGGTCGGGATCATCGCCGGGCACTACGGAGGCTGGTTCTCGACCGTCGTCATGCGGATCACCGACTGGTTCCTGGTGATGCCGACGCTGGTCCTGGCGATCGTGCTCGCCACCGTCATGTCCCGGTCGATGTGGACGGTGGTCCTGGCCATCGGGGTGACCTCCTGGCCGACCACCGCCCGGCTGGTGCGGGCGCAGACGATCGCCGTGGAGTCCCGCCCGTACATCGAGCGGGCGACCGCGCTCGGCGGGGGCCACGGCCACGTCATGAGCAAGCACGTGCTGCCGAACGTGATGCCGCTGGTGCTCGCGCAGACCACGCTCGGGATCTCCACAGCCATCCTCACGGAGGCGACCCTCGCGTTCCTCGGGCTCGGCGATCCGACGGTGGTCTCCTGGGGCGGGATGCTCCAGGACGCCCGCGAGGCGGGCGCGGTCTCCTCCGGGCACTGGTGGTACCTGGCCCCGCCCGGAATCGCCATCGCGCTCGTCGCCCTGGCGTTCACCCTGTGCGGACGGGCCGTCGAGTCCGTGCTCAACCCGAAGCTGGGGGTGGGGCGTTGAGCCTGCTCGAAGTACGGAATCTGAAGGTGACGTACGGATCGGGCGCGGACGCCGTGCCCGCCGTGCGCGGGGTCGACCTGTCCCTGGAGGCGGGGAGCAAGCTGGGCGTGGCGGGCGAGTCCGGCTGCGGCAAGTCCACCCTCGCGCTCGCGCTGCTGCGGCTGCTCCCGGCCTCGGCGCGGATCGAGGGCGAGGTCCTGCTCGACGGCGAGGACGTCCTCGCCATGAAGTGGGGCCGGCTGCGGGCCGTGCGCTGGGCGGGCGCGTCGATCGTCTTCCAGGGCGCGATGCACTCGCTGAACGCCGTGCACCGGATCGGCGACCAGATCGCCGAGCCGCTGCTCGTGCACGGCCGGGCGACCCCCGCGGCGGCGCGCGAGCGGGTCGGGGAGCTGCTCGAACACGTCGGTCTGCCCGCCGCGCGGGCCGCCGCCTACCCGCACGAGCTGTCCGGCGGGCAGCGGCAGCGCGTGATGATCGCGATGGCGCTGGCCTGCGACCCCCGGCTGATCGTGGCGGACGAACCGACGACGGCCCTGGACGTGATGATCCAGGCGCAGATCCTGCGGCTGATCGAGGGGCTCGTCGCCGAGCAGTCCATCAGCCTCCTGATGATCAGCCACGACCTGGCCGTCCTCGCCGACACCTGCGACCGGCTCGCCGTGATGTACGCGGGCCGGGTCGTCGAGGAGGGGCCGGCGCGGGCCGTGTACGAGGCCGCCGAGCACCCGTACGGGCGGGCGCTGTCCTCGGCGTTCCCCCGCATCGGCGACCCCGCGTCCCGGCGGGCGCCGCGCGGCCTGCCGGGCGACCCGCCCGACCCGGCCGACCTGCCGGGCGGCTGCGCCTTCCGGCCGCGCTGCCCGGTGGCGCTCGACGCCTGCGCCGCGGAGGACCAGGAACTGCGGGAGGCGGGCGCGGGGCGCCGCGCCGCCTGCGTACACGTGGGGAGCACGGCATGACGGACACCGTGAGCGACGCCGTGGACGGCGCCGCCGACGACTCCGCGGGCCCCGGCGGCGCCGGGCGTACGGGGACCTCCGCGGGGCCGCTGCTCTCGGCGCGCGGCCTGCACGTCACCTTCCCCGGCCGGCGCGGCGCGCCACCCGCGCGCGCGGTGGACGGGGTGGACCTGGACATCGGCACCGGCGAGATCGTGGCCCTCGTCGGGGAGTCGGGCTGCGGCAAGACGACACTGGCCCGCTCCCTCCTCGGCCTGGTCCGCCCCACGTCGGGCACGGTCGCCTTCGACGGCGCACCGCTGTCGTACGCCTCCGGGGCCCTCAAGGCCTACCGGAAGCGGGCGCAGCTGGTCCTCCAGGACCCCAGCGGCTCGCTGAACCCCCGGCACACCGTGTACGACGCGGTCGCGGAGGGGCTCCGGATCCACGGGTACGCGGGGGACGAGCGGGCCGCGGTCGCCGGCGCCCTCGCCCGGGCCGGACTGCGGCCCCCGGAGCGCTTCTTCCTGCGCTACCCGCACGAGCTGTCCGGCGGGCAGCGGCAGCGCGTCGTCATCGCGGGCGCGCTCGTCCTGGAGCCCGAGCTGATCGTCGCCGACGAGCCGGTGGCCTCGCTCGACGCGTCCGTACGCGGCGAGATCCTGGCGCTGCTGCTGCGCCTGCGCGACGAACTAGGGCTCTCCGCGCTGGTGGTGACGCACGACCTCGGGCTCGCGTGGAACATCGCCGACCGGGTGGCGGTGATGTACCTGGGCCGGGTCGTGGAGACCGGCACCGTGGAGTCCGTCCTCACCCGTCCCCGACACCCTTACACCCAGGCCCTGTTGTCGGTCCTTCCGGAGTCCGGCGACGCGCCGGTCGTGCTGACCGGCGAACCCCCGGACCCCTCCCGCATCCCCTCCGGCTGCCGCTTCCACGCCCGCTGCCAGATCCTCGCCTCGGGCGAGGCGGCGGCCGTCGCGGAACGCTGCCGCGAAGAACTCCTGCCGATCCTGGGCGGCGGCGGGGAGCAGGCGGTGGCCTGCCACTGGGCGGGACGGGAGGCGGCGGGGGCGAGGGCGGGCGGCTGAGCGCCCCGGACCGGGGTACCGGCCCGCCGGCTCACAGGTCCGGGGCACCGCGGGCTTCGCCCCGGTGCCTCCGGCCGTCCCGCCGTCGGGCGGGGCCCTACGAAGCGGGGTTCTCCCGGTCGTAGGTCTCCGTCAGCTCCCGGCAGCGCTTCACGTCGCCGGCCATGGCCAGGAGCAGGTCGTCGAGGGTGTCGAACTTGAGCATGCCGCGCACGTACGCCAGGAAGTCCACGGACACGTGCAGCCCGTACAGGTCGAGGCCCTCGCGGTCGATCGCGTACGCCTCGACGGTCCGCTCCGTGCCGTCGAACTGGGGGTTGGTGCCGACCGAGATGGCCGCCGGCATCCGCTCCCCCGCCGCCGTCAGCCAGCCGGCGTAGACGCCGTCCGCCGGGATCGCCGTGTGCGGGAGCGTCTCGACGTTGGCCGTCGGGAAGCCGAGCTCGCGGCCGCGCTGGGCGCCGCGGACGACGATGCCCTCGACCCGGTGCGGGCGTCCGAGGATCTCGCCCGCTCCGGTCATGTCGCCCTCGGCGACGAGCCGGCGGGTGAGCGTCGACGAGAACGGCTGGCCGCCGCCCGCCTCCCCGCTGACGTACAGGTCGATGACCTCGACCTCGTAGTCGTACGTCTCGCCGAGCTCGGCGAGGAACGCGACGTTGCCCGCGGCCCGGTGCCCGAAGCGGAAGTTGGGGCCCTCGATGACGGCCTTGGCGTGCAGCTTGTCGACCAGCACCTTGACGATGAAGTCGGCCGGGGACAGCTGGGAGAACTCGGCGGTGAACGGCAGCACGAGCACCGCGTCCACGCCGAGTTCCGCGATCAGCTCGGCACGCCGGTGGTGCGGGGCGAGCAGCGGCGGATGGCTGCCGGGCCGCACGACCTCGGAGGGGTGCGGGTCGAACGTCACCACGACGGTGGGGACGCCGAGCTCCCGGGCGCGCTCGACGGCGCGCCCGATGATCAGCTGGTGTCCGCGGTGCACCCCGTCGTAGGAGCCGATGGTGACGACGCTGCGCCCCCAGTCCTGGGGAATGTCCTCCAAGCCACGCCAGCGCTGCACTGTGACCGCTCCTCGTCCGCCTGTTCGCCGATTACGCCGGTCTAAGACTGCCATGCCCACGGCCTTCGGTTGGCATCGGCATGGAGGTGCCGCGGCTCCGCAGCACCCGGAGGGTGTCCGGGCCCAGCAACGGTGCCCAGTCGCCGGGGGCGGCCGCCGTCCAGTCGGCGAGCAGCCCGGCGACACCGGACAGCTCGCGGCAGTGCCCGGCGAGGGCCCGGTCGAACCGCCGGACCCCCTCGGGCGTACGGGCGCACAGCACGCCGACCCGGTGCACGAGGTCCCGGGTGCGCGGCTCGCTGCGCCGCCCCGCGCCCTCGGCCGCGGCCCGCAGGAGCGCCTCCAGGACCGTGAACTCCCCCACCTCCGCCTCGTACCGCTCGTGCTCGACGAGTACGTCGAGCAGCTCGGCCCGCAGATGGCGGGAGGCGCCTGTGCCTGGCGCGGCGAGGACGGGCGCCAGGGCGCGGCGGACAGCGGCGGGACGGCCCCTGATCAGGCCGGCGACCAGCGGGTGGAGGACGGCCCTGGCCGCCGGGCCGTCCTCGAACCGGCGGTCGACGAAGGCGGCCACGTGCCCGGCGCCCTCGGGGTGGCGGCCCGCGTAGTCGCGCACGAGGACCGCGATCCGGCGGGCCAGGGCGGGCGTGTCGACCTCGGCGAGCGCCCGCAGCGCGGCGGCCGGCGCCTCGCCGTCGCCCCGCAGCCGGGTCCGGAGCGCGCCGAGGACCAACTCGGGGTGGCTGCTCAGCGCCTCGGCGAGCGCGGACGCGGGCACCTGCGGCTCGGCCAGCGCCCGGGGCAGATGCCGGGCGCGGGTGTGCGGGTCGCGGACCAGCAGGCCCAGGGCCGCCCCGTGGAGCGCCCGGTCGCCGGGGCGGGCGAGCAGGGCGAGCGCGGCGTAGCGCAGCAGCTCCCGGTCGGCGGAGGTCGCCGCGTGCCCGGCGACCAGCTGCCCGTACGCGGCGGCGGCCACCCGCCGCTCCGGCCGCCCGTCGTCGTGGGCCCACCGGTCGACCGCCCGGCACACGGCCGACGGCTCGTCGCCGGCGAGCCTGGCGAGCAGCCCGTCCGCCAGCGGGTGCGCCGTCGCCACCAGCGCCTCGCACAGGTCGTCGACGGCCGGACCCCTGCGGGCGTGCAGCAGCGCCTGCGCCGCCGTCGCCACCGTCTCGTGCGGCACGGCCGGCAGCGGCCGCTCGTCGCCGAACCAGCGGCACAGCAGCGGCTGCACTCCCCGGGGGTCCGCCACCAGCATCCCCGCGACGACGTCGAGGGCCCGCTCCTCGCCGCGCACCCGGCGGGGCGACGCGCCCGCGGACCCGTCCGCGTCTGCGCCCGCGGACATGTTCTCGGCGTCGCCCGCCGGCGTGCCCTCGGGGTGTCCCGGCGGCGGGTCCGCCGGGACGAGGCGCCGCAGCAGGTCGATGCGCTCGTCCTCGCCGAGCGGCAGGGCCTGCCAGAAGGCGGGTCCGAAGGGGGTGAGGGCCGGGTGTCGGCCGGGCCGGGCTCCGACGCGGTCGGCCAGCAGCCGCAGGACGGGCAGGTAGGGGCGGGGGTCGGGCAACCGCCGGATGCTCTCGCCGAGCAGCCGGGCGGCCCACCACGGCCCGTCCCCGCCGGCGGCCTCGTCGGGGCTCCTGTCCGCGAAGCGTGCGAGGGACTCGACGAGCGCGGCCAGGCGCGGGGCGAGTCCGGCCGGCCCGCGCTCCCGGTGGAGCAGCAGCAGGGCCTGGAGGACCGGACCGATGCGATGCGGAGGCACGGGCAGGTGCTCGACCTCCCCCGCCGGGGGGACGCCCTGCCGCTGCGGGACACCGTCCCGCTGCCGGGGCACGCCGACGGTCGGCGCGGGGGCGCCGGAGCCGACAGGGCCGCCCGCCACCTCGCCGTCCGGCGCGGTGCGCGTGCGTCGTACGGGTCGGTCGGCTCCGGGGCGGGGCGGAGGGACGCCGGGGCCGCCCGGGACGCCGGGAACGCCACCGGCGACGGGGGCGCCGGGGACACCAGGGCCACCCGCCGCCGCGGTGCGCGTGTGTCGTACGGGGTGGTCGGTGCCGGGGCCGGGCGGTTCGGTGTGGTGACGGTGGACCAGGGAGTGGAGGGCGGTGTCGAGGTCGAGGTGGGCGGCCTGGACCCAGTCGGCGAGTTCCTCGTGGGCGAAGCGGTAGCCGGAGCCGGCGGGGACGAGGAGGCCTTCGGTGAGGACGGCGGAGGCCCAGCCTTCACGCCAGGGGAACAGCTCCTCGAAGGAGGCGCGGTCGAGGAGGCCGTGTCCGGGTCCGAGGCAGCGGCGGGCCGCCTCGTGGACCTGGCCGGTGACGCGCGCGGCGAGCCGGCGGACGGCGGTGCCGCGGAGGAGGGGCCGGGAGCCCGCGGCGATCCGGACGGCGACGCGGAGGCACATGAGGTCGAGGTGGGCGGTGAAGATCTCCTCGCGGCCGGGCCGTCCGGGGACGCCGTCCGGCAGGGCCGCGCGGACCTCGGCGAGCAGCCGGAGGGCGAGCGGGTGCCGGGCGTCCGCCTCGGCGAGGTCCGTCTCGCCGATCCCGTACCCCTGGCGTACGGCCCTGGCCTCGGCCTCGGAGTACGGGCCGAGGGCGACGGCGGCGGGCGGCCCGTCCCCGGGGTGTCCCGACGGCCGGTGGAGGGCGTCGGGGCCGTAGAGCGCGCCGGCCTGTTCCCAGTGCTCCGGGCGGCAGGCGGTGACGAGGCGGACGTCGTGGGCGCGGAGCCACCCCTCGGTGGCGGCGGTCCAGTCGGCGAGGCGGTGGGCCAGGCGCGGCGGCATCTCCTCGGGGCCGTCGAGGACGACGAGGAGGGGGCGTCCGGCTTCCCGGGCGAGCGCGGCGGCCCGTTCCGGGGTGGCGGTCGTGGTGTCGCCGAGGGCTCCGGAGGCGGCGACGATGCGGCCCGCCTGGTGGAGGGCGCGGTCGACGGCGTCGGCGAGGGAGCGGTCCTCGGCACGCAGGTCGGCGCCGCGCAGCCGGACGGTGGGGGCGGGCGCCTCGCCGCGGGCCCGGTGGGCGCAGAGAGAGGCGAGGGCGGTGGTGCGGCCGGTGCCGGGGCCGCCGACCAGCGCGAGCACGGGCACGCCGCCGGCGGTGAAGCGGGCGAACTCGCGGGCGCAGTCGGGGCGTTCGACGGGTTCGGGCCAGGGTCCCTGTTCGGGTGCGGGTCCGGTGGAGGTGGCGGTGAGTTCGAGGACGCCGGCAAGGTTGAGGTCGGGCCCGTAGGCGGGGACGGTGGCCGCGTTGCGGCGCAGCAGGGCGGTGAGGGGGCCGTCGGGCCGGAGCGGCACCGCGTATCCGGCGGCCTGGCGGTCGCCGTGCAGGGCGGTGCCGAGGACGGCGAGGACGGTGCCGGTGGCGGTGTCGAGGACGGGCCCGCCGGCGGCCTGGCCGCCGAGCCTGAGGGCCTCGGCGCCCTCGGTGCCGATGGCGAGTTCGAGGGCGTCGTCGAGGGCGTGGAAGCGGTCGGTGGCGGTGTACGTGACGGCGGCGGGGCCGAGGACGCGCGCCTCGCGCCAGCCGTGGGCGGCGATCCGCACGTACGTACCGGGTTCGATCTCGGCGCGGGTCGCGAGCGGCAGCGGGCGCCCGCCGAGCCCTTCGGTGCGTACGAGGGCGAGCCCGCTCTGGGGCAGTCGGACGACGGCCTCGGCCTCGGCGAGCCAGGTGCGGTCGCCGGGGGCGTGCAGGACGACGCGACTGAGCCCGTCGACGGCTTCATGACTGGTGACGACCGTTCCGTGGTGGTCGGCGAGGAACCCGGTGCCGCGCGGCCGGCCCGCCAGATCGCAGATCCGCACCAGCGTCGCCAGGTCCCCGCGTCCCATGGTGACGACGGTAGGTCGCCGGTGATCACGCCACGGCGCTCGCGGGGAAACGCGCCCCCTGTCACTCCCCCGTTCACTTCGAGCGCCTCCCCGATGGGGTGACTTTCCGGCGCTCCGCCGGACAGAGACCTCCCGGGGGAAGCCGGGGGAACGCAGGGGAAGCCGGGGGGCGCGGGGGAAGCCGGGGGAAACGCCGTGGGGCGGACACGCGTGTGCGTGTCCGCCCCACGAGGGCTTCGGGAACGTCCTCAGCCGAAGACGGCGAGGCTCTTCGCCTTGCCCCGCTGGTCCTCGACCAGCGCGAGCAGCGTGCCCTCCGGCCCGAAGACCGCGACGGGCCCCTTCGGGTACTCCGGCATCTCCAGGCGGACGCCGTTGAGCAGCAGCTTGGCCCGCTTCTCGTCGACGTCCCAGCGCGGGAACGCCGCCGCGGCCGCGTCGGCGACCGGCATGACCGTCAGGTCCTCCTGGAGCTGGTCCAGGGTCCTGGCCGCGTCCAGCTTGTACGGCCCGACACGGGTGCGGCGCAGCGCGGTCAGGTGACCGCCCACCCCGAGCCCGGCACCGAGGTCCCGGGCCAGCGCGCGGATGTACGTACCGGAGGAGCAGACGACCGAGACGACGAGGTCGACGACGGGCGTGCCGTCCTCGGCCACGGCCTCCCGCACGTCGTACACCCGGAAGGAGGAGACGGTGACCGGGCGGGCCGGGATCTCGAACTCCTCGCCGCCGCGCACGCGCGCGTACGACCGCTTGCCGTCGATCTTGATCGCGGAGACCTTCGACGGCACCTGCATGATCGCGCCGGTGAGCTCGGCGACGCCCGCGTCGATGCCCTCGCGGGTCACCTTGGAGGCGTCCACGGAGGCGGTGATCTCGCCCTCGGCGTCGTCGGTGATCGTCGTCTGGCCCAGCCGGATGGTGCCCAGGTACTCCTTCTCGGTCAGCGCGAGGTGACCGAGGAGCTTGGTCGCCCGCTCCACGCCGAGGACGAGGACGCCGGTGGCCATGGGGTCGAGCGTGCCGGCGTGGCCCACGCGGCGGGTCTTGGCGATCCCGCGCATCTTGGCCACGACGTCGTGCGAGGTGAAGCCCGACGGCTTGTCGACGATGACAAGGCCGTCGGGCGTCTTGGCTGCGGTGCTCATTCGGCGGCTTCGTCCTCGCCCGGCTTCTTGTAGGGGTCGGCGTCGCCCGCGAAGGAGGCGCCCGAGGAGGCCTCCCGCACCTGGGCGTCCGAGGCCCGCGCCTTGTCGAGGAGGTCCTCGATCGTCTTGGCGTTCTCCGGGAGGGCGTCGGCCACGAAGGTCAGGGTCGGGGTGAACTTGGTCCCCGCCGCCCGGCCCACGGCCGAACGGAGGATGCCCTTGGCGCTCTCCAGGCCGGCCGCGGCGCTCGCGCGCTCCTCGTCGTCGCCGTAGACCGTGTAGAAGACCGTGGCCTCCCGCAGGTCACCGGTGACGCGGGTGTCCGTGATGGTCACGTGCGTACCCAGGCGGGGGTCCTTGATGCCGCGCTGCAGCTTCTCGGCGACCACCTCCCGGATGAGGTCCGCCAGCTTCTTCGCCCGCGCGTTGTCGGCCACTGGTCCTTCTCCTTCTTTGCCTTGCTCAAGTCAGTCTTCATCAGTGTGGAGCCTGCGGCGCACCGACAGCAGCTCCACCTCGGGACGCGCGGCGACGAGCCGCTCACAGCGGTCGAGCACGTCCGATACGAATCCGTGGTCCCCGGACACCAGCGCGACGCCCAGCCGGGCCCTGCGGTGGAGGTCCTGGTCGCCCACCTCGGCCGCGCTCACGGAGAACTTGCGCTGGAGCTCGGCGACGATGGGCCGGACGACGGAGCGTTTCTCCTTCAACGAGTGGACGTCGCCGAGGAGCAGATCGAAGGACAGAGTCCCCACGTACATGCGGTGCCGGATGTCCCGCCGGTTCGGGTTCGGTGGCCTGCCGGGCCGTCGCTCGGCAGGGACACCAGAACCGTACACGCAACGGCCGGGGCCGATCGACGGAATAACTTCCGCCGACCGGCCCCGACTCACCTGCACGATCGGACGCGATCAGGCGCGCGGCTTCTCGCGCATCTCGTACGTCGCGATGACGTCGTCGATCTTGATGTCGTTGTAGTTTCCGAGGTTGATACCGCCCTCGTAGCCTTCACGAATCTCGGTGACGTCGTCCTTGAAGCGGCGCAGACCGTGGATGGTGAGGTCCTCGGCGATGACCTTGCCGTCGCGGATGAGGCGCGCCTTGGTGTTGCGCTTGACCTCGCCGGAGCGGATGAGAACACCCGCGATGTTGCCCAGCTTGGACGAGCGGAAGACCTCGCGGATCTCCGCCGTACCGAGCTCGACCTCTTCGTACTCCGGCTTGAGGAGGCCCTTGAGCGCCGCCTCGATCTCCTCGATGGCCTGGTAGATCACCGAGTAGTAGCGGACGTCGACGCCTTCGCGCTCCGCCATCTGCGCGGCACGGCCGGCCGCACGGACGTTGTAGCCGATGACGATGGCGTCGGAGCCCATCGCCAGGTCGATGTCGGACTCGGTGACCGCACCCACACCGCGGTGCAGGACGCGGATGTCGACCTCTTCGCCGACGTCGAGCTGGAGCAGCGAGGCTTCGAGGGCCTCGACCGCACCGGACGCGTCGCCCTTGATGATGAGGTTGAGTTCCTGGACGAGACCGGCCTTGAGCACCTTGTCGAGGTCCTCGAGGGACACCCGGCGGACGCGCTTGGCGAAGGCGGCGTTGCGCTCACGCGCGGCGCGCTTCTCGGCGATCTGACGGGCCGTACGGTCCTCGTCGACGACCAGGAGGTTGTCGCCGGCACCCGGCACGTTGGTGAGACCGAGCACCAGGACGGGAGTCGACGGGGTCGCCTCCTCGACGTTGTTGCCCTTGTCGTCGAGCATCGCCCGGACTCGGCCGTACGCGTCGCCGACCACCACGGTGTCGCCGATGCGCAGCGTTCCGCGCTGGACGAGGACGGTCGAGACCGCACCACGACCGCGGTCGAGGTGGGACTCGATCGCGATGCCCTGCGCGTCCTGGTTCGGGTTGGCCCGCAGGTCGAGCGAGGCGTCGGCGGTGAGGACGACGGCCTCGAGCAGGGAGTCGATGTGCAGACCCTGCTTGGCGGAGATGTCGACGAACATCGTGTCGCCGCCGTACTCCTCGGCCACGAGACCGAACTCGGTCAGCTGGCCGCGGACCTTGGTCGGGTCGGCACCCTCGACGTCGATCTTGTTGACCGCGACGACGATCGGGACGCCGGCGGCCTTGGCGTGGTTGAGCGCCTCGATCGTCTGCGGCATGACGCCGTCGTTGGCCGCGACCACGAGGATCGCGATGTCGGTCGACTTCGCACCACGGGCACGCATGGCGGTGAACGCCTCGTGACCCGGGGTGTCGATGAAGGTGATGCGACGCTCTTCGCCGTTGACCTCGGTACCCACCTGGTAGGCACCGATGTGCTGGGTGATGCCACCGGCCTCGCCCGCGACGACGTTCGTCTTGCGGATCGCGTCGAGCAGTCGGGTCTTACCGTGGTCGACGTGACCCATGACGGTGACGACCGGCGGACGGGAGACCAGAGCCTCTTCGCCGCCCTCGTCCTCGCCGAACTCGATGTCGAAGGACTCGAGGAGCTCGCGGTCCTCCTCCTCGGGCGAGACGATCTGAACGGTGTAGTTCATCTCCTCGCCGAGCATCGTCAGCGTGTCGTCGGAGACGGACTGCGTGGCCGTGACCATCTCACCGAGGTTCATCATCACCGCGACGAGCGACGCCGGGTTGGCGCCGATCTTCTCGGCGAAGTCGGTGAGGGAGGCACCGCGCGACAGGCGAATGGTGTCGCCGTTGCCGCGAGGCAGCATCACGCCGCCCACG
This sequence comes from Streptomyces sp. NPDC093089, assembly GCF_044754405.1. Taxonomy (NCBI): domain Bacteria; kingdom Bacillati; phylum Actinomycetota; class Actinomycetes; order Kitasatosporales; family Streptomycetaceae; genus Streptomyces; species Streptomyces sp. NPDC093089. The sequence goes on from NZ_JBIVPA010000013.1 coordinate 41,161, forward strand.
GACGGGGCCTGCATGGCCTCGTACTCCTGGCGCCTCTGACGCTTCGACTTGCGACCACGACGCGCGGGACCACCGGGACGACCGAAGGCGCCCTGCGTGCCACCACGGGCACCCGGACCACCGGGACGGCCACCGAAGCCACCGGGACGACCGCCGAAGCCGCCGCCACCGCCGGGACCACCCGGACGACCGCCGCCGCCACCACCGGGACCACCGGGACGGCCGGCGAAGCCGCCGCCACCGCCGCCGGGACCGGCCGGACGACCGGCGAAGCCGGGACGACCGCCGCCGCCACCGGGACCACCCGGACGACCGCCGGGGCCACCGGGACCACGACCGCCGGGACCGGGGCGCGGGCCGGCAGCGGGACGCTGCGGCATCATGCCCGGGTTCGGACGGTTACCGCCGGGCGCGCCGCCCGGACGGGGAGCCTGCGGACGCGGCATGCCACCGGGGGTGGGACGCGCGCCGCCCTGGCCCTGCGGACGCGGGGCGCCACCGGGGCCGCCCTGCGGACGCGGAGCGCCCGGAACGGCGCCGGGGCCGCCCTGCGGACGCGGGGCGCCGCCACCGGGGCGGGGCGACTGCGGTCGCGCCATGCCGGTGGAGCCACCCGAGGTGAACGGGTTGTTGCCGGGACGCGGGCCGGCCGGACGGGCACCGCCCGGACGAGGGGCCTGCTGGCCACCGGGACGCGGAGCACCCTGACCCTGCGGGCGGGGAGCCTGCTGACCCGGGCGGGCGGCAGCCGGGCGGGGGCCCGGGGTCGCGCCGGCGGGGCGCTGGGCGGCCGGAGCCGCCGGAGGCGCGGTGAATTCCGGGGTCGTCGGAGCCGGGGAGGCCGGCGCCGGCTTCGGCGCGGCCGCGGGCTTCGGACCCGGGGTGGGACGCGTGCCGCCGGGGGCCGGCGTCGCGGGCTTCTCCGCGGCCGCGGGCTTGGGCGCCGGGGTGGGCGCGCCAGGCTTCGGGGCGGCGGGACGAGCAGTCTGCGCCGGGGACGGCGCGGGGGATGCCGGCGCCGGCTTCGGCGCGGCGGGGGAAGGCGTCGCCTTGCGGGGCGCGCCGGGCTTCGCTGCGGTCTTGCCGGCGCCACCGCCGGGACCCTGCAAAGCATCAGTCAACTTGCGCACGACCGGCGCCTCGATCGTCGAGGACGCCGAACGGACGAATTCACCGAGTTCTTGGAGCTTGGCCATGACGACCTTGCTCTCCACGCCGAACTCCTTGGCGAGTTCGTATACCCGGACCTTAGCCACTTCGCTCCTTTGAGGTCCGGATTACCGCCGGACCGTCGCTACTTCATGGGCGTACTCATCGCGTACTCATCGAGTGCTCATCGCAATCTCGACCTACTTCCAACTCGCGAGGTACCTGACCGCACGGTGATCCGTGCCGTACTTCTTCACTGCGGTGCCGACCGCTCGACGTGGTGACGCAGTTCCGCCGTGTCGAGCGGGCCCTGGACCTTGAAGGCCCTGGGGAACGCCCGGCGGCGGACCGCAAGGTCGAGACAGACCACGGCGGGGTGCACGTACGCACCCCGGCCGGGCAGCGTACCGCGATCATCCGGAACACACTCGTCCTTGATCACCACGATCCGCAGCAGATCGCTCTTGGCCGCTCGCTCCCGACATCCCACACAGGTTCGTTCAGGGCATACGCGGGCTTGCGTCCGGCCAGACACGATTAAGTCTACCTCCCCGTACCGACCCCACCCGTTTGGGGCAAGAATCGAACAGTTGTTGGCCAAAAACGGTCTCAGTCCTGCGGACCGGCCGGCTCCGTGTCCGGACGGATGTCGATCCGCCAGCCGGTGAGGCGCGCGGCGAGGCGGGCGTTCTGCCCCTCCTTGCCGATCGCCAGCGACAGCTGGTAGTCCGGCACCGTCACCCGGGCGGAACGGGCGGCCAGGTCGACGACCTCGACCTTGGAGACCCGCGCCGGGGAGAGCGCGTTCGCCACCATCTCGGCCGGGTCGTCCGACCAGTCGACGATGTCGATCTTCTCGCCGAGCAGCTCCGCCATCACGTTGCGGACGCGGCTGCCCATCGGGCCGATGCAGGCGCCCTTGGGGTTCAGGCCCGAACGGGTGGAACGGACGGCGATCTTGGTGCGGTGGCCGGCCTCGCGGGCGATGGCCGCGATCTCGACGGAACCGTCGGCGATCTCCGGCACCTCCAGGGCGAAGAGCTTCTTCACCAGATTGGGGTGGGTGCGCGAAAGGGTGACGGACGGACCGCGGACGCCCTTGGCCACCCGGACGACGTACGTCCGCAGGCGCAGACCGTGCGTGTAGTCCTCGCCCGGCACCTGCTCCTGGACCGGGAGGATCGCCTCCAGCTTGTCGTCCAGACGGACCAGGACGTTCTTCGGGTCCTTGCCCTGCTGCACCACACCGGCGACGACATCGCCCTCACGGCGCGCGTACTCGCCGAACGTCACGTCGTTCTCGGCGTCCCGCAGCCGCTGCTGGATGACCTGGCGGGCGGTGCTCGCCGCGATCCGGCCGAAGTCCGACGGGGTGTCGTCGAAGTCCTTGGGCTCCTGCCCCTCCTCCAGCTCGGAGGGGTCTTCCTTCGCCCACACCGTGACGTGACCGGTCTGCCGGTTCAGCTCCACGCGCGCGTGGCGGCGGGCGTCGGGGGTGCGGTGGTAGGCGATGAGGAGGGCCGACTCGATCGCCTCGACCAGCAGGTCGAAGGAGATCTCCTTCTCATGCGCCAAGCCCTTGAGAAGCTTCACGTCGATGTCCACGGCTACGCCTCCTCTTCCTTCTTGTCCTTGCGGTTGAACTCGATCTCGACACGCGCCTTGGCGACGTCGGCGAACACGACCCGGCGGGCGGTGGGCTTGCGCCCCTTCACGCCCGGCACTTCGAGGTCGAGGCCGTCCTCGTCCACGGCGAGGATCCGGGCGACGAGCTCGCCGTCCTCGGCGAGCTGGAACTTGACCAGCCGGCCGGTGGCGCGCACGTAGTGGCGGTGCTCCGTCAGGGGGCGGTCGGCACCGGGGGAGCTGACTTCGAGGACGTACTCGCCCTCGCCCATCGCGTCGGTCTCGTCGAGCTTCTCGGAGATCGCGCGGCTCAGCTCGGCACAGACGTCCAGCTCGACGCCCTCGTCCGAGTCGACGACGATCCGCAGCAGTCCGCGGCGGCCCGCCCGGGACACCTCGATCTCTTCCAGATCCAGGTCCTTCGCGGCGACGAGCGGCTCCACGAGTCCGCGCAGCCTGTCGCTCTGGGTGGTGCTCATCCGGGTGACTCCTCGGCCGCGTGTGCTGTTGTGGGTTCGTCGCGTGTCAGACCAAAGGGTATCCGGTCCCGGAGGGTGTTGCCGTCCACCGCCCCGGGGCCCGCGGGTACGCTCGCCTGCGGTGATCTCGACGATCTTCGACGACGGACGACAGCCGAGGGAGAAGGCGTGACGACGACGGGCAGGCGCGCGCTCCTGGTGGCGGGCGCGGCGGCGGGAGCGGCGGCCCTCGCCGGCTGCGGCTCCCCATCCGACGGCGGCACGCCGCCGAGCGCCGCCGAACAGGAGGCCCGACGGGAGGCCGAACGGGTGGCGCGCGCCGAGGCGGAGCTCCGCCGGCGCGCCGTGACCTCCGCACACGGCCTGCTGGAACGTTACGACGCCACCCTCGCCGCGCACCCCGCCCTCGCGCCCCGCCTGACCCCGCTGCGGCGCTCGGTGGCGGCCCACGCGACGGCCCTCGGCGAAGGCGGCACGACGGCGACCCCCGCGCCGGACTCCGCGAAGGCCTCCGCCGCGCCGTCCGCGGCCTCGTCCACCACTCCGCCCGCCACCGCGACCACACCCGCCGGGCCCGCTCCGGCGCCGGTGCCCGCCGAGCCCCGGGCGGCGCTGAAGGAGCTCGCCGCCGCCGCGCGCGCCGCCGCCGACGAGCACACGACCGCCCTGCTCACCGCCCCGCCCGAGTACGCCCGGCTGCTCGCCTCCGTGGCGGCGGCCGGCGCCGCCCACGCCTACCTGCTGACCGAAGGAGCACGGGCATGACCGCCCTCGACGCGGCCCAGGCCGCCCTGGCCGCCGAACACGCGGCGGTGTACGGGTACGGGGTCGTCGGCGGCCGGATCGGAACGGAACGGCGCCCCGAGGCCACCGCGGCCTACGAGGCCCACCGGGCGCGCCGGGACGCGCTGCGCCGCACCGTCCGCGACCTCGGCGGCACGCCCGTCGCCTCGGAGGCCGCGTACGAGCTGCCCTTCCGGGTCGCGGACCCGGCCGGCGCCGTGCGCCTGGCCGCGATCCTGGAGGACCGGGTGGCCGGCGCCTACTCCGACCTCGTACGCGCCACCGGCGGCCCGCTGCGCCGCGAGGCCGCCGCCGCGCTCCGGGAGACGGCGGTACGGGCCGTCCGCTGGCGCGGCAGCGACGTAACCTTTCCTGGGCTCGCCGAGCGGGTCTGAGCCCCGACCCGACCGAAGGAAACGACGCACGCATGGGTTTCGAACCGCCGCAGCGACTCGCCAGGAGCCTCGGCGAGACGTACGGGGACGCCGCGGCGGCCGAGTGGCTCGCGAAGCTGCCCGCGCTCGCCGACGAAGCGCTCGGCCACACCTCCCTGGACGCCGAACGGGTGATGGCCCCCGGCGGGCGCAGCAGCCTCGTCGCCCTCGTCCGGCGACCCGACGGCTCCCCCGCCGCGCTCAAGATCGCACCCCCGTTCACCCGGCCGGACCTGGAACGGGACGCCCTCGCGCACTGGAACGGCTGGGGCGCGGTCCAGCTCCTCGACGAGGCCGGGCAGGGCGCGCTCGTCCTCGAACGCCTCCACCCCGAGGTCTCGCTGCGCTCCCTCCCCGAGGCGAAGGCGCTCCTCGAAGCCGCCGGGACCGTACGCAAACTGTGGGTCGAGCCCCCGGCCGGGCACGGCTTCGAGACGGTGGCCGAGCGCACGGCCCGCCAGGCCCGGGCCATGGCCCCCTACCTCCAGGGGTCCGACTCCCCCGAGGCCTCGACCGGGGCCGCCGCGACCTCGGCCGAGATCGCCGCGCTGACCGCCGCCGCCCTCGCCGCCCGCGAGGAGCTCGTCGCCGCCCCCGCCGAGTCCCTGCTGCTGCACGGCAACTTCCGCCAGGGCAAAGTGCTCGCCGGCGACCGCGCCCCCTGGCTGGCCGTCGGCCCCGAGCCGCTGGTCGGCGAGCGCGCCTACGACCTCGCCCGGCTCGTACGCGACCGGGTCGAGGACCTCGTCGCCGCCTCCTCCGGCGCCTCGACTGCCCGCAGACGGGTCAACAAACTGGCCGACTCCCTCGACCTCGACCGGGAACGGCTCCACGGCTGGACCCTCTTCCGCGCCGTCGAATCGGGGACGCGGGCACTGACCGCCGGACGGCGGCAGGACGCCGAGCTGCTCCTGGAGTTCGCGAGCTGGCTGTAGGGGAATACCCTTTTTGTACCGTTCGGCTCGATCCCAGGGGGCCGTGATGTTCCAAGAGCTGCTGATGGCGGTGGCCGGCGCGGCCGCGGCGACCGCGGTGTACGCGGCCGCGGCGGCACGGGTGGTCAAGCAGTACGAGCGCGGCGTCGTCTTCCGTTTCGGCCGGCTGCGCGACGGCATCCGCTCCCCCGGCTTCACCATGATCGTCCCGGTCGTCGACCGGCTCCACAAGGTCAACATGCAGATCGTCACGATGCCCGTCCCCGCGCAGGAGGGCATCACCCGCGACAACGTGACCGTCCGCGTCGACGCCGTCGTCTACTTCAAGGTCGTCGACGCCGCCGACGCGCTCATCCGCGTCGAGGACTACAAGTTCGCCGTCTCCCAGATGGCGCAGACCTCGCTCCGCTCCATCATCGGCAAGAGCGACCTCGACGACCTCCTCTCCAACCGCGAGAAGCTCAACCAAGGCCTCGAGCTCATGCTCGACAGCCCCGCCATGGGCTGGGGCGTCGCCATCGACCGCGTCGAGATCAAGGACGTCTCCCTCCCCGAGACCATGAAGCGCTCCATGGCCCGCCAGGCCGAGGCCGACCGCGAGCGGCGCGCCCGCGTCATCAACGCCGACGCCGAACTCCAGGCCTCCAAGAAGCTCGCCGAAGCGGCGGGCGTCATGTCCGCCCAGCCCGCGGCGCTCCAGCTCCGCCTCCTCCAGACCGTCATGGCCGTCTCCGCCGAGAAGAACTCCACCCTCGTCCTCCCCATCCCCGTCGAGCTCCTCCGCTTCCTCGAACGCGCCGCGCCGAGTGCCGCCGCGGCCGACTCCGAGACCGCGGCCGGTTCCGCCGCGCCCGACTCCGGTACCGCGGCCGGTTCCGCCGCGCCCGACTCCGGGACCGTGCCCGGCACCGACGCGGCCGCGTCGGTGCTCAGCGACGCCTACCTCAAGGGGCGCGTCGACGCGCTCGACTCCATCGGCGACCTCACCGGGCCCTCCATCGACCCCACACCGCACGAGCCGGACGCCGCGCCCTGACTGCGGGCGCCTCCGTGCCACGGGCCCTGGCCGCGCGCCGCCGCCCGCGGGGTGTGGGCGACCTCGCCGGGCCTTGGCCGCGGGTTGTGGGCGACCTCGCCGGGCCTTGGCCGCGGCCCACCGCGTTGCAGGCTGCGCCTCTGCCGCCCCGAGGCGTGCGCAGGCTTGCCGTTCCCGGCCGCTGTCGGCTGCGCCCGCTGCCGTGCCCAGGCTGTGCGCTGCGCCAGCCTGCCACCGTGCGGGCCCACACGGCGGCGGGCCGACGGGCTGGGCGCGCGGGCGCAGGCCCACACGGCGGTGGGCGCCACCACGGGAGTGGGGGACGGGCCCCGGGAGTGGGGCCCGTCGGGGGTTAGGCGGTGAGGTGGGTGAGGGCTTCGGCGATGGTGAGTTCCTGGCGGTCGCCGGTGCGGCGGTCCTTGAGCTCGAGGATGCCCTCGGCGGCGCGGCGGCCGGCGACGAGGATCTTGGGGACACCCATGAGCTCGGAGTCGGTGAACTTGACGCCGGGGGAGACGCCGGGGCGGTCGTCGACGAGGACGCGGAGCCCGGCGGCGGCGAGCTTGTCGGAGACCTCGAGGGCGAGCTCGGTCTGGAGGGCCTTGCCGGCGGCGACGACGTGGACGTCGGCGGGGGCGACCTCGGCGGGCCAGCAGAGGCCCTTGTCGTCGGCGGTCTGCTCGGCGAGGGCGGCGACGGCGCGGGAGACGCCGATGCCGTAGGAGCCCATGGTGACGCGGACGGGCTTGCCGTTCTGGCCGAGGACGTCGAGCTTGAGGGCGTCGGCGTACTTGCGGCCGAGCTGGAAGATGTGGCCGATCTCGATGGCGCGGTCCAGCTTGAGGCCGGTGCCGCACTTGGGGCACGGGTCGCCTTCCTGGACGACGACGACGTCGACGTACTCGCCGACCTCGAAGTCGCGGCCCGCGACGACGTTCTTCGCGTGCATGCCCTCCTTGTTGGCGCCGGTGATCCAGGCGGTGCCGGGGGCGACGCGGGGGTCGGCGATGTAGGTGACCTTCTCCAGGCCCTGGGGGCCGACGTAGCCGCGGACCAGGTCGGAGCGGACGGCGAAGTCGGCCTCGGTGACGAGCTCGACGGCGGCCGGGGCGAAGTGCGCCTCGACCTTGTCCATGTCGACCTCGCGGTCGCCGGGGACGCCGACGGCGACGATCTCGCCGTCGACCTTCACCAGGAGGTTCTTCAGGGTGGCGGAGGCCGGCACGCCCAGCGAGGCGGCGAGCGTCTCGATGGTGGGGGTGTCGGGGGTGGGGATCTCCTCGGCGGCGGGGACCGAGGCGGCGTCGACCGTCTTGACCTGCTGGTAGACGGCTTCGGTGTTCGCCGCGAAGTCGCAGTTGGGGCAGTCGGCGAAGGTGTCCTCGCCGGCCTCGGCGGGGGCGAGGAACTCCTCGGACTTCGAGCCGCCCATCGCGCCCGCGGTGGCGGCGCAGATGCGGTAGTCGAGGCCGAGGCGCTCGAAGACGCGCTGGTAGGCCTGGCGGTGCAGGGCGTAGGACTGGGCGAGGCCCTCGTCCTCGGTGTCGAAGGAGTAGGAGTCCTTCATGAGGAACTCGCGGCCGCGGAGGATGCCGGCGCGGGGGCGGGCCTCGTCGCGGAACTTCGTCTGGATCTGGTACAGGATGACCGGCAGGTCCTTGTACGAGGAGCACTGGTCCTTGACCAGGAGGGTGAAGATCTCCTCGTGGGTGGGGCCGAGGAGGTAGTCGCCGCCCTTGCGGTCCTGGAGGCGGAACAGCTCGGCGCCGTACTCGTCCCAGCGGCCGGTCGCCTCGTAGGGCTCGCGGGGCAGGAGGGCGGGGAGGGAGACCTCCTGGGCGCCGATGGCGTCCATCTCCTCGCGGACGATGCGCTCGACGTTGGCGAGGACCTTCTTGCCGAGGGGCAGCCAGCTCCAGATGCCGGCGGCGGTGCGGCGGACGTAGCCCGCGCGGACGAGGAGCTTGTGGCTGAGGACCTCGGCGTCCGCCGGGTCGTCGCGCAGCGTCTTCGCCATCAACTGGGACATGCGCTGGACCGGTGCGTTGGCCATGATTCTCGTACTCCTGCCGGGACTGACGTTGATGGCCCCGAGGTTAGCCGGGCCGCCCCTGGTCGGAGAAATCAGTTCCGGCGCAGCAGCGGCAGCGGCGCGCCCATCACGGCGTACGGGCGGGCGGCGCTCGGGAAGTGCACCTGGCGGGCGAGGTCCCGGTAGCCGAGGGCGCGGTAGAGGCCGCGGGCCGGGGAGTCGATGTCGATCGCGGAGAGGATCGAGCGGGGTTCCGCGGCGCCGTCGGTGATGGTCGTGATCAGTTCCCGGCCCACGCCGCGGCCCTGGAAGTCGGGGTGGACGTGCAGTTCCGTGATGACGAAGGAGTCGTCGAGCCAGTCGGCGGTGCCGGTGGCCCTGAGGTACGCCTCGACGACGGTGGACCACCAGTGGGTGCGGTCGTTGGGCATGCCGTACACGAAGCCGACGAGCCGTCCGTCGGGGGTGGTGGCCCCGTAGGCGCGGGCGCCGGGGCTGAGCAGGTGGCGCAGCACGATGTGGCGGCGTACGGCGACCTCGCCCGCGTCCAGGCCGAAGGCGAGCGCCTGTACGTCGAGGGCTTCGTCCACCCGGGCGGCGAGATTGACCGGCCCGATCACGACCTCTGCGTCATCCATGCGGCGCACCCTACAAGCGGCCGGGGCCTCAGAACAGCACGCTCATGAAGGCGCCCGTCTCACGGAAGCCGACGCGGCGGTACGCGGCCCTCGCGGGGGTGTTGTAGTCGTTGACGTACAGGCTGACGACGGGGGCGACGTCCGCCAGGGCGTACCGGAGCACGGCGGCCATGCCGGTCTCGGAGAGGCCCTTGCCGCGGTGCTCGGGGGCGACCCAGACGCCCTGGATCTGGCAGGCCTGGCGGGTCGCGGCGCCGATCTCGGCCTTGAAGACGACCTTGCCGTCCTCGATGCGGGCGAAGGAGCGGCCCGCCCCGACCAGCTCGGCGACCCGGGCCTGGTAGAGGAGTCCCCCGTCGTTGGCGAGCGGGGAGATGCCGACCTCCTCGGTGAACATGGCCACGCAGGCGGGCATGATCGCCTCCATCTCGTCCTTGCGGACGCGGCGCACGAGCGCGTCGGGGGTGACGGTGGCGGAGGGCTCCTCGGTGACCATCAGCGGCTGGTGGGCCCTGACGTCGCGCGCGGGGCCCCAGCTGGGCTCCAGGAGCCGCCAGAGTTCGGCGGTGGGTTCGGCGGGGCCGACGATCGACGAGCAGCGGCGGCCGATCCTGCGCGCCCGTTCGGCGAAGGCGCGGACGGCCTCGGGGGTGGCGCAGATGGGCACGAGGTTGGCGCCGGAGTAGCAGAGGGAGCGCAGTCTGCCCTCGGTGTACCAGCCCCACATCTCGCCGCCGAGCCGCCAGGGGTCGAGCCCCGCGACCTGGACGCGCGCGGCCACGAAGGCGTTCTCGACGGGGGCGCTCTCCAGGACGGCGAGCGCGGCGCCGAGGTCGGCGGGTTCGAGGACCCGGGTGGTCGTCTGTGTCAACACGAGGGGGCCTCACGGTGCGGTCTGCTGGTCTCCGCACTGTACCCCCGTGCCCTGAGTGAGGGGTCGTCCCGCACGCGCGAAGCCCCTCCGCCCGGTGGGGTGGAGGGGCTTCGCGCGTGCGCCGGAGCGGGCGCCGAGGGCGTCCGGGGCGCGTCGTACGCCGAGGGGGTCCTGGGCGTCGTACGCCGGGGGCGTCCGGGTGTCGGACGCCCAGGGCGTCCGGGGTGTCAGACGCCGATGGCGACGGTCGGCTCGCCGCTGGCGATGCCGTCCTTCTCCATCTGCTCGGCGATCTTGAGCGCCTCTTCGATGAGGGTCTCGACGATCTTCGACTCGGGGACGGTCTTGATGACCTCGCCCTTCACGAAGATCTGGCCCTTGCCGTTGCCGGAGGCGACGCCGAGGTCGGCCTCGCGGGCCTCGCCGGGGCCGTTGACGACGCAGCCCATGACGGCGACGCGCAGCGGGACGGTCATGCCGTCGAGGCCGGCGGTGACCTCCTCGGCGAGCTTGTAGACGTCGACCTGGGCGCGGCCGCAGGACGGGCAGGAGACGATCTCCAGGCGGCGCTGGCGCAGGTTCAGCGACTCCAGGATCTGCATGCCGACCTTGATCTCCTCGGCCGGCGGCGCGGAGAGCGAGACGCGGATGGTGTCGCCGATGCCCTGGGAGAGCAGGGCGCCGAAGGCGACGGCCGACTTGATGGTGCCCTGGAAGGCCGGGCCCGCCTCCGTGACGCCGAGGTGCAGCGGGTAGTCGCACTGGGCGGCGAGCTGGCGGTAGGCCTCGACCATGATGACCGGGTCGTTGTGCTTGACCGAGATCTTGATGTCGCGGAAGCCGTGCTCCTCGAAGAGGGAGGCCTCCCAGAGCGCCGACTCGACGAGCGCCTCGGGGGTGGCCCTGCCGTACTTCTTCAGGAGCCGCGCGTCGAGCGAGCCCGCGTTGACGCCGATGCGGATCGGGGTCCCGGCGTCGGAGGCCGCCTTGGCGATCTCCTTGACCTTGTCGTCGAACTGCTTGATGTTGCCCGGGTTGACGCGGACGGCCGCGCAGCCGGCGTCGATCGCGGCGAAGACGTACTTCGGCTGGAAGTGGATGTCGGCGATGACCGGGATCGACGACTTCCGGGCGATGGTGGCGAGCGCGTCGGCGTCGTCCTGGGTGGGACAGGCGACGCGCACGATCTGGCAGCCGGAGGCGGTGAGCTCGGCGATCTGCTGGAGCGTGGCGCCGATGTCGGACGTGCGGGTCGTGGTCATCGACTGCACGGAGACGGGGGCGTCACCGCCGACGGCCACGCTGCCGACCTGGATCTGACGGCTCTTGCGCCGCTCGGCGAGCCGGGTCGGGACGGTCGGGATACCGAGAGAAATCGCGGTCATCTTTTGTGCAACCTCAAGGTTGTGCGTCGGCGGGCTCAGGTCTCCGAGGTTACCGCCCCGGGGGCGGGGGGCCGGACACCACCGGGTCCGACCCCCGTGAGGGTTACGTCAGCTTCACCGGGTTGACGATGTCGGCGGCGAGGACGAGCAGGGTGAAGCAGACGAAGACGCCGGCCACCACGTAGGCGGCGGGCATCAGCTTGGCCACGTCGAACGGGCCGGGGTCGGGGCGCCGGAAGATCCGGGCCGTGTGGCGGCGTACGGACTCCCACAGGGCGCCCGCGATGTGGCCGCCGTCGAGCGGCAGCAGCGGGAGCATGTTGAACAGGAACAGCGAGACGTTGAACATGACCAGCAGGTTCATGAACATCACGAGGATCGTCGTCGGCGGCGCCTCGACGGTCATCAGCTCGCCGGTGATCCTGGCGGCGCCGAGCACGCCCACCGGGGAGTCCTCGGCGCGCTCGCCGTCGCCGAAGGTGGCGTCCCACAGGCCGGGGATCTTGCCGGGGAGGGCGATGACGGAGTGGACGCCGCTCTCCAGGAGGTCGGTCATCCGCTCGCTGGTCTCGCCGAACGTGAGGGGCGCGACCTCGGACTCCGGCTGGAAGCCGAGGTAGCCGGCCTTGACGTACTGGACGGGCCGGACGACGTTGCCGTCGGCGTCCTTCTTCTCGACCTCGTTGGAGACGAGGGTGGGGTGCAGGTCGATCCGCTGCCCGTCCCGCTCGACGGTGAGCGTGGCGGGGCCGATGGCGGCGTTGCGGATGCTGTCGGAGAGGGCGTCCCAGTCCTTCACCGTCTGCCCGTTCAGGGCGAGGATCTTGTCCCCGTCCTTCAGGCCGGCCGCGAACGCCGGGGACACCGGGTCGCCCGTGCGGCACTCCTTGCGCTCGTCGCTCAGCTTGAGGACGCACTTCTGGACGCCCGCGACCTGGGTCGTCGGGCTCGCGACGCCCAGCGTCATCATCGAGCCGAAGAACAGCGCCGCCGCGAGGACCAGGTTCATGAACGGTCCGGCGAACATCACGATGACGCGCTTCCACGGCTTGCGCGTGTAGAAGAGCCGGGTCTCGTCGCCGGGCTGGAGTTCCTCGTACGAGGCCTCGCGGGCGTCCTCGATCATGGAGCGCCACGGCGAGGTGGAGCGGGCCTCGATCTTGCCGTCCTCGCCGGGCGGGAACATGCCGATCATGCGGATGTAGCCGCCGGCCGGAATGGCCTTGATGCCGTACTCGGTCTCGCCGCGCTTCTTCGACCAGATGGTGGGGCCGAAGCCGACCATGTACTGCGGCACGCGGATGCCGAAGAGCTTGGCCGTGGAGAGGTGCCCGAGCTCGTGCCACGCGATGGAGACGAGGAGCCCGAGGGCGAACAGCACGATGCCCAGGGCGTACAGGAGCATTTCGGTCATGCGCGGGCCTCCGCTGTTGCCTTCGCTGCGAGCTCACGGGCCCGGGCGCGCGCCCAGGTCTCCGCTTCGAGGACGTCCGACACCGTGAGCGAGGTTCCCTTGGCGGGCTGTCCGTGCTCGGTGACGACCGCAGTGACGGTATCCATGATTCCGTTGAACGGCAGCCGCCCGGCGAGAAAAGCCTCCACGCACTCCTCGTTCGCCGCGTTGAAGACGGCGGGGGCCGTACCGCCCAGCGTGCCGACGTGCCGGGCCAGGCCGACGGACGGGAAGGCCTCCGTGTCCAGCGGGAAGAACTCCCAGGTGGAGGCCTTGGTCCAGTCGAAGGCCGGGGCCGCGTCCGGGACCCGCTCCGGCCAGCCGATGCCGATGGCGATGGGGCCGCGCATGTCCGGCGGGGTCGCCTGGGCGAGCGTCGAACCGTCCGAGAACTCGACCATCGAGTGGACGTACGACTGGGGGTGGACGACGACCTCGATGCGGTCGAAGGGGATGTCGTAGAGCAGGTGGGCCTCGATGACCTCCAGGCCCTTGTTCACCAGGGTCGCGCTGTTGACCGTGATCACCGGGCCCATCGCCCAGGTCGGGTGGGCGAGCGCGTCCTCGCGGGTGACGTCGGCCAGCTGCTCCCGCGTACGCCCGCGGAACGGGCCTCCGGAGGCCGTGACGACCAGCTTGCGGACGTCGGCGCGGGTGCCGGCGGCGAGCGCCTGGAAGAGGGCCGCGTGCTCGGAGTCGACCGGGATGATCTGCCCCGGCTTCGCGAGCGCCTTCACCAGCGGGCCGCCGACGATCAGCGACTCCTTGTTGGCGAGGGCGAGCGTACGGCCGGCTTCGAGGGCCGCGAGGGTCGGCGCGAGGCCGATGGAGCCGGTGATGCCGTTGAGCACCGTGTGGCACGGCGAGGCCGCCAGCCGGGTCGCCGCGTCGGGGCCCGCCAGGAGCTCCGGCAGCGGCTCCGTGCCGTACAGCGCCTTCAGCGCGTCCCGCAGCTCCGGCAGCACCTCCTCCCGGGCGACGGCGACCGCCGCGACCTTCAACCGGTGCGCCTGCTCGGCGAGCAGTCCGACCCGGCCGCCGGAAGCGGCCAGGGCGGTGACCCGGAAACGGTCGGGGTTGCGCAGCACCAGGTCGATGGCCTGCGTGCCGATGGACCCGGTCGAGCCGAGGACGACGATGTCCCGGCGTCCTTCGGACGCGTCGAAGGCGATGTGCGGGTCGGCGAGAGGAGAGGGGCGGTCGCTCATGCCCCCCATTCTTGCCGCAAACCCCGTGCGGTCCTCACGGGGTGGTCCTCAAGGGGTGCGGCGTCCGCGGGGCGCCGTCCTCACACCGTACGGACGAAGTCGCCGAAGGCCCGGTGGAAATCGGGGAACGTCTTCTTCACGCACCCCGGGTCGTCGAAGGTGATCCCGGGCGTGCGCAGCGCCGTCACCGCGAACGACATGACGATCCGGTGGTCGCCGTGTGTGGCGATCTCGGCCGGTCCGGCGGGGGCGCCGGGGTCGATCTCGATCCAGTCCGGGCCGGTCCGCACGGTGACGCCGAGGCGGCGGAGGTTCTCCGCGCAGGCGTCGAGCCGGTCGCACTCCTTGACCCGCGTGTTCGCCACGTCCTCGATGCGGACCGTCCCGTCGGCGAACGGCGCGATGGCCGCCAGCGTCGGCATCGTGTCCGAGATGTCCCGCATGTTGACCGTCAGGCCGCGCAGCCCGCCGGTGGACCGGACCGTCGTCGCGGCGTCGGTGGTCTCGACGTCGGCGCCCATGCGGCGCAGCACGTCGACGAACGCCAGGTCGCCCTGGAGGGCGCCGGTGCCGAGCCCCGGCACGGTGACCGACCGGCCCGGTTCGAGGGCCGCGGCGGCGAAGAAGTAGCTGGCGGTGGAGGCGTCGGGCTCGATGCCGTACGTCCGCGCCCGGTAGCCGGTGGGAGCCACCCGGTACGTACGCCCCTCCCGGCCGTCCTCCCGCGTGACCTCCGCACCGAAGCTCCGCATCATCGCCAGCGTGATCTCGACGTACGGCTCCGAGACCAGGTCCGTGACGGTGATGTCGAGGCCCTCCGCGGTGAGCGGGCCCAGCATGAGCAGGGCCGTCAGGTACTGCGAGGACTGCCCCGCGTCGAGGGTCAGCGCCCCGCCCTTCACGCCGTGCGCGTGGACGTCGAGGGGGTGGTGCCCCTCCTTCCCGCCGTGCCGCAGGTCGACGCCGAGCGTGCGCAGGGCCGCCGTCAGCGGAGCCAGGGGCCGTCGCCGCATCTGCGCGGAGGCGTCGAACCGGTAGGTGCCGTGGCCCGCGGCGGCGAGGGTGGGCAGGAAGCGGGCGGTGGTGGCACCGTCGCGGCAGTAGACGTCGGCGGACTCCGCGCCGGGTCCCGCGGGGCGGCCCTCGATGTGCCAGGCGTCGTCCTCGCGGCGGACGGCGTAGCCGAGGGCGGTGAGGCCCTCGGCGAAGCCCTCGGTGTCGTCGGAGACGAGCGGCCTGAGGAGGGTCGTCGTGCCCTCCGCGGCCGCGGCGAGGAACAGCGCGCGGGCGGTGACGGACTTGGATCCGGGGATGTCGATGACGGTCACGCCCCCCATCCTGCCGTCCCGTCCCGCCGGGCGGACCCGCGTTCCGCATCGCGGAACGCCGCGCACCGAGGCGTGGCACCGCGGGCCCTGCCCGATCGAGGCCGCACCCCCACCGGTAGAGGCGGCCCCGTCACGGTGCCGTCGCCCAGGACGACGATCCGGCCGGGACGCGGCGGTCAGGGGATGCGGCGGTGGACGTTCTCCCGGGTCGACGGCCCCGGCGTGGCGTCCGCGATCCAGGGCCCGTCGTCGCCCGGGTCGACGATGCCCTCCTCCAGCCAGGTGTAGCGGCCGGCGAGCACCCCGTCGGCGACCCGGCGGTCGAGGTCGTCGGTGTTGGACCAGAGGTGGGTGAAGAGGTCGTCGACGCGGAGGCGGGCCTGGCGGCAGAAGGCGTCGGCGAGCTGGTGGGCCTCACGGCCGTGGTCGGTGGTGGTGCGGAGGAGTTCGGCGCGGACGCAGGCCGCGCTCATGGCGAAGAGTTCGGCGCCGATGTCGACGATCCGGCCGAGGAAGGCCTGCTTGAGCTCCATGCGGCCCCGCCAGCGGGACATGGCGTAGAAGGTGGAGCGGGCGAGCTTGCGGGAGGTGCGTTCGACGTACCGGAGGTGGGCGGCCAGGTCGCCGAACTCCGCGTACGAGCGCGGGAGTTGCCCCTGGCCGGCCACGAGTCCGGGCAGCCAGCGGGCGTAGAAGCCGCCGGCGCGGGCGCCCGCCCTGGCCTTGTCGGCGAGGGAGGTGTCGGGATCGATGAGGTCGCCGGCGACGGAGAGGTGGGCGTCGACGGCCTCGCGGGCGATCAGCAGGTGCATGATCTCGGTGGAGCCCTCGAAGATCCGGTTGATGCGGAGGTCCCGGAGCAACTGCTCGGCGGGGACGGCGCGTTCGCCGCGGGCGGCGAGGGAGTCGGCGGTCTCGTAGCCGCGGCCGCCGCGGATCTGGACGAGTTCGTCGGCGATCAGCCAGGCCTTCTCGGAGCCGTACAGCTTGGCGAGGGCGGCCTCGATCCGGATGTCGTTGCGGTCCTCGTCGGCCAGTTGGGAGGCGAGGTCGACGACGGCTTCCAGGGCGAACGCGGTGGCGGCGATGAAGGAGATCTTGGTGCCGACGGCCTCGTGGCGGGCCACGGGCTTGCCCCACTGCTCGCGCACCGCCGACCATTCACGGGCGATCCTCAGGCACCACTTGGCGGCGCCCGCACAGGCCGCGGGGAGGGAGAGCCGGCCGGTGTTGAGCGTGGTGAGGGCGATCTTGAGGCCGGCGCCCTCGGGGCCGATGCGGTGGGCCGCCGGGACCCGCACGCCGTGGAAGCGCGTGACGCCGTTCTCCAGGCCGCGCAGTCCCATGAAGGCGTTGCGGTGCTCGACGGTGATGCCGGGGGCGTCCGCCTCGACGACGAAGGCGGTGATGCCGCCGGGGTGGCCCTCGGACACGGGCACGCGGGCCATGACGACGAGCAGGTCGGCGACGACCCCGTTGGTGGTCCACAGCTTGACCCCGTCGAGGACGTACGCGTCTCCGTCGGGCACGGCGGCGGTGGCCAGCCGGGCGGGGTCGGACCCGACGTCCGGCTCGGTGAGCAGGAAGGCGGAGAGGTCCGTACGGGCGAGCCGGGGCAGGAAGGCGTCCTTCTGCTCCTGGGTGCCGAAGAGCTTGAGCGGCTGCGGTACGCCGATCGACTGGTGCGCGGAGAGCAGGGCGCCGACGGCGGGGCTGGCGGAGCCGACGAGGGCGAGCGCGCGGTTGTAGTACAGCTGGGTGAGTCCGAGGCCGCCGTACGCCGGGTCGATCTTCATCCCGAGCGCGCCGATCTCCTTGAGTCCGGCGATCGTCTCGTCGGGGATCCGGGCCTCGCGTTCGATGCGGGCGCCGTCGATCCGGGTCTCGCAGAAGGCCCGCAGGGTCGCGAGGAACGCCTCCCCGCGCCGTACGTCCTCGTCCGCGGGGAGCGGGTGGGGATGGACGAGGTCCAGCCGGAACCGGCCGAGGAAGAGCTCCTTGGCGAAGCTCGGCTTGTGCCAGTCCCGCTCGCGCGCCGCCTCGGCCGTCTGCCGGGCTTCGCGTTCGGTGACCTTGGGCCGCTGGGTGGGTGCGGTCATGGACGCCTCCTGGGGCTTCCTGTCCGTCGTACCCGATAACCGCGGGTTCGGAAAGGCGGCGGGAGCGAGGAGAGACGGGCGGGCGCTCGGAAAGGCGGCGGGAGCGAAGAGGCGGGCGGGCGCTCGGAAAGGCGGCGGGAGCGAAGAGGCGGGCGGGCGCTCGGAAAGGCGGCGGGAGCGAGGAGAGGCCCGGGACGTCCGCGTGGTGGAATGCCCGGCCGTCCCCGACGCCTGCCGTCCAGGGTCCCGGCATGTCGCAGCCGATCAAGCTCATCATCCACATCACCACCCTGCCGGGCCGGGGCGCGGAGCAGGTGGCCGCCTTCGCCTCCCTCGCGCCGCTGGTACGGGCCGAGGAGGGGTGCCTCCGTTACGACCTGCACCGGGTGGCGGACGACCCCGACCGCTTCGTCCTGATCGAGCGCTGGGCCTCGGCCGAGGCCCTCGCCGCGCACGACGCGGCCCCGCACATGGCGGCCGCGGACGCGGCGAACAAGGCCTTCCGCGCCGGGCCGGCCGAGGTCGTCCGACTGGTCGACGCGCCTGTGGCCTGACGGGGAGCGCGGGGAGGTCGGGCGATGGGGCGGGAGAGGCCACGGGAAGCCCAGGGAAGTTCCGGCAGCCCCGGGTAGCCCCGGGTCCCGGGTAGCCCCGAGAGCCCCGGGGAGTTCCGGGTAGCTCCGGGTAGCTCCGGGTAGCTCCGGGAGGGGGAACGCCGAAAGGCGGTCCGAGCCCCCGCACAGTGGGCTCGGACCGCCTGGTCCGGTGAGGCGTACGCCTTAGAGGGCGAGGCCCGTCAGGACGAGCACGCGCTCGTAGGTGTAGTCGTCCATCGCGAACTTGACGCCCTCGCGGCCGACGCCGGAGCGCTTGGCACCGCCGTACGGCATCTGGTCGGCGCGGTACGAGGGGACGTCGCCGACGATCACGCCGCCGACCTCCAGGGCGCGGTGGGCGCGGAACGCGGTCTGCAGGTCGTGGGTGAAGACACCCGCCTGGAGGCCGAAGTCCGAGTCGTTGACCGCGGCGAACGCCTCGGCCTCGCCGTCGACCCGGGCGACGGTGAGGACCGGGCCGAAGACCTCGGCGCGGGCCAGGGTGACGCCGGCCGGGAGGTCGGCGAGGACGGTCGGGGCGTAGGTGGCACCCTCGCGCTTGCCGCCGGTGAGGAGCTTGGCGCCGGCCTCGACGGCCTCGTCGACCCAGGACTCGACGCGCTGGGCGGCGGCCTCGTCGACCAGCGGGCCGACGTCGGTGGCGGCGTCGGACGGGTCACCGGTGACCTGGGCCTCGACCGCGGCGACGATCTTCGGCACCAGGCGGTCGTAGACCGAGGCGTCGGCGATCACGCGCTGCACGGAGATGCAGGACTGGCCGCCCTGGTAGTTGGAGAAGGTGGCGATACGGCTCGCGGCCCAGTCCAGGTCGGCCTCGGAGGACCAGTCGGGCAGGACGACGGCCGCGGCGTTGCCGCCGAGCTCCAGCGTGCAGTGCTTGTGCGGCACGGACTGCTGGATGGCGTAACCGACCTTGTCGGAGCCGGTGAAGGAGATGACCGGGAGGCGCTCGTCCTGGACGAGGGCGGGCATGCGGTCGTTCGGCACGGTCAGGATCGACCAGGAGCCGGCCGGCAGGTCGGTCTCGGCCAGGATCTCGCCCAGGATCAGGGAGGAGATCGGCGTCGACGGGGCCGGCTTGAGGATGATCGGAGCGCCGACGGCGATGGCCGGGGCGACCTTGTGGGCGCTGAGGTTCAGCGGGAAGTTGAACGGCGCGATGCCGAGGACGACGCCCTTGGGGATGCGGCGGGTGAGGGCGAGGCGGCCCGCGCCGCCGGCCTCGGTGTCCAGGCGCTGGGCCTCGCCGGCGTTCCAGCGGCGGGCCTCCTCGGCGGCGAAACGGAAGACGGAGACGGCACGGCCGACCTCGCCGCGGGCCCACTTGATGGGCTTGCCGTTCTCGGCGGAGATCAGCAGCGCGATCTCCTCCGTGCGCTCGGCGAGCCGCTTCGACACGTGGTCGAGGGCGGCGGCGCGGACGTGCGCCGGGGTCGCGGCGAACTCGTCGACGACGGCGTGCGCGGCGGCGACGGCCTCTTCGACCTGGGCCTCGGTGGGCACGCTGACCTTGCCGACCAGACGTCCGTCGAAGGAGTTCGTGACGTCGAAGGTGGCGTCGCCGGTGGCCTCACGGCCGGCGAGCCAGAAGGCGTGGGTGGTCGTCATTGCGTCCCGGCCCTTTCCGTTTCGGATGGTGCGAGCGGTTGCTCTCGTGACACGTTAGGGCCGGGGCGGCGGGCGTGGGCTTGTCCGGTGTGGAGTGGTGGGGTGAAAGCTCTGTCCGAATTGGCCGAAGGGGCCCGTGGCACCCGCCCGCCACCAGCCCCCTGACCTGCGGGTCACCCGCAGGTCACCCGCGGCGTTCGGTCGAGACGATCAGACACACCCCGCCGACGACGACCGCGCCGCCGAGCAGGAGCGGCCAGGTCAGGGCCTCGTTCAGGACGAGGGCGCCGAGGAACACGGCGACGACCGGGTTCACGTAGGCGTAGGTGGCGACGAGCGACAGCGGCGCGGCCTGCAGGAGCCAGGCGTACGCCGTGAACGCGAGCAGCGAGCCGAAGAGGATCAGATACGCGAGCGCCGCCCACGAGCGCCCCGATATCGCGGTCACGTCCAGGCCGTGCTGCTCACCGCGCACGACGCCGATCACGAGCCCCGCGATGCCGCCGACGACCATCTCGTACGCACTGGCCGTGAACGGGTTCGGCGGCATCGGCAGGCGGGAGGACGAGAACGAACCGACCGACCACAGCAGGGTCGCGGCGACGACCAGGACCACGCCCCCGATCTTCACCTCGCCGCTCAGGCCCGGCAGCGTGAGGACCGCGAGGCCGGCGAGGCCGAGCAGGACGCCGCCGAAGGCACCGAGGCCCGGGCGCTCGCCGGTGGAGGCCCGCAGGATGACGACCCAGGCGGGCACGACGGCGATGAGGAGCGCGGCGAGGCTGGAGGGGATGGAGGTCTCGGCGAGGACCACCAGACCGTTGCCGCCGGGGATCAGGAGCAGACCGATCAGCGCCGCGGAACCGAGCTGCCTGCGGGTGACCTTCAGCGCGGCGGGCCCCTGCCGCCAGGCGATGATCCCGGCGAGCAGCAGTCCCGCGGTGATGAAGCGGGTGCCCGAGGACAGGAACGGCGGCATCGTCTCGACCGCGATCCGGATGCCGAGGTACGTCGACCCCCACACGACGTACACGATGCCGAGCGCGGCCCACACGGCGCCGGTGATCCGGCGCGCGGGCACCCCCACCGTCACGGCGGGGACTTCGGGAACGGCCTTGTGCGCCTCGGGTGCCGGATCCACGGCGGGTCTTGTCATGCCCAGGAGACTAGGGAGTCCCCGGCCGAAAGACCAAGAAAATTGCCCGGATCCGGGCAGGGGAACCCCGATTCGGGCGGCCCCACCGCCCGCGACCCCCACTCCACCGGGTGGCAGGATGGCCCCGACCGCAGGACCACAAGGGGGAAGACCATGATCCTGTTCGCTCTCGTCGCCGTCCTCGCACTCGCCGCCTTCGGCTGCGTCTGCGTCGTCTGGGCCGCCCGCGGCGGCCCCCGATGGGTCCGCGTCGTAGCCACCGCCACCCTCCTCGGCGGCGAGCTCGCCCGCGCCGGCCGCCGACGCGGCCTGCGAGGGGACGACGACACGAGCGGGCGCGACGGGGGCGGGAGCGGGAGCGACGGGTGAAGGGCGGGGGCGACCGGTGAAGGGCGGGGGCTGTCTCGGCGCAGAACGCCGGCCACGAGGGCGTCGGCCGCGGGGGTGACGGCCACGGGGGTGACGGCCACGGGGGCGACTGCTTGGGGCGACGGCGCCAGCGGGCTCCCGCCCAAGCAGGCGAAGGCCCCGAGGTAGGGGCCTCGGGGCGAGGCCCCCTGCAAAGGCACGGACCGCCTCCGCTACCCCGCTACCCCGCTCCTCAGCTACTCCGTGCCCTCGCCCGTGGCCTTCAGCGCCAACCACAGCTCCATGCGCACGTCCGGGTCGTCGAGGGAGCGGCCGAGGATCTCCTCGACGCGGCGCATCCGGTAGCGGAGGGTGTGCCGGTGGACGCCGAGGTCCGCCGCGGCCGCGTCCCACTGGCCGTGCCGGGAGAGCCAGGCGCGCAGGGACGCGACGAGGTCGCCGCGGCCGGTCGCGTCGTGCTCCCGCAGGGCCCGCAGCATGCCGTCGGCGAAGGCGCGGACGGCGTCGTCGGCGAGGAGTGGGAGGACCGAGCCCGCCGCCAGGTCCTCGTGCTCGACGAGCGCCCTGCCCCGCCGCCGGGCCACCGAGAGCGCCTGCTCGGCCTGCTTGAACGCCGTCGCGGCCGCGATCGGCCCGGCCGGCGCGGAAAGTCCGACGACGACACCCGCGTCGTCCGCGTCCCGCTCCGCGTACCCCTCGCAGGCGGCGACGACCGCGCCCCCGTCCCCGGCGAGGACGACGAGCCGCTGCTCGCCCTCGGGAACGGCGAGGACCGCCTCGCCCGCGCGGGCGGCCGCCGCCTCCAGGGCCTCGGCGAGTACCGGCAGCGGAGGCTCGGCCGCCGCCTCTCCCCCGGCGGGCTCCGCGACGAGCACCCGGAACGGGGCGTCGAGCAGCTCGCCGTACACGTCACCCGCCACCGCGCGCGCGTGCTCCGGCTCGCCCGTCAGCATCATCTGCAGCACCGCGGCGCCCAGCCGCTGCTCGGCGGCCTGGAGTGAGCGGGAACGTTCCGTCGTCAGGGTGAGCAGGGCGATCGCCGAGTGCACCGCGTACCGCTCGGCGGTCCCCAGGGGCGCGCCCGTGCCGACCGCGAGGGCGCCGCGCACCCGCCTCCCGGTGCCCAGCGACTGGAGTTCGACGCGGTCGTCCGTACCCCCGACGACCGCGCTCGCGGGCGCCGGCCTGTCCCGGAGCCGCTCCACGTCCGCCGTGAGCCGGGCGGCCCGGCGCGCCGCCCACTCCGGCGACACCGCGACGACCGTCCCGGACGTGTCGTACAGCGCCGCCCAACCGTCCACGTGCGCCGCGAGCCGCGCGACCACGGCCTCGGGGCCCTCGGCGAGCGCCGCCCTCGTCAGCTCCCGCTGCGCCTCGAAGCCCGCCGTGACCGCCCGGTACTGGTCCGCGGAGATGGCCGCCGACACCGCCTTGCTGATGGCGAGGAACGGCGTCCTCCGCGGCACCTCCAGGAGCGGCAGGTGCTCCTCCCGCGCCGCGTCGAGCAGCGCCGGCGGAATCTCGTCGTAGTTCACCCCCACGGCGAAGCCCAGCCCCACCACCCCCGCCCCGAGCAACCTCCGCACATAGCGGCGCATCGCCTCCAGGTCCTCCGCGTCCAACGTCAGCGCCGTCGTCAGCAGCAGCTCCCCGCCCTCCATGTACGGCACCGGGTCGGCGAGCTCGCTCACATGAGCCCACCGCACAGGCGTGTCGAGGCGGTCCTCACCGGCACGGACGATGAGCTTGAGGGCGGAGTGCTGCACAAGCGAGGCGAGGGTGGGCGGCATCGTGAAACCGTCGGACCTTTGAGCGAGGGGGCACCGCCCAGCCGAGCGGCGCCCCCGATTGTGCCAGCCCCGATGCGTAGCCGCTCAGCCACACAGACCGACCGCTCTCGGCCAAGCGGGGCGGATGCCTCCCGCTCGCCGCGCCCCGGCCGTCCGGCCACGTCCTGACCGGGTCAGCCCCGAAGGTCGACGAGCAGCGGCGGCATGTGCTCGCCGCGCACATGCGTGAGGGAGAGCACTGCATGCCCCGGCGGCACCGCATGGGCAAGCTCCGACGCCGACCACCGCTGCCGCTCCACTTCCCGCACGGTCACGGCTTCCGCCGTGGCCGCCCGACCGGTCACCAGTCGGCGCATGAAGTGCAGGACCTTGGTCAGCGGCTCGTCCGAGATGATCTGCCGGTTGGTGACGTCCCGGGTCTGTACCCATTCGGTGCCCCAGGTCTCGGCGAACCGTCCGCCGTCCCAAGCAGCGATCCCCGAGAACGCCATGCGACAGCCGACGGCCCCGAGCAGGGGCGCTCGCAGCCCCTCCGGCACGTCCTCCAAGCTGCGCAGGGCGAGGACGACACCGGCGTTGACGGAGCGCAGTCTCTGCAGAGCCCGTACGGAGTCACCGGTGGCGGTGTAGGTGGCGTCGTCGAGGACCAGGCAGGCGAAGAGGGAGCGGTCACGGCGTGCGAGGGCGGCCTCCGTGAACTGGGCGAGCAGGAGCCGCGAGACGATCCGGGAGGCTTCGGCGTGGCCGCGCTCGGGCAGATTGACGCGGACTCGGAGCGGGTGCTCGACCGCCCTGAGCGAGAACTGCGACCGCTCCGGGCCGTCGGCGTTGTCATCGGTGCGAAAGAAGCCGCTGAAAGCGGGCCGGTCGAGGAAGGCGATGCGCTCGGCAAGCAGGACCCCGACTTCGTCGCCGCGTTCCGTCTGCCGCTGCCTCGCATCCAGCTCTCGCAACTGGGCAGGGTCGTCGGCGACGGCGGCCCGGAGGGCGGCAATCGCGTCGGGCGCCTCACCGAGCAGCTCTCGCAGCTCAGGCACGCCGGGGAAGCGGCCGTACGCGGCCAGGAACGGGCCGATCAGCTGGGCGAGCGCGGTGGCGGCCCGACGGCTGTCGGCGACCAGGTCCCCCACGAGGGCCTCGGCAAGAACGCGGGCCGCTTCGTCGGGATCCTCGGCGCCACCGTAGAGATCGAGGTCGTGGGTGGACCCGCGCTGGCCGACGGAGACGACTACGTCGAAGGCCTCGTCGGGGCCGAGTAGAGCCCCCTGGGCGGTGACGGCGACGACCGCGGCGCGGTTGGCGAGGGCCTGAAGACAGAGCGCTTCGACGACCGGCCGCACCAGACGGGTGGTCTTCCCAGCCCCCGCGGGGCCGACGGCGAGCAACGAGGTCCCGAGGACGCCCGGCTCCAGAGCGACACGGGTGGTACGCCGCGCGTAGGGGTTGCGCTGGTGGTCGGCGACGGTGCCGATGAGGACCTGGCCGGTGACCAGGTCATGAGTGGCGGTACGGACCGGTAGGTCGCGGAGTCCCGAAGGGTGGCCGCAGGCGGCGGCGCCCCGGATGCGCACGGCCTCGTTGAAGGCGGCGAGGCGCTCCGGCTGCGTCCGCACGCCCTGCCACGCTCGGCGGATCCGGGCGTAGTCGACGTCCCCGAGAACGCCCTGGTGGGTGGCGTCGGAAAGCCTCTTGGCGGCCTCGGTGAGGCCGGCGTCCCTCAGGTCGGGCCAGTCGGCGGGATCCGAGGCGGGCGGTGGCTGCGGTGTGTCGACGGCCAGCCCGAGGCGGCGGCGGACCACCGGCCAGGTGCCGACACGTCCCACAGCGGCGACGACGGCCGCGAACAGCAGCACGTAGTAGATGTTGAAGACCCACGTGAACCAGGTGACCGTACGAGGCAGCTCGCGCCAGACTCCCGGCACGAGGACGAACAGCGGCCACACCGGTACGCCGTAGCGGTGCCAGACTTCGCGCCAGTTGCCGACCCGTCCGAAGCCCACGGCCATGAGCCCGAGGACGACCCCGTTCCAGAGATAGGTCGCCAACATGTACAGCTCGAACTGGGAGCTCGTGGTGTGCCGCCACTCATCGGGCAGCACCCAGAGCAAAGGCAGCAACCACCAGTCGTCGACGAAGATCCACCAACCCCCGAGATAGCCGTTCTGGAGCAGTGACCAGAGCAGCCATCCGCAGAGGTAGGCGATCAGGGCACCGCTGATGAGCTGTCGCCCGGGCACCCGCTCGGATTCCTCCTTCGGACGGGGCCGGTACGCGAGCCGCCACACGCCGGGAGGGGCCGCCGGCCTCGGGATCCGAAGCCATTCGACGATCCCCGGCCGAGACGGCGCCTGGGCGGGCGGCGGTGACACGAGAGGCGGCCTCATCGGTGGTGGTCCGGGCGGCATCTGCGGCATCGGCGGCCCCGCCGGGCGGGGTACCGCGCCCTCCCTGGTGTCGGGTGACTCGTACGTGCCGTCGGTTTCCATGAACCCCTGCCCCCTGACCAGCCAGGTCGCCGCGTCTGTGCCACCGTCAATCTAGTGGGCGCGGACCGCTCGGGAGGGGTTTCGACAACGCGTTCGGCCGATCATCGGGAAGTCGCTTCCGGGAAGCGGAAGGGGAGGGGGCCATGTCCATCCCGGACAACGACACGCACCCCACTACTCCCGATCGGCGCATGCCTCACGGGGCCTCCCGCGCCTAGCCTGCGGAGGAAACCCGCAAGTGCGTCCAGAACACCCCCAGGAGCCCCGCATGAACGCTGTCCCGCAGGAGCGGCGCATCGTCACCGCCATCCCCGGCCCGAAGTCGCAGGAGCTTCAGGCCCGCCGTCTCGACACGGTCGCCGGTGGCGTCGGCTCGACGCTGCCCGTCTTCACCGCGCGGGCCGGCGGGGGCATCATCGAGGACGTCGACGGCAACCGCCTGATCGACTTCGGCTCCGGCATCGCCGTGACCTCGGTCGGCGCCTCGGCCGAGGCCGTCGTGCGCCGCGCCTCCGCGCAGCTCCAGGACTTCACCCACACCTGTTTCATGGTGACCCCGTACGAGGGTTACGTGGAGGTCTGCGAGGCGCTGGCCGAGCTGACACCGGGCGACCACGCCAAGAAGTCCGCGCTGTTCAACTCGGGTGCCGAGGCCGTCGAGAACGCGGTCAAGATCGCCCGCTCGTACACCAAGCGCCAGGCGGTCGTCGTCTTCGACCACGGCTACCACGGCCGTACGAACCTGACGATGGCGCTGACGTCGAAGAACATGCCGTACAAGCAGGGCTTCGGTCCGTTCGCGCCCGAGGTCTACCGCGTGCCGGTCGCCTACGGCTACCGCTGGCCCACCGGCCCGGAGAACTGCGGCCCCGAGGCCGCCGCCCAGGCGATCGACAACATCACGAAGCAGATCGGCGCCGACAACGTCGCCGCGATCATCATCGAGCCGGTCCTCGGCGAGGGCGGCTTCATCGAGCCGGCCAAGGGCTTCCTGCCGGCGATCGTGAAGTTCGCCAACGACAACGGCATCGTGTTCGTCGCGGACGAGATCCAGTCCGGCTTCTGCCGTACCGGCCAGTGGTTCGCCTGTGAGGACGAGGGCATCGTCCCGGACCTCATCACGACCGCCAAGGGCATCGCGGGCGGCCTGCCGCTCGCCGCCGTCACCGGCCGCGCCGAGATCATGGACTCCGTCCACGGCGGCGGTCTGGGCGGCACGTACGGCGGCAACCCGGTGGCCTGCGCCGCCGCGCTGGGCTCCATCGAGACGATGAAGGAGCTCGACCTCAACCGCAAGGCGCAGCGCATCGAGGAGCTCATGAAGGCCCGCCTGACGGCGATGGCCGAGAAGTTCGACGCCATCGGCGACATCCGCGGCCGCGGCGCCATGATCGCCATCGAGCTGGTCAAGGACCGCGTCACCAAGGAGCCGAACCCGGAGGTCGCGGGCGCGCTGGCGAAGGCCTGCCACGCCGAGGGCGTGATGGTCCTGACCTGTGGCACCTACGGCAACGTGCTGCGCTTCCTGCCGCCGCTGGTCATCGGCGAGGACCTGCTGAACGAGGGCCTGGACGTCATCGAGAACGCGTTCGCCCAGATCTGAGCCGTCCGGGTCCGAAGGGCCCGGATCTCATCCATGGTGTGAAGACTCTGTGGGGGGCCGATGGCGGGATGCATTTCCCGCTGTCGGCCCCCTCTTCTCTGGCGTACGGTTTCCGCAGATGAGAGAAACACCCCGGGCGGAGCCTCCCCAGCACCGTCCAGACCGTGCCTACGCGCACACCGCCGGCGCCTCGTGCTCCGGGACTCCTCACCGATCGGATGGCCGCACGCCCCATACCCCCCGGGGCGCGCGGCAGCCCGATCCCCTCGGCCGCCCTGGAACCACCCCCCCTGTTCCAGGGCGGCCGGCTCTCTTCTCGGCGCTCGTCGCCCTCGCCGTCGTGACCTGGCAGGTGCTCGTCCACGGCCCCTTGGCCAGGCTCGACGAGCGGGTGTCCCGCGCGGTGGTGGACTCGGTCCCCCGGCGGCTGAGCGAACTCGCCTCCGATCTCGGCAACCTGACGGTCGCCCTCCCGGTCCTCGCCTGCGCCATGGCGTACGCGGTGTGGCGGGGCCGCCGCGCCGCCGCCCTGCACGCCGGTCTCGCCATGGCCGCCGTACCGCTGCTCGTGATCCCCCTCAAGGAGTGGACGGCCCGCCCCGGCCCCTTCGAGCCCTGGGCCCACGGCTACTACCCGTCCGGGCACACGGCGACCGCGATGGTCGCCTACTTCGGCGCGGCCTTCCTCGTGTCGGGACGGCTGGTCCCCGTCGCCGCCGTGCTCACGGCGGTGACGGGGACCGGGCTCGTCCTCCGGGGCTTCCACTGGCCGCTGGACGTGCTGGCCAGTCTCTGCCTGGGGTTGCTGATCCTGGCGGTCAGCTCCAGTTGTACGCGTCGAAGTTCTTCGAGAAGGCCCACTGGTTGTAGCGGTCCCAGTTGATCGACCAGGTCATGAGGCCGCGGAGGGCGGGCCAGGTGCCGTGGGTCTGGTAGGTGCCGCAGTCGGTCTTCCTGGTGAGGCAGTCGAGGGCCTTGTTGACCTCGGCCGGGGCGGTGTGGCCGTTGCCGGCCTGGGTGGAGGCGGGGAGACCGATGGCGACCTGGTCGGCGCGGAGGGCGGGGAAGAAGCGGTCGGCGTTGCCGGCGACGGGGAAGCCGGTGAGGAGCATGTCGGTCATGGCGATGTGGAAGTCGGCGCCGCCCATGGAGTGGTACTGGTTGTCGAGGCCCATGATGGAGCCCGAGTTGTAGTCCTGGACGTGCAGCAGGGTGAGGTCGTCGCGGAGGGCGTGGATGACGGGCAGGTAGGCGCCGGCGCGGGGGTCCTGGCCGCCCCAGGGGCCGGAGCCGTAGTACTGGTAGCCGAGCTGGACGAAGAAGGTCTCCGGGGCCATGGTCAGGACGAACTTGGCGCCGTACTTGGCCTTGAGGGTCTTGACCGCCTGGATGAGGTTGACGATGACCGGGCTGGTCGGGTTCCGGAAGTCGGTGTCGCCGGTCTGGAGTGAGAGGGAGTGGCCCTCGAAGTCGATGTCGAGGCCGTCGAGGCCGTACTCGTCGATGATCTTCGAGACGGAGGAGACGAAGGTGTCGCGGGCGGCGGTGGTGGAGAGCTGCACCTGGCCGTTCTGGCCGCCGATGGAGATGAGGACCTTCTTGCCGGCGGCCTGCTTGGCCTTGATCGCCGCCTTGAAGTCCGCGACGGACTCGACGTTCGGGCACTCGGTGGCCGGGCAGAGGCTGAAGCGGATGTCACCGGAGGTCACCGAGGTCGGTTCACCGAAGGCGAGGTTGATGACGTCCCAGGAGTCGGGGACGTCGGCCATGCGGGTGTAGCCGGAGCCGTTGGCGAAGCTGGCGTGGAGGTAGCCGACGAGGGCGTGCGCGGGCAGGCCGCCGCCGCCTCCGCCGCCGGAGGTCGTGGTGGCGGTGACGGCCGCGGACTTCGGGGACTCGCCGGCGGCGTTCACGGCGGCGACCTGGAAGCTGTACGGGGTGGAGGCGGTGAGTCCGGTCGCGGTGGCCGAGGTGCCGGTGACGGTCTGGATCCTGGTGGCGCCCTGGTAGACGTTGTACGAGGTGGCGCCGGAGACCGCGGTCCAGGTGAGCGGCACGGTGGTGGAGGTCGGGGAGCCCGCCGCGAGACCGGTGGGGGCGGTCGGGAGCTGGACGGGGTCGCCGCCGGGGCCGTACAGGGAGAGGTCGTCGGCCTGGTAGGCGGGGGTGCCGTACCAGCCGTGCGTGTAGATCGTCACCGAGGTGGTGGAGGCGCCGGTGGTGAAGGTGGTGGCGAGGCGCTGCCAGTCGGGGGCTGAGCCGGTCCAGGTGGAGACGTCGGTGGTCCCGGTGCCGGTGGCGCCGAGGTAGACGTAGCTGCCGCGGACCCAACCGCTCAGCGTGTAGGAGGAGTTGGGCTTGACGGTGACGGTCTGGGAGCAGCGGGCGTTGTCGCTGCCGGCCGGGGTGGCCTGGAGCGCCTTCGTCCCGCCGTGGACGGGCGAGGAGACGACGGCTCCGCTGCCCGCCGTGCAGGTCCAGCCGTCGAGGCCGGCCTCGAAGCCGCCGTTGCGGGCGAGTTCGGTGTCGGCGGCCTGGGCGGCGGGGGTGAGCGCCATGAGCCCGCCGGCGGCGAGGGCGCCCGCCAGGAGCAGGGTGAGGGGTCTGGTGCGGTCCACAACTGCCTCCGGGAGTGGGGGAATTCGGGGTGGGGGCGCGCCACAGCATGGTCCAGACCAATCAAGTGGTCAAGACCTCTGTTCGCCGTTCGTCCGCACCCGGCCTTCCCCGAACCGCCGTTCACCCGCGCCGGAATCGCCGTTCGTACGCGCCGGACCGCATCGGAAGCACCGTTCGTCCGCGTCAGACCGCGCCGGCCCCCCCTTCGCCCCCGGCGAGCCGTCCCGCCGCCTCGTGCATCGCCAGTTCCAGGAGCGAGGCGTCGTTGAGGGTGCCCGCACCGTCCGGCGCGACCAGCCAGCGGACCCCGCCGGTCGACCGGCCGGGGTACGGGACGACGATCCAGGTGCCGGCGCCGGCGCTGCGCACCCCGGTGCCGATCCAGCGGGCGGCGGTGCCCGGCGGGACGAAGAAGCCGATCCGGGATTCGCCGAAGTCGGCCAGGACGGGACCCGGCCGGTCCACGAGCCGGGTCAGCACGTCGAGGGTGGGGTGGCCGAGGTCCGCCGGCAGGATCAGCACGTCCCAGCGCCGGCCGGCGGGCAGCAGTGCGACCCCGTGCGGGTTGCGTTCCCACTCCCAGCGGCAGGCGTCGGGGTCGGGTGCGACCGAGGCCAGCCACTCCACCGCATTCTTGGCACCAGAAGCCCCCGCACCGATCATCGCAACGATCTCCTCTCCGTGTGGACGCGGTGTCCACACGGAGAGAGCGGGTACGGGGGCTTCTCTTACGCGGGTTCGCCCACCCGTCGATTGTGACCTGCATCACAGGACGGGCTCAGCTGTCGAAGCCGAGGCCCAGCCGGTCCATGGTCTTCAGCCACAGGTTGCGCCGGCCGCCGTTCTCGTCGGCGCGGGCCAGCGCCCACTTGGTGATGCCGATGCCGGCCCAGGCGATCGGCTCGGGCGGGAACGGCAGCGGCTTGGAGCGGACCATGTCCAGCTCGGTGCGCTCGGTACGCTCCCCCGCGAGCAGGTCGAGCATCACGTCCCCGCCGAAGCGGGTGGCGCCGACGCCGAGGCCGGTGAACCCGGCCGCGTACGCGACCTTGCCCTTGTACGCCGTACCGAAGAAGGCCGAGAAGCGCGAGCAGGTGTCGATCGCGCCGCCCCAGGCGTGGCTGAAGCGCAGGCCCTCCAGCTGCGGGAAGCAGCGGAAGAAGTGCTCGGCCAGCTTGAGGTAGGTCTCCGGGCGCTGGTCCATCTCGGCGTCGAGCTTGCCGCCGAAGGGGTAGATCGCGTCGTAGCCGCCCCACAGGATGCGGTTGTCCGCCGTGATCCGGAAGTAGTGGAACTGGTTGGCGGAGTCGCCGAGGCCCTGCCGGTTCTTCCAGCCGACGGAGGCGAGCTGCTCGGGGCTGAGCGGCTCGGTCATCAGCGCGTAGTCGTAGACCGGGACGGTGTACGGCCGGACGCGCTTGACCAGCGACGGGAAGACGTTGGTGCCGAGCGCGACCTTCTCGGCGACGACACGGCCGTACGGGGTGCGCACGCCCATGCCGGCGCCGAAGGAGACCAGCTCCAGACCGGGGGTGTTCTCGAAGATCCGCACGCCCAGGTCGAGGCAGGCGCGCTTCAGGCCCCAGGCCAGCTTCGCCGGGTTGAGCATGGCGACGCCGCGGCGGTCCCAGAGGCCGCCGAGGAAGGTCGGCGAGTCGACCTCGGCCCGGACGGCGTCCCGGTCGAGGAGTTCGAGGCCGTCCGCGAGTCCGAGCCGGTCGATCTCCGCGTACATCTCGGCGAGTTCCTCGACCTGGTGCGGCTCGGTGGCCACGTCGATCTCGCCGGTGCGCTCGAAGTCGCAGTCCAGGGAGTAGCGGGCGACCGCCTCCTCGATGTCGTCGAGGTTGCGCTCGCCGAGCTCCTCCAGCCTCGGCAGCTCGCCCGGCCAGCGGGCGAGGCCGTTGCCGAAGCCGTGGGTGAGGGAGGCGGCGCAGAAGCCTCCGTTGCGGCCCGAGGCGGCCCAGCCCACCTCGCGGCCTTCGATCAGGACGACATCCCGGGCGGGGTCGCGCTCCTTGGCGAGGAGCGCGGTCCACAGTCCGCTGTATCCGCCGCCGACCACGAGGAGATCGCACTTCTCGGTGCCGGTGAGGGCGGGCAGGGCGCCGGGCTTGCCGGGGTCTTCCAGCCAGAAGGGGACGGGCTGGGCGTCGGAGAGAGATTGTGCAGCGAGACGCATGGCGACTGGGGCCATGGTTTCCAACTCCTTCGGTGCCTGAGCGGCCTTCGCTCAGGCTGTTGCTGTTTTCCTGCGCCGGTTCGCGATGATCTGCCCGGCCACGACCACCAGTACCGCGAGGACGAACATCGCGGTGCCGATGACGTTGATCTGAACGGGGGTTCCGCGCTGCGCCGAGCCCCAGACGAACATGGGGAAGGTGACGGTGTCGGGACCCGCGTTGAAGTTGGTGATGATGAAGTCGTCGAACGAGAGCGCGAAGGCGAGCAGCGCGCCGGCGGCGATGCCGGGTGCGGCGATCGGCAGGGTCACGCGCAGGAAGGTCTGGGCGGGGCCCGCGTAGAGGTCGCGCGCCGCTTCCTCCAGGCGCGGGTCCATGGACATGACCCGGGCCTTGACCGCCGTCACGACGAACGACAGGCAGAACATGATGTGGGCGATCAGGACCGTCCAGAAGCCCAGCTCGATCCCCATGTTGAGGAAGAGGGTGAGCAGCGAGGCGGCCATGACGACCTCGGGCATCGCCATCGGCAGGAAGATCAGCGAGTTGATCGCGCCGCGCGCCCGGAAGCGGTAGCGGACCAGCGCGAAGGCGATCATCGTACCGAGGACGACCGCGCCGATCGTCGCCCAGGCGGCGAGCTGGAGCGAGAGCGAGAGCGACTCGCACATGTCGGCGACGCCGCAGGGGTCCTTCCAGGCGTCGAGCGAGAAGCGCTGCCAGGAGTAGTTGAAGCGCCCGTTCGGCTTGTTGAACGAGAACACCATGACCACGATGTTCGGCACGATCATGTAGGCGAGCGTGAACAGGCCCGCCAGGACGACGAGGTTCTTTCGGAGCCAGCGCATCAGACCAGGTCCTCCGTTCCCGCCTTGCGGATGTAGAGGCTGACGATCACCAGGACGATCGCCATGAGGATGAAGGAGAGCGCGGCCGCCGTCGGGTAGTCGAGGACGCGGAGGAACTGCGACTGGATGACGTTTCCGATCATCTTGGTGTCGGTCGATCCGAGCAGTTCGGCGTTGACGTAGTCGCCGCTCGCAGGGATGAAGGTGAGCAGGGTGCCGGAGACGACGCCGGGCATCGACAGCGGGAAGGTCACCTTGCGGAAGGTGGTGGACGGGGACGCGTAGAGGTCCTGCGCGGCCTCGTGCAGCCGGCCGTCTATCCGCTCCAGCGAGGTGTAGAGCGGCAGGATCATGAACGGCAGGTAGTTGTACGTCAGACCGCAGACCACGGCCATGGGCGTGGCGAGCACCCGCTCGCCGTCGGTCCAGCCGAGCCAGCTGGTCACGTCGAGGACGTGCAGGGCGTTCAGCAGGTCCACGACGATGCTGTCGTCGGCCAGGATCGTCTTCCACGCGAGCGTCCTGATGAGGAAGCTGGTGAAGAAGGGGGCGATGACGAGGACGAGGAGCAGGTTGCGCCAGCGGCCCGCCCTGAAGGCGATGAGGTACGCGAGCGGGTAGCCGAGCAGCAGGCAGAGCAGGGTCGCGGTGCCCGCGTACAGCACCGAGCGCAGGAGCTGCGGCCAGTACTCCGTGAAGGCGTCCACATAGGTCTGGAAGTGCCAGGTGACCTTGAAGCCGGCTTCCAGGCTGCCCTCCTGGACGGAGGTGGAGGCCTGGTAGACCATCGGCAGCGCGAAGAAGACGAGCAGCCAGATGATGCCGGGGAGCAGCAGCAGGTACGGGACGAGCCGCTTGCGGGTCGAAGGCTTGCGCAGAACCGGTTCCTCTGTCGGAGGCGCTTCCTTCGTCAGCGTGGGAGTGCTCATCCGGCGTCCTCCACCGTCTCCACGCCCGCGTCGATGTCCTGCGCCGCGTCGAGCCCGAAGGTGTGGGCCGGGTTCCAGTGCAGGACGACCTCGGCGCCGGGGACCAGGCGGGTGTCGCGCTCGATGTTCTGCTCGTAGACCTGGAGCTCCGCGCCCGCCGGCGAGTTCACCACGTACTGGGTGGAGACGCCGATGAAGGAGGAGTCGGCGATCCGGCCGGTGACCCGGTTGCGGCCGTCGGCGATCGAGCCCGCGTCGTCGGCGTGCGCGAGCGAGATCTTCTCGGGGCGGACGCCGACGAGGACCTTGCCGCCCTGGCGGACGGCGGAGGTACAGCGGTCGCCGGGGATCCGGAGCTTGCCGCCGCCGGCGGTGGCGAGCACGTCCGAGCCGGTCTCCAGGACCTCGGCCTCGATGAGGTTGGAGGTGCCGAGGAAGTTGGCGACGAAGGTGGTCTGCGGGTTCTCGTACAGGTCGGCGGGGGCGCCGAGCTGCTCGACCCGGCCGCCGTTCATGACCGCGACCTGGTCGGCCATGGTCATGGCCTCCTCCTGGTCGTGGGTGACGTGCACGAAGGTGATGCCGACCTCGGTCTGGATCCGCTTGAGCTCCAGCTGCATCTGGCGGCGCAGCTTGAGGTCGAGGGCGCCGAGGGGCTCGTCGAGGAGCAGCACCTGCGGGTGGTTGATGAGCGCGCGGGCCACGGCGACGCGCTGCTGCTGGCCGCCGGAGAGCTGGTGGGGCTTGTGGCGGGCCTTGTCGCCGAGCTGGACGAGCTCCAGCATGTCGTCGACCTGCTTCTTCACCGACTTGATGCCGCGGCGGCGCAGGCCGAAGGCGATGTTCTCGGTGATGTCCATGTGCGGGAAGAGCGCGTAGGACTGGAAGACGGTGTTGACCGGCCGCTTGTACGGCGGGAGGTCGGTGACGTCCTTGTCGCCGAGGAAGACGGTGCCGGTGCTCGGGTCCTCCAGGCCGGCGATCATGCGCAGCGTGGTGGTCTTGCCGCAGCCGGAGGCGCCGAGGAGGGCGAAGAAGGAGCCCTGCGGGACGGTGAGGTCCAGCGGGTGGACGGCGGTGAACGAGCCGTACGACTTGCTGATCCCGGTGAGACGGACGTCGCCGCCGCCAGTGTTCTTTCCGGTGTGAGCAGTCTTGTCAGTCATGGGTTGCGGTCCCAGGGGAGTGAGTGAGGTGGACGACGTCGGGCTCAGGCGCCGATGAGCTTGGCGAACTTCTCCTCGTACGCCGTCTCCTCCGCGCTGGTGAGCGAGCGGAAGGCGTGCGACTTCCTGGCCATCGCCTTGTCCGGGAGGATCAGCGTGTTGTTCGCGAGCTCGGGGTCGATCTTGGAGAGCTCGTCCTTCACCCCGTCGACGGGGCAGACGTAGTTGATGTACGCGGCGAGCTGGGCGGCGACGGGGAGCTCGTAGTAGTAGTCGATGAGCTTCTCGGCGTTCGTCTTGTGCCGGGACTGCGCGGGGACGAGCAGGTTGTCGCTGGAGGTGATGTATCCGGCGGACGGGATGGCGTAGCGGATGTCCGGGTTGTCCGCCTGGAGCTGGATGACGTCGCCGGCCCAGGCGAGGCAGGCGGCCAGGTCGCCCTTGTCCAGGTCGGAGGTGTAGTCGTTGCCCGTGAAGCGGCGGATCTGCTTCTTGTCGACGCCCTTCTGGAGGCGTCCGATCGCCGCGTCGTAGTCGGCGTCCGTGAACTTCCCCGGGTCCTTGCCGAGGTCGAGCAGGGTCATGCCGACGGAGTCGCGCATCTCCGTGAGGAAGCCGACCCGGCCCTTGAGGGACGGGTCGTCCAGGAGCTGGGTCACGGAGTCGACCTTCTTGCCGCCGGTCGCCTTCACGTTGTACGCGATGACGGTGGAGATGCCGGTCCACGGGTACGAGTAGGCGCGGCCCGGGTCCCAGTCGGGGCTGCGGAACTGGGTGGAGAGGTTCGCGTACGCGTGGGGCAGGTTCGAGGCGTCGAGCTTCTGCGCCCAGCCGAGCCGGATGATCCGGGCGGCGAGCCAGTCGGTGACGCAGATCAGGTCGCGGCCGGTGTCCTGGCCGGCCGCGAGCTGCGGCTTGATCTTGCCGAAGAACTCGACGTTGTCGTTGATGTCCTCGGTGTACTTGACTTTGATCCCGGTGCGCTCGGCGAACGCCTCCAGGGTCGGGCGGGACTTCTCGTCCTCGCTGACGTCCATGTACTCGGTCCAGTTGGAGAAGGCGACGCTCTTCTCCTTGGCCGACACGTCGATGGACGCGGGGCCCTGGCCCTCCCGCTTGGCCGGCGGGATCCCGCAGGCGCTCAGGCCGGCGAGGCCGCCGACGGTGAGCGCGCCGACGCCACCCGCGCGCAGCATCGACCGCCGGCTGAGGGCGCCCCGGCCGTTCGTCATACTGCGCCGTATCGCCGCCAGCTGCGCGGCGGACAGGCTGTCGGGCTCGTACTGCTCCATGCGCTGTGCCCTTTCGGGATGGGTGGGCCGCTGGTCGGGCGGCGAGCTGCTATCGGTCCCCGAAGATCGTGCGGTGCCAATCCTTGGCGGCCACCGCAGTGTTGTCGAACATCACGTGCTTGACCTGCGTGTACTCCTCGAAGGAGTACACCGACATGTCCTTTCCGTACCCGGATGCCTTGGTGCCTCCGTGGGGCATCTCGCTGATGATCGGGATGTGGTCGTTGACCCACACGCAGCCCGCCTTGATCTCCCGCGTGGCGCGGTTGGCGCGGTAGACGTCGCGGCTCCAGGCGGAGGCGGCGAGGCCGTACGGGGTGTCGTTGGCGAGCCGGATGCCCTCGTCGTCGCCGTCGAAGGGCAGGGCCACCAGGACCGGCCCGAAGATCTCCGACTGCACGACCTCGCTGTCCTGCGCGGCACCGGTGATCAGGGTCGGACGATAGTACGCACCGTCCTTGAGGTCGCCGCCGGGGGCTTCGCCGCCGGTGACGACGGTGGCGTAGCCGCGGGCGCGCTCGACGAAGGCGGCGACGCTGTCGCGGTGGCGGTGGCTGACGAGCGGGCCGAGGTCGGTGTCCGCCGCGAAGGGGTCGCCGACGCGGACGGTCTCCATCAGTTCGGCGACCCGGGCGACGAAGGCGTCGAAGAGCGGGCGCTGGACGTACGCGCGGGTGGCGGCGGTGCAGTCCTGGCCGCTGTTGATGAGGGAGGCGGCGACGGCGCCGTGGGCGGCGGCCTCCAGGTCGGCGTCGTCGAAGACGACGAAGGGGGCCTTGCCGCCGAGTTCGAGGTGGAGCCGCTTGACGGTGGCGGTGGCGACCTCGGCGACCCGCTTGCCGACCGGCGTGGAGCCGGTGAAGGAGGTCATGACCACGTCGGGGTGGCCGACGAGGTGCTCGCCGACGACCCGTCCGGAGCCGCTGACGATGTTGATCACACCGTCGGGGATACCGGCCTCCTTCGCCGCCTGCGCGAACATCAGCGAGGTCAGCGGGGTGAGCTCGGCGGGCTTGAGGACGATCGTGTTGCCGGCGGCGATCGCCGGGAGGATCTTCCAGGCGGCCATCTGGAGCGGGTAGTTCCAGGGGGCGATGGAGCCGATGACGCCGATCGCCTCGCGCCGGACGTACGAGGTGTGGTCACCGTCGTACTCGGCGGCCGACTGGCCCTGGAGGTGGCGGGCGGCGCCGGCGAAGAACGCGGTGTTGTCGATCGTGCCGGGCACGTCGAACTCCGTGGTGAGCTTCAGCGGCTTGCCGCACTGCAGCGACTCGACCCGCGCGATGTCGTCCGCCCACTCGGCGAGGACTCCGGCGAGCCGGTGCAGCGCGTCGGAGCGCTCGCCCGGGGTGGCGCCGGACCAGCCGGGGAAGGCGGCCTTGGCGGCGGCGACGGCGTCGTCCACGTCGGCCGTGGAGGCGAGCGCGTAGGTGTAGACGCTGTCCCCGGTCGCCGGGTCGATCACGCTGTGTTCCTGACCGGAGGTTCCGGCCCGGAGCCGCCCGCCGATGTACTGTGCGCCGTCCGCGAAGCGGTCCGTCACCTGGAAGCGGTTGCCCATGACGCTCTCCGTTGTCCCAGCTCGAATTGAGTGCCGATCCTGACATGGTGAAAGTGCCCCAACAAGTGATTCCGTTGTTTCCTTTTGGTTACGCGACGGAATCGGTCGACCATGTGTCGAGGCGGTCGGAAAATCTCCGTACGGAATGTCAGTGGCGGCTGTCACACTCGCATGCATGGACAAGATCGACGAGCTGACACAGCAGGTCAACAGGGGTGACCGTCCGAAGTGGCTGCTCTTCTGGGGCCACCGCCCCCACCCGGACGGGCGCCTTTCCGCGAGCTGTCTGAGCCAGTGGTGGCCGGCCCCCTTCACGGTCGACGGAACGGCGTACGCGACGGCCGAGCACTGGATGATGGCGGCCAAGGCGCGCCTCTTCGGGGACGCCGAAGCCGAGCGCGCCGCACTGACCGCCCGCACCCCCGCGGAGGCCAAGAAGGCGGGCCGCCTCGTCCGGGGATTCGACGACGCCGTGTGGGAGCGGGAGCGCTTCGGGATCGTCGTCGAGGGCAGCGTCCACAAGTTCTCCTCGAACGAGGCCCTGCGCGGGTACCTCCTGGGCACCGGCGAGCGGATCCTGGTGGAGGCCAGCCCGGTGGACCGCATCTGGGGCATCGGACTGGCCGCCGACGACCCCGGCGCCCACGACCCGGCCCGCTGGCGCGGCCTGAACCTCCTCGGCTTCGCCCTGATGGAGGCCCGGGACCGGCTGCGCGGCGCCTGACCCGCGCCACGCGCACGGCTCCCCGGCAGGCGCACGGCCCTCGGGCGAACGCACGGGCTCCGCGGGCACGCGCGGAGGACCCTGATACGCGCGGAGGATCCCGAGCATGCGCGAAGGCCCCGCACCTCGGTGAGGTGCGGGGCCTTCGCGTGCCGTGCGGGCCCGGCTCAGCGCTCGATCTCGAGCACCAGGCTCGACGAGAACGGGTCCTCGTCGGTGCCGGAGTCGTCGAAGGACGAGGAGTCCTGGGCGATGGCCCAGATGATGAAGCCGAGGAAGACGGCGCTCACCACGGTGCCGATGGAGCCCAGCACGATGCCGGCGATGGCCATGCCCCGGTTCGTCGCCTCGCCCCGGTTGACCTTCTTCAGGCCGATGACGCCGAAGATCAGCGCGAGGATGCCGAGGATCATGCCCAGGCCGTACATGCAGAATCCGGCCACCGCGATGATGCCGAGCACCATCGCGGTCGTCCCCATGCCGTTGGACGGCGACTGCTGCCAGCCGGGCTGGTTGTACCCCGAGCCGTAGCCCGGGTATCCGTAGCCCGACACCGCCGGGGCGGTCGGCGCGACCGGCTGCGGGGCCGGGGCCGCCGGGTAGCCGTACGCGCCGGGCGTGGCCGGCGGGTAGCCGTAGGCGTCGGGCGTGGCCGCGGGGCCGCCCGGGGCGACCGGCGGCGGCGGGACGTCGCCGCCGGGTCCGGTGGCGGCGGGCATCGACGTGACCGTCATCTGGTCGTGCACGGGCGGCGGCGTCGGCGTAGACGACTTGCTCAGTTCCACCCCGTCGCGGTTCGGCGGAGCCCACGGGTCCGCCGGGTCGTACCCGCCCTGCGGCTGGTCTCGGTTGTCAGACATGGGCCTCCCCCATCATGGTCACGCCATGCTACGACCTCCCCCGTCCGGGGGACCCGCCCGGCCTACCATGACCCGATGACCGACCTCCATCCCTTCATCGCCGGCCTGCCCAAGGCCGAACTGCACGTCCACCACGTGGGCTCCGCCTCGCCGCGGATCGTGTCCGAGCTCGCAGCCCGGCACCCCGACTCCAAGGTCCCCACGGACCCGGAGGCGCTGGCCGACTACTTCACGTTCACGGACTTCGCACACTTCATCGACGTCTACCTGTCCGTCGTCGACCTGGTCCGCACCCCCGAGGACGTCCGGCTGCTGACCTTCGAGGTCGCCCGGGACATGGCCCGGCAGAACATCCGGTACGCCGAGCTCACCATCACCCCCTACTCCTCCACCCGGCGCGGCATCGACGAGCGCGCCTTCATGGCGGCGATCGAGGACGCCCGCAAGGCGGCCGAGGTCGAGTTCGGCACGGTCCTGCGCTGGTGCTTCGACATCCCCGGCGAGGCCGGCCTGGCCTCCGCCGAGGAGACCGCGCGGCTCGCGACGACCGACGGGCTGCGCCCGGAGGGCCTGGTCTCCTTCGGCCTCGGCGGCCCGGAGATCGGCGTGCCGCGCCCGCAGTTCAAGCCGTACTTCGACCTGGCCCGCGCGGCCGGCCTGCACTCCGTCCCGCACGCGGGCGAGACGACGGGACCGGAGACGGTCTGGGACGCCATCCGCGACCTGGGCGCCGAGCGCATCGGCCACGGCACCAGCTCCGTCAAGGACCCCGAGCTCCTGGCGTACCTCGCCGAGCACCGGATCGCCCTGGAGGTGTGCCCGACGTCGAACATCGCGACCCGGGCCGTCGCCACCCTCGAGGAGCACCCGATCCGGGAGATGGTCGACGCCGGCGTCCTCGTCACGATCAACAGCGACGACCCGCCGATGTTCGGCACGGACCTCAACAACGAGTACGCCGTCGCCGCCCGCCTCCTCGGCCTCGACGAGCGCGGTGTCGCCGCCCTCGCCAAGAACGCGGTCGAGGCCTCCTTCCTCGACGCGGCCGGCAAGGCCCGGATCGCCGCCGAGATCGACACGTACACGAACGACTGGCTGGCGCGCTGACGGCGACGAGAATGGGGCCATGCGCTCCGTCACTGTCGTAGGCCATCGCGGCGACCCGTACCGCGTCCGTGAGAACACGCTCCCCTCGATCGCCTCGGCGATCGAGCGGGGGGCGGACGCCGTCGAGATCGACGTCCGGCTGACCGGGGACGGCGTGCCCGTCCTCCTCCACGACGACACCCTGAAGCGACTCTGGGGCCACGACCGCCCCCTCTCGGCGCTCCCGTACGAGACGGTGCGCGAGTTGACGCACGACGGGGTGCCGACCCTGCGCGAGGCGCTGCTCACCGCCGGGGACCACCGGCTGATGCTGGACCTGCCGGGCGGGAACGAGGAGTCGGTCCGCCGGATCGTCGGCACGGTCCGCGAGTGCGGCGCCGGTGAGCGGGTGTACTACTGCGCGGGGGCCGTCGCCATGCTCCAGGTGCGGGCCGCCGACCCGGCCGCCGAGATCGCCCTGACCTGGACGACGCTCGCCCCGCCCCGGCCGGTGCTGCTCGACGCGGTGCGGCCCCGCTGGCTCAACTACCGCTTCGGCCTGGTGAGTCGGGAGCTCAGCGAGCGGGTCCACCGGAACGGTCTGCTGGTCTCCTGCTGGACGGCGGACACCCAGCGCACCATGCGTAAGCTGATCTCGAACGGGGTCGACTCCATCACCACGAACCGCGTCGACGCCCTCGCCGCCGTCCTGGGAAAGGCCTCCGCGTGAACGACCGGACGAACGACCGCCTGAACGTCGGCGTGAACGACCGCGTGATCCGCCGAGTCCGAACCGTCGCCGCCCCCGGCCCCCGGGCGTGCGCCATGAGCGCCGTGAGCGCCGAGCGGTAATGGGCATACGGGGGGATCTGAGGAACCACGGGGAACGCACCCGGAGTTGGGGGGCGGCGAACCCGTGGGCGGTGGACATCGGGATCGCGCTCCTGGTGCAGGCGGCGATGACGATGCCGTTCGTGGTGCCGCGCGGGCCCGAGCTCGAACCGGCGACCTGGCCCGCGTACGGCCTGACGACGCTCACCGTGCTGCCGCTGGTCTGGCGGCGGCGCGCGCCGCTCGCCGTCCTGCTCGCGATCCTGGCGGCGAGCGCGCTGTACAAGCTGGCCCTGGAGGGGCCGGGGCAGCCGCTGCCGTACACCGGGCTCGTCAGCGTCTACACGATCGCCGCGCTCGCGCCGGCCCGGCAGCGGCTGACGACGGCGGCGCTGCTGGTGGTCGCGGTGCCGGCCTCGGTGTGGCTCAACACCCAGTCGGCACGCGAACTGACCTTCTCGCTCTTCGTGTTCGGCGCCGCGTACGTCTTCGGGCGGCTCCAGGACGCCCGGCAGCGGGCGCACCGGATCGAGGCCGAGCAGGCCGCCGCACGCGAACGGGCCCGGATCGCACGGGAGATGCACGACATCCTGTCGCACGCGGTGAGCCTGATGATCGTGCAGGCCGAGGCCGGTCCGGTGGCGGTGCGGGCCGCGCCCGCGCGCGCCGAGGCCGCGTTCGAGGCGATCTCGGAGACCGGCCGCGAGGCGATGGCCCAGCTGCGCCACATGCTGGGGCTGCTGCGCGAGGGCGACGAGGGCGCGGCCCCCAGGGAGCCGCAGCCGGACCTCGGCGGCATCCCCGACCTGGTGGAACGGGTCCGGGCCAGCGGCCTCGCCGTCGGGTACGAGACGGAGGGCGGGGTACGCGCGCTGCCGGCGGCGACCGGCGCGAGCGCGTACCGGATCGTCCAGGAGGCGCTGACGAACGTGGTGAAGCACGCCCAGGCCCGCGCGGCGGACGTCCGGCTGGCCTACGGCGACGGCGTCCTGCGGGTCACGGTGACGGACGACGGCCGCGGCCCCCGGCCCGGGTCCGGGTCGGGGCACGGGCTCGTCGGCATCAGGGAGCGGGCCGCCGCGCACGGCGGGACGGCGGCGATGGGCCCGGGCCCGGGCGGCCGGGGCTTCGAGGTGCGGGTCCTGCTGCCCGTGCCCCCGGGGACGGAGACGGCGGAGGTGGGGAGATGACGATCCGGGTGGTGGTCGCGGACGACCAGGAACTGGTGCGGAGCGGCTTCGCGATGATCCTGGACGCGCAGCCGGACATCGAGGTGGTCGCGGAGGCCGGGGACGGGGCCGAGGCCGTCGAGGCGGTGCGCCGCCTCGCGCCCGACGTGGCGCTGCTCGACATCCGGATGCCCCGGACGGACGGCATCGAGGCCTGTCGGCTGATCGGCGCGGAGTCCGGCTGCCGGACGGTGATCCTGACGACCTTCGACACCGACGCGTACGTGTACGAGGCGCTGCACGCGGGCGCGAGCGGCTTCCTCCTCAAGGACGTGCGCCGGGACGACCTGGTGCACGCGGTACGGGTGGTGGCCGCGGGCGACTCGCTGCTCGCGCCGTCGGTGGCCCGTCGGCTCGTGGAGCAGTACACGGCGGGCGGGCCGCGCGGGGCGGCCCGGGGCCCCGACCCCCGGCTCGACGTGCTGACCGGCCGCGAGCGGGAGACGTTGCTGCTGCTCGCGCGCGGTCTCTCCAACGCGGAGATCGCGGCGGAGTTGGTGGTCAGCGACCACACGGTGAAGACGCACGTGGGCAACGTCCTGGCCAAGTTGGGGCTGCGCGACCGGATCCAGGCGGTGATCTGCGCGTACGAGACGGGTCTGGTCGCGGCGGGCTCTCCCCCGCCCGGGGGAGGCGGGTAGCCCGCTCCTCCCCCGTGTCGGTGAGGAACAGGCCCGCCGGAGACCGCCGGTGCGGGCGATCCGCGGAGCGCCGCAGGTCAGCAGGATGGAGCCATCGAGAACAACGGCTCACACCAACGGAGTTGACCATGAGGAAGTCCACCCGCACGCTGCTCGCCGCCGCCTTGGTCCTGGGCGTCGCCTCCGGGCCCGCGCTCGCCCCGGCCTTCGCGGCGGAGCCCCCGGCGGCCGCGTCCCCGGCGGCCGCGCCGGCCCTTTCGAGCCCGGACCTGAGCGCGGCGATCGCCGGTCTGCCGCGCGCCGACGCGACGGCCGCGCTGGTCCGGGTCGGCGGCTCCGAGGGCTCGTGGCAGGGCAGCGCGGGCGTGCACGACCTGGAGTCGAACGCCCCGGCGGACCCGGCGGCCCGCTTCCGGGCCGGTTCGGTGACGAAGGTGTTCACGGCGGCGACCGTGCTCCAGCTGGCCGCCGAGGGCCGGATCGACCTGGACCGCTCGGCCCGCTCGTACCTCCCGGACCTGATCCCCGGACGGTACGCCCGGGTGACCGTGCGCCAGCTCCTGAACCACACGCACGGCATCCCGGCCGCCGACATGCCCGGTGAGACGGTGGAGGAGTGGTACGCGAACCGGTTCGTCGTCCACACCCCCGAGGAGATGGTCCGCTCGGCGACGGCCAAGCCGCGCGAGTTCGCGCCCGGCACCCGGCAGCACTACCTCAACATCGGCTACACGGTCGTCGGCCTGATCGTGGAGCGGGTGACCGGCGACTCGTACGCGCACCAGGTGGAGCGCCGGATCCTGCGGCCGCTCGGCCTGCGCGACACGTACTTCCCCGGTACCGCCGCC
This sequence comes from Streptomyces sp. NPDC093089, assembly GCF_044754405.1. Classification (NCBI taxonomy): domain Bacteria; kingdom Bacillati; phylum Actinomycetota; class Actinomycetes; order Kitasatosporales; family Streptomycetaceae; genus Streptomyces; species Streptomyces sp. NPDC093089. The sequence continues at coordinate 85,069 of NZ_JBIVPA010000013.1, forward strand.
GGGATCACCGGGCCGTACAACCACGGCTACCAGACCATGCGGCTCGACGACGGCACGACCGGGCTCCGCGACGTCTCGGAGTGGGGGGTGACGGACGGCTGGGCCGCCGGCGACCTCGTCTCGACCACCGCCGACCTGGAGCGGTTCACCCGGGCCCTGTTCGCGGGCCGGGTGGTGCGGGGTCCGCTCCTGGAGGAGATGTTCACCCTGCCGAAGGTGACGGACCTGAAGTCCGGCGACCCGGCCGCGTACTCCGCCGGCCTGTCCATGAAGCGGCTCGGCGGGCGCGAGGTGTGGGGCAAGACCGGCGGTCGCTGGGGCTACAACACGGCCGTCGCCTCGACCCGCGACGGCTCCCGCACCCTCGTCTACAGCGTCAACGCCACCGACGCCAAGGGCCAGGACGTGAACCGCACCGCCCTGACCCTGATGGTGTCGGCCTACGGCCTCCCCGACCGGTCCTAGGCGGGTACGGCCCCGCCCACGGGGGCCTGCGGCGCCGTCGCGGCCTCCAGGCGCTTGATCAGCCGGCGCACGTGGAGCAGCGGCAGGATGCCGATCACCCCGAACGACATGTCGATGACCGACCACCAGAAGGGGATGCCCCGGATCGGGCCGCAGATCAGGGCGAGCGGGATGACGCCGACGCAGGCGATCATCCCGAACTCGACGACCCAGATGTTGCGGACGGGGTCGCGGTACACCCCGTAGAAGGCGACCGCGATGACGAGGTGCGCGAAGGCCAGCCAGTCGGTGCCGTAGAGGACGTACGGGGCGTCCCGGTCGGTGGCGGCGAGGCCGTCCCGCACCCGGTGGATCCACTCGGCGAGTCCGGGGAGCAGGTCGGCGACGGGTGCGGCCCAGCCGGTCAACGCGGAGTCGAGGAGCCGGAGTTCGGTCACTAGCGGGAAGGCGGTGGCCCCGCTCAGGACCAGGCAGACGACGAAGACGACCAGCCAGACGCGGATGTTCCTGAGGAGGGCTCTCGGCCCGTTCGTGTCGCTCACGAGGACAGCGTACGCCCTTCTTGAACGTGTTCAGAAACGGGGTGCGGGTCGTCGCGCGACGGCGTGCGGGACCACCGTCGCCCCCGCCTCCAGGACCGGGCCGCGCGCCTCACAGGCCGACGATCGCGTTCCACCTCTTCGCGAACTCCTGGCGCTCGTCCGCGTTGATGTCCCGGGCGATGGCGAGCCGTTCCCGCATGGCGGCGTCGGGGAAGATCAGCGGGTCCTCGGCGAGCGCGACCAGCTCCTCGTCGCCGGAGTCGGCGAGGACGGCCTGGGCGGCCGGCACCGGGCAGACGTAGTTGACCCAGGCGGCGAGTTCGGCGGCGACCTCGGGCTCGTAGTAGTAGTCGACGAGCTTCTCGGCGTTGCCCTTGTGCTGGGCGCGGTTGGGGACGAGCAGCGACTCGGCCCACAGCTCTGCCCCCTCCTCGGGGACGACGAACTCGATGTCCGGGTTGTCGGCCTGGAGCTGGATGACGTCGCCCGAGTACGCCTGACAGGCGAGCACGTCGCCGGTGGAGAGGTCCTTGATGTAGTCGTTGCCGGTGAAGCGCCGGATGTGCCGCGCCCGGACGAGGCCCTCGATCTGCTCGCACAGCGCGTGGAAGTCGTCGGCGGTCCACCGGGTCACGTCGACGCCGTTGCCCATCATGAGCAGCGCGAACGACTCGTCGAGTCCGGAGAGCAGGGTCACCTTGCCGCGCAGGTCGTCGGCCCAGAGCTCCTTGGTCGAGCGGAGTTCCCGGCCGAGCTTCTTCCGGTTGTACGCGATGCCGGTGATCCCGGACTGCCAGGGCACGCTGTGCAGCCGGCCCGGGTCGAAGGCGGGCGAGCGGAGCTGCGGGTTGAGGTTGCGCGCGACGTTCGGCTGGGCGGCGCGGTCCATCTCCTGGACCCAGCCGAGGCGGACGAAGCGGGCGGCCATCCAGTCGCTGACGACGATCAGGTCGCGGCCGGTCTCCTGGCGGTTCATCAGCGACGGGCCGATCTTGCCGAAGAACTCGTCGTTGTCGTTGATCTCCTCGGTGTACCGGACGGAGATCCCGGTGCGCTCCCTGAAGGCGTCGAGGGTGGGGCGCTTCGCCTTGCCCTCGTCATCGGTGTCGATGTAGAGCGGCCAGTTGGCGAAGTCGACCGTCCGGTCGCGGGCGGACAGGTCGCGGCCGGCCCGGTCGTCCTCGTCGACGTAGGCGGCGGGCACGCCGCAGCCGGCGAGCAGGGCCGCGGCCCCGACACCTCCGGCGCCGCGCAGCAGGGACCGGCGGGACACGTGGTTGCTGACTGTCGCTCTCACCCGGCCAGCATCCCGGGCGCCCGTCACCTGCGGCAATGGACGGTCCGTCGAGCGACGGCGCGCGGCCCCGACACCCTGTCGATCAAGGGTGCCGGGGCCGCGCGGCGCGGGGCGGGGCGGGGATCAGCCCAGCGAGGTCATGACGTGCTTGATGCGGGTGTAGTCCTCGAAGCCGTAGGCGGAGAGGTCCTTGCCGTAGCCGGACTTCTTGTAGCCGCCGTGGGGCATCTCGGCGACCAGCGGGATGTGGGTGTTGATCCACACGCAGCCGAAGTCGAGCGACTTGGACATGCGCATCGCGCGCGCGTGGTCCTTGGTCCAGACGGAGGAGGCGAGGGCGTACTCGACGCCGTTCGCGAACTCCAGGGCCTGGGCCTCGTCCACGAAGGACTGGACGGTGATGACCGGGCCGAAGACCTCGTTCTGGACGATCTCGTCGTCCTGCTTGAGGCCGGAGACGACGGTGGGGGCGTAGAAGTAGCCCTTGTCGCCGACGCGGTGACCGCCGGCCTCGACCTTGGCGTGGGCCGGGAGGCGCTCGATGAAGCCGGTGACCTGCTTCAGCTGGTTGGCGTTGTTGAGCGGGCCGTACAGCACGTCCTCGTCGTCCGGCTGACCGGTCTTCGTGTCGGCGGCGGCCTTGGCCAGCTGCGCCACGAACTCGTCGTGGATCGACTCGTGGACGAGGACGCGGGTGGCGGCCGTGCAGTCCTGACCGGCGTTGAAGAAGCCCGCGACGGAGATGTCCTCGACGGCCTTGGCGATGTCGGTGTCCTCGAAGACCACGACGGGGGCCTTGCCGCCCAGCTCCAGGTGGACGCGCTTGACGTCCTTGGCCGCCGACTCGGCGACCTGCATGCCGGCGCGGACCGAGCCGGTGATGGAGGCCATCGCCGGGGTCGGGTGCTCGACCATGGCCTTGCCCGTCTCGCGGTCGCCGCAGACGACGTTGAAGACGCCCTTGGGCACGATCTGCCCGATGATCTCGGCCATCAGGACGGTCGACGCGGGGGTCGTGTCCGAGGGCTTGAGGACGACGGTGTTGCCCGCGGCGAGCGCCGGGGCGAACTTCCACACGGCCATCATCATCGGGTAGTTCCACGGCGCGACCTGGGCGCAGACGCCGACCGGCTCGCGACGGACGATGGAGGTCATGCCCTCCATGTACTCGCCGGCCGAGCGGCCCTCCAGCAGGCGGGCGGCACCGGCGAAGAAGCGGATCTGGTCCACCATCGGCGGGATCTCCTCGCTCGCGGTGAGGGCGACCGGCTTGCCGGTGTTCTCGACCTCGGCGGCGATGAGCTCCTCGGCCCGCTCCTCGAAGGCGTCCGCGATCTTGAGCAGGACCTTCTGGCGCTCGGACGGCGTGCTGTCACGCCAGGCGGGGAAGGCGGCCGCGGCGGCCTCCATGGCGGCGTCGACGTCGGCCTGCCCGGAGAGCGGGGAGGTGGCGTACACCTCTCCGGTGGCCGGGTTGACCACCTCGATGGTGCGGCCGTCGGCCGCGTCGCGGAACTCCCCGTTGATGTAGTTACGCAGCCGGCGCAGCTCGGTGGTCACTTGCCACCCCTCCTGTCACGTTCTGTCTTCGCACGTCCTTGTGCGGCGTCCCGATGGGCGAGACACCCCAGCCTAATCGCTCGACTGACGCTTTCAACAGCCCCGACCCCCCGCAACTTCGGATTCGGTGAGATCGAGGGCTCTACACAACGAATTTCATCGATCCGGGCTTGCACGACAGACAATCTCGGTGCACAGTGGAGCCGTGGCCAGTCGAAGCGCAGACTCCAGAACCGGAACCGGTTCGTCCCCGACGATCGACGCCGTCTCCCTGGCGATCATCGAGCAGCTCCAAGAGGACGGTCGCCGCCCCTACGCGGCGATCGGAAAGGCCGTCGGCCTCTCCGAAGCAGCCGTGCGGCAGCGCGTCCAGAAACTGCTCGACCAGGGCGTCATGCAGATCGTCGCCGTCACCGACCCCCTCACCGTGGGTTTCCGACGGCAGGCGATGGTCGGCATCAACGTCGAGGGTGACCTGGATCCGGTCGCTGAAGCGCTCACGGCCATGGCCGAGTGCGAGTACGTGGTCATGACCGCGGGCTCCTTCGACCTGATGGTGGAGGTCGTCTGCGAGGACGACGACCACCTGCTCGATGTGATCAACAAGCGGATCCGCACCCTCCCCGGCGTGCGCTCCACCGAGAGCTTCGTGTACCTCAAGCTCAAGAAGCAGACCTATATGTGGGGAACCAGATAACCGTGACCCAGGACCTCTCCAAGACTGCCTACGACCACCTGTGGATGCACTTCACCCGCATGTCGTCGTACGAGAACTCGCCTGTTCCCACGATCGTGCGTGGTGAGGGCACCTACATCTTCGACGACAAGGGCAAGCGCTACCTCGACGGTCTCGCGGGTCTCTTCGTGGTCAACGCGGGACACGGCCGACAGGAGCTGGCCGAGGTCGCGTACAAGCAGGCGCAGGAGCTCGCGTTCTTCCCCGTGTGGTCGTACGCGCACCCCAAGGCCGTCGAGCTGGCCGAGCGCCTCGCGCACTACGCCCCCGGCGACCTGAACAAGGTCTTCTTCACCACCGGTGGCGGCGAGGCCGTCGAGACCGCCTGGAAGCTCGCCAAGCAGTACTTCAAGCTGCAGGGCAAGCACACCAAGTACAAGGTCATCTCGCGTGCGGTCGCCTACCACGGCACCCCGCAGGGCGCACTGTCCATCACCGGTCTGCCGGCCCTGAAGGCCCCCTTCGAGCCGCTGGTCCCCGGCGCGCACAAGGTGCCGAACACCAACATCTACCGCGCCCCGATCCACGGCGACGACCCGGAGGCCTTCGGCCGCTGGGCCGCCGACCAGATCGAGCAGCAGATCCTCTTCGAGGGCCCCGAGACCGTCGCGGCCGTCTTCCTGGAGCCGGTGCAGAACGCCGGCGGCTGCTTCCCGCCGCCGCCCGGGTACTTCCGGCGCGTCCGCGAGATCTGCGACCAGTACGACGTGCTGCTCGTCTCCGACGAGACGATCTGCGCCTTCGGCCGCCTCGGCACGATGTTCGCCTGCGACAAGTTCGGCTACGTGCCGGACATGATCACCTGCGCCAAGGGCATGACCTCGGGCTACTCCCCGATCGGCGCCTGCATCGTCTCGGACCGCATCGCCGAGCCGTTCTACAAGGGCGACAACACCTTCCTGCACGGCTACACCTTCGGTGGCCACCCGGTCTCCTCGGCGGTCGCCATCGCCAACCTCGACATCTTCGACAAGGAAGGCCTCAACCAGCACGTGCTGGACAACGAGGGCGCCTTCTTCTCGACGCTGTCGAAGCTGCACGACCTGCCGATCGTCGGCGACGTCCGCGGCAACGGCTTCTTCTACGGCATCGAGCTCGTCAAGGACAAGGTCACCAAGGAGTCCTTCAACGACGAAGAGGTCGAGCGCGTGCTGTACGGCTACCTCTCCAAGGCGCTGTACGAGAACGGCCTGTACTGCCGCGCCGACGACCGTGGCGACCCGGTCATCCAGCTGGCCCCGCCGCTGATCGCCGACCAGGGCACCTTCGACGAGATCGAGGGAATCCTGCGCTCCGTGCTCACCGAGGCGTGGACCAAGCTGTAGGACCCCGCTGAACGGACCGACCGGTCACGGTCCCCCAGCATCACGCCGCCCTCACGGCGTGACCCCGGCCCGGGCATGCCGCCATCCGAGTGGATGGCGGCGGCCCGGGCCGCGTGCTGTCCGTATGAGCGGATCTGAATCCTTACGGTGCCGAGTGACCCCCAGCCCCGTCTCCTCGTTCCCCCGTACGGGGGAACACATCAGATCCGACATCGAGGTGTACGCGATGGCCCCACCGGACAACGACGTGCTCTGGGCGCGTTCCCTGCACTGCTCCCTGGGCGGCACGGAGGCGCTCACCGGCGTCTCCCTCGGCGTCCACGAGGGCGAGATCCTCGCCCTCGCCGGCCCGCGCGGCAGCGGCAAGACCACCCTCATGCGCTGCCTCTCCGGCCAGCTCGTCGCCCAGCAGGGCGAGGTCTGGTTCAACAGCAGCCCCGTGCACACGCTGAGCCCGGCCCAGCGCGAACGGCTCCGCCGCGACCGCTTCGGCTGGATCGGCCCCGAACCCGGCCTCGTCCCCGAACTCACCGGCTGGGAGAACGCCGCCCTGCCGCTGCTGCTCCGCGGGGCCTCCCACCGGGCCGCGAAGGCCGCCGCCCTGGAATGGCTCGACCGGCTCGACATCGGCGCGAGCGCCCGCAAACGGCCGCACGCCCTCACCCACCCCCAGCGCCAGCGGATCGCCCTCGCCCGCGCCCTCGTCACCACCCCCTCGGTGCTCTTCGCCGACGAACCCACCGCCGCCCTGCACCAGGCCGACGGCGCGCAGGTCCTGCGCACGCTGACCGCCGCCGCCCGCTCGCACGGCATCACCGTGCTCCTCGCCACCCACGAAGGCGAGGTCGCGGGGCTCGCCGACCGCACGGTCGGACTCCTCGACGGACGCAGGACGGGCACCGTACCCCCGGCGTCAGGGGCGGAGGGCGTCGCCGCGTGCTCGCTCTCCGTCTAGCCCGCGGGACCCACCCCCTCGTCCTCACGCAGCGGCTCCTCGTCGCCGCCGCGGCCGCGGGGGTCGGCTTCCTCCTGCTCTGCACCCTCGGATACGCCGTCGGGCACCCGACCCACTCCTCGGCCTCGGTCCTGCGGCTGCTGTGGTGCGTCCTGCCGCTCGCCGCCACGGTCCAGTTCGCCGTCGCCGTGGCCCGCACCGACCCCAGCACCCGGCCGCGCCCCGGACTCTCCGCGGTCGGCCTCGGCCCCGCCCGGCTCACCGCCATCGCCGCCGCGTCCACGGCGATCGCCTGCACCCTCGGCTCGACGGTCGCACTGCTGTTCTACCTGCACCTGCGCGGCGACATCACCGGACTGCCCTTCGACGGGGCAGCCGCCGAACTGCTCGCCGCCGACCAGCCGATGCCGGTCGCGGCGGCCCTCACCCTCCTCGCGGTCCTGCCGGTCGTCGCCGCCACCGCGGCGGGCCTGGCGCTCCGGCCGCGCACGGCCGCCCCGGCCCCGGAGGGCGCGGAACGGCCGGTGCCGTCCGGCCTGCCCTGGGGAGTCGCCCTCGTCGCGGTCGGCCTCGCGGTCGAGACGTACGCGGGCCGCGGCGGCGGGGGCGGCGTCCCGATGCCCGGCCGCTTCGACGGCAACCCGGCCGGCGTCCTCGTCGGCTGGGTCCTCACCGCGGCCGGCCTCGCGATGGCGGGCCCCGGCCTCACCCACCTCGGCGGCCGCCTCCTCCAGACCCTCAGGCCCGGCGCCACCCGGCTCCTCGCCGGCCGCGTCCTCATGGACGAGTCCCGCCGCATCGGCCGGCCCCTAGGCGTCGTCAGCGCGGTGCTCTCCGGCACCCTCGCCGCCTCCGCGCTGTACGACGCCGACACCGGCCCCGCCGTCTTCGGCCCGCTCACCGGCCTCGGCGCGACCCTCGTCCTGGCCTGCACCACCGCCACGCTCGTCACGGCGGCCCTGGAGTCCAAGCAGTGCCGGACCCACACCACCGAGGCCCTGCTCCGCCTCGGCGCACCGTCCACGGTCCTGCGCACGGCAGCCCTGATGCGCGTCGGCGCCCTGCTCGCCGTCTTCCTGCCCCTCACCTGGGTGGTGGCGCGGCTCGCCGCCCTGCCGCTCACCGGCTGAGAAGCCCTCGGGAGGGGCCGCCCCGCGCGGCGGCCCCTATCGTGGGCCCATGGCGACGCTCCCCCCGGCCCACCGCCCGCCCGGCCCGCGCGGGCACGGTCACGAGATCCACGACCTCGACGAGTTCGACGCGGCGCTCGCCCGCCCGGGCTCCCTCCGCGGCCTGCGGATCCAGTCGATCGACCTCACCGACCGGACCTTCGCCCTGCTCGCCGCGACCACCACCGACGCCGTCTTCCTCGGCTGCCCCATGGAGCCGGAGGCCGCCGCCAAGGTCCGCGCCGACGGGGCCCTCGTCTTCCCACCCGTGCCCGACCTGCCCTTCGACCCCTACCGGGCACGGCTCTACACCCCCGGGGAGCTCTACGACGGACTCGCCGACGAGGGATACGAGGGGACCCCGGACGCGCGCGCGTACGCCTGGTTCGGGCGGACCCGCGCCGACGGCGACGTCTTCTCCTCGATGCTCCGCTCGCTCCACGACGACGCCGTCTCCGACGCCCTCGACGAACTCCTCGCCGGGGCCCGGGTCGTCGGCGTCATGGGCGGCCACGCGACGGGCCGGGGCACCGAGGAGTACGCGGGCGCCGCCCGGCTCGGCAGGTCCCTCGCCCGCGCCGGCCTCACCGTCGCCACCGGCGGCGGACCGGGCGCGATGGAGGCCGCCAACCTCGGCGCCTACCTGGCCCCGCTCCCCGACCCCGCCCTGCCCGAGGCCCTCGCGCTGCTCGCCGAGGTCCCGTCCTTCACCCCCTCGGTCACGGAGTGGGCCCGCGCCGCCTTCCGCGTACGGGCCCGCCTCCCGCACGGCGGCGCCTCGGTCGCCATCCCCACCTGGTTCTACGGCCACGAGCCGCCGAACCCCTTCGCCGCCCACATCGCCAAGTACTTCGCCAACGCCCTCCGCGAGGACGGCCTCCTCGCCCGCTCCACCGCCGGCGTCGTCTTCCTCCCCGGCGCCGCCGGCACCGTCCAGGAGATCTTCGCCAACGCCACCCCCAACTACTACGAGTCCCTCGGCACCCCCACCCCCATGGTCCTCGTCGACCGCGCCCACTGGACCCACCGCCTCCCCGCCTGGCCCCTCCTCCAAGCCCTCGCCACCGACCGCCCCATGTCCACCCGCATCGCCCTCGTCGACTCCGTCGACGAAGCCCCGGCAGCACTGAACCGCCTAGCAAAAACCTGACCCACCCCCGTGGGCCCCGCGCGGCCAAAGTCCCGCCCCCGCCCACCCACCCCTGCGTGGATCAGCGCGCCCACCCGGCCCACCCACCCCCGTGTGGGCAATCGTCCCGCTGGGGCGTGGGGGTCCCCCCGGACGGAGTCCGGGGGGAGGGTGGGCACACGGGACGGCGCCCTCGGCGGCGCCTCCGCCCCCGATGCCCGAACCCGCACCTGCGGGGCCCGCGCCCCGCAGGCCCCGCGCACGCCGCTAGCGAACGCCGGAGGCACCCGAGGCATCGAAGGAATCGATGGCACCGGAGGTACCAGAGGCATCGGCCCCCACGGACGTACCAGAGGCACCGGAGACATCAACGGCATCGGCCAACACCACGACGTCCTCCACCCGGAACTCCACCCCGACCCGCCCGCCCTCCTCCGGCGCCTCCCGCAACGGCAGCTCCGCCTCCAGCACCGGCCCGTCCACCGGACGAAGCCGCACGGCGACCCGGTCGCCACGAAACGTCCGGGACTCCACCGTCCAGCCCGCGCCCACGCCCACGTCACCGCTCACGTCCCCGCCCACGCCCACGAGCCGCACGCCCCCCGGCCGCACCAGCACCCGCCGCACCCCCTGCGGCGAGCCGTCCGGGACGGCGATCCGCCCCCAGGGCGTGTCCGCGACCGCGCCGTTCACCCTCGCGCCCACCACGTTGTCGAAGCCGAGGAAACGGGCGACGAACTCCGAGGCGGGGCGGGACCACACGTCGACGGGCGTGCCGGACTGCGCGATCCGCCCGTCGCGCATGACGACGACCCGGTCGGCGAGGGCGAAGGCCTCGCCCTGGTCGTGGGTGACGGCGAGGACCGTCGTGCCGAGCCGCCCGAAGAGCTGCCGCAGTTCGACGACGAGCCGTTCGCGCAGACCGCGGTCGAGCTGGCCGAGGGGCTCGTCCAGCATGAGCAGCCGGGGCCGCGGCGCGAGCGCCCGCGCGAGCGCCACCCGCTGCTGCTCGCCGCCGGAGAGCGCGGCGACGGACCGCCGCTCGGCGCCGGGCAGTCCGACGAGGTCGAGCAGTTCGCGCACCCGCTCGGCCTGCTCCGCCTTCGCGGCCCCCCGCATCCGCGGCCCGAAGGCGACGTTGCCGCCGACGTCCCGCTGCGGGAACAGCTGGTGGTCCTGGAACATCAGGCCGACGCCCCGCCGGTGCACCGGCACCCCGGCCTGGTCGGCGCCGCCGAGCAGCACCCGGCCGCCGTCGAGCTCCTGCAGCCCGGCGACGGCCCGCAGCAGTGTGGACTTGCCGCTGCCGCTGGGGCCGAGGACGCACACGATCTCGTGCTCGGCGACCTCCAGGTCCACGGCGTCGAGCACGGCCCGCTCCCCGAACCGTACGGTCGCGCCCTCGATCGAAAGCATCAGAACTCCCCGGAGGTCCGGTCGGTGCGCAGCCGTTCGAGCAGCAGCAGGGACGCCGCGCACACCACCATCAGAATCGTCGACAGGGCCATGGCCTGGCCGTAGTTGAGTTCGCCCGGCCGGCCGAGCAGCCGGGCCACCGCCACGGGCAGCGTGGGGCTGTCGGGCCGGGCGATGAAGACGGTCGCGCCGAACTCGCCCAGCGAGACGGCGAACGCGAACCCGGCGGCGATGAGCAGCGCCCGCCGCACGAGCGGCAGGTCCACCTCCCGCCAGGCCCGCCACGGCGACGCGCCGAGCACGGCCGCCGCCTCCCGCAGCCGCTCGTCCACGGCCCGCAGCACCGGCAGCATGGTCCGTACGACGAAGGGGACGCCGACCAGCGCCTGCGCGAGGGGGACGAGGATCCAGCTGGCCCGCAGGTCGAGCGGCGGCTCGTCGAGGGTGATGAGGAAGCCGAAGCCGACGGTGACCGCGGAGACCCCGAGCGGCAGCATCAGCAGGGCGTCGAAGCCGCGCACGAGCCGTCCGGCACGGCGTGTGAGGGCCGCCGCCGCGAGTCCGCCGATCAGCACCGCGATGGCGGTGGCGGCCACCGCGTACCGCAGCGAGTTCCCGACGGCCTCCAGCGGCGGCACCAGGAACGTGCCGCTCTCGTCGAGCGAGCCCAGCGCCCGGTAGTACCCGAGCCCGTACCCGCCGGACCCGGCGAAGGAGCGCTCGACCAGGACGCCGAGCGGCAGCAGGATCAGCAGCGCCACGGAGAGCAGCACGCCCGCGAGCAGCGTCCACTGGCCGGCGCCGCGCGGCCGGCGCGCGGTCCGCTCCGGCGGTACGAGCCGCAGCGCGGTCTCCCGTCGCCGTACCGTCCGGGCGTGCACGGCGAGGATCGCGCCGACCGCGGCGAACTGCACGAGCGTGAGCACGGCGGCCGTCCGGAGGTCGAGCAGGCGGGCAGTCTGCCGGTAGATCTCGGCTTCCAGGGTGGAGTACGCGTCCCCGCCGAGGATCTGCACGACGCCGAACGAGGTGAAGGTGAAGAGGAACACCATCAGCGCGGCCGCCGACACCGCCGGTACCAGCGCGGGCAGCGTCACCGTCCGCCAGGCGGTCCAGCGCGAGGCGCCGAGGACCCGGGCGGCCTCCTCCTGGCGCGGGTCGAGCTGGGACCAGAGGCCGCCGACGGTCCGGACGACGACGGCGTAGTTGAAGAAGACGTGGGCGAGGAGGATCGCCCACACGCTGGTGTCGAGCCGCAGCCCCCACAGCTCGTCCGTGAGCCCGCCGCGTCCGACGACCGCCAGGAAGGCGGTGCCGACCAGCACGGTGGGCAGCACGAACGGCACCGTGACGACGGCCCGCAGCACGTTCTTGCCGGGGAAGTCGAAGCGGGCGAAGACGTACGCCCCCGGCAGGGCCACGAGCAGCGTCAGCGCCGTCGAGGCGAGGGCCTGCCACGCGGTGAAGCCGAGGACGTCGAGGATGTCGGGCCGGCTCAGCGTCTCGCCGATCCGTCCGAGGTCCCAGGTGCCGTCGGGGCGGAGCCCGCGCTCCACGATGGAGGCGACGGGCCAGGCGAAGAGGACGCCGAAGAACGCGAGCGGCAGGGCCATGAGCCCCAGCCGCGCCGCGCTCCCCTTGGCGTCGCGCCTCACTTCACGACGAGCGACGACCACTGCTGGATCCACGCGTCACGCTTCTCGGCGATCTTCTCGGGCGCCATGGTCTCGGGCTTCTCGACGACCACGCCGTGCTTCGTGAACAGCTCGGGCAGCGCCGCGTCCTTCGCCACCGGGTTCACGAACATCTGGAGCGGCATGTCCTCCTGGAACTTCTTGGAGATCAGGAAGTCGATCAGCGCCTTGCCGCCCTCGGGGTTCTTCGCCCCGTTCAGCAGTCCCGCGAACTCCGTCTGCCGGAAGCAGGTGCCGGTGGAGACGCCGGTGGGCGCCACCTTCGGCTGCGGCTCGCCGTACAGCACCTCGACGGGCGGGCTGGAGGCGTACGACACGACCAGCGGCCGGTCGCCCTTGGCCTGCTTGCCGCCGGCCGAGCCGGAGAACTCCTGGTTGTAGGCGAGCTCCCAGCTGTCGACGGTCTTCACCCCGTTGGCCTTGAGCTGCTTCCAGTAGTCCTGCCAGCCCTCGTCGCCGTACGCGGCGGCCGTGCCGAGGAGGAAGCCGAGGCCCGGGGAGGACCGCTCGGGGTTCTCGACGACGAGCAGGTCCTTGTACGCCGGCCTCGCCAGGTCGGCGAAGGTCACCGGCGGCGCCAGCTTCTTGTCGGCGAAGTACTTCTTGTCGTAGTTGACGCAGATGTCACCGGAGTCGATCGGGGTGACCCGGTGCTCCTTGTCCAGCTGGTACGCGGTCGGGACCCGGTCGAGCCCCTTCGCCTCGTACGGGACGAAGATCCCGTTGTCGAGGGCGCGGGACAGCAGGGTGTTGTCGACGCCGAAGAAGACGTCGCCCTGCGGGGAGCCCTTGGTGAGGATCTCCTTGTTGACGGCCTCGCCGGCGTCGCCGCTCTTGAGGACCTTGACCGTGAAGCCGGTCTGCTTCGTGAACTCGGCCAGCACCTCCTTGGAGGCGTTGAACGAGTCGTGGCTGACCAGCGTGACGGTCTTCGGCGCGGGCGCTCCGGTCTTGCCGGCCGCGTCCCTGACGTCCTCGGTGCCGCAGGCGGCCAGGCTGGTGACGCCGAGCGCCGCGACGAGCGCGGCGGCGGCTGCCTTCTTGATGCTCACTGGATTTCCTCCTGGGTGTGACCAGGAAGAGACGCGGCCCCGCCCACCCGGAGGTGGGCGGGGCGCAACAGCTCGAGTTACGACCGAACTCCCTACCCAGAATGACCTGGGCGAGGTTCAGAGGGTCTGCGGTCCTACGGTGACCGCACTCTCAGCGCTGTGGCGCTCCCCTGTCGGAATATGAAGATGTGTTCGAGCTCAGACTACAAGGTCAGCGCTCGGCCGCCGCCAGCTGTCCACAGGCACCGTCGATCTCCTGGCCCCGGGTGTCCCGCACGGTCACCGGCACGCCGTGGCGCGCGATGGCCTCCACGAACGCCTTCTCGTCCTCGGGACGCGAGGCCGTCCACTTCGAACCCGGCGTGGGGTTCAGCGGGATCAGGTTGACGTGCACCCGCTTGCCCTTGAGGAGCTTGCCGAGCAGGTCACCGCGCCAGGCCTGGTCGTTGATGTCCCGGATGAGCGCGTACTCGATGGAGATCCGGCGCCCGGACTTCTCCGCGTACTCCCAGGCCGCGTCGAGGACCTCGCGGACCTTCCAGCGCGTGTTCACGGGCACCAGGGTGTCGCGCAGCTCGTCGTCCGGCGCGTGCAGCGAGACCGCGAGCCGGCACTTGAAGCCCTCGTCGGCGAACCGCAGCATCGCGGGCACGAGACCCACGGTCGAGACCGTGATCCCGCGCTGCGACAGCCCCAGCCCGTCCGGCTCGGGGTCCGTCAGCCGCCGGATCGACCCCACCACCCGCTTGTAGTTCGCGAGCGGCTCCCCCATGCCCATGAAGACGATGTTGGACAGCCGCGCCGGTCCCCCGGGCACCTCTCCGTCCCGCAGGGCCCGCATCCCGTCCACGATCTGGTGCACGATCTCGGCCGTCGACAGGTTCCGGTCGAGCCCCGCCTGCCCCGTCGCGCAGAACGGGCAGTTCATCCCGCAGCCGGCCTGCGACGAGATGCACATGGTCACCCGGTCCGGGTACCGCATCAGCACCGACTCGACGAGCGTCCCGTCGTGCAGCCGCCACAGCGTCTTGCGGGTGGTGTCGTCGTCGCACGAGATGTGCCGCACCACCGACATCAGGTCGGGCAGCAGCTCCCCCGCCAGCTTCTCCCGCGAAGCGGCCGGAATGTCCGTCCACTCCTGCGGGTCGTGCGCGTACCGCGCGAAGTAGTGCGTGGACAGCTGCTTCGCGCGAAACGGCTTCTCACCGATCGCGGCGACAGCCTCCTTCCGCTCGGCAGGCGTGAGGTCGGCCAGGTGCCGCGGCGGCTTCTTGGCTCCGCGGGGGGCGACAAAAGTGAGTTCTCCGGGCTTGGGCATGGTGCTACCAGTGTCGCAGACGGGCGCGGGTGTCCCGGCGCGTGGCGGGTGGGGGTGGTCACGGGGTGGGGCGGCCGGGTGGGGTGCGGGGGATGCGGGAGGTGAAGAAGAGGGCGAGGACGGAGGCGGCGGCGAGGATGGCGAGGGCGGCGCGGACGCCGTCGAGGCGGGCCTCGGCGTTGGCGTCGAGGGCGGCGTCGGTGACCGCCTGGGTGGCGCCGGCCTCGTCGAGGGCGTCGGTGAGCTGGGCGTCCGAGAGGAAGGGGATGCCGCTCTGGAGCTGGACGACGGCCTGCTCCTTCACCTCGGTGGGGACGGCCGGGTTCTGTTCGACGCTGGTGAGGAACGAGGAGGTGAGCGCGGTGATCATGAGGGAGCCGGCGAGGGCGGTGCCGATGGAGGCGCCGAGGTTGGTGACGGAGTTCTGGATGCCGCCGACCTCGGCGCTCTGCTCGTCCGGCACGGCGGACACGGTGATGGCGCCGAGCTGGGAGGCCAGGGCGCCCATCCCGAAGCCGACGAGCAGCAGGGGGATCGTGACGACGGCGGCGTCGGCGTCCGCGTCGAGGGCGGCCATCAGCACGACGGCGCCGGCGAGCAGCGCGAGCACCCCGATCCGCACCACACGGCGGGGGGACGCGTCGGGGAACAGCCGGGGGATGAGGAGGGCGGCGGCGAGCAGGGTCACGGACAGCGGGAGGATCCGGACGCCGGTGCTGAGCGCCGACAGGCCCAGCGCGACCGACAGGTAGAGCGGGACGACGAAGAAGACGCCCATCTGGACGAGGTACTGGAAGAAGAACATGGTGAGGCCACCGGTGAGCTGCCGGTTGCGCAGCATGTCCGGGTAGATGAGCGGTTCTCGCCGGCGTGCGACGAGCCGCGCCTCCCAGCGCAGGAAGAGCCACAGCAGGAAGAGGCCCGCCAGCATCAGCCAGACGACCAGGGACACTCCGAGCCAGGCGGGCGCGTCGGGCTTGGGCTGGAGCCAGCCCCACTCGCCCGAGCGGAGCACGCCGTACACGAAGGTGCCGAGGCCGGCCGCGCAGAGCAGCGCGCCGAAGAGGTCGACGCGCGGGCGCTCCTCGCTGACGGCGTCGGCGATGCGGCGGGCGAAGACGAGGATCACCAGCACCACCAGGACCTCGCCGGCGAAGACCCAGCGCCAGGAGAAGTACGTGGTGGCGATGCCGCCGATGAGGGGCCCGGCGGCGATGGCGACGGCGCCCGCGGCGGCGACGACGCCGTACGCCATGGGGCGGCGCTCGGTGGGGAAGTTGCCGGCCACCAGGGCCACGATCGCGGGCATGATGAGCGCCGCGCCGACGCCTTCGAGGAACGACCAGCCGAACAGCAGCACCGGGAGGTTCGGGGCGAGGGCCGTGGTGAGGGAGCCGGCGCCGTAGACGCAGCAGCCGATCATGAAGGCCCGCTTGCGGCCGATGAGGGTGCCGACCTTGCCGCCGGGGATCATCAGCATCGCCATCACCAGCGTGTACGCGGTGATGGCGCCCTGGATGCCGGTGATGGTGGTGCCGACGTCCTCGGCCACCGTCGCGATGGAGACGTTCATGACGGAGCTGTCGAGCGCCATGAGGAACTGCCCCGCCGCGAGGGTCAGCAGGACCGAGAGGGCCCCCGGGGGCCGTTCGGCGGAGCGGGCCGTGGGTGCTGTCATGCTCGGCATCCTTCCCGCGCCGGGGCGCCGGGCCGCCGATCCGCCGCCCGCTTCCCCCACATGGCGGACACCGGAACGAGGACGGGCCCGCTGCCGTGAAGGCAGCGGGCCCGTCCCACGGAACGAACGGTTCAGCCGGTCCCGACGAACAGCGCGAGCAGCAGCCACACCACCGGCGCCGTCGGCAGCAGCGAGTCGAGCCGGTCCATGATGCCGCCGTGACCGGGGAGCAGCGTCCCCATGTCCTTGATGCCGAGGTCGCGCTTGATCATCGACTCGCCCAGGTCGCCGAGCGTCGCGCTCGCCGCCACCGCGAGACCGAGGATCAGTCCCTGCCACCAGGCACCTTCGTCGATCATGAACTCCATGCACAGCGCGCCCGCCGCCATGGCGAACGCCACCGCGCCGACCAGGCCCTCGCGGGTCTTGCCGGGGCTGATGCGCGGGGCCAGCTTGTGCTTGCCGAAGCGCCAGCCGACGGCGTACGCCCCGGTGTCGCTGACCACCGTCAGGATCAGGAAGGTCAGCACCCGCTGCGGGCCGTCGTCGGCGGTCAGCAGCAGCGCCACGAACGTCGCCAGGAACGGCACGTAGAACGCGGCGAAGACGCCCGCCGTGACGTCCTTCAGGTAGCCCTCGGGGGGCTCCGTCATCCGCCACACCAGCACCGCGAGCGCCGTGAGCGCCATCGCCACCCAGGCGCCCTCGGCGCCCCGGACGTAGCCGGCGACGACCATCGCCGCACCGCCGACCGCGAGCGGCACCAGCGGGGCCTTGATGGCCTTGCGCTCCTGGAGGCGGGAGGTGAGCTCCCAGAGGCCGACCACCACGGCGACCGCTATCACGCCGATGAACGCCGGCTTCCAGATGAACAGCGACGCGATGATGACGGCGCCGAGTCCGACCCCGACCCCTATGGCCGCGCCCAGGTCGCGCCCCGCGCTCTTCTTCTGCCGTGGCGCCGGCGGCGCGGGCGGCGGAGGCGGGGTGGGCCTGGGCATGGGCTCCTGCGGGTGCTCGTGCGGCGTCTCGTCACGGAACAGGGGACCGCTCGGATGAGCGGCCCCCCGACCGTGACCGTCCTGGAATCCGCCGGCGGGAACGTCGGGCACGATGGGCATGGGCCGAGTCTGCGCCGCCTGATGCCGATCGTATGCGGGACCCGCCGGGGCGGGACCCTGGTCGGGTCCCCCACGGCCGGAACCGGCCGGGGCACCCCAGGAAGAGTCGTTCATCAGACCTCGAGCAGCTCGGCTTCCTTGTGCTTGAGCAGCTCGTCCACCTGCGCGACGTACTTCGCGGTGGTGTCGTCGAGCTCCTTCTCGGCGCGGCGGC
Source organism: Streptomyces sp. NPDC093089 (assembly GCF_044754405.1). Classification (NCBI taxonomy): domain Bacteria; kingdom Bacillati; phylum Actinomycetota; class Actinomycetes; order Kitasatosporales; family Streptomycetaceae; genus Streptomyces; species Streptomyces sp. NPDC093089. Next base: position 102,740 of record NZ_JBIVPA010000013.1, read on the forward strand.
CCTCGTCCTCGCCGACCTCGCCGTCCTTGACGAGCTTGTCGATGGTCTCCTTGGCCTTGCGGCGCACCGAGCGGATCGAGATCTTCGAGTCCTCGGCCTTGCCCTTGGCGACCTTGATGTACTCCCGGCGGCGCTCCTCGGTCAGCTCCGGGAACACCACACGGATGATGTTGCCGTCGTTGCTCGGGTTGACGCCGAGGTCCGAGTCACGGATCGCCTGCTCGATGTTGCGCAGCGCGCTCTTGTCGAACGGGGTCACCACGGCCATCCGGGGCTCCGGGACGGAGAAGGACGCCAGCTGGTTGATGGGGGTGATGGCACCGTAGTAGTCGGCCACGATCTTGTTGAACATCGCCGGGTGCGCACGGCCGGTGCGGATCGCGGCGAAGTCCTCCTTGGCGACCACGACGGCCTTCTCCATCTTCTCCTCGGCCTCGAGGAGGGTCTCTTCGATCACCACATGCTCCTGCGTGTCGTCGCGTTGTGTCCTGCACGGTGTACGACCGGCAGGGCTCTGTCCATCCCCTTGCGGGGCGGTTCCCGGTTCGGGTGTCAGGCCCGGGTGCCCTGGTCGCTCACGAGCGTGCCGATCTTCTCACCCTTCACCGCGCGAGCGATATTGCCCTCGGTGAGCAGTTCGAAGACGAGGATCGGGAGCTTGTTGTCCCGGCACAGGGTGATGGCGGTGGCGTCGGCGACCTTGAGGTCGCGGGAGAGCACCTCGCCGTACTCCAGCGCGTCGAACTTCACCGCGCCGGGGTTGGCCTTCGGGTCGGAGTCGTAGACGCCGTCCACACCGTTCTTGCCCATGAGCAGGGCCTCGGCGTCGATCTCCAGGGCGCGCTGGGCGGCGGTGGTGTCCGTGGAGAAGTACGGCATGCCCATGCCCGCACCGAAGATGACCACACGGCCCTTCTCCAGGTGGCGCACGGCGCGCAGCGGGATGTACGGCTCGGCGACCTGGCCCATGGTGATGGCGGTCTGGACGCGGGAGTCGATGCCCTCCTTCTCCAGGAAGTCCTGGAGGGCGAGGCAGTTCATCACGGTGCCGAGCATGCCCATGTAGTCGGAGCGGGCCCGGTCCATGCCGCGCTGCTGGAGCTCGGCGCCACGGAAGAAGTTGCCGCCGCCGATCACCACCGCGATCTCGGCGCCGTCGCGGACGACCGCCGCGATCTCACGCGCGATGGCGTGCACGACGTTGGGGTCGACACCCAGGCCGGTACCGCCGGAGAAGGCTTCTCCGGACAGCTTCAGCATGTAGCGGCCGGCCTTCTTGCCGTTGTTGTCGTCGCCCTGTACGGCGCCCTGGTTCATGGAGATCTCCTCGTGCACATACGAAGGAGGCCATTGCCTTGGGTCCTCGCGGTATCCCGTACGGCAATGGCCTCCTCGTCAGATCTGCGGTCGTCCTGCGCGTGCGCGGACGACTGCCTCAGACCCTACCGGGGTCCGGTGTCCGTCGCGTTCGCGTACGGACTCAGATGCCGACCTTGATGCGGGTGAAGCGCTTCAGGGTGACACCGGCCTCGTCCAGGATCTGCTGGACGGACTTCTTGTTGTCAAGGGCGTACGGCTGGCCGAGCAGCGTCGCGTCCTTGAAGAAGCCGTTCACGCGACCCTCGACGATCTTCGGGAGCGCGGCCTCGGGCTTGCCCTCGGCGCGGGTGGTCTCCTCGGCGACGCGACGCTCGGTCTCGACGACCTCGGCCGGGACGTCCTCACGGGTGAGGTACTTCGGCGCGAAGGCGGCGATGTGCTGGGCGATGCCCTTGGCGACGGCGGCGTCGGCCTTGTCGAACTCGACGAGGACACCGATCTGCGGCGGGAGGTCCGGCATCGTGCGGTGCATGTACGCGAAGACGAAGCCGTCGGCGTACTGCGCGAAGCGGTCCAGGACGATCTTCTCGCCGAGGTTGGCGTTGGCCTCGTCGACGAAGGCCTGCACGGTCTTGCCGGCCTCGATCTCGGAGGCGAGCAGCGCCTCGATGTCGGCCGGGGCGGTGGCGGCGACGTGCGCGGCCAGCTGGTTGGCGACGGCCTGGAACTTGTCACCCTTGGCGACGAAGTCCGTCTCGCACTTCAGCTCGACGAGGACACCGGAGGTGTTGTCGTCGGCGATGAGGGAGACCACGGCACCGTTCTCGGCGGAGCGGCCCTCGCGCTTGGCGACACCCTTCTGGCCCTTGATGCGCAGCGCCTCGACGGCCTTGTCGACGTTGCCGTCGGCCTCGTCCAGGGCCTTCTTGCAGTCCATCATGCCGGCGCCGGTGAGCTCGCGGAGCTTCTTGACGTCAGCGGCGGTGTAGTTCGCCATGAGTCTGTTTCTCTCTCGAAGTCTGAAAGATCGGGCGGGTCCACGGGTGGACGGCGGGGGCTTCGCGAGCCCCCGCCGTCGTCACCCGAAGGTCCTGAAGGGTCAGGCCTGCTCGGCGTCCGCGGCCGGAGCCTCGGTGGCCTCGGCAGCGGCCTCGGCCGGAGCAGCCTCGGCCGGAGCGGCCTCGGCGGCGGGGGCCTCGACGGTCTCGTCGGCCTTCTTCTCGCCCGCGAGCAGGTCGCGCTCCCACTCGGCGAGGGGCTCGCCGGCGGCCTTCTCGCCCGGCTTCGAGTCACCGGTCGCGGCACCGGAACGGGCGATGAGGCCCTCGGCGACGGCGTCGGCGATCACGCGGGTGAGCAGGGTGACGGAGCGGATCGCGTCGTCGTTGCCCGGGATCTTGTAGTCGACCTCGTCGGGGTCGCAGTTGGTGTCGAGGATCGCGACGACCGGGATGTGGAGCTTGCGCGCCTCACCGACGGCGATGTGCTCCTTCTTGGTGTCGACGATCCAGACGGCGCTCGGCACCTTCTGCATCTCGCGGATACCACCGAGGGTCTTCTCCAGCTTGGCCTTCTCGCGGGAGAGGACCAGGAGCTCCTTCTTGGTGAGGCCGGAGGCGGCCACGTCCTCGAAGTCGATCTGCTCGAGCTCCTTGAGGCGCTGCAGACGCTTGTAGACGGTGGAGAAGTTGGTGAGCATGCCACCGAGCCAACGCTGGTTGACGTACGGCATGCCGACGCGGGTCGCCTGCTCGGCGATGGCCTCCTGGGCCTGCTTCTTCGTACCCACGAACATGATGGAGCCGCCGTGCGCGACGGTCTCCTTGACGAACTCGTAGGCGCGGTCGATGTACGACAGCGACTGGAGCAGGTCGATGATGTAGATGCCGTTGCGCTCGGTGAAGATGAAGCGCTTCATCTTCGGGTTCCAGCGACGGGTCTGGTGACCGAAGTGGACGCCGCTCTCCAGCAGCTCCCGCATCGTGACGACGGCCATGGCCATCTCCTTGGTTTTCTCGGTTGTGTTCCTGACGCCCCGGCGCGCCATGCCCACGAGGGACCGAAAGGCGCTGCCACGGCCGGTGAGGGCAGTGGCGGGGCGTGCGAAGTCGACCCGGTGACCCGGGTCGCCATAGGAAGTGTACGGGACCCCGGGAGCGACGGGTGACGACCCCGTCCACAACCGACGAGTAGTCCACAGAAACCGCCGCGGAACCGTCCGAAACGGTCAACGGGTGAAGCCTTTCCCCATGAACCTCACCGCACTGTTCCTCGTCCTCGGGCTGCTCTGGCCGGTGGGCCCCCCGCCGCCGGAGATCGTCCGCGGCTGGCAGCCGCCGCCCGGCCCCTACGCCGCCGGCCACCGGGGCGTCGACCTCGCCGCCGCGCCGGGCACGCCGGTCCTCGCCCCCACCGCGGGGACGGTCTCGTTCGCGGGCCCGGTCGGCGGCCGCGGGGTCCTCACCCTCACTCTGCCGGGCACGGGCACTCCCCCGCTCCGGACCACCTTCACCCCGGTCGTCCCGCTGCTGGGGGCGGGCGCCCGGGTCCGCGCGGGCACCCCGATCGCCCGGGTCGCGCCCGGCACCCACTGCCCGGAGTCGTGCCTCCACTGGGGGCTGCTGCGCGGCAGGACGTATCTGAACCCGCTGCTCCTGACGGACCGACCGCCCTCGCGGCTGCTGCCGCTCGGGGAGGGAAGGGCCGGGCCGCGGCGCCGTTGAGGTACGGGCCGGGCCGTGAGCGCCACGGAGGGACGGGTCAGGCCGTGGGCGTCACGGAGAGACGGGCAACGCCGTGGGCGGCGTCGAGGACGGGTCGGCCGTGGCGCCGGTTGAGGTACGGGCCAGGCCGTGAGCGCCACGGAGGGACGGGTCAGGCCGTGGGCGCTGTCGAGGACGGGTCGGCCGGGGTGCCGTTGACGCCGTGGAGGGCCATCGAGACCGCCGCCTCGGCGATCTCCGCGGGGTTCTCGGCGGCGCCGAGCTCGATGCGGCGGACGGCCGCGTCGACGACGCCCTGGAGGAGCATGGCGCCGAGGCGGGGCTGCGGCTGGCCGAGGGCGGCGAGGGCTTCGACGATCATGGCGACGAGTCCGCCGTGGGCGGCGCGGATCTTCTCGCGGGCGCCGTCGTCGAGCTCGCTCGCGGAGATGGCGACGACGGCCCGGTGGCGGCGGTCCCCGACCAGCTCCAGCTGCGTGCGGACGTAGGCCTCGACCTTGCCGCCGGGCGTCGCGGCACCGGCCATGGCGGCCTCGACCTCGGCGGCCCACACGGGGAAGTCGACGGCGCAGAGTTCTTCGACGACGGCCGCGCGCGACCGGAAGTACTCGTACACGGAGGAACGGGCGAGGCCCGTGCGCTCGGCGAGTGCGGGGAAGGTCAGCGCCTCCGTCCCGCCCTCGGACAGCAGGGATCGCGCGGCGTCCAGGAGGGCGCCGCGCTGCATCGTCCGGTGCTCGGCCACCGAGGCCGCTCGAATCCTGGGCACGGATCCACTGTACGACCGGCCCCGGACGCTCAGCGTCCTACGTCGGCCAGCTTGGCCCGGAGCTGCAGGACGGATTTGGTGTGGATCTGGCTGACGCGGCTCTCGGTGACGCCGAGGACGTTCCCGATCTCGGCGAGGGTGAGGCCCTCGTAGTAGTAGAGCGTGACCACGGTCTTCTCCCGCTCGGGGAGCGTGTTGATGGCGCGGGCGAGCAGTCGGCGCAGCTCACGGTCCTCGGCGACCTCGACGGGGTTGTCGGCGGCCGTGTCCTCCAGGGTGTCCATCAGGGAGAGCCGGTCGCCCCCCTCGCCGCCCACGTGCAGCAGCTCCTCCAGGGCCACCACGTTCGCCAGGGACAACTGGCTGAAAACCGCGTGCAGTTCCTCCAGCGTGATGTCCATCTCCGCGGCCACCTCGCTCTCCGAGGGGGTGCGCCGGAGCTGGGCCTCCAGGGTGGCGTAGGCGCGCTCGACGTTGCGCGCCTTCTGCCGGACGGAGCGCGGGATCCAGTCCAGCGCCCGGAGCTCGTCGATCATCGCGCCGCGGATGCGGGTGATGGCGTACGTCTCGAACTTGATCGCCCGCTCGACGTCGAACTTCTCGATGGCGTCGATGAGGCCGAAGACCCCGGACGAGACGAAGTCGGCCTGTTCCACGTTGGACGGCAGACCCACGCTGACGCGTCCGGCAACGTACTTGACGAGCGGCGAGTAGTGCAGGATCAGCTGCTCCCGCAGCCGCTCGTCGCCCGTGTCCTTGTACGACCGCCAGAGTTCGTCGAGCGAGGTCGGTGCGGGCGGTCGCACGGTGCCCCGGGCTGCTGGGGGCACCGCAGCGCGGTCAGACCCGGAGGTGTGCTGGGGCATGCGTTGCCTTGAGCCGTTCTGCTGTCGGGTGTGTCGGTGTGGGTGTCCTGGTGGGAATTCTGGTGAGCGTAGCGTGAGTGCGCCGTCGCGGTGCGCGAACGTCGGCGGATCGCGCCGCTCCGGGTGGACGCCGTCGGTCGCATCTTCGAACCCGGGCCGTGGCACGTGTCGGCCCCTCGGGTGCGGCCGAGAGAACTCGATTGCTCATCGCCTCAACCCTTTCACCCGAATGCTCCAGGTCAAGTACCGCCTCGCCGCGCGTTCGACGGCGGAGTGGTCCTGTTCGTCAACCTCCAGCCCTCTCCCTGACGTTCGACGAAGCCGAGCGAGTGGAGTTCGTACAGCTTGGCGAGGGTGTCGTCGGGGGTGGTTCCGGCCCGGTGGGCGATGACGCCGGCGGGGGTGGGGCCGCGGGCGGGCACGGCTTCCAGGACGTGCGCCGCGGCGGGGGCGAGGAGGTCCCTGGGCAGGACGGGACCGCGGCGGACCGGGGCGAGCTGGCCCATGTCGCCGACGAGTTCGACGATCTCGTCGGCGTCGGTGACGAGGGTGGCGTCGCCGCGCAGCAGTTCGTGGACGCCGGCGGAGAGGGCGCTGGTGACGGGTCCCGGTACGCCCATGGTGTGGCGGCCGAGCCGTGCGGCGGCGCGGGCGGTGACGAGCGAGCCGCTGCGGTGCTGGGCCTCGACGACGACGGTCCCCCGGGTGAGGGCGGCGATGACGCGGTTGCGGAGGATGAAGCGGCTGGGGGTCGGGTGGCTCTCGGGCGGCAGCTCCCCGATCACGAGTCCCTGTTCCGCCACGCGGCGGATGAGCCGGTCGTGGCCCCGGGGGTAGGGGGTGTCGACCCCGCAGGCGAGGACGGCCGCGGTGGCCCCGCCCGCGGCGAGGGCGCCCCGATGGGCCGCGCCGTCGATGCCGTAGGCGGCTCCGGAGACCACGACCCAGCCGTGCCGAGCGAGGCCGGTGGCGAGGTCGGCGGCGGTGTGCGCGCCGTACGGGGTGCAGGCGCGGGCGCCGACCAGGGCGACCGAGCGCAGGGCCCAGGCACGCAGGTCGGCGGGGCCCCGGACCCAGAGCCCGACGGGCCGTGCGTCGCCGAGGTCGTCGAGCTGCCGGGGCCATTCGGCGTCGCCCGGGATGACGAAGCGGCCGCCGAGGCGGTGCACGGTGTCGAGGTCCCTGGCGGGCTCGGCCGCTTGGGCGCGCCGCCGCCAGCCGTCGACCCGCCGCGCGCCGGTGCCGGGGAACAGGCCGTCACCGGCAGCCTCACCCGGGACACCGAACAGGGCGTCGCCCCGCACGCCGTGCCGCGCGGCACCCCCCGCGTCGCCCCGCACGCCGTCCCGGAGCTCGTCCGGACGCTCGGGCCGTTGCTCGGCCGGGTACTCGCCCCGGTACTCCGCCGCGTGTTTGCCCCCGCCCGCGCCCGGGCCCACACCCTCGGGCCCGTAGTCCGCCGGGTGGAGGAGGCGGTCCAGGAAGGCGGGGGCGCCGAGGTGGCGGAGCCAGCGGCCGGCGTGCTCGTCACCGGGTTCGACGGCGCGGGTCAGCGCGGCCCGCGCCGTGCGCTCGTCGGTGGCGGTCATGCGCACTCCCCCGCTCCCACGGGCACGCCGCGCGCGATGCCGGTGCGCAGTTCGAGGGCGAGGGCGAGGTCCTGGCCGTCGGGCCGGTCGTGCCCGGCGAGGTCGGCGACGCTCCAGGCGACGCGGAGGACCCGGTCGAGGCCGCGGGCGGTGAGGAACCCGCGCTCCATGTCGCGCTCGGCGGTGGCGAGCGCGCCGGGGGCGGCGAGGTAGCGCGTACGGAGTTCGTGTCCGGGGATCTCGCTGTTGACGTTCCAGGGGGTGTCCGCGAGGCGGGCCGCCGCGCGGTCCCTCGCCTCGCGGACGCGGTCGGCGACGGTGGCGGTCGTCTCGCCCCGGCCGCCCTGGCCGAGGAGGTCGGCGCGGGTGACGGGTTCGACCTCGACGCGCAGGTCGACGCGGTCGAGCAGGGGCCCGGAGAGCCGTGCCTGGTAGCGCCGGATGAGCGCGGAGGGGCATTCGCAGCCGGAGCCCTGGAGGGTGTGGCGCCCGCAGGGGCACGGGTTGGCCGCGAGGGCGAGCAGGAAGCGGGCCGGGAGGCGGACGACGCAGGCGGCGCGGGCGATGACGACGTGCCCGGATTCGAGGGGTTGGCGGAGCGAGTCGAGGACCTTGCCGGAGAACTCGGGTGCCTCGTCCAGGAACAGGACTCCGCGGTGGGCGAGGGAGACGGCGCCGGGCCTGGGCAGGCCGTTCCCGCCGCCGACGAGGGACTGCGTGGTGGCGGAGTGGTGGGGCGCGCAGTAGGGGGCGCGGCGGACGAGGGGCTCGCCGGGCGGGAGGATGCCGGCGACGGAGTGGACGGCGGTGACTTCGAGGGACTCCTGTCGGGTGAGGGGCGGGAGGATGCCGGGCAGCCGTTCGGCCAGCATGGTCTTTCCGGCGCCCGGTGGGCCGGAGAGCATGAGGTGGTGGCTGCCGGCGGCGGCGATCTCCAGGGCCCGGCGGGCCCGGTGCTGGCCCGCGACGTCGGCGAGGTCGGGCCCTTCGGCGGGGTCGGCGGCGAGCCCGGTGCCGACGCCGGCGCCGGGGACGAGCAGTCCGGCGAGCATGGCGTCGGGCCGCCCCTCCTCGGCGGTCTCCTCCTCGGGCACGGGTTCGTCGGTGAGGACGGCGATGAGCTGCCTGAGGCTGCGGACGCCGAGGACGGAGATGCCGGGGACGAGCGCGGCCTCGCCGGCGGTCTGCTCGGGGACGACGACCTGCCGGTAGCCGGCGTCGGCAGCGGCGAGGACGGCGGGCAGGACGCCCCGGACGGGCCGGACCCGTCCGTCGAGTCCGAGTTCGCCGATGAGGACCAGGTCGGCGATGGCGCGCGGGTCGATGCGCTCGGCGGCGCCGAGCACCGCAGCGGCGACGGCGAGGTCGAATCCGCTTCCGCCCTTGGGGACGGAGGCCGGGCTGAGTCCGACGGTGAGTTTCTTCTGGGGCCATTCGGCACCGGAGTTGACGACGGCGGCGCGGACGCGGTCCCGGCTCTCGCTGAGGCTCTTGTCGGGGAGGCCGACGAGGGTGAAGGCGGCGACACCGGGTTCGAGGTCGGCCTGGACCTCGACGACGACGCCCTCGACGCCGACGAGGGCGACGGAGCAGGTGCGGGCGAATCCCATCACGCCACCCCCTGGGCGTGGGTGAGGACGGGGCCGCCGCGCCGGGGCAGGACGATGCCGACGAGGTCGATGCGGACGCCGCCGGCGGGGGCCGGGGTGCCGCTGCGGTCGAGCCAGCAGTCCGCGAGGCGGCGGAGCCGGTCGGCCTTGCGGGGTGTGACGGCGGCCATCGGGTGTTCGTACGTGCCGTGGCGTCGGGTCTTGACCTCGCAGATGACGAGGGTGTCGCCGTCACGGGCGACGATGTCGATCTCGCCGGTGCGGCCGCAGCGCCAGTTGCGGGCGAGGATGTGCATGCCGGTCTCGGTGAGCCGGCGGGTCGCCAGCTCTTCCCCGTACCGTCCGAGGGCTTGGGTCTTGTTCATGCGGTACCACCTCCGTCACCGACTGTGACGGAGTGCGGCGGACCGCGTGCGGCGCTGTGGACGGCCGGGGGACTGTGGAGAACGGCGTCACTCCCGAGGGTGAATGTCCCGCCCTCCTTCGTGCGCCGTCCGCTCCTCGTGGGTTCAGCTGCCGGGGAGTTCGAGGTCGCTCTTGTTGAGCTCCTCGATGTTCACGTCCTTGAAGGTGAGGACGCGGACCTGCTTGACGAACCTGGCCGGCCTGTACATGTCCCAGACCCAGGCGTCGGCCATGCTGACCTCGAAGAAGACCTCGCCCTGGACCGAGTGCACCTGCATCTCGTAGTCGTTGGTGAGGTAGAAGCGCCGTTCGGTCTCGATCACGTATTTGAACAGCCCGACGACGTCGCGGTACTCCCGGTAGAGCTTCAGCTCCATCTCGGTCTCGTACTTCTCGAGGTCCTCGGCGCTCATGGCATGTTCCCCTTCAGCCGTGCGTCCCCCTATTGTGCGCCAGCCGTGCGCGCCCCTAAACGATTTCCGGGGCGAGAACCACCGGTGCACTGGGAGGTCCCTCGTCGAGCAGCCTGTGCAGCAGTTCGGCGAGCCTGGTCGGGTACACCGTCTCACGCGCCGCCGACAGTTCGGCGGAGGTCCACCATCTCAGGCCCGCCAGACTCCGGGTCTCCAGCTCCGTGAGGGCCTGCGGCCCGGGCACGGGCCCGGTCCCGCGGGTGCGGGCGAGGTAGTACCACTCGTCCTGGTCCCAGCGGCGCCCATCGAAGGGGAAGGAGCAGTACCGCTTCCACAGCACCGGGCCGAGCTCGACGTCGGTGATGCCGGTCTCCTCGGCGAGCTCGCGCAGCGCCGCCTGCTCCCGCGTCTCCTCGCCCTCCAGGCCTCCGCCCGGGGTGAACCACCAGGTGTCCGCGGGGTCGTCCGGCTCGTGGCCGTGCATGAGGAGGATGCGGTCGTCGGGGTCGAGCAGCACGACCCGCGCCACCCGCCGCGTACCGCCGGCGCCGGTCGTCTGCGGGTCCGTCCCGCGCTCCGTCACGCGCCCACCTTCTCCCGCTTCCTCGCGGGCCCTCCTCCGGCCGGCCGCCGGGTCAGCCGCCGCGCCACCGGCCCGTACGCCGCCCCCGCGAAAATCAGTACACACCCGGCGACGATCGCCGTGAAGAGGGCCTCGAAGGGGCCCGGTCGGGAGATGCCGCCGGGGAGGTCCGCGTAGCCCGTCGGGGGCTCCAGGAGGCCCTTGGTCGGCCAGACGACCGCGTCGACCCTGCCGACGACGGTGGAGCGCGGCACGGCGCCCTGGCCGGCCTCCTCCAGGTGCGTACGGGAGTCGAGCGAGGTGTGCCGGTCGTCGCCGAGGAGGAACAGGCTGCCCTCCGGGACGGTCACGGAGAACTCCTTGTCCGAGGCGACCGCGCGGCCGCCGACGCCCGGCCTCAGGTACGGCTCGACGACCGGCTTGCCGCCGACGGTCAGCCGCCCGTCCGGGTCGCAGCAGGCGACGGTGTCGCCGCCGACGGCGGCGACCCGCTTGACCATGGGCGAGTCGCCCCAGAGCGGGTCCTTGAAGACGACGACGTCGCCGCGGCGCACCTCGTCGCCGTCGACGCGCTCGGCGAGGATCTTGGACCCGACGTCGAGGGTCGGCGTCATGGAGTCGGTGGGGACGCTGTACGGCTGGTAGAGCAGCGCCCCGCCGACGAAGCCGCCGAGGAACAGCAGACAGCCGACGGCCACGGCCAGCCCCGACAGCACGCTGCCGAGGCGGCCGTGGCCGCCCTGGGTCCCTGATTTTCCGCTCATGTGCAACCCCAGATGTCTGTCGACGGTCCGGGACGGCACCCTACCCGCGGGTTGCTACTCGGCGGTATGCCCCGAGGTGCGCTTCTTCCGGCGCCACAGCACCAGCGGCAGCGCTCCGGCCAGGCTCGCCGCGCCGACGGGGGCGGCGGCCAGGGCCTGGTTGAGGGCGGGCTGGTCGAAGATGTCCGGCACGGGGAGCGTGGCCCAGCGGGTCACCGGCCAGGCGATGACGACGGCGCGGCCGACGACCTCGTCGTTGGAGACGGTGCCACCGCCCGGGAGCTGCTGGTGGAAGCGCGAGTCCAGCGAGTTCTGCCGGTTGTCGCCCATGACCCAGATCCGGCCCTCGGGGACCTTGATCGGACCGAACGAGTCCTGGCAGGGCACGGAGCCCGGGTAGAGGTACGAGGTCTCGTCCAGCGCCACGCCGTTGAGGACGACCTTGCCGCCCTCCTTGCAGGACACGGTGTCACCGCCGACGGCGATGACGCGCTTGATGAGGTCCTTCTCCTCGGCGGACGGCATGAGGCCGATGAAGCTGAGGAACTTCTGCACGACGTTGGGCTTGGGCGCCTCCTGGCCCTCCAGCCAGCCGCCCGGGTCGTGGAAGACGACGACCTCGCCGCGCTCGGGCTCGGAGCCGAACCAAGGGGTCAGCTTGTCGACGAGAACCCGGTCGCCCTTCTGGAGGGTGTTCATCATCGACTCCGAGGGAATCGAGAACGCCTGCACCAGGAAGGTCTTGATCAGCAGGGCGAGCACCAGGGCGATGCCGACGAGGAGCGGCAGTTCCTTCCAGAAGGAACGCTGCTTCTTCGGGCCCCTGGGTCCGTCCGCCGCGTCGTCGTGCGACACCTCGTCACCCGTCACGTCGTCACCCGTCACACCCTCGCCGGTGGCCTCGTCGGCCCTCTTCTCGGGCTCATCGCGTCCGGATCGTGCGCCGACGGCCAAATCCCCCACATCCACTCCTCAATCCGTGCGAACGCCTGCCCCGGAACAGGGACAGGCCCACCACTCCCATAACGAGCAGAAGTTCCGCAGGGGTCGGGAGCCCGGGCAATCCGTTCAGATTCCGCTGGGACACACTATGCGACAGACCGAGCGCCGACTCGGAACTCGTACTGGTGTCCGGTCCGGCGTCCGGCACCGCGCTGAACGTCTGCCGCTCCTCCAGGCGCTTCCAGTGCGCGAAGGGCCAGGCGATCACCACGGCGCGCCCGACGACCTGCTCCTCGGAGACGGTGCCGTGCCCCTCCTCGTCCAGGTGGAAGCGGGAGTCGGCCGAATCGGACCGGTGGTCGCCGAGGACGAAGATCCGCCCCTGCGGGACCTTCACCTCGAAGGGGATCTCGGACGGCTGGTTCCCGGGGTGCAGGTACGGCTCGTCCAGCGGTACGCCGTTGACGGTGAGCCGCCCGTCCTTGTCGCAGCAGCGGACGGTGTCGCCGCCGACCGCGACGACCCGCTTGATGAGGTCCCGGTCGTCGGCCGAGGGCAGCAGCCCGATGAAGGTCAGCGCCTGCTTGGCCTGCTTGATGACGATCGGGTCGTCGGCGGGCGGCGCGGCGTCGTGCTGGAGCCAGGTGCCGGGGTCCTTGAAGACGACGACGTCGCCGCGCTCCGGGCGGGAGCCGAACCACGGGGTGAGCTTGTCGACCAGGACCCGGTCGTCGATCCGGATCGTCTGCTCCATGGAGCCCGAGGGGATGACGAACGCCTGGACCAGGAAGGTCTTGAGGACGAGGGCGATGAGCACGGCCACCGTGATCAGGACGGGGATCTCCCGGATCGCCGAGCGCTGCCGGCGTCGCTTGACCTTGCGGGCGAGCTTGCGCCGCTCCGCGCGGCCGGGCAGAACCGGGCCCTGGTCTGCGTCGCCGCCGCGGGCGGATCCGCCGGCGGGGCGGCCGCGGCTACCCATGGGCCCCCACCCCGTGTCCGCCGGCCGGCGGGGCCGGTACGGCGCCGAAGGCGCCCGTGTCGGGCAGCGCGGACCAGCGGCCGAAGGGCCAGGCGATCCAGCCGGCGCGTCCGACGACCTTGTCGACGGGAACCATCCCGCCGCCGGGGTTGCCCAGGTGGTCGCGGGAGTCGCTGGACTGGCTGCGGTGGTCGCCCATGACCCAGAGCCTGTCCGGAGGGACGACGATGTCGAAGGCCACGCTGGACGGCTGGTCGCCGGGCATCAGGTAGCGCTCCTGGACGGCGACGCCGTTGACCGTGATCCGGCCGTCCGCGTCGCAGCAGACCACCCGGTCGCCGCCGGTGCCGACGACCCGCTTCACGAAGTCGGTCTCGGCAGGCTCGGCGAGCCCGAGGGCGGCCCCGGCGCCGCGCAGGAGTCCGGTGACCGGATCGCCCTCCGGTTCCTCCCGTACGAAGGAGCCGGTGCCGTCGAAGACGACGACGTCGCCCCGGCCCGGCTCCGTGCCGAAACGGTACGCCAGCTTGTTGACCAGGATCCGGTCGCCGACCTGGAGCGTCGGTTCCATCGAGCCGCTGGGGATCAGGAAGGGCTGCATCACGAAGTGGCTCAGGAGCAGCAGGAAGGCCATGCAGGCGGCGCCCACCGCGACGGTCCGCCGCCACGAGGGCGGGGTCCTGGAGTCCTCGGAAACGCGCGCGGAGCGCGACCCTTCCTCCGTGTCGGAAGAGGGGTCGCGCTCCGGGTGCTGTGCTTCGGTGTCCATCGCTGGCAGAGCCTATCCGGCGAGCCTGTGCGCGGACCGGGAAGCGTCGAGCGTGCCGGGAGCCGAAGCTCAGCGGTCGCGCTTCTCCTTGATCTTGGCAGCCTTGCCGCGCAGCTCACGCAGGTAGTAGAGCTTGGCGCGACGGACGTCACCGCGGGTCACGAGCTCGATCTTCTCGAAGATCGGGCTGTTCACCGGGAAGGTGCGCTCGACGCCGACGGAGAACGAGACCTTGCGGACCGTGAAGGTCTCGCTGACGCCCGAGCCCTGGCGGCGGATGACGACACCCTTGAACTGCTGGATGCGGGAGCGGTTGCCTTCGATGACGCGCACGTGGACGTTCACGGTGTCGCCGGGGCGGAAGGCGGGGAGGTCGGAGCGGAGCGCGGCCGCGTTGACCTGGTCGAGCAGGGAGGCCATGGAGGTCTCTTTCCTCGCTGATGCCACAGGTCATCAGCGGTACGTTCGGATGATCGGGAGGCCGTACGTCTCTGACGGCGTCGTTCCCCCTGTGGCAGGGGCGCGCGCCGGACGGACGACAGCGGCCTATTCTTCCACGCCTTCGACCCTGCGCCAAAATCGGCCGCCGGGCTCGGGCGCCCACCCCATCATCGAGAGGATCTCGCGGTCCTTCTTGTCGAAGGCCGCCGGATCGCAGCGCTCGATGAGGTCGGGCCGGTGGGCGGCGGTGCGGCGGAAGGCCTCGTCCCGCCGCCAGCGGGCGATCTTGCCGTGGTGCCCGCTGAGGAGGACGTCGGGGATGCCGCGGCCGCGCCACTCGGGGGGCTTGGTGTAGACGGGGCCCTCCAGGAGGTTGGCCATGGCCCCGGGCGCGAAGGAGTCGTCGCGGTGGGACTCGGCGTTGCCGAGGACACCGGGCAGGAGGCGGGCGACGGCCTCGGTGACGACGAGGACCGCGGCCTCCCCGCCGGCGAGCACGTAGTCGCCGATGGAGACCTCGTAGACGGGCATCCGGGTCGCGTACTCGTCCATGACGCGGCGGTCGATGCCCTCGTAGCGGGCCGGGGTGAAGATCAGCCAGGGCCGCTCGGAGAGCTCGACGGCCAGCTCCTGGGTGAAGGGCCGGCCGCTGGGGGTCGGGACGACGAGGACCGGGCCGTGGGCGCCGCCCTCGTAGCCGTCGGCGAGCGCCTGGTCGAGCGCGTCGCCCCAGGGCTCGGTCTTCATGACCATGCCGGGGCCGCCGCCGTACGGGGTGTCGTCGACCGTGTTGTGCCGGTCGTAGGTCCAGTCGCGCAGGTCGTGGACGTGGACGTCGAGCTGTCCACGCGCGCGTGCCTTGCCGACGAGGGAGACGTTCAGCGGTTCGAGGTACTCGGGGAAGATCGTGACGACGTCGAGCCTCATGCGTCGTCACCCTGCTCGGCGTCGTCGCGGGAGGAGGCGATCTCGGCGCGGTCGTCGATGAGGCCGGGCGGCGGGTCGATGACGGCCCGCTGCTCCTCCAGGTCGATCTCGACGACGATCTCCGAGACGAAGGGGATCATCAGCTCGGTGCCGTCGGGGCGCTCGACGATGAAGAGGTCCTGCGACGGCAGGTGGGAGATCTCGGTGATCCGGCCGACCTCGGTGCCGTCGGCGAGGACGACGTCGAGGTCCATGAGCTGGTGGTCGTAGTACTCGTCCTCCTCCTCCGGCAGCTCGGCGGGGTCGACCTCGGCGATGAGGAGGGTGTTGCGCAGGGCCTCGGCGGCGTTGCGGTCGCGGACGCCCTCGAAGCGCAGCAGCAGCTTGCCGCTGTGGACCTTGCCGGACTCGATGGTCAGCGGCCCGGCGGAGGCCGGGTCCGTGAGCAGGACGGCCCCGGGGCCGAGCCGCAGCTCGGGCTCGTCCGTCCGCACCTCGACGGTGACCTCGCCCTTGATGCCGTGGGCGCGGCCGATCCGCGCGACTACCAGCTGCACTGCTCCACACTCTCCTGTCACACAGCTCGTACGACGAAAAACGACAACGGGCCGGGGTGGGCTCGTAAGCCCTCCCCGGCCCGTGCCGGCACATCATTCAACCGATGTGGCCGACTTGCTCAGCGGACCTGGTCCACGTCGACGAGGTCGACTCGGATTCCACGGCCGCCGATGGCGCCCACGACGGTACGCAGCGCGCGTGCGGTGCGGCCGTTGCGGCCGATCACCTTGCCGAGGTCGTCGGGGTGCACCCGGACCTCAAGCACGCGGCCACGACGCAGGTTGCGCGAGGCGACCTGCACATCGTCGGGGTTGTCGACGATGCCCTTCACGAGGTGCTCGAGAGCCTCCTCGAGCATGCTCAGGCCTCGGTCGACTCGGTCGACGCGGCCTCGGCCTCGTCAGCCTTCTTGTCGGCCTTCTTGGCCTTGGGGGTGATGGCCTCACCCTTGTCGTCGCCGCCCTCGAGGGCCTTCGCGAACTCGTCGAACGAAGCGCGCTTGGCCTCCTTCGTCGCGGGGACGAGCAGCGCCTTCTCGGGGGCCGGCAGACCCTTGTGCTTCTGCCAGTCGCCGGTGAGCTTCAGGATGGCGAGGACCGGCTCGGTCGGCTGGGCGCCGACGGACAGCCAGTACTGCGCACGCTCGGAGTCGACCTCGATACGCGACGGGTTGTACGTCGGGTGGTAGAGGCCGATCTCCTCGATCGCGCGACCGTCGCGGCGGGTGCGCGAGTCGGCGACGACGATGCGGTAGTGCGGCTGGCGGATCTTACCGAGGCGCTTGAGCTTGATCTTGACTGCCACTGGAGTGGTGTCTCCTGGTCTTGACGTGGTTGGGCACTTGAGATGCCACGTGGGGTTGCGGTACTCGGATGCCCGATGGACGCGTCAGCCGGAGGAGAGAGGGGTCCTATGCGACTGTCGAGTACAGCTAGCCATTGTGCCACACGCCGCCGGGTCAGGTGGCGGCGCCCACCGTCTCCGGGATCCGGAAGGGCTTGCCGCAGCCGCCGCAGACGATCGGGGCCTGGGCCAGCACGGACGGCACCACGCGCACGTTCCGTCCGCAGTCGCAGACGGCCTTGACGCGCACGCCGCCGCCCGAGGAGCCGTGCCGGGCGGCCGGTCCGCGGAAGGAGCGCTTGGTGTCGGCGGCGGTGGCGACCGTGTGGGCCTTGAGGGCCCGCTGGAGCCGCTCGATGGTCGGCCGGTAGCGGCGCCTGGCCTCCGGGGTGAGCGTGACCAGGGAGAAGCCGCTGCTCGCGTGCGGCTCCTCGGGGTGGTCGAGGCCCATCTCCTCGGCGATCGCGAGGAATCTGCGGTTGTGGTAGCGGCCGGCGCGGGAGGTGTCGCGGACCCCCCGGGCGGCGGCGATGCCGTGGACTGCCTCGTGGAGCAGTCGTTCGAAGGAGAGTTCGGCGCCACAGGCGGACGAGGACTCTCCGATCAGGGACTCGGGCGCGGCAAGATCCGGCAGCTCGGAGTGGTGCCGCTGAATGTCGGCCCACGCCTGTGCCAGCTCTGCGGCGAGAACAGGTGGTGTCGTGCTCACGTCGCGTACAACGAGCCGAAGTGCCCCCGGGTTCCATTCCGGGGCATCCCAAATATTTTGCACGTACCCGTCAGTTGCCGTTGATGCGTCCTGACGAGGGCCAGTGCGCCGATCTGCGGAGAAGCCGCGCAGGGGGCGTCAAGCTGGTGCGTAGTAGCGCATACGCCCCGGCGCGTAGCCGCGGTACGTGCGCCCCCCGGAAGCGCCTCTTCAGCGCCGGGTCCGAGCCCGGACGGCGTCCGGCCGGAGTGTTGCAGGGACATTACCGGGTCCGGGTGCGGGACCGCGCACCGCCCCTCCCCCGGACGAACAGGTCCGGCGCGAGCACTGGACGCCGCCCGGGATGCGCAGTTCCCTGACTACGGGGGGCTGTCGTCCAGGCACGGATTGGGGCTCTTTCCATGACACCTACGCTCGTCCCGCACCACCCCGCGCGCGACTGGGCCGAGATCCAGGAACGCATGCTCGTCCCGCTCTACGAGGCGGTGTACGAGCGCCTCGGCGTGGGAGCCGGCACCCGCGTCCTCGGCCTCGGCTGCGGCTCCGGCCTGGCGCTGCTGATGGCGGCGGCCAGGGGCGCGCGGGTGGCCGGAGTGGACCGGGACCACGCGCGCGCGGAGCTCGCCAGGGAGAGGCTGCCGGAGGACGTCGTGGTCGCGGAGGACGTGCCCGAGGACCTCCCGTACGACGTCCTCACGTTCTTCCACGCGACCGACGGGATCCTCCCCGAACTGACCGCCCTCACCCGTTCGGCGCAGCGGGGTGCGGCGGTCGTCCTCGGCGGCTGGGGACCCCCGGAGCGGTGCGCCACGGAGCCGGCCCTGCGGGTCGCGGCCCGCCTCGCGGACCGCCCGCCGGGGTTCCGCGCCGACCTGGACGGCCTGGTGGCCGCCGCGGGGCTGCTCCCGGACGGCTCCGGCCGGGTGGCCTGCCCCTTCGGGTACGCGAGCGAGGGCAGCGCGGTGCGCGGGCTGCTCTCGACGGGCGCGTTCGACGAGGCCGTGCGCGCCACCGACCCCACCCAGGTCGAGAAGGAGATCGCGGAGGCGCTCGCGCCGTACGTCCGCGCGGACGGGACGGTCTGGATGCCGACCGTCTTCCGCTACGTCGTCGCCCGGGTGCGGTGACGCGGCGGCTCAGGACTTCTTGGACAGCCGCGTGATCCCCGCCGCCCGGTAGGCCGCGTCCTCCTCCAGGGTCTCGTTCGCGAGGAGGGCCTCGGCCAGGGCGTCCAACCGGTCACGGTGCTCGCGGAGCTGCCGCACCGCGCTCTCGTAGCACTCGTCGACGATCCGGCGCATCTCCTCGTCCACCATGTCGAGGGTCGCCGGGGCCGCCGACAGGCCGTACGCCTGCTGGGCGTCGCCCGGGATGGCGGTGAGGCGGCCGACGCGCTCGCTCATGCCCCAGCGGCCCGCCATGCCCCGGGCGATGTTGGTGACCTGTTCGAGGTCGCTCTCGGCGCCGGTGGTGATGACGCCGAACACGACCTGCTCGGCCGCCATGCCGCCGAGGGCGCCGATGATCCGGCCGCGCAGGTAGTCCTCGGTGTACGCGTACTTGTCCGAGTCCGGGGTCGAGAGAGTGACGCCGAGGGCCCGGCCGCGCGGCACGATGGTGATCTTCCGGACCGGGTCGGCGCCCGGCTGGAGCATCCCGAGCAGCGCGTGCCCGCTCTCGTGGTACGCGGTCCTGCGCCGCTCCTCCGCCGGCATCACCAGCGGCCGCTCCGCGCCCAGCTGCACCTTCTCCAGGGCGTCGGAGAGGTCGGACTGGGTGACCGCCTTCTGCTCGCGCTTGACCGCGAGGAGGGCGGCCTCGTTGGCGAGGTTGGCGAGCTCGGCGCCCGTCATGCCCGGGGTCGTCCGGGCCACGTGCTCCAGGTCGACGTCCCGCGCGAGCGGGATCTCCCGGGTGTGGATCCTGAGGATGGCCTCGCGGCCGCCCCGGTCGGGCGGGTTGACGTGGACGATCCGGTCGAAGCGGCCCGGCCGGGTGAGGGCGGGGTCGAGCACGTCGGCGCGGTTGGTGGCGGCCAGCACGATCACGCCCTCGGACCCCGTGAAGCCGTCCATCTCGGTGAGGATCTGGTTGAGGGTCTGCTCGCGCTCGTCGTGCCCGCCCATCCCGGAGCCGCCGCCGCGCGCCCGGCCGATGGTGTCGATCTCGTCGATGAAGATGATCGCGGGCGCGACCTTGCGCGCCTCGGCGAACAGCTCGCGGACCCGGGAGGCGCCGACGCCCACGATCATCTCGATGAACTCGGAGGCGGAGGCCGAGAAGAACGGCACCCCGGCCTCGCCCGCGACGGCCCGGGCCAGCAGGGTCTTGCCGGTGCCGGGAGGGCCCGCGAGGAGCACGCCGCGGGGCATCTTGGCACCCATCTCGCGGTAGGCCTGCGGGTTCTTCAGGAAGTCCACGACGTCGTTGAGCTCGCCCTCGACCTCGTCGATGCCGGCGACGTCGGCGAACGTCGTCCGCTTGCCGCCCTCCAGCTCCACCGGCTTGGGCGGGGTCTTGCGGCCGAGCATGCCACCGGCCCCGCCGCCCATGCCCGCGCTCATCCGCCGGGCGATGAACACCCACAGCACGATGATCAGCAGCATCGGGGCGAGCGAGATGAGCAGGTTGGCGAGGAAGCTGCGCTCCTTGACGACCGGCTCGGCGGTGACCACCACGTTCTGCTTGGTGAGCTGCGCCCACAGGTCGTCGTCGGCGAACGCCGGCCGCTGGGTGGTGAACTTGGTGTAGTCGCCGTCCCCGTCGGGGACCGGCTGCTTGTTCTTCAGCTGCCCCTGGATCGCGTCGCCCTTGGAGTAGATCTTCGTGACGTTCCCGGCCGCGACCTGCTTGTCGAACTCGGTGTACGAGATCGTCGGCCCGTCGCCGTCGTTGAAGAACGACAGGACGATGTTGGCCAGCAGGTACACGACGAGCGCGGTCAGGATGAGGCTGCCCCAGCTCCCCGGCAGGCGCTTCTTCGGCGGCGGGGGTGGCGGGGCCCCCTCCGAGCGCCAGGGCTGATCGGTCCGGTCGCGCGGGGGTACGGGGTTGGCCACGTGGCTCTCCTCGGGGCGGCAGTTGCCCCAGTATCGAAGAGCGGGACGAACCCGGCATCGCGGACGGTCCGCAGGGGTGAGAAGGGGCCCGGGGCGGTTTCGCACCGCCCCGGGCCCCTCCCGTACGAGCCGTCAGCTCATGAACTTCTTGAACTCGTCCGGGAGCTCGAAGTCCTTGGGGGCCTGCCCCGCCGCCGGGAGGCCGAACGCGCCGCCCGCCTGCGCCTGCTCACGGCGCTCGGCCGCGGCCTGCTCCTCGGCCTTCCGCTTCATCGGGTTGCCGCTCTTGCGCTTGCCCTTGGCCTGCTTGACCTGCTTCTTCTGCCGGCCGGGGCCGCCGCCCATGCCCGGGATGCCCGGCATCCCCGGCATGCCGCCGCCCTGCGCCATGCGGGACATCATCTTGCGGGCCTCGAAGAACCGCTCGACCAGGCCCTTGACCGCGCTGACCTCGGCACCCGAACCCTTGGCGATACGGGCCCGGCGGGAGCCGTTGATGATCGTCGGGTCCTGGCGCTCGGCCGGGGTCATCGACTTGATGATGGCGGCCATGCGGTCGACGTCCCGCTCGTCGATGTTGGCGATCTGCTCCTTCATCTGGCCCATGCCCGGGAGCATGCCGAGGAGCTTCGAGATGGAGCCCATGCGACGGACCTGGTCCATCTGCGCCAGGAAGTCGTCGAGCGTGAACTCCTGGCCCTTCTTCGACGCGAGCTTCGAGGCCATCTTGGCGGCCTCTTCCTCGTCGAAGGTCTGCTGGGCCTTCTCGATGAGGGAGAGCATGTCGCCCATGCCGAGGATGCGGGACGCCATGCGGTCCGGGTGGAACGCGTCGAAGTCGTCCAGCTTCTCGCCGTTGGAGGCGAACATGATCTGCTTGCCGGTGACGTGCGCAATGGAGAGCGCCGCGCCACCGCGGGCGTCGCCGTCGAGCTTCGACAGCACGACGCCGTCGAAGCCGACGCCGTCGCGGAACGCCTCCGCGGTGTTGACCGCGTCCTGACCGATCATGGCGTCGACGACGAAGAGGATCTCGTCGGGGCTGACGGCGTCGCGGATGTCCGCGGCCTGCTGCATCAGCTCCTGGTCGATGCCGAGGCGGCCGGCGGTGTCGACGATCACGACGTCGTACATCTTGGTCCGCGCGAACTCGATCGAGTCCTTGGCGACCTGGACCGGGTCACCGATGCCGTTGCCCGGCTGCGGGCCGTAGAAGGCGACGTCGGCGCGGTCGGCGACCACCGAGAGCTGGTTGACGGCGTTCGGGCGCTGGAGGTCGCACGCCACGAGCAGCGGCGAGTGCCCCTGTTCCTTCAGCCACAGGCCGAGCTTTCCGGCGAGGGTGGTCTTACCGGCACCCTGCAGACCGGCCAGCATGATCACGGTCGGCGCGGTCTTCGCGAACCTCAGTCGGCGGGTCTCGCCGCCGAGGATCGAGACCAGCTCGTCGTTGACGATCTTGATGACCTGCTGGCTGGGGTTCAGCGCCTTGGAGACCTCGGCGCCGAGCGCCCGCTCCTTGACGTTCTTGATGAACGCACGGACGACCGGCAGGGCGACATCGGCCTCGAGGAGGGCGATACGGATTTCCCGGGCCGCGCTGTCGATGTCCTGCTCGGAGAGGCGGCCTTTGCCCCGGAGGGACTTGAAAGTCGCGCTGAGGCGGTCGGAAAGCGTATCGAACACGGTGGTCGCGATCCTCGGGTCGGGGCGGGATGGTCGCCACCCAGGGTATCCGGCCCCAGGACACGACCGCCCTTGCCGGTCGAAATGGACCGGCAAGGGCGGGAACCCCGCTGCTGCGGGAGCACGCCGCCCCGGACGGGCGGCCCTTGCCGCGGAGGGGTCCGTCCCCGCTCGCGCGGGGAGCACTCCGTGCGCAGCGGCCGGCGTGCCGATCGGGTCACGCCCTCACCGCAGCGCCTCCTCCAGGGTCCGGGCCAGGTCGATGGCCTCCTCGTCGGGGAGGAGGGAGCCGTCGGGGCGGGTGACGTAGAGGGTGTCGACGGCGTTGGCGCCCAGCGTGGAGACGTGGGCGCTCCTGACGCGTACGGTCGCGCCCTCCAGGGCGCGGCCGATGCGGTGGAGGAGGCCGGGGGCGTCCTGGGCGCGGACCTCGATGACGGTGGCGAGGCGGGAGTCGGCGGCGGCGACGGTGACGCGGGGCGGCGGGGCGGTGAGGCCGCGCCGGCGCGGGTAGGCGGCGTCGCGTTCGGCGAGGCGGGCGGGGACGTCGAGGGTGCCGTCCAGGGCGCGGACGAGGTCGGCGCGGAGCCTGGCCGCTTCGGGCAGCGAACCGTACTCGGCGGCGACGCGCCAGTCGAGGACGAGGACGGAGCCGGAGCCGAGCGCGGTGGGCAGTTCCACGGCCCTGAGGTCGGCGGCGCGGACGGTGAGCCGGTGGAGGGCGAGGACGCCGGCGACGGCGGGGAGGACGCCGGGCTGGTCGGGGAGGGCGATGAGGAGTTCGACGCCGACGGGCTCGGGTTCCTCGGGCTCGGCCACGACGGGTTCGGTGCGCAGGGCGAGGACGGGTTCGCCGGTGCGGAGCGCCTCGACGGCGAGGCGTTCCTGTTCGGCGCTGGGCGCGGCGGCCTCGGGGTCGGGCGGGGTGTCGCCGGCGAGGACGCCCGCGACGCGTTTGACGAGGTCGGCGACGAGCGAGGCGCGCCAGGAGGACCAGGCGGCGGGGCCGGTGGCGAGGGCGTCGGCCTCGGTGAGGGCGTGCAGGAGTTCGAGGGTGCCGACGGTGCCGACGGCCTGGGCGACGGACTGGACGGTGGCGGGGTCGTCGAGGTCGCGGCGGGTGGCGGTCTCGACGAGGAGGAGGTGGTGGCGGACGACGGTGGCGATGACGCCGACGTCGGTGCGGTCGAAGCCGATGCGGGTGGCGACGTCGCGGGCGATGGTCTCGCCGGCGACGGAGTGGTCGCCGGGCCAGCCCTTGCCGATGTCGTGGAGGAGGGCGGCGACGAGGAGGAGGTCGGGGCGGCCGACGCGGCGGGTGAGGGAGGAGGCGCGGACGGCGGTCTCGACGAGGTGGCGGTCGACGGTCCAGGTGTGGACGGGGTTGCGCTGGGGCCGGCAGCGGACGCGTTCCCAGTCGGGGAGCAGCAGGGTGACGAGGCCTTCGGCCTCCAGGGCCTCCCAGACGGGCACGGTGGCCTCGCCGGCGCCGAGGAGGGTGACGAGTTCCTCACGGGCCTCGGCGGGCCAGGGCACCGGGAGGGGTTTGGCGGCCGCGGCGAGGCGGCGTACGGCGTGCAGGGAGATCGGCAGGGCGGACTGGGCGGCCGCGGCGGCGGCCCGCAGGGGCAGTACGGGGTCGCGTTCGGGTCGGGCGCTGAGGGCGAGCACGGCTTCGCCGTCCATCTCGACGACGCCTTCGGCGAGCGGAGTGCGCTCGACGGGGGGTTTCGTGCCGCCGCGGCTCAGGAGGGAGCGCAGCCGGGGCCGGGCGGAGCGGGCCTTGAGGACGCGGTTGACCTCGCGCCAGGTGACGTCGGCGGCGTACGAGATGGTCCGGGCGGCCTCGTACACCTCGCGGAGCAGGGTGTCGGCGTCGAGGAGGCCGAGTTCGGCGGCGACGGCGTCCTGTTCCTGGAGGGCGAGCCGGTCGGTGGCCCGTCCGGTGGCGAGGTGGAGGGCGTCGCGGGCGTCGAGGAGGCGGCGGCGGGCGTCGTCGAGGCCTTCGCGGGGGGCGTCGGCGAGCCAGGAGGCGGCGACGGCACGGAGGGCCTGGGCGTCGCGGAGGCCTCCTCTGGCCTCCTTGAGGTCGGGTTCGAGGAGGAACTGCAGTTCCCCCATGCGTTCGGCCCGCTCGCGGCAGAGTTCGTCGAGTTCGGGGAGGCGCCTGGGTGCCTGGTTGCGCCAGTCGGCGAGGACGGTGGTGCGCAGGGCGGCGACGAGGCCGGCGTCTCCGGCGACGGGCCGGGCGTCGAGGAGGCCGAGCTGGACCTTGAGGTCCTCGCCGGCGGTGGCGCGGGCCTCGGCGGGGGTGCGGACGGAGTGGTCGAGGGCGAGGCCGAGGTCCCAGACGGGATACCAGATGCGGTCGGCGAGGGCGGCGACGGCGGCCTTGTCGGCGCTGCCGTCGTGGAGCAGGAGGAGGTCGAGGTCGCTGCGCGGGGAGAGTTCGGCGCGGCCGTAGCCGCCGACGGCGACGAGGGCGACCCCGCGGGGTGGTGCGGCTGCGGCGAAGAGGCCGACCAGCCAGTCGTCGGTGAGCCGGGCCAGGGCGGAACGGCGCGGCGGCCCGGACCGCTCCTTCTCGTGGAGAAGGAGCAGCCGGGCCGCCGCGTAACCGCCGGGTCCCGAATCTTCGGTCTCTTCACTCGCTTCGAGGCTCGTCACCCGGCGGCTCCTCACGTGTGCTTACAGTGCGTCCGGACCGCGCTCGCCGGTGCGGACCCGTACGGCGGTCTCGACCGGCACGCTCCACACCTTGCCGTCACCGATCTTGCCGGTTCGGGCGGCCTTGACGACGACGTCGATGAGCTGTTCGGCGTCATCGTCCTCGACGAGGACCTCGATGCGGATCTTGGGGACGAGGTCGACGGTGTACTCGGCCCCCCGGTAGACCTCGGTGTGGCCGCGCTGGCGGCCGTAGCCGCTGGCCTCGGTGACGGTGAGGCCGTGGACGCCGAAAGCCTGGAGGGCCTCCTTGATCTCGTCGAGCCGGTGCGGCTTCACGACCGCGGTGATGAGCTTCATGCGTCCACCTTCTTGTTCTGCGTGACGGCCGGGGCGGGGGCTGCGGCGGTGGAGCGCGAGGACGCGCCGCCGCCGGCTCCGCTGAAGTCGTACGCGGTCTCGGCGTGCTCGACCTGGTCGATGCCGGAGACCTCGTCGTCCTCGCTGACCCGCATCCCCATCGTCTTGTCGATGGCCAGGGCGAGGACCGCGGAGACGATCAGAGAGTAGGCGAGGACCGCGAAGACGCCGATGGCCTGCTTGCCGAGCTGGTCGAGGCCGCCGCCGTAGAAGAGGCCCTTGGCGTCGGACTGGACGCCGCCGGTGGCGAAGAAGCCGACGAGGAGGGAGCCGATGACTCCGCCGACGAGGTGGACGCCGACGACGTCGAGGGAGTCGTCGTAGCCGAACTTGTACTTGAGGCCGACGGCCATGGCGCAGAGCAGACCGGCGATGGCGCCGACGGCGATGGCGCCGAGCGGGCTCACCGCGCCGCCGGCCGGGGTGATGGCGACGAGTCCGGCGACCGCGCCGGAGGCGGCGCCGAGGGTGGTGAAGGCGCCATGGCGGATCTTCTCGTAGAACAGCCAGGCGAGCATGGCGGCGGCGGTGGCGACCTGGGTGTTGACGAACATCACGGCGCCGACGCCGTCGTCGTTGCCGAGCCAGGAGCCGGCGTTGAAGCCGAACCAGCCGAACCAGAGGAGGCCGGCGCCGAGCATGACCAGCGGGAGGCTGTGCGGGCGCATCGGGTCCTTCTTGAAGCCGACGCGCTTGCCGATGACGAGGATGACGCCGAGGGCGGCGGCACCGGCGTTGATGTGGACGGCCGTGCCGCCGGCGAAGTCGATGACGCCCATCTCGAAGAGCCAGCCGCCGGAGCCCCAGACCCAGTGGGCGACGGGGAAGTAGACGATCGTGACCCAGAGGGTGATGAAGAGGGCCCAGGCCGTGAACTTGACGCGGTCGGCGAGGGCGCCGCTGATGAGCGCGGGCGTGATGATCGCGAACATCAGCTGGAAGACGGCGAAGACGTACACCGGGATGGTGTAGCCGTCCCAGAGCTCGGTGATGCCGATGCCGCTGAGGCCGACGTACTCGGAGGACCAGCCGATGAGCGATCCGGAGTCGGTGCCGAAGGCGATGCTGAAGCCGTAGAGCACCCACAGGATCGTGACGATCCCGAGGCTGATGAAGCTCATCATCAGCATGTTGAGGGTGGACTTGACGCGGACCATGCCTCCGTAGAAGAAGGCGAGAGCCGGGGTCATCAGCATGACCAGGGCGGAGCAGATGAGCATGAACCCGGTGTTGGCGGCGGACAGCTCGGGGGCGTCTGCTGCCAGGGTCGTGATGGCTGGTGCCATCGGCGTCTCCTCGTCGTCGGTACGGCCTGTGCGGGGCGGGGCCGGAGAGAACGGCGGCCGTGAGGGGCGTGGCCGGTTATGGGCCAGAGATTCGCGCAGCGCGGTTTCCGTCGATGCCGCTCGATGTTTCGGCGCAGTGACGAAGGGGTGGGGCGTGTTACGCGGCCGTGAACGGCCGTGTCACGACGAGGTAACGCCCGTATCCTCCGCACACATGGGACCGGCCGCGCCCGGCGTCCGTGTGACCTTGCGGCGGGGGAGCCGAGTCGGGCAGTACGGGACGTCTGGCGCGGCCGGGGACTGTGCGGGCCCGCGGGGCCGGGATTCAGACCGCTTCGGCGGCCTCGGGCAGGAGCAGGGTGAGCCGGTCGGTGAGCTGGACGACCTCGGCGACGTCGCTGTAGTTGCGGGCGGCGTGGTCGACGGTCTTGCGGAGCCGGGTGTTGACCCGCTCGGAGCGGATGCTGCGGGCGACCCCGAGGGCCTTCTCGGCGAGGACGACGGACTGCTCGGGCTCGCGCTTGAGGAGGTGGACGGTGGCCATGCCGATGAGGTTGAGCGCGTACGACCGCTGGTGGTCGGGGTCCTTCTCGAAGAGCTCCACGGCCCGCTCCATGACGGGTTCGGCGAGCGAGGCGTAGGTCGGGGAGCGTCCGGCGACGTAGGCGAGGTCGCGGTAGGAGTGGGAGTTCTCGCCGTTGAGTTCGGCCTCGGAGAAGAAGCCGATCCAGTCGGGCTCGGGCTCGCCGTCGAGGCCGACGTCGGCGAAGGTGTCCTCGGCCATCCGGACGGCCCGCTTGCACTTGGAGGGCTGGCCCATGTTGGCGTAGGCGCGGGCCTCCATCGCATACAGCATGGCCTGGGTCCGGGGGGTGGCGCACTCACGACTGCCGTACTGGGCCAGATGGATGAGTTCGAGGGCGTCGTCGGGCCGTCCGAGGTGGATCATCTGGCGGCTCATGGACGAGAGGATGTACGAGCCGAGGGGCTTGTCGCCGGCTTCCTTGGCGGCGTGCAGGGCGAGCACGAAGTACTTCTGGGCGGTGGGCTGGAGGCCCACGTCGTAGCTCATCCAGCCGGCGAGTTCGGCGAGTTCGGCGGCGCAGGTGAAGAGGCGCTTGGCGGTGGCGACGGGCTGCGGCTCCTGGAGGAGGTCGGTGACCTCGTGGAGCTGTCCGACGACGGCCTTGCGGCGCAGTCCGCCGCCGCACTGGGCGTCCCACTTGCGGAACATGGCGGTGGTGGACTCCAGGAGGTCGAGCTCGACCTCGGAGAGCCGGTTGGGGCGGCGGGCGTCGGCGAGGGGGTCGGGCCGCTCGAAGTCGCCGGCCGGGGTGGGCACGAGCCAGCGCTGCATCGGTTCGATGAGGGAGGGTCCCGCGGCGAGTGACAGGGACGAGCCGAGGAAGCCGCGGCGGGCGAGCATGAGGTCGCTGCGGGAGAACTCGCTGAGCAGGGCGACGGTCTGCGGGCCGGCCCAGGGCAGGTCGACGCCGGAGACGGACGGCGACTGGTGGGCGGTGCGCAGGCCGAGGTCCTCGATGGCGACGACGGAGCCGAAGCGCTCGGAGAACAGCTCGGAGAGGATCCGCGGGATGGGTTCGCGCGGCTGCTCGCCGTCGAGCCAGCGGCGCACCCGCGAGGTGTCCGTGGAGATGTGGTGCGCGCCCATCTGGCGCGCCCTGCGGTTCACCTGCCGCGCGAGTTCGCCCTTCGACCAGCCGCTGCGCACGAACCACGAGCCCAGCTGCTCGTTCGGGCGCTTGCCGGCAGTCGTACCGTCTGCGCCGTTGCCGCCCACTGGAACGCCCCCATCCACCTGATTGCCTGTCCTGACGAACCCTTACCAGAATGCCGTGTCTCGCGGCACCCGTCCGGCGTTCGCACTCCTTCGAACTGGAAACCGGGTTGCCTCCGGCATACCCGCGCGTGCCGAAGACCCCGGGGTTCGAGTACCGAAAGTAATCCTACGATCACCCCTCTACGAGGGCGATTCAAGAAACGCCACCATTCGCCACCCCTTCGAATGAACTCGCCGCGCGTGGAACGCGATTCACTTGACAGGCGACGAACCGGAGTCGGTGGACGGATGCGCGGAGAGGCGCGCGCGGCGGTCCGCACCACCCCGAGCACGACCGCGCGCCAGGTCGGCGCGACGGAGAGTGACGAAGGGTGACGACGGTCCTCCGGGTCGTAACCACCGGCGCGCTCGACCCGTTGGAGGGGGCATGGGTTTCACGATCGGCGGCATTCGTGAGATGCGGTCCGGCGCACGCCGCCGCGTACGCACCACGGAGTGCACAGCGGTGGCGGAGTACACGGGACTGTGGGGCTGGGACGTCGTCCCCGGGGCGCGGGCGGTCTCCGGCCAGTGCTCCTGCGGGGACCGGGCGTGCGCGGCGCCGGGCGTGCACCCCCTCTCCTTCGCGGAGCCGGTCCCGGCCGGCGCGGGCCTCGACGACGCCGCCAAGGCGTGGTCCGATTACCCGGGCGCGGCGCTGCTGCTGCCCGTGGGCAAGGCCTTCGACGTGATCGAGGTCGCGGAGGCCGCGGGCCGGCGGGCGCTGGTGCGCCTGGAGCGCATGGGTCTGCCGCTGGGCCCGGTGTGCGCGACCCCGACCGGCCGGGCGCGGTTCTTCGTGGCGCCCGGCGCGGCGGCCGAGCTGCCCCAGCTGCTGTACCGGATGGGCTGGGACGACGCCGATCTGGACCTGCACTGCCTGGGCCCCGGCAGTCACATCACCGCTCCCCCGTCGGACCTGGGCGGGCTCGGGCCGGTGCGCTGGCTGCGGCCGCCGACGCTGGACACGGCGGGCGCGCCGCCGCAGGCGCGGCTGCTGCTCGGCACCTTGGCGTACATCTGCCACCGGACGCGGTTCTGACTCCTGCCCCGGGTACGCGGAAGGGCCCTCTCCACGCGGTGGCGAGGGCCCTTCCGTGTGCCGTGCGGGGTGTCAGTCGCCGATCAGGGCGTCGACGAAGGCACCCGGCTCGAAGGGGGCCAGGTCGTCCGGGCCCTCGCCCAGGCCGACCAGCTTGACCGGGACGCCCAGCTCGCGCTGGACGGCGACGACGATGCCGCCCTTGGCGGTGCCGTCGAGCTTGGTCAGCACGATGCCGGTGATGTCGACGACCTCGGCGAAGACGCGGGCCTGGATCAGGCCGTTCTGGCCGGTGGTGGCGTCGAGGACGAGGAGGATCTCGTCGAGCGGGCCGTGCTTCTCGACGACCCGCTTGACCTTGCCGAGCTCGTCCATGAGGCCGGTCTTGGTGTGCAGCCGGCCGGCGGTGTCGATGAGGACGACGTCGGCGCCCTCGGCGATGCCCTCCTTGACGGCGTCGAAGGCGATCGACGCGGGGTCGCCGCCCTCGGGGCCGCGCACGGTCCGGGCGCCGACGCGCTCGCCCCAGGTCTGGAGCTGGTCGGCGGCGGCGGCGCGGAAGGTGTCGGCGGCGCCGAGGACGACGGACTTGCCGTCGGCGACGAGGACGCGGGCCAGCTTGCCGGTGGTGGTGGTCTTGCCGGTGCCGTTGACGCCGACGACCATGACGATGCCCGGGACGTCAGCGGGGCTCTCCGTCCTGACCGTGCGGTCGAGGTCGGGGCCGAGGAGCGCGACGAGCTCCTCACGGAGCAGGCCGCGCAGCTCGTCCGGGGTGCGGGTGCCGAGCACCTTGACCCGCTCGCGCAGCCGCTCGACGAGCTCCTGGGTGGGGGCGACGCCGACGTCGGCGGTGAGGAGGGTCTCCTCGATCTCCTCCCAGGTGTCCTCGTCGAGGTGCTCGCGGGACAGCAGCGTGAGCAGCCCCTTGCCGAGCGAGTTCTGGGAGCGGGCGAGCCGGGCCCTGAGCCGGACGAGTCGGCCGGCGGTGGGCTCCGGGACCTCGATCTCGGGGGCGGCGGGGGCCTCGGGCTCCTCGGCGACCGGGGCCTCGGGGGTCGCTCCGGTGGGGAGCTGGACCTCCTCGACCGTGCGGCGTGGTTCCTCCCGCGGCGTCTCCGCCTCCTCGCCGACGTGCGGTTCGGCGGGCGGAGCGGTGATGGTCGGCGTGGTGGACGGCGGCTCGGCCGGCGGCAGCTGCTTCTTCTTGCGACCGCTGATCACGAGCCCGCTCGTCACGGCGACCGCGACGACCAGAGCGATGACTACAGCAAGGATGAGTTCCATAACCTGACCAGTATCGGCCAAGAAGCGACCGGAGACGGAGCACTACGCTGCGTGGGTTTCCCGCACCTGTGCGGAGTACTCCCGATGGCGGCGGCCATCGCTCCCCCGGTCCTCCTCGGGGTCCGCGCGACCGTTCTCATCTGACACCGCGTCAGCTAACGTCCCCCTTCGCCGGTATCCCACGCGGAGGGGGACTCCCCATGCCCTTCACAGTCGTACGGTTCAACCTCGTCGATCCGCACGCGACCCCCGTCTCCCTCGCCGCCCGCTACCGGGCCGCCGTCGAGATGGCCGCCCACGCCGACGCGCACGGCGTCGACACCGTCCAGACCGAGGAGCACCACGGCGTCGCGAACAACTGGCTGCCCTCGCCCTTCGCCTTCGCGGGCGCGGTCTTCGGCGCGACGCGGCGGATCGCGGTCACCGTGTCGGCGATCATCGGGCCGCTGCACGACCCGCTGCGGCTCGCCGAGGACATCGCGGTCCTCGACCTGCTGAGCGGGGGCCGGCTGGTCACGGTGGCGGGGATCGGCTACCGGCCGGAGGAGTACGAGGAGCGGGGCGTCGACTGGGGCAGGCGCGGCCGGCTCCAGGACGAGCTCCTGGAGACCCTGCTCGCGGCCTGGACCGGCGAGCCGTTCACGTACCGGGGCCGTACGGTACGGGTCACCCCGCGCCCCCTCACCCAGCCGCATCCGATGCTGCTCGTCGGGGGTTCGTCGCGGGCGGCGGCGCGGCGGGCGGCCCGGCTGGGGCTGCCGTTCTTCCCGAGCGCGCACCTGCCGGAGCTCGACGCGTACTACCGGGAGCGGTGCGCGGAGTACGGCACCGAGGGCTGGACGATGATGCCGGCCGAGGAGACCCCGCTGCTGCACCTGTCGGAGGATCCGGACCGGACGTGGGCGGAGTACGGGGAGCACTTCCTGCACGAGGCCCGGACGTACGCCTCCTGGCAGTCGAAGGACATCACCTCGGCGGTGCGGTCGACCGCGACGACGGTGCCGGAGCTGCGGGCGGAGGGGGTGTACCGGGTCGTGACGCCGGAGGAGTGCCTGGCGCTCGGCCTGGAGAGCGTGGTGCTGCACCCGCTGTGCGGCGGAATGCCGGTGGAGGAGGGGTGGCGGAGCCTGCGGCTGTTCTGCGACGAGGTGGTGCCGCGGCTCGCGGCCTGAACGGTGTACTGCCCCGGCGCGAGGCGCAGGACCTCGGGCCGGGGCAGTTCCGTGGGTGAGGAGCGGGGCAGCGGGGTTTAGCCCATCTCCTCCAACGCCTTGCCCTTGGTCTCCTTGACGTACCTGAGCACGAAGGGGATCGAGAGCACGGCGAAGACCGTGTAGATGACGTAGGTGCCGGAGAGGTTCCAGTCCGCGAGGGACGGGAAGCTCGCGGTGATGGCCCAGTTGGCGATCCACTGGGCGGAGGCGGCGACACCCAGGGCGGCGGCGCGGATCCGGTTGGGGAACATCTCGCCGAGGAAGACCCAGACGACCACGCCCCACGAGAGGGCGAAGAAGAGCACGAAGACGTGGGCGGCGACGAGCGCCACGACGCCCTGCGTCTCGGGCAGCTTGCCGTCGACGAGGTCGGCGGAGAAGGCCCACGCCTCGACGGCGAGGGCGACGGCCATGCCGACGGAGCCGACGAGGGCGAGCGGCTTGCGGCCGACCCGGTCGACCAGGACCATCGCGATCACGGTGCCGATGATGTTGATGATCGACGTGGTGAACGAGTAGAAGAACGAGCTCGACGGGTCGATGCCGACGGACTGCCAGAGGGTCGCGGAGTAGTAGAACGCGACGTTGATGCCGACCAGCTGCTGGAAGACCGAGAGGCCGATGCCGACCCAGACGATGGGCAGCAGCCTGTACGTGCTCCCCGCGACGAGCAGGTCCTTGAAGGTGGACTTGTGCTCGCTGCGCATGGCCCGGTCGATCTCGGCGACGCGGTGGTCGAGGTCGACGCCGTGGCCCTCGACCTCGGCCAGGACCTCCTTGGCCCGGTCGGTCTTCCCGACGGAGATGAGGAAGCGGGGGGACTCCGGGATCGCGAAGGACAGCATGCCGTAGAGGAGCGCGGGGACGACCATCACGCCGAGCATCCACTGCCAGGCCTCCAGGCCGCCGATCTCGCCGCGCTGGTCGCCGTCGGCGAGCTGGAGGATGCCGTAGTTGACGAGCTGGGAGATCGCGATGCCGATGACGATCGCGGCCTGCTGGAAGGAGCCGAGGCGGCCGCGGTAGGCGGCGGGGGCGACCTCGGCGATGTAGGCGGGGCCGATGACGGAGGCCATGCCGATGGCGAAGCCGCCGATGATCCGCCAGAAGGCCAGGTCCCACAGGGCGAAGGGGAGCGCGGAGCCGACGGCGCTGACCGCGAAGAGCGCCGCGGAGATCTGCATGCAGCGGATGCGGCCGATCCGGTCGGCGATCCGGCCGGCGGTCGCGGCGCCGATGGCGCAGCCGATCAGGGCGATGGCGATGACCTGGGCGAGGGTGCCGGAGCCGATGTCGTACCGGTCGCGGATCGCCTCGACGGCGCCGTTGATGACGGAGCTGTCGTATCCGAAGAGGAATCCACCCATCGCGGCGGAGGCCGTGATGAAGATGACGTGGCCGAGGTGGTCCGGGTGGGCGGCTCGGCCTTCGGAAGGCGGCGGCATGGGCGCCTGCTCGGTGTTGGTCACATGGACTCCTCGGTGGGGGGAAGCCCTTCCAGTGGCGCACAACTTCACGCCGCCCACCACGTGAAGGTAAAAGCAACGTTGCAGAGACTATGCCTTCAAGTTTCGAAGTCAATAGCCAATGTCATGTGACTTTATACGAGAGATCAAGGTCCATATGTTCAAGACTTGAACGACCGAGGTTCAGCGGAGCCGCTGACTGATCACCTTCGAGACGCCGTCGCCCTGCATGGACACCCCGTACAGCGCGTCCGCGACCTCCATCGTCCGCTTCTGGTGGGTGATCACGATCAGCTGCGAGGACTCCTGGAGCTCCTGCATGATCCGGATCAGCCGCTGGAGGTTGGTGTCGTCGAGCGCCGCCTCGACCTCGTCCATCACGTAGAAGGGGCTGGGCCTCGCCTTGAAGATGGAGACGAGCAGCGCCACGGCCGTGAGCGACCGCTCGCCGCCCGACAGCAGCGACAGGCGCTTGACCTTCTTGCCCGGCGGCCGGGCCTCCACGTCCACCCCGGTGGTGAGCATGTTGTCCGGGTCCGTGAGGATCAGCCGGCCCTCGCCGCCCGGGAAGAGCCGCGAGAAAACGCCCTCGAACTCCCTGGCCGTGTCCCGGTACGCCTCCGTGAAGACCTGCTCGACGCGCACGTCGACCTCCTTCACGACCTGAAGCAGGTCGGTCCGGGTCTTCTTCAGGTCCTCCAACTGCTCCGAGAGGAACCGGTGCCGCTCCTCCAGGGCCGCGAACTCCTCCAGCGCCAGCGGATTCACCTTGCCGAGCTGGTGGTACGCCCGTTCGGCGGCCTTGAGCCGCTTCTCCTGCTCCGAACGGACGAAGGGGCGCGAGGCGGGAACGGGGGCGGGGGTGAGGGCGGAGGCGGGGGCCGGGGCTGGGGCGCCTGACGCGGTTCCGGCCGCGTCGGTGACGTCCCGGCCGGTTCCGTCCCGGTCGGCTCCGCCCTCCGTCGGCGGCGCGGGAACGGGCTGGTCGGGACCGTACTCGGCGACCAGATCGGCCGACTCGACGCCGAACTCCTCCAGGGCCTTCGCCTCCAGCTGCTCGATCCGCAGCCGCTTCTCGGCGCCGAGCACCTCGCCCCGGTGGACGGAGTCGGTCAGCTTGTCGAGCTCGCCCTTGAGGTCCCGGGCACGGGTCCGGGCGGCCGTCAGCCCCTCCTCGCGATCGGCCCTGGCGGCCTGGGCGGCCACCCGCTCCCGCTCGGCGCGGACCAGCGAGACCTCCACATGGGCGAGGAGCGTGCGGGCACCCGCGGCGACCGCGCCCGCGACCCGCTCCTCGTGGCGCAGCCTGGCCCGGCGCTGCTCGGCGCGCACACGTGCCTCCCGCTCGGCGCGGGCGGCCCGGTCGAGCGAGTCGGCCCGTCCGGCGAGCCCCTTGACCCGCTCCTCGTGGGTACGGACCTGGAGCCGCGCCTCCATCTCGGTCTGGCGCGCGTTGGAGCCGTCGATGGCGAGGCGGTCGCGGACGGAGGTGTCGGGCTCGTCCTCGCCGTCCCCGTAGACGGTGGCCTCCTGGGCGACGAGCAGGCGTTCGGCCAGCTCCTCGGCGTCGACGGTGGCCTTCTCCAGGGCCTCCTGGGCGCGGGCGGCGGCTGCCGCGGTCCGCTCGGCCTCCCCCGCCGCTCCCCTGGCCTGGCCGGCGAGCCGGCCGAGCTGCTGGGCGACGGCGGACTTCTCGCGCTCGGCGGCGCGGCGGCGGGTGTCGAGCTCCTCGACGAGCGCCCCCGCGGTACGGCGCCGCTCGTCGGCCTCACGCTGCCCGGCGGCCAGCTCCTCGCAGCGCACGGTGAGTTCGTCGAGTTCCGCGGCGGCCTCGGCCACCGAGGCCTGGACTTCGAGCAGGCTGGGCGCCCCGGCGGAGCCGCCCTGGGCGAAGTGGGCGCCCAGCAGGTCCCCTTCGGCGGTGACGGCGGTCAGCGCGGGCCTGGCCCTGACCAGTTCCGCGGCCTCGTCGAGGTCCTCGACGACCACGACTCCGGCCAGCAACCTGCGGACCGCGCCCAGGAGTTCGGCGGGGCACCGGACCAGGTCCGCGGCGCGCCGATGGCCGTCGGCGTCCGGGGCGGGAGCCGGTTCGGGGACGCCGGACGGCTTGGGGACGTCGGTCGACTCGGGGACGTCGGGCAGCTCGGAGGAACCGGGCAGCTCGTAGATGTCGGTCAGCTCGGGGGTGCCGGACGGCTCGAAGGTGCCGGACGGCTCGGAGGCGCCGGTCAGGAGGAGTGAGGCGCGGCCCGCGTCCTGCTTGCGCAGCAGGCGGAGCGCGTCGGCGGCGGCCGAGGGTCCGGTGGCCGCGACCGCGTCGGCGGCCGCGCCGAGGGCGGCGGCGACGGGGACCTCGTATCCCGGGGTGACGGTGAGGAGTTCGGCGGCCGGTCCGAGGATTCCGGTGAGGCCGGCGGCGAGGAGCGCTCCCGTGCCGTCCTTGCGGCGCAGGCCGAGGGCGAGGGTGTCGTGCCGGGCCCTGGTCGCGGCGCGGCGGCGCTCGGCGGCGCCCGCGGCTTCGCGGGTGGCGCTCAGCGCGGCCTCCGCCTCGGCCAGCTCGCGGCGGGCCGCCTCGTACCGCTCGGCGTGCTCGGTGTCCTCCGCGTCGAGGCCGTCGACCTCCGCCTTGAGCTGCTCGTACTCCTCCTGGGCGGCGGCGGCCCGCTCCCCCGCCTCGTCGCGGGCGGCGGCGAGGCGGTCGATCTCGGCCTGGGCCGAGGCGGCGCGCGAGCGGGCGGCGTTGACCTGGCCGTGGAGCCGGGCGAGGCCCTCTCGCCGGTCGGCGATGGCCCGGGCCAGGTCCTTGAGGCGCCGCTCCTCCTCCGTCAGCGACCGTTCGAGTTCGGCGCGGTGGGCGACGCTGTCCTCCAGGGCGCGCTCGGCCGCCTCCAGGGCGGCTTCGAGCTCCGCCTCCTGTTCGCGGACGCGGGCCGCCTCGCGTTCCAGGTCCTCCGGGTCGCGGCCGCGCCGCTCCTCGGCGGGGGCGGCGGTGGCGCTCTTCACGCGCGCGTCGGCCAGCGAGACGGTGCCGCGGACGCGCTCGGCGAGCTGGGAGAGGGCGTACCAGCTCTGCTGGGCGCGCTCCAGGCGGGGAACGAGGGCGCGGGCCTCCGCTTCGAGGTCCGCCTCCCGGGCGAGCGCGGCGCGCAGTTCGGCCTCGGTGGCCTCCTTGCGGGCGAGCAGGGCCGCCTCGTCGGCGACCTCGGCCGTGAGGGCCCGCTGGAGGTGGACGAGGTCGTCGGCGAGGAGGCGGAGGCGCGCGTCGCGCAGGTCGGCCTGGATGACGACCGCCCGGCGGGCGACGGCGGCCTGCCGGCCGAGGGGCTTGAGCTGGCGGCGCAGTTCGTCGGTGAGGTCCTGCACGCGCGCGAGGTTGGCCTGCATCGCGTCCAGTTTCCGCAGCGCCTTCTCCTTGCGCTTGCGGTGCTTGAGGACGCCCGCGGCCTCCTCGATGAAGGCGCGGCGGCCCATCGGGTCGGCGTGGAGCACGGAGTCGAGCTGGCCCTGTCCGACGATGACGTGCATCTCGCGTCCGATGCCGGAGTCGGAGAGCAGGTCCTGGAAGTCGAGCAGCCGGCAGGTGTCGCCGTTGATCTGGTACTCGCTGCTGCCGCCCCGGAACATGATCCGGGTGAGGGTGACCTCGGCGTAGTCGATGGGCAGGGCGCCGTCGGAGTTGTCGATGGTCAGCGAGACCTCGGCGCGGCCGAGCGGCGGGCGCCCGGTCGTGCCGGCGAAGATGACGTCCTCCATCTTGCCGCCGCGCAGCGACTTGGCGCCCTGCTCGCCCATGACCCAGGACAGGGCGTCCACGACGTTGGACTTGCCCGATCCGTTGGGTCCCACGACACAGGTGATCCCTGGTTCGAACCGCAGGGTGGTGGCCGATGCGAACGACTTGAATCCGCGGAGAGTCAGGGCCTTGAGGTGCACCCCGGGGACTCTACCGGGGCACGTGCGTTTCACCCGCGAAGGTGCAGGGCAGATCATCCGGTGAGGAGGGGTGGGACACGGGGGAAACGGCGGGTGAAAGAGAGAAGGGACGCCGAAGCGCCCCTTGCAAGGAGTGTTTCCCACCTGGCCCCTCGGGGCTGGGTTGTCAGGTGAGCGCAGGCTCCGCCTGGGGTACGTCGAGGTCGATGCTGTTCAGCAGCGACTCTCCCTGGTGCTGAGCGGCGGCAGCGGCGAGCGAGTCGTTCTCGGACTGAATCCGTACCAGCTCGGATTCGAGGTCCTGGACGCGCTGCTGAAGCCGTCGCATCTCGGCGAGGAGTCGCGGGTCGGAGCCGCCGACGTAACCGAGAAGCGCCTTTGCCATGATGGATGGTCCTCCACAATGAGTGACCGACCGTAGCGGTGTGGGTCGTGAGGGATTCGCACCCGCGGTGCTCGGCAGTACTGCTTGTCGTGCCGGTTCCACTGCCAAACAGCTAAGGTGCGCGGGGATTCCAGCGTCTCACCAAAAAGTTTGACGGTCAACACGATCACGCCCCGTTTGAAGGGCCGACCGAGGGGGCCACCACCGCTCGATGTGCGGTGGGTCCTCGCAACTCGGTGCCTCGGGGCGTCGCGATCATCCTTAAGCGGCAGCCTTGCACGACGGGCGCGCATTGGCAACCACCAGGCTCTTTTCCCCTCACGCGACCGTTACGGCGCGTCCGCCCGGCGCCCCTCTCGGTCACCGGACGGGACGCCGGAGCGTCACGCTCAGCGGATGGCGAAGCTCTCGTAACCGCCGCGCGGGGTGTCCCAGATCTCAGTGACGCCGTCCACGCGCCCGGGTGTGTCGGCGGAGTGCAGCCAGTCGAGCAGACGGTGGCAATTCTCACGCGGACCCTCGGCCACCACCTGCACCCGGCCGTCGTCGAGGTTCAGGGCGAAGCCCACCAGGCCGCCGATCTCCAGTGCGTTTGCCCTGGTGAACCAGCGAAAGCCCACTCCCTGCACCCGGCCGCGCACCCAGGCGGTCATCCGTACGTCGTCACTCATGGCTGCACGCTAACGGGCGGATTCCCTGTTGAGCACATCGCCCCCCAGTTCCCACTCGCGTACAGTCCCGACAAACACGCCTCACCCATTCGGGCGCGAGCCGTTCGCCTGTCGATCCGGATCGGTACCGACAGCAAAGATCAGCAAATACCCAGCAAGGACCAGCAGGAAGGCAGAGCAGATGGGACGCCACCGTCGCTCCGGAGCCGCACCCGCCG
Organism: Streptomyces sp. NPDC093089; assembly: GCF_044754405.1. Taxonomy (NCBI): domain Bacteria; kingdom Bacillati; phylum Actinomycetota; class Actinomycetes; order Kitasatosporales; family Streptomycetaceae; genus Streptomyces; species Streptomyces sp. NPDC093089. The sequence goes on from NZ_JBIVPA010000013.1 coordinate 141,130, forward strand.
CAGAAGACTACGCGGCCGGTTCGGGCCACCGGCACCCGGGTGCCCGCCGCAGGCGGCCCGTGCGCACCGGGCTGCTCGGCGCCTCCGCGGCGGTCGCCGTCGGCGCCGTCGCCGTCGCCTCCGGCCTGCTGCCGGGCGGGGACACCTTCACCGTCGGCAGCGTCGGCAGCAGCGAGCAGCGGACCCAGCAGTCCCGCCAGGCTCCGGAGCTGACCACCCAGGGCGGCGCCACCCAGACCCCCGCCCTCGCGTCGGGCGGCACGGGCACGACCGGCGGCGGAGCCGCCCCGTCGACGACCCCGTCCACGAAGCCGAGCCCGAAGGCCACCCCCAAGCCCACCCCGACCCCGTCGAAGACGACGAAGGCCGCCGTGAAGCCGACGCCGTCCAAGACCCCGGCCGCGCCCGCGACCAAGGCGCCCGCGAAGAAGGCACCCGCGACCAAGGCACCCGCCCCCGAGCCGGACCCCACCACGGCGGCGCCCACCCGGAAGGCCCCCGTCGCCTCCACCGCCGACCGCGGCCGGGCCGCCGAGGCCGAGGTCCTCCGCCTCGTCAACGCCGAGCGCGCCAAGGTCGGCTGCACCCCGGTCCGCTCCGACGCCCGCCTCGCCTCGCTCGCCGGCGCCCTCAGCGCCGACATGGCCACCCGCGGCTTCTTCAACCACACGGACCCCGACGGCGACACCCCCTGGGCCCGCGCCCAGCAGGCCGGCGTCACCGGCATGGGCGGCGAGAACATCGCCCGCGGCCAGGTCGACGCCGCCGCCGTCATGACCTCCTGGATGAAGAGCGACGGCCACCGCGCCAACATCCTCAACTGCGACTTCACCACCCTCGGCGTCGGCGTCCACTTCGCCGACGGCGGCCCCTGGTGGACCCAGGACTTCGGCTACTGAGATTTCCGCAGGTCAGAGCCCTATGAACTCTCGTGGGCCGTCCCGGGGCCGTGATCGGCATCCGGGGCGGCCCACACTGCGTCCACGGCGGCCCTCGTATGCGTCTGGCTCGACGGCATGAGGTGGGTGTAGGTCCGCAGCGTGAACCCGGGGTCGTGGTGGCCGAGGTACTCGCTCAGCGCCTTGATGCTCTCCCCCGCGTCCAAGAGCACGGACGCGTAGAAGTGGCGGAGCGCGTGCATCCCGTTGTCCCGTCCGCTGACGATGCCGGCGGCACGGAGAGCCGGACGCCATCGGTGGTCGTTGAAACGGTTCCGGTTGAGGGAGAGTCCCTCCGGACTCCGGAAGATCAGCGTCGCCGTGACCAGAGGGCCGTCAAGGCACCCGCCGCATGCGGCGCGGCGCGCGCGGCCCGTCGCCCGGGCCTGCGCTCCTGTCTGACACCCCGCTCCAGCCCGGGCGCCGTCCGTACGCCTGACAGCTTGGGTTGATGGGCAGCCAAAGCAGGCCTTCAGGCGCGGCAACCGTCACATGGCATGCGTAGAGCCACGAGCACTGCCGACTGCGGCCAAGACGGGCGTCCAGAGGACGGCGAGCAGCGAGGGAGGGGGTCTCTTGCGCATGGCCAGCCGACTGTCAGGCCCGAGTAGGGCGGGGCGCCGTTCCCCCGCCGTCACGGATGACGGGAGCGGGAGGCGACCACACCACCGGAAATGGGCGGGTGGGGAGCAGCTGCTGCCGCGATGCGGCACAGACCGGTGTGGTCGCTCCGCGTCGGTGCCGGTATCACCGTGGCTGATGAGCGTGTCGTCAGGCCACCCAAAGCCGCTCCACAGGCCTCTTGTACGGCGCCTGCCAAGGGGGCGCCATGCACGATCAGGACTGGGACGACGACAGCGAATACAGGTCGGCCGTGAGACGCACACGGATCACGATGGCGATCGCGTTGATCGTGACCCTGTTGGTGGCCGGGGCCGTAGCTGTCGCCATCTTTGGCATATCGCTGTCCCTGGACCTCGCTGAGGCTCTCAGTCGGTAGCCGTGCCCTTCTCGTGCCGCATAGAACGGGGAATCACGGAGAACACCAGGCAGCCACGGTGCACGGACATGCGAACGGCACCCGACCGATCTGCCTGGTCAGGGGCCGCTCAAATGCGGTGGGGTGGGATTTGAACCCACGGTGACATCGCTGCCACGACGGTTTCAAGACCGTCCGTCAGTCGCGCAGGCCGGGCCCAGCCGTGCCCGTCTCGTGCGGACTGCCGGCCACCTTCACCTGCGGTCGCAGTCGCAGTAGGGGCATCCATGCCGATCTTGGCAGTGTGCAGCTCTTCCACAGCGTTCATGGGAATACGGGCGACCGTGACGCACACCCTTTCGGGACGTGCTGGCGCTGAGGACGTGACGGCCACGTGTGCCTGGTAGTCAAGAGGTGCCGTGGCCAGGACATCGAAGACGTAAGAACCGTCGACTTCCGCGTAGCCGTCGGCCCAGATGTGGGCGAGGCCCCCGTTGACCATGCGGAGGTGCCATAGGGAGGGAACGTCTTGAAGCTGCACGAGCGACAGGTTAGACCGTTTACCACGCCCGCTGGTGGCTCGTTCATCACGACGCGGTCCGACCGATCCGGCTGAAGCCACGGACCGCAGACTGGCCGTGCCAGATGCGGCCAGATCGGGCGGGGCAGCCCGGGAATGCGGGGCACTGTCGGAGCCCGCGCAGGGGATCAGTACAGCCCCCCGACCGTGCAGGTCAGGCGTAGGTCCGCCCTCCCTCTCTTGTAAAGAGGTGGTCTCAGCTCCCGTGCGCCCCAGTGCCTCCATCGGCAAGAGGCGCGCGCCCGCATGCGCCTTCCGCAGAGCCAGGAGCGCTCGACGCACTCGGCTGGTCTGTCCGTCCGATGGCACCAGGGGGAGTAGTTGTCTGCGACGGTCTCCGGTGGCCCCACCGGAACGGTGCGAAGTGGCTCCGCCAAGCGTTCGACCGGCGGGGCGGTGGGTGGCCCGCGCACAGGCGCAGCCAGCGAGAAGAGGCCGTCTGGGGCCCGGGTGAGCCGTCGGCTACCCGTTCGAGAGGTGGGGCCACTTCCCGCCGTTCGCCCGGGTCCAGCGGAAGCCGTTCAAGACACCCCATCGAGCGACGATGGGTTACACCACGAGGATGAACGCGACCGCGTGCTGCGGAGACACGCGGTTTTCGCTCCGGTGCGATCTCAAGATAAGCCGCAGGCTGAGTGGATCAGCTCCATCGTGGCGTTCGAGAGGTAGCACTCCTTGGGATCACAAGCCTGGTGGGAGGGCCTGGCCAAGGTTAGGTGGCCCGATGTTCCGCCAAGCGTCATCGCGCGCGGAACGTGGTACCAGCAGAACATGCACAGTGCCCGCTGGAGGGCCAGGCTGCTGGATCTGACGATCCTGGTTCTAGCTGCGGGGGTGCCCTTTGTTGTCGCGATCAAGGCTGGTAACTGGGTTGTTGCGCTTCTAGGCTCCCTCACCTCCCTGCTTACAGGGATGCGCCATGTCTTCGACCCTCAAGGAGACTGGATCTCTTTCGCCCAGGCGAATCTACAGATCGAAACCGAGGTGGTTCGCTACAAGCAAGCCTTGGATGAGTACAGCGACGCGGCCGCTGCTCCAGGAATTCTTGCTGTACGCGTGGAGAACATCGCCGCAGTCGAGACAGGTACCTGGGCCCAGCGCCTCCCTCGCCCTGCCACCCCAAGCACGAGCAGCAGCACCGGGTGAGTGTCTATCTGCGTGACAACGCCGACGAACAATGGCGGATGAGTGCGAACGTCTGTGGACCATCAGCACAGGTGAGAGCCGCACCACCGCACGGCAGCGGCCCCACCCGAGTTGCTTCGGGACGAAGAGGTCCTCACTCAACGTCACGCTTCCGCCGGCGCGGCTTGCTCTCGTCGACGACATGGCGGCGTGGCTGAGGCCGGTGGGGGCGCGGCGAGGCATACGCGTGCGTGATCGGTCGGCGCACCCGCCGTCGTGGCTGACTGCCGCCGGCTGAGGATCAGACACTCCCGGCGCAGGTCAGCACAGCAACCGCTACCAAGGAACCTAAGCTTCCAAGCTGAGGTACCAAGTGCGTCGGCGCATACGAAGCCCGTAGCATGCCGCCCATGGTGACTGCGACTGTCCGCGAGTGGAGCGACGAGGAAGGGTGGGGTGTGCTCGACTCCCCCGAGACCCCCGGTGGTTGCTTCGGCCACTACTCCGACATCCAGGCGCCCGGCTTCCGCACTCTGTCGCCCGGACAACAGGTGGACCTCAAGTGGGAGGCTCCGGGCTTCAAACAGGACGGATACGACTACCGCGCGGTCAGCATTGAGCCTCGGCGTACCTGACATCCACAGCTGACATCAACAACGCTGGACGGGCGCATACGCCAACACCCCTGTCCAGCCGTCACGTCCGTCGACATCAGCCGCCGGAGCAGGCTCGGATCGAACTTGTAAAGCGGTGATCTCCCAGCACCTTCAAAACAAGGGAGAGAAGCCGGGGGGACTGGTCGAGCTGGAAGGGCGAGCCACTCCGCGTGGGCTCCCAGCCCGGCCCCGTCACCTTCGTGGTGGCGGGGCCCTTGCGTGTGCGGGTGGGGTGGGGAGGTCAGGCGGCGGCCTTGCCTGCGGCGAAGGTGCGGGCGGTGAGGGCGACGCGGCGGCCGAGGTGTTCGGCGGTGGCGACGTCGGCCTTGTGGACGCCTTCGGGGCCGAGGTCGGTGTGGGTCTGGGCGCCGGCGCCGGCGAAGAAGCCGAGGCGGTTGAGGTCGTTCTCGGAGGCCTCGCTGCTGTTCCAGCCGGGCTTCAGGCCGAGGTTGACCCAGGTCATGCCGTGCTGGCCGGCGAGGGTCTGGAAGAACTGCAGGGTGTGCAGCTTGTCGCCGCTCTTCGAGCCGGAGTTGGTGAAGCCGGCGGCGAGCTTGTCCAGCCAGGCGTCGGTGAACCAGCGCTTCGAGGTGTCCTCGGCGAACTTGTGGAAGGCGCCGGAGGCCGTGCCCATGTAGGTCGGGGAGCCGAAGACGATCGCGTCGGAGGCGTCGAGGAGCTCCCACTCCGCGTCCGTGATCCCGTCGACGTTGATCAGGTGGACGGTGGCGCCCGTGTCGGCGGCACCGGCGCGGACGGCCTCGGCCAGGACGGCGGTGTGGCCGTAGCCGGAGTGGTAGGCGATGGAGACGACGGGGGTGGTCACAGCGGGCTCCTCGGTAGGGCTCGAAAAGGTCGGCGGGGAACGACCAGAAGTAGAGCACTAACTTTTAGAAAGCGCAAGCGATCGGATAGCGCACTCATGGTGGTAAGCGCTGCGCGGGAGTACGGTGGGGGCATGACTGACGACCTCGCCTACGACGTGTTCGCGCGCGCCTGCCCCTCCCGCGGCACGCTGGAACACGTGACGGGCCGCTGGGGCAGCCTGACCCTGGCCGCCCTGCACGACGGGACGTTCCGCTTCAACGAGCTGCGGCGGCGGGTCGACGGCGTCAGCGAGAAGATGCTGTCGCAGACCCTGCACGCCCTGGAGCGCGACGGCCTCGTCCACCGCGAGGCGCAGCCCGTGAACCCGCCCCGGGTCGACTACCGGCTCACCCCGCTCGGCCGCGAGATCGCGGAACGGCTCATGGGCCTGATCCAGCTGGTCGAGGGCCGCATGCCGCAGGTCGAAGCGGCGCGGGAGAGCTACGACACGGAGCGCGCGGCCTCCGTCACCACCTGACGCACCCCGCCGACGGGCCCCCGCAGGCCGGGCCGCTGACGGCCGGACGCCTGCCGATCGGACCCTTGCCGGCCGGGCTGCTGCCCGCCGGGCGCCCGACCGCGGTGCACCCGCCGACCCGGCCCCCGCCGGCCGCGCCCCGGTGTTACGCCGTCGGGCGTGGCGGGCGCTGGCAGCGGGGGCAGAAGTAGCTGGAGCGGTTCATCCAGGCGCGGCGGCGCATGGGGGTGCCGCAGCGGCGGCAGGGCTCGTCCTCGCGCCCGTAGGCGTCGAGAGAGCGGTCGAAGTAGCCGGACTCGCCGTTGACGTTCACGTACAGGCTGTCGAAGCTGGTGCCGCCGACGGCGAGGGCCGCGTTCATCACGTCGCGGACGTGCCCGAGGAGCTCGGCCGAGCGCGGCCGGGTCAGGGTCGCCGTCGGCCGGTCGTAGTGCAGCCGGGACCGCCAGAGCGCCTCGTCCGCGTAGATGTTGCCGACGCCGCTGATCAGCGACTGGTCGAGCAGCGCGCGCTTGATCGTCGTACGGCGCTGCCGCAGCGCTGCCTGGAAGGCGGCGTCGTCGAACTCGGGGTCCAGCGGGTCGCGGGCGATGTGCCCGATGACGTCGGGCAGCCCGTCCGGGGTCTGGTCGTGGAGCGAGAGCCCGCCGAAGGTGCGCTGGTCGACGAAGCGGAGCTCGGTGCCGGCGGAGTCGTCGAAGCGGAGCCGGATGCGGAGGTGCTTCTCGTCCGGGGCGTCCTCCGGCTGGACGAGGAGCTGGCCGCTCATGCCGAGGTGGCCGAGCACGGAGGTGCCGGTGTCGGCGAGCGGGAGCCAGAGGTACTTGCCTCGGCGGCGCGCCACCTCGAACCGCTGCCCCTTCAGCCGGGCCGCGAAGTCCTCGCCGCCCGCCGGATGGCGCCGTACGGCCCTGGGGTGCAGCACCTCGACCTCGGTCACGGTCCGTCCGGCGACCCAGCGCTCCAGACCGCGCCGTACGACCTCGACCTCGGGCAGCTCGGGCACGGGGACTCCTCAGGACGTCTTCGACAGCGCCTCAACCCTACCGGCGTACGCGCGGCGGAAAGACGAGAACCCCGCCCTGGGGCGGGGTTCTCGGGAAGCGGTGGGCCGGGCCGTCAGGCCGACGCCGGGTGGGCGGTCGGAGAGGGGTCGGCGACCTCTCCCGTGCCCGCCTCGGCAGCGGCCTTCGCCGCCGCCGCGCGTTCGTCCGCGGCCGCGCGAATCTCGCGCCACGCGGACTCGGCGGCCTGCTGCTCCGCTTCCTTCTTGCTGCGGCCGGTGCCGGTGCCGTACGAGACACCACCGACGCGGGCGGCAGCCGTGAAGACCTTCTCGTGGTCCGGACCCTCTTCGGTGACGAGGTACTCCGGCACACCCAGGCCCTCGGCCGCGGTGAGCTCCTGGAGACTGGTCTTCCAGTCCAGTCCGGCACCGAGGTTCGAGGACTTCTCGATCAGCGGGTCGAAGAGCCGGTGCACCAGCTCGGACGCCGCTTCGAGGCCCTGGTCGAGATAGACCGCGCCGATCACCGCTTCGAGGGTGTCGGCGAGGATGGACGCCTTGTCCCGGCCGCCCGTGCCCTCTTCGCCCCGGCCGAGCCGGATGAAGGAGCCGAGTTCGAGGCCGCGACCGACCTCCGCCAGCGCACGAGAGTTGACCACCGCGGCCCGCAGCTTGGCCAGCTGGCCTTCGGGCAGGTCGGGGTGGGTGCGGTACAGCGTGTCGGTGACCACCAGGCCGAGCACCGAGTCCCCGAGGAACTCGAGACGCTCGTTGGTGGGCAGACCGCCGTTCTCGTACGCGTACGAGCGGTGCGTCAGCGCACGCACCAGAAGGGCGGACTCGAGCCGATAGCCGAGCCGCCCTTCCAGAAGCGTGTGGGACGAGGCTGCGCTGATGTTCTCAGACATCGTGCCTCTCACCAGCCACTCAGACCGAGAGGACCTGGCGCTTGTTGTAGGTGCCGCAGCTCGGGCACGCGATGTGCTGCAGCTTCGGCTCCTGGCAACGCTCACACGAAACCAGGGTGGGGACCGCAGCCTTCCACTGCGACCGGCGGTGGCGCGTGTTGCTGCGCGACATCTTCCGCTTCGGAACAGCCACGGCTACTTCTCCTGCTTCTCGGCGGCGCTTCGGACGTCCCCGTCAGAGGCTTTGCCGCTCATGTTGTCCTTCTCATCGGTTCCCAGCGAACCGGCGAGTCCCTGCAGTGCCGCCCAACGAATGTCGACGGCGTCATGGTGGTGGTCCGGGTTCTCGTTCAGGTTGGCCCCGCAGTCGGAGCACAGACCCGCACAGTCCTCCCGGCACACCGGCTGCATCGGCAGTGCGAGCACCACCGCATCACGCAGCACGGGTTCGAGGTCGAACATGCCGTCCTCGAGGGGGATCATGTCCTCGTCGTCCTCGGCTTCGTCGTCCGCGGCCGCCTTGGAGCGGCCCCGGTCGTCGGAGTCGGGGTACGAGAACATCTCCTGGAAGTCCACGTCGAGATCAAGCTCGACGGGCTCCAGACACCTTACGCACTCCCCCTCGGCCGATGCACGGGCGGTGCCTGTGACAAGCACCCCTTCCATGACCGACTCAAGACGGAGATCGATGTCCACCGGAGCGCCCTCGGGCACTCCGATCACTCCTTCGACGCCGAGGGCCGTGGGGGCCTCGACCGAACGCGAGAGCCGCTGGAGGGCACCAGGACGCCGCCCCAGCTCGTGCGTGTCGAACACGAGGGGGTTGCGGTGGTCGAGGCGCGTGCTCAGGGCTCTTCCTGCTTTCGGATCGTTCTCAACGTGAGGAGGCTGCCGGACGGTGGGCAGCAAGGATCGCGGGCATACGCGCGACCGAAGAGCCAGGATACTGGACGCTTCGCTCTGGGCCCAATCCGGGGCTAGTGCCCCTGTTCGTACCGGCGGAGCTGCTCCAGGTCGATCATGCTCGTGTCGAAGAAGCTGGTCTCGTCGAGCGCGGCGGCCTGCTGGGGCTGGGCCTGGGGGGCGTACGCCTGCTGGTCGTAGCCGTACTGACCCTGGTACGCGTACGGGTCGGGCTGCTGCTGGTACGCGTAGGGGTCCTGCTGCTGGTAGCCGTAGGACGGGTCCTGCTGGGGCTGCTGCTGGTAGCCGTACGGGTCGGGCTGCTGCTGGGCGGGGATCTGCGCCGGGGGCTGGACCTGCGCCGGCTCGGGGTCGGCGAGTTCCGCGAGGCCGGCCAGGTAGTCGGCGTCGCTGGTGTGCACCGGGCCGCCGAGGCCGTCCTGGGCGGCCATGTGCTCGCCGAGGTCGTCCGTGGCGATCCGGCCGTGCAGCTTCTGCCGGCCGCGGCCGACCGCCTCCAGGGTCTTGCTGAGCACCGCCTCGAACGCGCCGAGCTTGGCGTCCACGTACTCGTCGGCCCGCTGGATCAGGGTCTGCGGGTCGGCGCTGTACTCGGGGGCGTCCGGGTCCGCGTAGCCGTCCTGGTCGAGGCCCGGGCCGCGGCCGAGGAGCTTCTCGCGGCCCCGGTCGACGGAGCCGATGGTCTTGTTGAGGACGACCTCGAAGTTGGCGAGCTTGGAGTCGACGTAGTCGTCGGCCTCGGCCTTGACCTCCTCGGCCTCGCGGCGGGCCTCGGAGAGGATCCGGTCGGCCTCCTCCTGCGACTGCCGGGCGACCTGGGTGTCGGAGACGATCGAGCCCCGCTCGGCGTGGGCGGCCTCGATGATCCGGTCCGCCTCCTGGCGGGCCTGCTCGACCAGCTGCTCACGGCCGCCGATCAGCTCCTGGGCCTGGGCGAGGGAGCCGGGCAGGGCCTCCCGCACCTCGTCGAGCAGGGCGAGCAGCTCGGCCCGGTTGACCACGCAGGATGCCGACATGGGCATGGAGCGGGCGCCCTGTACGGTCGCGACGATCTGGTCGAGCTTCTTCTGCACGTCCACCGGGTGCTCGCCACTCTCTACAGCTGGATGGAGACGGACGGGACGACTGTACGGGCAGTCGGCTCCCGTCCGACACCAGGTGACGGACTGTCAACGGCGGTGGCCGCGCGTCACTTCCCGGTGAGGCGCTCGGTCAGCCGGCCGAGGACCGCCGGGGGGACCAGGTGGGAGACGTCGCCGCCCCAGGCCGCCACTTCCTTGACCAGCGAGGAGGACAGGAAGCTGTAGGTCGGGTTGGTGGGGACGAACAGCGTCTCCACTCCGGTGAGGCCGATGTTCATCTGGGCCATCTGCAGCTCGTAGTCGAAGTCGCTGACCGCGCGCAGGCCCTTGACGATGGCGGGGATGTCGCGCTGCTTGCAGAAGTCGACGAGGAGGCCGTGGAAGGACTCCACCTCGACGTTGCCGAAGTCGGTGGTGACCTCGCGGATCAGCTCGATCCGCTCGTCGACCGTGAAGAGGCCCTTCTTCGACTGGTTGATCATCACCGCGACGTGCACGACGTCGTACAGCTTGGACGCGCGGGCGATGATGTCGAGATGTCCGTTGGTGATGGGGTCGAATGACCCCGGACAGACGGCGCGGCGCAACGTGGGTCCCTCGCTCTCCGGTCCGGTCATCGTGCGTCTTCGCACGTAGAGGCGGCGCGACCGTACCAAAACGTTCCCTCGCCGTAGCGACGGGACCGCAGGGGTTCGAAACCGGTCGGCCAGCCGAATTCACCGCCTCGGGTGCTGCGCTCCACGGTGACGAGGGCATCCTCGCTCAGCCAGCCCCCCGAGCGCAGTGTGAGGAGAATCTCGCGGAGTTCGCCGTCCGAGACGGCGTACGGCGGGTCGAGGAAGACCAGGTCGTACGGGTCGGCCGGGGCCGGTCCCGTCACGATCTGCTCGGCCTTGCCGGTGCGGAGTTCGGCGCCGGGCAGGCGGAGCGACGCGATGTTCTCGCGGACCGTCCGGGCGGCGCGGGGCTCCGCCTCGACGAGGAGGGCGTGGGCGGCGCCCCGGGAGAGCGCCTCCAGACCGACGGCTCCGGAGCCCGCGTACAGGTCGGCGACCCTGGCTCCGTCGAGGGTGCCGAGGAACGCCTCCCAGGTGGAGAAGAGGCCCTCGCGCGCCCGGTCGGAGGTGGGGCGGGTGCCGTTGCCTGGCGGCACGGCCAGGCGGCGCCCGCCGGCCGTGCCGGCGATCACGCGGGTCATCGGTGTCCTCGTCCTGCGTCGTCCAGTGCGTACGTCTCAGGATATGACCGCGGTCGGCGCGGTGTGGTCAGCCCTTCTCCAGGTACTCCTCGCGCTCCTCGCTGAGCAGCGCGTCGAGCGCGGTGCGCAGCCCGGGGTGGGCGGTGAGGTCGGGGTCGGCGAGGACGAGGGAGGTGGCCTCCTCGCGGGCGGCGGTGATGACGTCCTCGTCGTCGATGACGGTGAGCACCCGCAGCGAGGAGCGGACGCCGGACTGGGCCTGGCCGAGGACGTCGCCCTCGCGCCGCTGTTCGAGGTCGATGCGGGAGAGCTCGAAGCCGTCGAGGGTGGCGGCGACGGCGTTCAGCCGCTGCCGGGCGGGGCTGGCCTCGGGCATCTCGCTGACGAGGAGGCACAGGCCGGGGGCGGAGCCCCGGCCGACGCGGCCGCGGAGCTGGTGCAGCTGGGAGACGCCGAAGCGGTCGGCGTCCATGATCACCATGACGGTGGCGTTGGGGACGTTGACGCCGACCTCGATGACGGTGGTGGCGACGAGGACGTCGAGCTCGCCGGCGGCGTAGCGGCGCATCACGTCGTCCTTGTCGTCGGGGTGCATGCGGCCGTGCAGGACGGCGATCCGCAGGCCCGTGAGGGGGCCGGCGCCGAGCTTCTCGGCGACGTCGAGGACGGCGAGCGGCGGGCGCTTCTCGGCCTCGTCCTCCGGGGACGCCTTGGACTTCTTCTTCTGGTCCTCCTCGTCTCCGATGCGGGGACAGACCACGTACGCCTGGTGGCCGTTCCCGACCTCCTCGCGGACCCGCTCCCACGCGCGCGCGAGGAAGTGGGGCTTGTCGGCGGCGGGGACGACGTGGCTGGCGATCGGCGAGCGGCCGGCGGGCAGCTGGTCGAGGACGGAGGTCTCCAGGTCGCCGAAGACGGTCATGGCGACGGTGCGCGGGATGGGGGTGGCGGTCATCACGAGGAGGTGGGGCGGCTGCTTCCCCTTGCCGCGGAGGGCGTCGCGCTGCTCGACGCCGAAGCGGTGCTGCTCGTCGACCACGACCAGGCCCAGGTCGTGGAACTGCACCTTGTCCTCGATCAGCGCGTGCGTGCCGATGACGATCCCGGCCTCGCCGGTGACCAGGTCGAGCAGGGCCTGGCGGCGGGCGGCGACGCCCATGGAGCCGGTGAGGAGCACGACCTTGGTGGCGCGGTCGGCGCCGCCGAGCATGCCGCCCTCGGCGAGTTCGCCCATCATCTCGGTGACGGAGCGGTGGTGCTGCTGGGCGAGGACCTCGGTGGGGGCGAGCATCGCGGCCTGTCCCCCGGCGTCGACGACGGCGAGCATGGCGCGCAGGGCCACCATCGTGTTGTGCGTCACGGTGAAGTGATCAGTCACGTAGGCATGACTCGCGTGGGTGACGCTGATGCACTGCACGGGCTTGCGTCCGACGTACTCGACCGCGCGGATCCCCCGCCGGAAGGTGTTGTACTTCGGCCTCGGGCGCATGCGACGCGCCTTCCGGGCAAGTCGGAACGGGACGTACTCGTCCGGCAATGCGATCGATACGTTGAACGCTGCCTTTTCCGGCAGCACTCGGGCCCGTCCTCCCAGCGACCGAACCAGCCATGCCACGTCGTCGGCCAGCGGCCTGGAGGCCGAACAGAACGACACGCTCATGCCTTGGACATCCACCGTCCCGTCCGTATCCATGAGCCCTTGCAGGACCGCCAGACGGTTCTTGATCGATGTGTTCTTGAAGGCGAGGGGCAGGAACTTGTCGTGCGAAGTGAGCCCCCAGAGACCGAGCTCACGCAACACGCTGATCACTGGGTTCCGCCGGGTGCCATCTCTGGGGCCCGCCAGCCCGATGGTGTGGTCGCAGCGCGAGCCGGGAACCGGTGTGACCGCGCAGTCCGGAGCCAGAGTCGAACGCACGGCAGCCAGAATTTCCTCGTCCGCCGTCGAAATGCGCAGGTTGTGCCGGAAGGATCCGTCTCCCAGCAGCAGACCGAACAGGTAGGGGTCGAGAGGCGGTGCCGAGCCGTCGTACAGATCCACCGGGGTGGCCACCGGGATGTACCACTTCGAAGAACCGTTGGCCTTGAACGTATCCGCGCGGATCTCGCGCGTCGTCATGACCTTCGGGGCCTGTCCCCGGTCCCAGGCGCAACTTGTTCCGACGATCCACAGATGCTCGTCATCGCATTCCACGGAAGTGCCGTCGGACAGTACGAGACGCCATACGTCCCGCTCGCCTTGGGGAAAGACGCCGTCGACCAGGCTGATCTCCCCGCTGGGGACCACGACCTGGTCTCCCACGGAGATGTCCCCCATCCGCCTGAAGCCCTCAGGCGTCAGGACGAGCGAGTCGAGGGGCTGCGCCTTTCCCGAACCGACTTCTCCCTGGAGGAGGCGGTGCATGGGGTGGTCGGTGGCGAGGTCGTCGAAGATCTCCCGGGAGACCTTCTGCTGGCCGTCGGTGAGGGTGAAGGGCAGCTTGGCGTCGAAGGCGTCGAGGATGCCGTCGGGGGCGGGGCGGCGGGGGACGGCGGGCAGCTGGGTGTCGGCGTGCCGCCGGCGGGCGAGGGCGACCTGGAGGACGAACGCCTCGTCCCACTTGAGCCGTTCGCGGGCGTCGGCGATGTCGGCCTTGCTGCGGGGCCGGTGGATCTTCCGCAGGGCGTCGGGCAGGTCGGCGAGGCCGCGGCCCTCGCGCAGGGCGGGCGGGAGTGGGTCGACGGCGTCGACGGCGCCGGGCAGGACGGCGTCGACGGCCTTGGCGACCTTCCAGGACTCCATCTTGGTGGTGGCCGGGTAGATCGGGATGAGGGCGCCGGCCCAGGTGTCTACGGCCTCGTCGCTGTCGCCGCGGAGGAGTTCGTACGAGGGGTGAGCGAGCTGAAGGCGCCGGTTGAAGAGCGACACCTTGCCGGCGAACATCGCGCGGGTGCCGGGGACCAGGTCCTTGTGCGGTTTGTGGACGCCCTTGCCGAAGAAGACCAGTTGTACGCGGCCGCTGCCGTCGGTGATGGTCACTTCGAGGCGCTGGCCGCGCCCCTTGGAGCCGTTGAAGGTGAGCACGCGGGCGTCGGCGACCTGGGCGACCACCGTGACGTGCTCGTCGAGCGGCAGGTCGGCGAGGGTGGTCAGCTCCCCGCGCTCGGCGTACCGGCGGGGGTAGTGGTGGAGCAGGTCGCCGACCGTGTGCAGGTCGAGCGCCTCGGCCATCACCTTGGCGGTGGCGGGGCCGAGGGACTTCTTGAGTGGTTCGTCGAGCGCGGGCACGCGTTCCATTCCACACCAAGGGACCGACAGTCGCGGCGAAGGCTGTGGACGACCGCCGGGAAAGAGGCCTATTCCACCCCGATGAGCAGCGGCGGCGCCCCCGCGCCCGCGTGGTAGGTGGTGGTGTCGACGGCGAGGTAGCCGCGGCGGACGTGCCGTTCCAGGTCGGGGGCGAGGTCGGGCGGGGTGTCGTCGGCGACGACGAGGGTGACGAGTTCGCCGCCTGCCGAGAGCATGCGGTCCAGGACGGTGCGGGCGGTCTCGGCGAGGTCGGTGCCGATGACGGCGACGTCGCCCTCGATGAGGCCGAGGACGTCGCCGGCCTGGCAGACGCCGGCCGAGGTGAAGGACTGGCGTTCGGCGACGGCGAGTTCGGCGTAGCGGGTGGCTCCGGCGGCGGCGGTCATGGCGACGACGTCCTCGTCGAAGCGCCGGTCGGGTTCGTGGACGGCGAGGGCCGCGATGCCCTGGACGGCGGCCCGGGTGGGGATGAGGGCGACGCGGATGCCCTCGGCCCTGGCGCGTTCGGCGGCGGCCGCGGCGGTCTGCCGCAGGTCGGTGTCGTTGGGGAGGAGGACGACCTCGCGCGCGTGAGCCCGGCGGATGGCGTCGACGAGTTCGTCGCCCGCGGGCTGTTCGCCGGGGCGGGTCTGGACGGTGGTCGCGCCGGCCTCGGCGCAGAGTCCGGCGAGGCCTTCGCCGGGGACGACGGCGACGACGGCGCGCTGGGCGCGTTCGCCGCGTCCGGCCGCGGCGGCGCCGTCGGCGGCGAAGTGGGTGATGCGGATCCGGTGCGGCCGACCGGCCTCGACGCCGGCCTCGACGGCGGCTCCGGCGTCGTCGACGTGCACGTGGACGTTCCAGAGCCCGTCGCCGCCGACAACGACGAGGGACTCGCCCAGGGCGTCCAGTCGGCCGCGGAGCAGTTCGACGGCGGTGTCGTCGGCCTCCAGGAGGTAGATCACCTCGTAGGCGGGTCCGCCGTCGGTGGCGCAGTCCTCGCCGGGGTCGGGTGCGACGGGGCGGTGGGGTGCCGTGGCGGGGTCGGGCGGGGCCTGTCCGGTCACGGTCTCCAGGAGCGCGCCCAGGACCGTCACGAGGCCGCGTCCGCCGGCGTCGACGACGCCGGCGCGTTCGAGGACGTCCAGCTGCCCCGAGGTGGCCGCCAGGGCCGTCCTGGCGGCGTCGTAGGCGTTCCTGGCCACCTCCACGAGGGTGCCGCCCGGGGCGCAGGCCCCGGCGGCGGCGGTGGCGACGGTGAGGATGGTGCCTTCGACGGGGTGGGCGACGGCCCTGCGGGCCGAGGTCGCCGCCTCGGCGAGGGCACGGGCGAGGTGATCCCCGTCACATCCGGTGGCGAGGATTCCGGCCATGCCGCGCAGCAGCTGGGACAGGATGGTCCCGGAGTTGCCGCGGGCGCCGAGGAGGGCGCCGTGGGCCATGGCGTGTACGGTCTCCGCGGTGTCGGGCGCGGAGGAGGCGAAGACGGCTTCGACGGCCTGGTGGGCGGCTTCCGCGGTCAGGTAGAGGTTGGTGCCGGTGTCCCCGTCGGCGACCGGGTAGACGTTGATCGCGTCGATGTCCTCGCGCTCCCGGCCGAGGGCGTCCAGCGTCCGCGCGCACCAGGTCCGGAGGGCTTCGGCGTCGAGCTCGACGAGCTCCTCGAAGGGCTGAAGGGCTCGCGACAACGGGGGTCCTCCTTCTGCGGTGAGCTCACCGCAGGGTAGACCCGGGGTGTCCGGCCCGTGACCTGGGCCCGGGGCGAGGTCGGCGGAGACCATGGTAGTTTCGTTCCACCGGAGCAGGCGTTGTATGCTGCTTCGGTTGCCCGGTCCACACCGGGCCGTTCCCCGGCAAGCCACTTCAGACTCCTGATTCCGGTGCGCCGGATTTCACTGTAATCCTGAAGTCTTTGGAGTGACCCGTGGCTGCCAACTGCGACGTCTGCGGCAAGGGGCCGGGCTTCGGCAACAACATTTCGCACTCGCACCGCCGTACGTCCCGTCGCTGGAACCCGAACATCCAGCGCGTGCGTGCCGTGGTCGGTCGGACGCCGAAGCGGCTCAACGTCTGCACCTCGTGCATCAAGGCCGGCAAGGTCTCGCGCTAATTGCGACGTTCTGTCGTAGCGCAGCCCCTGCGGTTGCCTTGAAAGGCCGGTTCACCTCGGTGAACCGGCCTTTTGCCATGCCCGGGGGCACCCGGACCGGGGACACCCGGGCCCGGGGCCGCCGTCAGGCCTCGAAGCGCCAGCCGTGGTCGACGGGGCCGATGCCCCCGCCCAGGGCGAATCCGGCGGCGATGGCCCCCGTCACGTAGTCCTTGGCCTGCCGTACCGCCTCCGGCACCGGCAGGCCCTTGGCGAGCCCCGAGGCGATCGCCGAGGCGAGGGTGCAGCCCGTGCCGTGGGTGTGCCGGTTGTCGTGGCGGGGGGCGCGCAGCCAGTGCTCCTCGGTGCCGTCCGTGAGCAGGTCGACGGCGTCCGCACCGCCGGGCAGGTGCCCGCCCTTGATCAGGACCCAGCGCGGCCCGTGGGCCAGGACCGCCTCGGCGGCCGGCCGCATGCCGCCCTCGTCGACGACGTGCACGCCGGTGAGCTGCGCGACCTCGTCCAGGTTGGGGGTGGCGACGGTCGCGCGGGGCAGCAGCCTCGTGCGGACGGAGTCGAGCGCGGCCTCGGCGAGGAGGGAGTCCCCGTGCTTGGAGACCCCGACCGGGTCGACGACGACGGGGGCACCGGTGCCGTCGAGGAGGTCGGCGACGGTCTCCACGAGCGCGGCGGAGGCCAGCATGCCGGTCTTCACGGCCTGGACGCCGATGTCGTCGACGACGGCCCGGTACTGGGCGCGCACGGCGTCCTCGGGCAGCTCCCAGACGCCCTGGACGCCCCGCGAGTTCTGGGCGGTGACGGCGGTGAGCACGCTCATGCCGTGGACGCCCAGCGCGAGCATCGTCTTCAGGTCGGCCTGGATGCCGGCGCCGCCGCCGGAGTCGGATCCGGCGACGGTCAGCACGAGCGGGGGCCGGGAGGTCACTCCGTCTCTCCGAAGTGGTCCCAGCCGCCCACGCTGTGCCAGGGCGCCCCGTCGACGGTGACCTGCGGCAGCGCGGACGGGTTGAGGACCTCGCCGATGACCTTCCAGCGGGCGGGGAGCTTCACGTCGGGCGGGAAGGTGGCCACGATGGCGTGGTCCTCTCCCCCGGTGAGCACCCACTGCATGGGGTCGACGCCGACGGCCTGGCCGATGTCGTTCATCTGGGTGGGGATGTCGATGAGCCCGGAGCGCAGGTCGATGCGGACCTTGCTGGCCTCGGCGATGTGGCCGAGGTCGGCGATGAGCCCGTCGCTGACGTCGCACATGGCGGTGGCGCCGAGTCCGGCGGCCGCCGGGCCCGCGTGGTACGGCGGTTCGGGCCTGCGGTGCGCCTCGACGAAGGCCCGCGGGGACCGGAAGCCGCGGGAGAGGACCGCGTATCCGGCGGCGGACCAGCCGAGCCAGCCGGTGTAGGCGACGACGTCGCCGGGCTGGGCCCCGCCCCGGGTCACCGGGTCGTGGTTGCGCAGATCGCCGAGCGCGGTGATGGACACCATGATCGTGTCGCCGCGGACGACGTCGCCGCCGACCACCGCCGCGCCCGCGACCTGACATTCATCGCGCAGTCCGTCCATGAGTTCGGTGGCCCAGGTGACGGGGAGCTCGGCGGGTACGACGAGGCCGAGGAGGAGCGCGGTGGGGACCGCGCCCATGGCCGCGATGTCGGCGAGGTTCTGCGCGGCGGCCTTGCGGCCGACGTCGTAGGCCGTCGACCAGTCGCGGCGGAAGTGACGTCCTTCGAGGAGGATGTCCGTGCTGGCCACCACGCGCCGGTCGGGGGCGGAGACGACCGCGGCGTCGTCGCCGGGCCCGATCCGCACCGCCGGGGTGGAGGTGAGCCGGGACGTGAGCTCTCTGATGAGCCCGAACTCGCCCAGCTCTCCGACTGTGCCCTTCACCGCGTCTCACCTCGTGTCTTCGTGCCGGCGGGCGGGCGGGGGCGCGTCTGGGCGCGCCGCGGGTCGCGGGCCGTCACCGTGCTGGGTACCGTCAAGTAGACCGTCAACTTCTGTCCTGCGTACGCCACACCCCGGGTGCCCCGGAACGCGGGGGTCTCCCCGCGGCCCGCGGCGACGCGGTACCGTGGCGTCTCTTTCTCCCACAAGATCCTCGTGGTCGCCCTGGAGGTTCCGTGGTTCAGGCGTACATCCTCATCCAGACCGAGGTGGGCAAGGCGTCGACCGTCGCCGACACCATCTCCAAGATCCCGGGGGTGCTCCAGGCGGAAGACGTGACCGGTCCTTACGACGTCATCGTGCGCGCGCAGGCGGACACGGTCGACGAGCTCGGCCGCATGGTGGTGGCCAAGGTCCAGCAAGTGGACGGCATCACGCGCACCCTCACCTGCCCGGTCGTTCATCTGTAGCCCCCGTCTACCCTTGGCCGGTGATGTCTGCCCACCGGCCTTTCGGCCTGCCCGCCGCCGTGTCGACCGCCGTCCTGCTGCTGGCCGTCGCCGGCTGCTCCTCGACGGGCGCCGCGGCGTCCGTCGAGGTTCCCAGCCCCCCGGTGGAGGAGGCCGCCCTCTGCCAGGCCTTGGCGAAGGAGCTTCCCGACACCGTGGCGGGGCTGGAACGGAGTGATCCGGAGCCCGGCTCCGAGCTGACCGCCGGGTGGGGTGACGGTGCGATCGTACTGCGCTGCGGGGTCCCCCGGCCCGAAAAGATGAGCGACCCGAAGTCGCAGGGCGTCTCCGCGAACGGCGTGCGCTGGATGCTGGAGTTCGCGGAGGGCGGCGGCCCCCGTTTCACCACGGTGTACCGGAAGACCTACGTCGAGGTGAGCCTCGACGAGCGGTTCGCGCACGACGTCGGTCCGCTGGTGGATCTCGCCTCCCCCGTGGCGAGGACGATCCCCTGCGGCCTGGATCCGGAGTGCGGCTGACCCGCACCCCGGACCGTGCGTTCCGGTGCGTCTAGCGCAGACCCGTGGAGCGGTTCAGCGCCGCCTGGATGAGCCGGTCGACGAGCTCCGGGTAGCCGACGCCGCTCTCCTGCCACATGCGCGGGTACATGGAGATCGGCGTGAAGCCCGGCATGGTGTTGATCTCGTTGATGACGAACTCGCCGTCCTCGGTGAGGAAGAAGTCCGCGCGGACCAGTCCCTCGCAGGAGACGGCCTCGTAGGCGGCGACGGCCAGGCGCTGGACCTCGGCGGTGGCCTCGTCCCCGATCGGGGCGGGCACGATGCCGGAGGCCGAGTCGATGTACTTGGCCTCGAAGTCGTAGAAGTCGTGGTTCGTGACCG
Organism: Streptomyces sp. NPDC093089; assembly: GCF_044754405.1. Classification (NCBI taxonomy): domain Bacteria; kingdom Bacillati; phylum Actinomycetota; class Actinomycetes; order Kitasatosporales; family Streptomycetaceae; genus Streptomyces; species Streptomyces sp. NPDC093089. The sequence goes on from NZ_JBIVPA010000013.1 coordinate 160,481, forward strand.
GCGGGATCTCGGCCGGCACGCTGGCGCGCGGGCCGTCCTCGAACTCCAGGACGCCGCACTCGATCTCGCGGCCGCGCAGCAGCGACTCGACGAGGATCTTGGGGTCGTGGCGGCGGGCCTCCTCGATGGCCTCGTCCAGGCCGGAGAGGTCGTCGACCTTGGTGATGCCCATGGACGAGCCGCCGCGGGCCGGCTTCACGAAGAGCGGCCAGCCGTGGTCGGCGGCGAACTCGACGATCCTCTTGCGGGCGGCGGCCGGGTTCTGCTCCCACTCGCGGGGGCGGATGACCTCGTACGGGCCGACCGGGAGGCCGAAGGAGACGAAGACACGCTTCATGTACTCCTTGTCCTGACCGACGGCGGAGGCGAGGACGCCCGCGCCGACGTAGGGGACGCCGGAGAGCTCCAGGAGGCCCTGGAGGGTGCCGTCCTCGCCGTACGGGCCGTGGAGCATGGGGAAGACCACGTCGACCTCGCCGAGGGCCTTCGGCACGGTGCCGGCCTCGGTGAGGACGACCTCGCGGTTGGCGGGGTCGACGGAGAGGACGACGCCGCCCTCGGCGGACTCGGCCAGGTCGGCGACGTTCGGCAGGGCGCGGTCGGCGATGGCCATGCGCTCGGGGGCGTCGGCGGTGAGCGCCCAGCGCCCGTCCGTCGTGATGCCGATGGGCAGCACGTCGTACTTGTCCCGGTCGATGGCGCTCAGGACGGCGCCGGCCGTGACGACGGAGATGGCGTGCTCGGAGCTGCGTCCGCCGAAGACGACGGCCACGCGCGGCTTGCGGGGGCTCTGGGTGTTCTCGCTCATATCGCGATGAGCGTACCTTGCGACTCCCGAACTGCTGAGCGCCCCGCTGCCGCCGCGCGCGTACGGCGCAGCGGGCGCGCGGCGGACGGCCGGAGGGGGTTCCAGGGCCTGTCTGACAATTCGCGTCGGATCAGGCCGGGGCGTTCGGTGCGTGCGATCGGTGTGCGGCCGGGGCGCCCTCGTAGCCGGGCTACTTGGGCGTTTCGGCCGTGCGCCGAGCGTGCGTGCCGGGCGGGCCGGACCCAGCGGGAATTGTCGGACAGGCCCTAGCGGCGTTCGGGCTTGGCCGAGCGCGACATCAGTTCCTTGAGCGCGACGATCGGCGGCTTGCCGTCGTGGACGATCGAGACGACGGTCTCGGTGATCGGCATGTCGACGCCGTGGCGGCGGCCCAGATCGAGCACGGACTCGCAGGACTTGACGCCCTCGGCGGTCTGCTTGGTGGCCGCGATGGTCTCCTGGAGGGTCATCCCGCGGCCGAGGTTGGTGCCGAAGGTGTTGTTCCGGGAGAGCGGCGAGGAGCAGGTGGCGACCAGGTCGCCGAGACCGGCGAGGCCGGAGAAGGTGAGCGGGTCGGCGCCCATGGCGAGGCCGAGGCGGGTGGTCTCGGCGAGGCCGCGGGTGATGAGCGTGGCCTTGGAGTTGTCGCCGAGGCCCATGCCGTTGGCGATGCCGACGGCGAGGCCGATGACGTTCTTCACGGCGCCGCCGAGCTCGCAGCCCACCACGTCGGTGTTGGTGTACGGGCGGAAGTACGGGGTCATGCAGGCGGCCTGGAGCCGCTGGGCGACCGTCTCGTCGACGCAGGCGGCGACGGCGGCGGCGGGCTGCCGGGCGGCGATCTCCTTGGCCAGGTTAGGGCCGGTGAGGACGGCCACGCGCCCGGCGGGCACGTCGGCGACCTCGGTGATCACCTCGCTCATCCGCTTGGCGGTACCGAGTTCGACGCCCTTCATGAGGGAGACGAGGACGGTGTCCGGGGCGAGCAGCGGCTTCCAGGCGGCGAGGTTGCCGCGCAGGGTCTGGGAGGGGACGACGAGGACGGTGAAGTCGGCGTCGTGGGCGGCCTCGGCCGGGTCCGCGGTGGCCGTGATCGCCCCCGGGAGTTCGACGCCGGGGAGGTAGTCGGGGTTGGTCCGGGTGGTGTTGATCTCCTTCGCGAGTTCGGCGCGGCGGCCCCAGAGGCTCACCTCGCACCCCGCGTCGGCGAGCACCATGGCGAAGGCGGTGCCCCAGGATCCGTTGCCGAAGACGGCTGCCTTGGTCACTTGGTGCCCTCCTCGGCGGCCTTGCGCCGCTGCTCCAGGCGGGCCCTGCGGTGGTCGTACGGTTCGGCGGGCGCCTTCTCGCCGCGGACCTCCTCCAGGAGGGCGGTGACGGCGGCCATGATGACCTCGGTGGCCTCGCGGAGCACCTCGGGGGTCGGTTCGAGGCCGTGGAAGCGGGAGAGGTCGACGGGCGGACCGGCCTGCACGATCAGCGTCTTGCGGGGGAACAGGCTGAGCTTGTTCTCCTTGGCGTACGGCGGCATCGCGAGGTTGGCGCCCCACTGGGCCACCGGGATGACGGGGGCCTTGGTGAGCAGCGCGACGCGGGCGGCGCCGGTCTTGCCGGCCATGGGCCACATCTCGGGGTCGCGGGTGAGGGTGCCCTCGGGGTAGAAGGCGACGCACTCCCCGCGCTCGATGGCGTCGACGGCGGCGCGGAAGGCGTCCAGCGCGTTGGTGGTCTCGCGGTAGACGGGGATCTGCCCGGTGTTGCGGAGCATGGTGGCGACGAAGCCGCCCTTGAAGAGGCCCGCCTTGGCGAGGAAGCGCGGGACGCGCCCGGTGTTGTACTGGTAGTGCGCGTACGACAACGGGTCCAGGTAGGAGTTGTGGTTGACCGCGGTGATGAATCCGCCGTCGGCCGGAACGTGCTCCATACCGCGCCAGTCCCGCTTGAACAGAACCACCAGGGGGGGTTTGGCGATGACCGCCGCGAGGCGGTACCAGAAGCCGATTCTGCGGCGGGGCACTCGGACACCTTTCTCCGGACTGGCTGGCAGGGGGTCAAGTCTCGCCCCGTGCTCCTGCTGTGTCGAGGACACCGTACGCCCCGGACCCCGCCGCGGGCCGCGTGGGCGGGACAGAATGGGCCGCGATGAACACGGACACGGACGACGACTGGTCGCTGGTCGTACCTCTGAAGCCCCTTGCCCTGGCGAAGAGCAGACTGGCAGCGGCGGCGGGAGCCCGGTTACGCCCCCGGCTCGCGCTGGCGTTCGCCGAGGACACCGTGGGGGCGGTGCTGAACTGCGCGCGGGTACGGAATGTGGTGGTCGTCACGGACGATCCCGCGGCCGGCGCGGCGCTCGCGGCCCTCGGCGCCCGGATCGTGCCGGACCTCCCGGCGGCGGGGCTCAACGCGGCGCTCGGGCACGGGGTCCGCGCGGTGCGGGCCGGTCGGCCGCACGCGCGCGTGGCCGCGCTCAACGCGGACCTGCCGGCGCTGCGGCCCGCGGAGCTGACCCGGGTCCTGGACGCGGCCCGGAATTTTCCGAGGGCATTTCTCGCGGATGCCGCCGAAATAGGTACGACATTCCTCTCGGCGGGTCCGGGGGTGGAATTGGAACCGGCATTCGGCGGCGCGTCGAGGTTGCGGCATTTGTCTTCGGGAGCGGTGGAAATCCGGCTCGCCGGGGTGGATTCCGTACGCCGGGACGTGGACACCGGGGAGGACCTCGCGGCGGCCGGGGCGCTCGGGCTCGGCCCGCGGACGGCCGCCCGGTGGCTGCCGGTGGCCGGATAGGCTGCGGTCCATGCAGGCGACCGCGTTCACGTACGACCCCGAGACCCGCAGCGGCAGTGTGCTGCTCGACGACGGCACCCCCGTGGAGTTCGGGGCGGAGGCCTTCGAGGCGGGCGGGCTGCTCCTGCTGCGGCCGGGCCAGCGGGTGCGGATCGAGACGGAGCCCGGCACCTCGGGGGCCGGGTCGCGGATCACGCTGGTGACGCTGCAGACCTTCTGACCCGGGCCTCCCGCGCCGCCGGGGGGCGTGGACGCGCCGCGGGCCGGGCTCCCTGGGGGGAGCCCGGCCCGGCGGATGTGTACCGCACGTCGTTACTTCTTGGCGGCGGCCTTCTTGGCGGTCGTCTTGCGCGCCGTCGTCTTCTTGGCGGGCGCCTTCGTCGCCGTGGCCTTCTTCGCCGCCGGCGCGGTCTTCTTCGCCGCGGCCTTGGTGACCTTCTTGGCGGCGGCCGTGGTGGCCTTCTTCGCCGGGGTCGCCTTCTTCGCGGCGGCCGTGGTGGTGGCCCTCTTCGCCGGGGTCGCCTTCTTCGCGGCGGCCGTGGTGGTGGCCTTCTTCGCGGGCGTCGCCTTCTTCGCGGCGGCCGTCGTGACCTTCTTCGCCGGGGTCGCCTTCTTCGCGGCGGCCTTCTTGGCGGTGGTGGCCCTCTTCGCGGCGGCCTTCTTCACCGTCGCGGAGGCGCCACCGGTGAGGCTGCCCTTGGGCGCCTTCTTGACGGAGACCTCGCCTCCCTTGGGGAGCTTCTTCGAGCCGCTGACCAGGTCCTTGAAGCCCTGACCTGCACGGAAGCGCGGGACCGAGGTCTTCTTGACCCGCACGCGCTCACCCGTCTGGGGGTTGCGGGCGTAGCGGGCCGGACGGTCGACCTTCTCGAACGAGCCGAAGCCCGTGACCGAGACCCGGTCACCGGCGACCACGGCACGCACGATGGCGTCGAGCACGTGGTCGACGGCTTCGGCGGCCTGCTGACGACCGCCCATCTTGTCGGCAATCGCTTCTACGAGCTGCGCCTTGTTCACGTCTTCCCCTTCGGAGACATTGCCAGAACGAAAGTGTTCAAGCTTTTTCGCACGTTAGGCATGTATATACCGCAAATCAAACACGAAACGGGCTAATCACCCTAGTGCCGCAACGCGGAAGAGCCGCTGCGGAGTTCCTGGTGTCAGTCGTCCTCTGGGAATCGGCCCTCGTCGAGGTCCTTCATCAACCGGTCCAGACGCGCTGCCGCGTCCTTGAGATCGTGCTTCGCCGCGGCCGTCACGACCAGCAGCTTCCGGGACAGCGCCATCCTTACGCCCTCCGGGACTTGCAGTGAGCGCACCCTTGTGTGCGCTTCCTTCAATCGGGCGGCGACTGCCTCGTAGAGCTCGAGTTGGCTGTCGCGTTCCATGCACCGATTGTGCCATCTAGGGCGAGTTGTCGCCCGACAGGGTCCCAACAAGCGACTGCGCCCCCCACCGCGAGGTGGGGGGCGCAGTCTTGGAAAAGCGCTGCTCAGACCGTAATTGTACGGGGCTTGAAGGTCGGCCTCGCCGCCTCGTAGGCGGCGATGTCGGCTTCGTTCTGAAGGGTGAGGCTGATGTCGTCGAGGCCGTTCAGCAGACGCCAGCGGGCGTTCTCGTCGAGCTCGAAGTCGGCGTCGATCCCGGCGGCCAGGACCTTGCGGCGCTCCAGGTCGACGGTGATCTCGGCGGTCGGGTCGGCCTCGGTCAGCTCCCAGAGCGCGTCCACCGTCTCCTGCGGCAGGACGACGGTCAGCAGGCCGTTCTTCAGCGAGTTGCCGCGGAAGATGTCGGCGAAGCGGGCGGAGATGACCGCCTGGAAGCCGTAGTTCTGGAGCGCCCAGACGGCGTGCTCGCGGGAGGAGCCGGTGCCGAAGTCGGGGCCGGCGACCAGGACCGTGGCGCCCTGCCGCTCGGGGCGGTTGAGGACGAACTCGGAGTCCTTGCGCCAGGCCTCGAAGAGGCCGTCCTCGAAGCCGTCGCGGGTGACCTTCTTCAGCCAGTGCGCCGGGATGATCTGGTCGGTGTCGACGTTGCTGCGGCGCAGCGGGACGGCCCGGCCGGTGTGCGTGGTGAAAGCTTCCATGGTTCCTCAGACCCCCGCGGTGGTGGCGACGTCGGACAGATCGGCCGGGGAGGCCAGGTGGCCCAGGACGGCGGTGGCGGCGGCGACCTGGGGCGAGACCAGGTGGGTGCGGCCGCCCTTGCCCTGCCGGCCCTCGAAGTTGCGGTTGGAGGTGGACGCGGAGCGCTCACCGGGGGCCAGTTGGTCGGGGTTCATGCCCAGGCACATCGAGCAGCCCGCGTGCCGCCATTCGGCGCCGGCCTCCTTGAAGACCTTGTCCAGGCCCTCCTCCACGGCCTGCAGGGCGACCCGGACCGAGCCGGGGACGACCAGCATCCGGACGCCGTCGGCGACCCGGCGGCCCTCCAGGAGCGAGGCCGCGTTGCGCAGGTCCTCGATGCGGCCGTTGGTGCAGGAGCCTACGAAGACGGTGTCGACCTTGATGTCGCGCAGCGGCTGTCCGGCGGTCAACCCCATGTATTCCAGGGCCTTTTCGGCGGCCAGGCGCTCCGAAGCGTCTTCGTACGAAGCCGGGTCGGGGACGTTCGCCGAAAGCGGCGCGCCCTGGCCGGGGTTGGTGCCCCAGGTGACGAACGGCGCCAGCGAGGGACCGTCGATGACGACCTCGGCGTCGAAGACGGCGTCCTCGTCGGACTTCAGGGTCTTCCAGTACGCGACGGCGGCGTCCCAGTCCTCGCCCTCGGGGGCGTGCGCACGACCCTCCAGGTAGGCGAAGGTGGTCTCGTCGGGGGCGATCATGCCCGCGCGGGCGCCGGCCTCGATCGACATGTTGCAGATGGTCATCCGGGCCTCCATCGAGAGCTTCTCGATGGCGGAGCCGCGGTACTCCAGGATGTAGCCCTGGCCGCCGCCGGTGCCGATCTTGGCGATGATCGCCAGGATCAGGTCCTTGGCGGTGACGTCCTCGGGCAGTTCGCCGTCGACCGTGATGGCCATGGTCTTCGGGCGGGCCAGCGGCAGCGTCTGGGTGGCGAGCACGTGCTCGACCTGGCTGGTGCCGATGCCGAACGCCAGCGCGCCGAAGGCGCCGTGCGTGGAGGTGTGGGAGTCGCCGCAGACGACGGTGGTGCCGGGCTGGGTCAGGCCCAGCTGGGGGCCCACGACGTGGACGACGCCCTGCTCGACGTCGCCGAGCGGGTGCAGCCGGACGCCGAACTCGGCACAGTTCTTCCGGAGGGTCTCCAGCTGTGCGCGGGAGACCGGGTCGGCGATCGGCTTGTCGATGTCGAGGGTCGGGGTGTTGTGGTCCTCGGTGGCGATGGTGAGGTCGAGGCGCCGCACCTGCCGGCCGTTCTGGCGCAGGCCGTCGAAGGCCTGGGGGCTGGTCACCTCGTGCAGCAGGTGCAGATCGATGAAGAGGAGGTCGGGCTCGCCCTCGGCGCGCCGGACGACATGGTCGTCCCAGACCTTCTCCGCGAGTGTCCTACCCATCGCTTTCCCTCCGGCCGACGTCTACGCCGGCACAACTAGAGACCCGTTTCGCGGGCCGTTGTGCGGCCGCCTCACCAGAGTGCCAAGGTCCTCGGAAAATTGAACTTGCGTTTCACAGAGTGAGACGCGAATATCGTTGCATGGACAACTCTAGCGGCGTAGGCGTTCTCGACAAGGCAGCCCTTGTCCTGAGCGCCCTGGAGTCCGGTCCGGCCACCCTCGCAGGACTGGTCGCGGCGACGGGACTCGCACGACCCACGGCACACCGACTGGCCGTGGCACTGGAACACCACCGGATGGTGGCGCGTGACATGCAGGGCCGGTTCATCCTCGGACCGCGCCTCTCGGAGCTCGCGGCCGCGGCCGGCGAGGACCGCCTGCTCGCGACCGCCGGCCCCGTGCTGACGCATCTGCGCGACGTCACGGGCGAGAGCGCCCAGCTCTACCGCCGGCAGGGCGACATGCGCATCTGCGTGGCGGCGGCCGAGCGCCTCTCCGGCCTGCGGGACACCGTGCCGGTCGGCTCGACGCTGACCATGAAGGCCGGCTCCTCGGCGCAGATCCTGATGGCCTGGGAGGAGCCCGAGCGGCTGCACCGCGGCCTCCAGGGCGCCCGCTTCACGGCGACCGCCCTGTCGGGCGTACGGCGCCGCGGCTGGGCCCAGTCGATCGGTGAGCGGGAGCCGGGCGTCGCGTCCGTCTCCGCGCCCGTCCGGGGCCCGTCCAACCGCGTGGTGGCCGCCGTGTCGGTCTCGGGTCCGATCGAGCGCCTGACGCGCCACCCGGGCCGTATGCACGCCCAGGCGGTCATCGACGCGGCGGCCCGCCTCTCCGAGGCGCTCCGCCGCAACGGCTGACCCCTCCGTCCCCCTGTTCGTCCCGGCCCACCGCTTCAACGCCGCAGCGGTGGGCCGGAGTTGTGTCCGCGTACGGCACGGGGGCCGCGGCCGGCACCGAACAGCGAAGAAGCCCTCCCCCGAAGGGAAGGGCTTCCTCGTTCTGTACCCCCGACCGGATTCGAACCGGCGCTACCGCCTTGAGAGGGCGGCGTGCTAGGCCGCTACACAACGGGGGCCTTTGCGGATCAGATCCGCGGGTGCAGATGAGCTCTGCGAGCTGGCCTACCTGGACTCGAACCAAGACTAACGGAACCAGAAACCGTCGTGCTGCCAATTACACCATAGGCCATAGTGGTTACACCGTACCCCCGACCGGATTCGAACCGGCGCTACCGCCTTGAGAGGGCGGCGTGCTAGGCCGCTACACAACGGGGGCCCTAGCGATCCCACCCGACACGAGTCGGGTGATGTCACCGCGGATTCACCGGGAGCTACCCAAGTGATCCGCAGGATGGATCTGTACCCCCGACCGGATTCGAACCGGCGCTACCGCCTTGAGAGGGCGGCGTGCTAGGCCGCTACACAACGGGGGCTTTGTGGATGCCATCCACAGGTTGCAGATAAAGCTCTGCGAGCTGGCCTACCTGGACTCGAACCAAGACTAACGGAACCAGAAACCGTCGTGCTGCCAATTACACCATAGGCCACCGTGGCAACCTCCCCCACCAGGGGGGATCTTGTCTCGGCTTGCGCTTTCCGGGTTCTTGCCTTTCGGCTTGTTCCCCTCGGCGCAGAAAGAACATTACCCGAAGGTGGACGGTGCTCCAAAACGGGTATGCCCGCGGAGCAGGGCGGGGAGCTGGCGGAGGTCCGTGATCCGTCGCAGCTCGGGTCTCCCGCCGGCGTCCGCGCGGTCCAGCCAGATGCCCAGGAGCCCCGCCTCGGCCGCGCCCCGGGCGTCGGTGTCGGGCTGGTCCCCGACGTACGCGATCTCCTCCGGGGCCAGGCCCAGGGCCGCGCAGGCGGCGTGGAAGGCCTCCGGGGCCGGCTTGGCGAAGCCGAGCTCGGCGGCGCACAGGACGGCCTCGAAGCGATCGCGCACGCCCAGGGCGCGGAGCTTGGGCTCCTGGGCGTGGATGCTGGAGTTCGACAGCACGGCGTGGCGGTAGTCGCCCGCGAGCAGGTCGAGGACGGGCAGCGCGTCGGGGAAGAGCTCCCAGGCGGCCTCGTAGTGGGCGACGTACCGGTCGAACCAGTCGTCGGCCCCGGCGACCGAGAGTCCGGGCTCGCCGAGGAAGTCGCGGACCCTGGCCCGCCGCTGGTCCTGGAAGTCGCCGCCCTCGATCTCGAAGCGGCGCCAGTGCAGGAGCGTGAGCTCCTTCCAGCGGTCCAGGGCCTGGTCCACGGAGTCGTATCCGTCGAGCAGCCCCTCGGCCGCCAGGTGGCCGCGCATCCCGGCACGGTCGGCGCTCTCGTAGTCGAAGATCGTGTCGTCCACGTCCCAGAGGACGGCTCGGATGGCCATGGCACGACCGTACCGCCGCTCCCCCGGCCCGCGGGGCTCTTTTCCCCGGACCCGGAACGCCCGTGGGGGCGGCGACCGGGGTACCGGTCGCCGCCCCCACGGGACGGAGGACGGGGCTCAGCCGGCGAGCTTCGCCAGGGCCGCGTCGATGCGGGTCAGGGTCTTCTCCTTGCCCAGGATCTCCAGGGACTCGAAGAGGGGCAGGCCGACCGTGCGGCCGGTGACGGCGACGCGGACCGGGGCCTGGGCCTTGCCGAGCTTGAGGCCGTGGGCCTCGCCGGCGGCCAGCACCGCGTTCTTGAGCGACTCGGGGTCGCTCCAGTCGGCGTCCACGAGCTTCTCGCGGGCCGTGGTGAGCAGCGCGGCCGGCTCGCCCTTCATCGCCTTGTCCCACGAGGGCTGGTCGAAGACCGGCTCCGGGAGGAAGAGGAAGTCGACGTTGGCCGTGATCTCCGAGAGGACCGTCATGCGGGTCTGGGCGTGCGGCGCGATGGCCTCCCAGGCGGCGCGGTCGAAGTCCTCGGGGGCCCAGTTGGCGTGCGGGGCGTCGAGCCAGGGCTCGCAGGCCTCGGTGAACGCCTTCACGTCGAGCATCCGGATGTGGTCGGCGTTGATCGACTCGGCCTTCTTGAGGTCGAAGCGCGCCGGGTTGGCGTTGACGTCGGCGATGTCGAACTTCGCCACCATCTCGGGGATGGTGAAGAGGTCCTGGTCGGCCGAGAAGGACCAGCCGAGGAGCGAGAGGTAGTTCAGCAGGCCCTCGGGGAGGAAGCCGCGCTCCCGGTAGAGGTTGAGGGAGGCCTGCGGGTCGCGCTTGGAGAGCTTCTTGTTGCCCTCGCCCATGACGTACGGCAGGTGGCCGAAGGAGGGGATCTCCTTGGCGATGCCGAGCTCGATCAGCGCCTTGTAGAGCGCGACCTGGCGCGGGGTGGAGGAGAGCAGGTCCTCGCCGCGCAGGACGTGGGTGATCTCCATCAGGGCGTCGTCGACCGGGTTGACCAGGGTGTAGAGCGGGGCGCCGTTCGCTCGGAGGATGCCGTAGTCCGGCACGTTCTCCGGGGTGAAGGTGAGCTCGCCGCGGACCAGGTCGGTGAAGGTGATCGGCTCGTCGGGCATCCGGAAGCGGACGATCGACGCGCGGCCCTCGGCCTCGTAGGCGGCCTTCTGCTCGGCGGTGAGGTCGCGGCAGTGGCCGTCGTAGCCGGAGGGGCGGCCGGCGGCGCGGGCGGCCTCGCGGCGCTCGTCGAGCTCCTCGGTGGTGCAGTAGCAGGGGTACGCGTAGCCGCCGGCGAGCAGCTTGTCGGCGACGTCCTTGTAGATGTCCATCCGCTGCGACTGGCGGTACGGCGCGTGCGGGCCGCCGACCTCCGGGCCCTCGTCCCAGTCGAGGCCGAGCCACTTCAGCGAGTCGAGGAGCTGGTTGTACGACTCCTCGGAGTCGCGGGCAGCGTCGGTGTCCTCGATGCGGAAGACCATGGTGCCCTCGTTGTGCCGGGCGAAGGCCCAGTTGAAGAGGGCGGTGCGGACCAGGCCCACGTGGGGGTTGCCGGTCGGCGAGGGACAGAAACGGACGCGGATGTTCGCGTTAGCCACGCTTGATCACCTTATTGGTGAGAGTGCCGATGCCTTCGATGGTGACGGCGACCTCGTCGCCGACGTTGAGGGGGCCGACCCCGGCGGGGGTGCCGGTGAGGATGACGTCGCCCGGGAGCAGCGTCATGGCCTCGGTGATGTGGACGACCAGGTCCTCGATGGAGCGGATCATGTCGCTCGTCCGACCCAGCTGGCGCTGTTCGCCGTTGACCGTGGCCTGGATGGCCAGGTCGCTCGGGTCGAGGTCGGTCTCCACCCAGGGGCCCAGGGGGCAGGAGGTGTCGAAGCCCTTGGCGCGGGCCCACTGCTTCTCGCGCTGCTGGGCGTCGCGGGCGGTGACGTCGTTGGCGCAGGTGTAGCCGAAGACGACGTCCTTCACGCGCTCGCGGGGCACCTCGCGGCACATGCGGCCGATGACCACGGCCAGTTCGGCCTCGTGGTGCAGCTCATTGGAGAAGGAGGGGTACTCGATGGCGTCGCCGGAGCCGATCACCGAGGTGGTGGGCTTGAAGAAGGTGACGGGGACCTCAGGGACCTCGTTGCCGAGTTCGGCCGCGTGCTCGACGTAGTTGCGGGCGACCGCCACGACCTTGTTGGGGAGCACGGGCGGCAGGAGCCGGACCTTGCTCAGCGGGACCTTGGTGCCGCTGAGCTCGAAGTCGGTGTACGGGATGCCCTTGATGATGTCGAGGACGAGGCCGCCGGACTCGACGGTTCCCTCGCCCTCGACGGCGCCGAAGGCCACGTTGCCGTCGATGGAGAATCTGGCGATGCGCACGAGTGCTGTCGCCCCTCACTTGCTACTGGCTGGAGTCTGACGCTCCAGGCTAACGCGGTGGGGGTGCGGCCCCCGGCGATATAGCCGGGGCGGACGGCGCGGGCGACGCCCGTCCGGGTCAGCGGGAGGCGGCGGCGTACGGCTGGGGCTCGTACGGGGCCGGGGCCTGCATGAGGACGGTGCGGCGGGGGTTGGCCGTGTTGCCGGGCAGCTCGACCGCGTACTCCGGCTGGGCGCCCCGGCCGAGCTCTGCGGCGTCCGCGAGGTGGGCGAGGGTGGAGCGGCGGGGGTTGGCCGTGGTGCGGAGCGTCGTCGTGTTCATCGCGGTGATCTGCCCTTGTTCCGGGACGGGCGCCACGTGCGGGCGCGAAGGGGTGTAAAGCGTCAGGCTAAACATGCGATTCCCTTCGAATGCATGGCTGAGACATCGATTCGCGTGTGAGTTTGCTCACCACTCACGCCACATTCCGGGCATTACGGATGGTTGCCGGTCACCACGGAAAGGGACATTCCGCCACTGAATGCTGCATTCCGCTCCTGATCATGCCGACTGGGACACACGGGGATGCCGGTTCATTGGAGGGGGAAAGTCCGAAATCTCCGTGATCATCTTCTACATGGGGTGACACAACGTGCACAGGTTGTCATTCCCCTCACAGTGCGACACGCGGCCCTTGTTGGAGATCCGGCACTGTGCTGGAATTCCACGCACCGCCGCAGGTTTACAAGCCGGCGCGCAGGAGGCGCGACGCAGCGCCGGCCGAGTGGCGGGGAAGGGGGAACTGCGCCGGTCACCGATGACCACCTGGGGTACTCACGTACCTCGACTGACGCCGACACCGTCCGCTCCGTTCACCCGGAAGGACGCCTGGTCAAAAGGTTGCGACGCTAGTGCAGGGACGTTTCAAGAGGGATGGCTCGGGTTCTCCCCAGGCCCGCCAGAGCCGAGCGGAAGCTCAGGCGGAGCAGGAACCGCGCGCCGGGACCGACCGCGGTCCCTCGGCCCCGCACACCCCGAACCAGGGTCAGGGACCGTCCGGCGACGCCGGCGACGCCGGCAGGCGCGCGAACGGCAAGAAGGGCAAGGCCTCAGCGGCCGAGCCGCCGGCCGCGCCCGCAAAGCCCCGCGCCGAGAACGAGGTCGGCCCGCGAATAGCCCTGCGCAACTGGCGCATCTCCACGCGCCTCGTCGCCCTCCTCACCCTCCCCGTGGTGGCGGCGACCACCCTGGGCGGCATCCGCATCAACGAGTCACTCCAGGACATGGAGCAGCTCGACCACATGCAGCTGCTCACCAAGCTGACCCGTGAGGCGACCGACCTCGCGCAGGCCCTGCAGTCCGAGCGCGACCTGTCCGCGGGTCCGCTGGCCAACGGCCGCCCGGTCAGCGACTACCAGGTCGCCAACCCGCGCCGGAAGACGGACCGCGAGTACAAGGCCTTCCTCGACGCCACCGAGGACATCCCGACCACCGAGGGCGACGAGGCGCTGCGGAGCATCCGCCAGAACGTCAGCCAGATCGCCTCGCAGGTCATCCAGCTCAACACGATCCGCGGCAACGCCTACGAGAAGGGCGTCGCCCACTCGGTGACGGTCGAGGCGTACAGCCGTCTCGTCCGCTCGCTGCTCAGCCTGTCCCAGGACATGGCGCAGGCGACCAGCAACCCGGAGATGATCAAGCGGACCCGTGCGCTCGCCGCGTTCTCGTCCGCCAAGGAGTACGCCTCCATCCAGCAGGCGATCATCGCCGCCGCGCTGCCCCCGAACGACAAGACCCCGGGCCGCATCCAGCAGGGTGACCGCCTGTACGCCGACGCCGCGCTCAACTCCGAGGGCGTCGAGTTCAAGTCGTTCCAGGCGATCTACGAGTCGACCGGTGGCGACGCCGCCGAGAAGACCGCGTCCCTCACCGGCGCCAACCCGTCGATCGTCGCCGCCGACAAGTACGCCGAGCGCGTCCTCAACGCGGACGACGCCATGCCCGGCGGCACCCGGCGGGGTCACCTGAACTTCACCGACGAGTACGGCATCAAGATCAACGCCATGAACGTCATCGAGGACGGCCTCCTCGGCGACATGGAGACGATGGCCCGTGAGCTGCGGCAGGAGTCGCAGCGCGAGGCCATCATCAACGGTGCGCTGATCCTGCTCGTCCTCGGCGTCTCGCTCATCGGCGCCTTCGTCGTGGCCCGGTCCATGATCCGCTCGCTGCGGCGCCTCCAGGACACCGCGACCAAGGTCGCCCAGGACCGTCTGCCCGAGCTCGTCAAGCAGCTCTCCGAGTCGGACCCGCAGGACGTCGACACCTCCGTCGAGTCCGTCGGTGTGCACTCCCGGGACGAGATCGGCCAGGTGGCCGCGGCCTTCGACGACGTGCACCGCGAGGCCGTCCGCCTCGCCGCCGAGCAGGCCCTCCTCCGGGGCAACGTCAACGCGATGTTCACCAACCTCTCGCGCCGCTCCCAGGGCCTCATCCAGCGTCAGCTGTCGCTCATCTCCGAACTGGAGTCGCGCGAGGCCGACCCGGACCAGCTCTCCTCGCTCTTCAAGCTCGACCACCTCGCGACCCGTATGCGCCGGAACGGCGAGAACCTCCTCGTCCTCGCCGGCGAGGAGCCGGGCCGCCGCTGGACCCGCCCGGTCCCGCTGGTCGACGTGCTCCGTGCCGCCGCCTCCGAGGTGGAGCAGTACGAGCGCATCGAACTGGCCGCGGTCCCGGCGACCGAGGTCGCCGGCCGGGTCGTCAACGACCTCGTGCACCTCCTCGCCGAGCTGCTGGAGAACGCCACCTCGTTCTCCTCCCCGCAGACGAAGGTCCGGGTCACCGGTCACGCCCTGCCCGACGGCCGCGTGCTCGTCGAGATCCACGACACCGGCATCGGCCTCTCCCCCGAGGACCTCGCCGCGATCAACGAGCGGCTCGCCTCGCCGCCCACCGTGGACGTCTCGGTCTCCCGCCGCATGGGTCTCTTCGTGGTCGGCCGCCTGTCCCTGCGACACGGCATCCGCATCCAGCTGCGCCCCTCCGACTCGGGCGGCACCACCGCGCTCGTCATGCTCCCCGTCGACGTCGCCCAGGGCGGCAAGAAGCCGATGCCCAAGCCGGGCGCCGGCGGCCAGGGCGCGATGCCGCAGGGTGCCTCCGCCCCCGGCGGCCGGCTCCCCGGCGGCCCGGGCGCGGCCGGTGGCCCCGGCGGCGGACGTCCCGGCGGTCCCGGTGGCGCGCCGCAGTCGGCGGCCGGCCGGATCGGCGCCGGTGCCGCGCGCGGCCAGGTCGGCGCGAGCGGTCCCCGGGCCGCGCTGCCCGCCCGCGACGGCGCGCCGCAGGGCGCCCCGCAGCAGGCCGCCCCGCAGCAGCGCACCCCGCAGCCGCAGAACGCGCAGCTCGACCAGACCGGTCAGCTGCCGCAGGCCCCGCAGAACCCGGACGCGCTGCGCCCGGGCCCGGGCGGCGGCGGTCTCATCGGCGGTGCGGCCAGCGCCATCCCGTCCCGTACGGACGTGTGGGGCAGCCAGGGCAACCAGGGCGGCGGCCAGACCGGCCCGTCGGCCGGGCCCGGCGCGCCGCAGCACGCCCCGCAGGGCCAGGCCCCGCAGGGCAACCAGCCCGGCGGTTACGACTTCCCGCACGCCGAGCTCCCGGGGGGCAACCCCCAGCCGCAGCGCCCGCAGGCCGCGAGCTGGGGCAACGACCCGGCGCAGCAGCCGGTCCGGCGCCCGCAGCAGGAGATGACCCCGCTGGACGCCCCGCGCGGCCACGAGGACACGGCCGGCCTGTTCGGCGGTCCGGCGGCCCCGCAGGGTCCCGGTTCCACCGGCCAGTTCCCGCGCCCCGACTTCGGCGCGCCCCAGCAGGCCCCGCAGGCTCAGCAGCAGCAGGCCCCGCAGGCGTACCAGGGCGGTGTCCAGGACCCGGCGTCGACGGCGCAGTTCCCGCGCCCCGACTTCGGTGCCCCGCAGGGTCCCGGCTCCACCGGCCAGTTCCCGCGCCCCGACTTCGGCGCGCCCCAGCAGGCCCCGCTGCAGGGTCGTCCCCCGCAGCCGCAGGCCCCGCAGGGCTACCAGGGCGGCCAGCAGCAGCAGTTCGGCCGGCAGCCCTATGTGCCGCAGGCCCAGCAGCAGGCCCCGCAGGCGCAGGCCCCGGCTCCTCGGCAGCGGAACGGCGCCGACTTCGGCGCCCCGCGCCAGGGGGCCGAGCCCGGCCGGCAGCAGCCGCAGCAGCCGGCGCTGCAGCAGCCGCGCCGTCCGGAGGCGCTGCCGCCGGCCGGTACGGGTGACGGTCGCACTCCGCTGTACGACACGCTGGAGACCAACTGGTTCCACCAGGACCAGGCGGCCCAGCAGCAGGCCCAGCAGCAGGCGCCGGCGGACGTGGCGCAGACGACGCAGACCCCGGTCGTCGCCCAGCCGTCCGCCCCGGCGCCCGCCGACGGCGGCCGGCAGAACGGGGCCGCCTGGCGGACCTCGCCCAACGACGAGCTGGTGCGCCAGGCCGAGCGGGTGCGCAAGCCCGCGGCCGGCGGCGTCACCACCTCCGGCCTTCCCCGGCGCGTGCCGAAGGCCAACCTCGTACCCGGGACCGCACAGGAGCAGGCCCACACGGCCGGCCCCCAGGTCTCGCGTGCACCCGACGACGTCCGCGGCCGGCTGACCAATCTGCGCCGCGGCATCCAGCAGGGCCGACAGGCGAACAACTCGACCACGGGTAGCTTCCCCCTCGGTCCGAACCATCAGCAGGAGCGTTAGTTGAACGCGATGAGCCAGGCGGCGCAGAATCTGAACTGGTTGATCACCAACTTCGTGGACAACACCCCCGGGGTGTCGCACACGGTGGTGGTCTCCGCCGACGGACTCCTGCTGGCCATGTCCGAAGGATTCCCCCGCGACCGCGCCGACCAGCTGGCGGCGGTCGCATCCGGACTGACCTCGCTGACCGCGGGCGCGTCCCGGATCTTCGAGGGCGGTCCCGTCGCGCAGACGGTGGTGGAGATGGAGCGCGGCTTCCTCTTCCTCATGTCGGTCTCCGACGGTTCCTCGCTGGCCGTACTCGCCCACCCCGAGTGCGACATCGGCCTCGTGGGCTACGAGATGGCGCTGCTGGTCGACCGGGCCGGCAGCGTCCTCACCCCGGATCTCCGCGCGGAGCTCCAGGGCAGCCTGCTGCACTAGCCGGTTCCCTGGACCGGACAGCCCTTCACTACGACTGACCGACAGGGCGGTACGCCCCTCCGTACCGCCCCGTCACCGTTCACCGTACGGCCGCCCCACCCGGCCCCCCACCGGCCCCATCAGACGGCAGAGAGTTTGCTGTCACGCCCGGAGGATTCATGACCCCGCCCCCCGCCTCTCACGATCCGTACGGCGCCTCAGTCGACGAGTACGGACATGAGGGCGACCAGCCGCTGGTGCGTCCTTACGCGATGACCGGCGGCCGGACCCGGCCGCGCTACCAGCTCGCCATCGAGGCGCTGGTCAGCACCACGGCCGACCCGGCACACCTCGCCACGCTGCTGCCCGAGCACCAGCGGATCTGCCACCTGTGCCGCGAGGTCAAGTCGGTCGCCGAGGTCTCGGCCCTCCTGTCGATGCCGCTCGGCGTCGCCAGGATCCTCGTCGCCGACCTGGCGGAGGCCGGCATGGTGGCCATCCACCAGCCGGGCAACGGAGAGACCGGCGGCACGCCGGACGTGACTCTGCTCGAAAGGGTGCTCAGTGGACTTCGGAAGCTCTAGCGGCGGCGCGGCCCGGTCGACCACCAGCGCGAAGATCGTGGTGGCGGGCGGCTTCGGCGTGGGCAAGACCACGTTCGTCGGTGCCGTCTCGGAGATCAACCCGCTGCGTACCGAGGCCGTCATGACCTCCGCCTCGGCGGGGATCGACGACCTGACCCACACCGGGGGCAAGACCACCACGACGGTGGCGATGGACTTCGGCCGCATCACCCTGGACCAGGACCTGATCCTGTACCTCTTCGGTACGCCGGGCCAGGACCGGTTCTGGTTCATGTGGGACGACCTGGTCCGCGGTGCCATCGGCGCCGTCGTACTGGTCGACACCCGGCGTCTCGCCGACTGCTTCCCCGCGGTCGACTACTTCGAGAACAGCGGCCTGCCGTTCGTCATCGCCCTCAACGGCTTCGACGGCGCCCAGCCGTACCAGCCGGAGGAGGTCCGCGAGGCCCTCCAGATCGGTCCCGACACCCCCATCATCACCACCGACGCCCGCCACCGCGCGGACGCCAAGAGCGCGCTCATCACGCTCGTGGAGCACGCCCTCATGGCGCGGCTCAAGTAGGACGGCGGAGCGGAACCGGCCGGGGCGGCTGTCATATGCCCCTGCCGGGACGATCTGTGTCCTTCGACACGACCGCCCCCGCGTTCATAACATTTCGACAGAGAATTGGGGCGCCCCGGACACCCGACGCATCCGATCGGTGTCACTGCGCTCACCTGAGCCCCGCCTTTTGGCGGGGCTCGCTCTTTATGCCCGTTTTACGTGCGCTCCGGACCGTGAGAAGAGGCTCTGTCCCACTGTTTGGAACGGACCCCCTTCACGTGCTGCAATTCATGAACTCCCGAGTAGTACGGCCCTGAACGAAACACGGCACAACGTAGGTGCCGACGCCGAGAGGTTGTTGGTCGAGTGAGGCGCAGCAAGGAAAGCTCCGCGGAGCAGGAGGCGGCGCGGGGCAACTTCACCCCGCCGTCGCGCGCGGCGATGTCGCCCGCGGACGTGCCCGTGACGCCGCCGCCGGCCGCGGCCGCCGCCACGGGCAGCTCCAGCAAGCTCTCGCCCCGCAACTGGCGGGTGCCGACCAGGCTGAACGCGATCCTCCTCATACCCGTGCTGGTCGGCCTGGTCATGGGCGGCTTCCAGGTGAAGGGGTCGATCGACACCTGGCAGGAGGCGCAGGACGCCGAGAAGACGGCGCTCATCGTGCGCGCCGCCTCGGAGTACAGCACCGCCCTGCTCAACGAGCGCGACCTGACCGCCGCCCCCCTCCTCGCCGCGAAGAGCGCCGAGGACCGCAAGGGCGACGAGGTGACGCGGGCGTACGCCGCCACCGACGCCGCCCGCGCCAAGTTCGACGAGGCCGCCAAGAACCTGCCCTCGGGCCAGGGCCTCGAGCGCCGCCTGCGGCTGTTCAAGGACGAGGAGCCCAAGCTCGACGCGCTCCGCAAGGCCGCGTACACGCGGGCCCTCGACCCGGTGAACACCCAGCTCGGCTACACCGGCGTCCAGCACTACCTCACCGAGTTCTCCAACGAGCTCGGCCTCGGCACCGGCAACGTCACCAGCTACGGCCGCAGCGTCTACGCGATCCAGCTGGCCAAGGGCGCCGAGTCGCTCCAGCGCTCCATCGGCACCCAGCTCCTGGTCCGGCCCAGCCGCCAGGAGGCCGTCTTCGCCCAGCAGTCCGTGGCGTTCAACTCGTACAACTACCTGGAGCAGATCGCCCTCGGCGAGTTCAGCTCCGGCGGTGCGCCCGAGGACGTCGAGCTGCTGAAGAAGGTCATGGCCGGCAAGGCCGCCGACGGCGCCAAGCAGATGCAGGCCGCCGGCGTCGAACTGCCCAAGGGCAAGGACGGCTCCGTCTACTCCGGCGTGGCCTCCGCCATCGGCAGCGCCAAGGGCCCGGAGGGCCTGGCGGCCCTGAAGTCCAAGGGCATCACGGCCGAGAGCTGGATGGCCGTCGCCACCGCCAAGTTCGACGGCTACACCGAGGTCGAGAAGGCCCTCGTCGACAAGGCCGTGGCCGAGGCCGCGAAGATCTCCGACGAGTCCAAGACGGACGCCTGGGTCAACGGCGGCATCGTCGTCGTCGCCCTGCTCGCCGCCTTCATCCTCGCCGGCATGATGGCCCGCCAGATGAGCCGCTCGATGCGCGAGCTGCGGACCGCCGCCTTCGGCATCGCCGAGCAGCGCCTGCCGATGCTGGTCGACCAGCTGTCCCGTACCGAGCCCGGCCGGGTCGACACCCGGGTGCAGCCCATCCCGATCGACTCGCAGGACGAGATCGGCGAGGTCGCCCGCGCCTTCGACCAGGTCCACCGCGAGGCCGTCCGGCTCGCCGCCGAGCAGGCCATGCTCCGGGGCAACGTCAACGCGATCTTCACGAACCTCTCGCGCCGCAACCAGTCGCTGATCGAGGGCCAGCTGACCCTCATCACCGACCTGGAGAACAACGAGGCCGACCCGGACCAGCTGGAGAACCTCTTCAAGCTGGACCACCTGGCGACCCGTATGCGCCGCAACGGCGAGAACCTCCTCGTCCTCGCCGGCGAGGAGCCGGGCCGCCGCTGGGACCAGCCGGTCCCGCTGGTCGACGTCATGCGCGCCGCCTCCTCCGAGGTGGAGCAGTACGAGCGCATCGAGCTGGCCGGTGTCCCGGAGGCCGAGATCCACGGCCAGGCCGTGACCGACCTCGTGCACCTGCTCGCCGAGCTCCTGGAGAACGCCACCACGTTCTCCTCTCCGCAGACCAAGGTCCGCGTCACCGCGACCCGTCTCCCCGACGGCCGCGTGATGGTCGAGATCCACGACAAGGGCATCGGTCTCACCGCCGAGGACTTCGCGGACATCAACCACAAGCTGGCCAACCCGCCGACCGTGGACGCGGCCGTCTCCCAGCGCATGGGCCTCTTCGTGGTCGGCCGGCTCGCCGACCGGCACGGCATCCGGGTCCAGCTGCGCCCCTCGGGCGAGCAGGCCGGGACGACCTCGCTCGTCATGCTGCCGGACGCGATCACCCACGGTGGTGGTGGCGAGCAGCCGCTGCAGGACGACTTCACCGTCTCGCAGATCATTCCGCAGCAGCAGCAGAGCGCCTTCGAGGCCGCTCCGCAGCAGCAGCCGATGCTGACCGCCGCCGACCTCGGCTTCGACGACTCGCGCTACGAGCAGCCGGCCGAGGAGGAGCTCCAGCTCGACCCGGTCAACCGCTCCCTGAACCGCGAGGGCCGTCGTGCCGCCCTGGGCGCCCAGGCGCAGGCCGGGGACCGGCCGCTGTTCCGCGACGAGGCCGAGCAGGCCGACGAGTACGGGCAGCCCGCGCAGGAGTACGGCCAGGAGTACGCGCAGCAGCAGGCGCAGGAGTACCCCGCGGAGCAGTACCAGGCGCAGGAGTACGGCCAGCCGCAGCAGGCGCAGGAGTACGCGGCCGGATACCCGCAGCAGGACGGTTACGCCTACCCCCAGCAGGGTTACGAGGCGTACCCGCAGCAGGGCTATGCGGAAGCCTCGTACGAGACCCCGGGAACCGAACACCAGCAGTACGAGAACACGTTCGAACCCCAGTCTCACCAGGCAGAATGGCCGGAACAGAGCGCTTACCAGAACGGCTACGGTCAGGAGTACGGAGCGGAATCGGAATCTGCTCCGAACGCTCCCGAACAGGCCCACGACCGCGTAGGCTTCGACCGTCCGGGTCCGGCGCACAGCCCCGCCCCGGACGCCGGCCACGCGATGACGGACGCCGGTCTGCCGCGCCGCGGCAGCGTCGCCCCGCCGACCCAGCAGGTGCCGCGTCAGGCGCCGCAGCCGCCGAAGCCCTCGCAGCCGGAACAGCAGAGCGAAGCCGACGGTTCCGACGAATGGCGCTCGACGAACGACGAGCGCTGGCAGCGGGCCGGGAAGCTGAAGGACCCCAAGGCGGGCGGGGTCACCTCGTCCGGTCTCCCCCGGCGGGTCCCGAAGGCCAACCTGGTCGAGGGCACGGCGGAGCAGACGCCGCAGGGCGGCCCCCAGGTCTCCCGCGCTCCCGAGGACGTACGGGGCAGGTTGAGCAACCTGCGCCGCGGCGTCCAGCAGGGACGCAGCGCGGGAACGGACACGAACGGATCGGGCCTCGGCCCGGGCAGTACCTACAACCAGGAGCGTTAGTGTGAGCATGAGCCAGGCGGCGCAGAATCTGAACTGGTTGATCACCAACTTCGTGGACAACACCCCCGGGGTGTCGCACACGGTGGTGGTCTCCGCCGACGGACTCCTGCTGGCGATGTCCGAGGGGTTCCCCCGCGACCGCGCCGACCAGCTGGCGGCCGTCGCCTCCGGACTGACCTCGCTGACCGCGGGCGCGTCCCGCATCTTCGAGGGCGGTGCGGTCAACCAGACCGTCGTGGAGATGGAGCGCGGCTTCCTCTTCATCATGTCGATCTCGGACGGTTCGTCGCTGGCCGTCCTCGCCCACCCCGAGGCCGACATCGGCCTCGTGGGCTACGAGATGGCCCTGCTCGTGGACCGCGCGGGCACCGTCCTGACTCCCGACCTCCGGGCGGAACTTCAGGGAAGTCTTCTCAACTAACAGTTCTCAACCAACAGACAGACAGTGCGTTTCGCGCCACCGCACCGTAGGGTGCGGTGGCGCGGCTCCAAGGGACATGGACCGCGAGGCAGTCGGAGGAGGAGACGTGGGAACACCACCGGGCGCGAGCCCTTACAACGGTTATGACGCGCACCAGGCGCCGCTGGGCGACCCTGCGCAGAACCGGTTCAACTTTCCCTCCGCCCCGAGCAGAGAGGGCACGTCGCAGTCCTACCGGCAGCCGCACCCCCAGTCCGCCCCGGCGGGCTCCCCGAGCGCCCCGCGCGCTTCCTCCGCCGCGGGCGGTTCGAGCGGGCACAACCCGCTCGTGCGTCCCTACGCGATGACCGGCGGCCGGACCCGGCCGCGCTACCAGCTCGCCATCGAGGCACTGGTCAGTACGACGGCCGATCCGGCCCGGCTGCAGGGGCAGTTGCCCGAGCACCAGCGGATCTGCCGGCTGTGCTTCGAGATCAAGTCGGTCGCGGAGATCTCGGCCCTTCTCTCCATTCCCCTCGGCGTCGCCCGAATCCTCGTCGCCGACCTGGCCGAGGCCGGACTCGTCGCCATCCACCAGCCGGGCGGCGACGAGGCCGCCGGCGGTCAGCCAGACGTGACACTGCTCGAAAGGGTGCTCAGTGGACTTCGCAAGCTCTAGCGGCGGCGCGGCCCGTTCAACCACCAGCGCGAAGATCGTGGTGGCGGGCGGCTTCGGCGTGGGCAAGACCACGTTCGTCGGCGCCGTCTCGGAGATCAACCCGCTGCGTACCGAAGCCGTCATGACGTCCGCGTCCGCGGGCATCGACGACCTCACGCACACCGGCGACAAGACGACGACGACTGTCGCCATGGACTTCGGCCGCATCACCCTGGACCAGGACCTGATCCTGTACCTCTTCGGTACGCCGGGCCAGGACCGGTTCTGGTTCATGTGGGACGACCTGGTCCGCGGTGCCATCGGCGCCGTCGTCCTCGTCGACACCCGGCGTCTCGCCGACTGCTTCCCCGCGGTCGACTACTTCGAGAACAGCGGCCTGCCGTTCGTCATCGCCCTCAACGGCTTCGACGGACACCAGCCGTACCAGCCGGAGGAGGTCCGCGAGGCCCTCCAGATCGGTCCCGACACCCCCATCATCACCACCGACGCCCGCCACCGCGCGGACGCCAAGAGCGCGCTCATCACCCTGGTGGAGCACGCCCTCATGGCGCGCCTGCGGTAAGTCCCCGACGGACGCACGGCAGGAGGGCCCCGCACCGACCGGTGCGGGGCCCTTCGTCGTGCGTGCGGGAGGGAGCGGGAACGCGGAAGGGCCCCGCACCGGTGTCGGTGCGGGGCCCTCGCGTGCCGTGGGGTCTCAGCGCCAGCTGTGCGGGGCGCGGAAGCCGTGCTCGCGCTCCAGGCGGCGCCAGCCGGCCTGGGTGCGGCCGCCGTGGTGGTGGGCGTCCTCGGTGGGCTGGGAGGCCGCGCGGGCGAGCAGCACGGCCGTGATGGCGGCGAGCTCCTCGGGGTCGGCGTGGCCCTTTTCGACGCGGAGGAGGTTGGCAGGCGTTGTCACGTGGATGACTCCTCTTACTGAGGCGGGTTGCCGTGCTTGCGGGACGGCAGGTCGGCGTGCTTGGTGCGGAGCATCGCGAGGGACCGGATGAGCACCTGGCGGGTGTCGGCGGGGTCGATGACGTCGTCGACGAGTCCGCGCTCGGCCGCGTAGTACGGGTGCATCAGCTCGGCCTTGTACTCCTTGACCATGCGGGCGCGCATGGCCTCGGAGTCCTCGGCTTCGGCGATCTGCTTGCGGAAGATCACGTTGGCGGCGCCTTCGGCGCCCATGACCGCGATTTCGTTGGTGGGCCAGGCGTACGTCAGGTCGGCGCCGATGGACTGGGAGTCCATCACGATGTAAGCGCCGCCGTAGGCCTTGCGCAGGATCAGCGAGATCCGGGGCACGGTCGCGTTGCAGTACGCGTAGAGCAGCTTCGCGCCGTGGCGGATGATTCCACCGTGCTCCTGGTCGACGCCCGGGAGGAAGCCGGGGACGTCCAGAAGGGTGATGATCGGGATGTTGAACGCATCGCACATCTGCACGAAGCGGGCGGCCTTCTCGGAGGCCTCGATGTCGAGGACGCCGGCCAGCGACTGGGGCTGGTTGGCGACGATGCCGACGACCTGGCCGTCGAGCCGGGCCAGGGCGCAGATGATGTTGCGGGCCCAGCGCTCGTGGATCTCCAGGTAGTCGCCGTCGTCGACGAGCTCCTCGATGACCTTGTGCATGTCGTACGGGCGGTTGCCGTCGGCCGGGACCAGGTCGAGCAGGACGTCGGAGCGGCGGTCCGCCGGGTCCTCGGAGGCGACGGTCGGCGGGTTCTCGCGGTTGTTCTGCGGGAGCATCGACAGGAGGTACCGGACCTCGGCGATGCAGGTCTCCTCGTCGTCGTACGCGAAGTGCGCGACGCCGCTGGTGCCGGCGTGGACGTCGGCGCCGCCGAGGCCGTTCTGGGTGATCTCCTCGCCGGTGACCGCCTTGACGACGTCCGGGCCGGTGATGAACATCTGCGAGGTCTCGCGGACCATGAAGACGAAGTCCGTGAGGGCCGGCGAGTAGGCCGCGCCACCGGCGCACGGGCCGAGCATGACCGAGATCTGCGGGATGACGCCCGAGGCGCGGGTGTTGCGCTGGAAGATGCCGCCGTAGCCGGCGAGGGCGGAGACGCCCTCCTGGATGCGGGCGCCGGCGCCGTCGTTCAGGGAGACCAGCGGGGCACCGGCCGCGATGGCCATGTCCATGATCTTGTGGATCTTCGTCGCGTGGGCCTCGCCCAGGGCGCCGCCGAAGATCCGGAAGTCGTGGGCGTAGACGAAGACCGTGCGGCCCTCGACCGTGCCCCAGCCGGTGATGACGCCGTCGGTGTAGGGCTTCTTCGCCTCCAGGCCGAAGCCGGAGGCGCGGTGGCGGCGGAGCTGTTCGACCTCGCTGAAGGAACCAGGGTCGAGCAGGAGCTCGATGCGCTCACGCGCCGTCAGCTTGCCCTTGGCGTGCTGGGCCTCGGTCGCGCGGTCACTCGGGCCGCGGAGGGCCTGCTCGCGCAGGACGTGCAGCTCGGCCACTCGGCCACGGGCGTCAGCGGGCTCGCTCGGGATCTGGTCCACAACGGTCATGTACCGACCCTACGAAGTCATCCAAGAAAACTCCGCCGTCGACTCCGTACAGTCTCCCGTGTCGAATCCTGGTGGGGCTGGACAGAACCATCACCTGCCCCGACCGAGTCGACAGCCAGGTACCCCCGCGTTTGTAGGGGTCCCACATAGACGGGAAGTACGGAAAGACGATCACTCCCCGGCTGACCGGGAGAGCGACCGCCTGACCATAACGCCTTCCGGGTGCCGGGGTGGGCTCAGTCCGCGCAGTGGAAGCGCGCGTTCCCCCAGTCGGCGTGATCGTTGCCGTTGCCGTCGCCGCCGTCGTCGACCACGAGGTCGACGTACGAGGCGCCGGTGAGGTCCGCGGTGAGCGGCCATGCGTTGTCGGTTGCCTTCAGAACCGGGGACTTCGCCTTCTCGGTTCCGTCGGCCAGGACGGTGAACCGGACGCTGCCGCGGCTGGTCTGGACGTCGTCGACGCCGACCTCGGCGGTGAGCGAGGTGCACCGCCCGCCCAGGTAGTAGCGGACCCGGGCGGGGGCGTGGCTGCCCAGGCCCTTGGCGTACGCCACTCCCCCGATGCGCAGCGGGGAGCCGTCGCCGGTGCCGGTCTCGCCGTTGGAGAGGTCGCGCTCGACGGGTCCCCAGCCGTTGGTGGCCGAGGTCCACTCCAGGTCGCTCGCCCAGCTGTCGGCGGTGGGCGGCGGGGGCAGGGTCCGGACGGTGGTGGTCCGGGTCAGTTTCCGGCTGCCTCCGCCGACGGCGTACGTGAGCGCGGCACCGAGCTCGTACGGCTGGTGGGCGGCGTCCGCCGGCGGTGTCACCCGCCAGGTGGCGGTGGCCTTCGCGCCGGGCGCGACGGTGCCGAGGGCGACCGGCGCGGCCGGCTCGGCGGTCCAGCCGGCGGGGAGGGTGAGTTCGGCGAGGGTGCCGGTGGCGTCGGCGGCCTCGTCGTTGTCGAAGGTGGCCGTGACCTCGTGGGGGCGGCCGGGCTCCAGGGTCTCGGGCGCGGCGAGGGCGAGCGTGCCGCAGGCGGCGGGCTCGGCGGCCGGGCCGAGGTCGGTGACGGTGAAGGCGTCGAGGACGAAGTCGGCGCCGTCGGGGGCGTCGGCCCGCTTGCGGAGCCCGGTCCAGGTGTCGCCGCAGCCTGCCGTGACGGTCTCGGCGAAGTGCCCGGTGGTCCGCTGCTGCCCGATCGGCGTGCGGCGGGTCTCGACGGCCGTCCCGGTGCCGTGCGTGCGGTCGTAGCCGGTGATCCACTCGTACGCGCCCGCGTGGCTCGACTGGTAGTCGTACTCCACGCGGTAGTGGCGGCCGTCCTTCATCGGGACGGTCCAGGGCGCGGTGCGGTAGACCAGGCCGCTGTTCTCGTCGTGCGACTTGAGGGACTCGGCGCCGCCGAGGACGTCGTCGACGGGCTTCCCGTTCCAGCCGGCCTGGGTGTAGGGGGCGTGGAGCTGGGCGATGTGGGTGCGCGGGTCGGTGGTGCCGCCGGCGTCGCCCTTGAGGAAGGGGCCCCAGCCCTGGTCGACGGCCTCGAAGTCCTCGTGGACCAGGGACCCGGCCCGGGTGGCGGGGTCGTTGGCCACGATCCGCACGTCGTCGATCCGGACCGTCGCCGCGCTGCCGCCGGCGGCCTGGACGAGGAGCGGGGTGGAGCCGTCGGCCGGTGCGGTGAAGGTGACCTTGGCGCGCTGGAAGCGGGTGCCGTTCCAGTCGGAGGCGGCGACCCGGTCCTCGACGGAGGACCGTTCGACCGTGACGGTCCGTCCGCCGACGGAGAGGGTGGTGGGCCGGGTGGCGCCGGGTTCGACCTCGACGAGGGCGGAGGCGGTGTAGCGCGCGCCGGGGGTGAGGCCGGTGATCCGCTGGCGGACGGAGGCGGTGGCGGTGCCGGTGAGGGCGGCGCTGTTGCGGCCCTGGGCGTCGGTGTGCCGGGTGACGGTGCCGGCCTTGCTCCAGGCGCCGAGCCGCGCGTCGTTGAAGCCCGGGTCCTTCACCGGGGTTCCCTGGCCCCATCGCGGGGCGGTCTGGGCGGGGGCGGCGGCCGGGTAGAGGACGTAGGGCTGTCCGGCGACGGCGTCGAGGGTGATCCGCCCGTTCACGGGCCGCACGGTGGCGGTCCGCACGCGGCCGTTGTCGGTGAGCGCGTAGACGGTGTACGAGCGGACCCCGGCGGGGACGGCCCAGCTGGTCGTGCCGCCGCTCTTCGCGTAGTGGTAGAGCTTCGCGCCGCCGTCCCAGGGGAGCAGGTAGCTGTCGCCGTCGAGGACCTTGCGGCCGTTCTCGTAGAAGGTGCGGCGGCCGTTCTCGACGGTGCCGCGGACGCCGCCGGTGAAGGTGATGCCGTCGCCGTCCCAGCGGGTGATCCGCTGCCGCTGGAGGTACTTGGCGGGGAGGTTGCGCTGCCAGATGTTGGCGGAGAAGGCGTTCCAGTCGGTCTCGCCGGTCCAGCCCTCGAAGTCGACGAGGGCGGTCTGGCCGAGCACCGGGTGGTCGTTCCAGACGTCCTTCTCGCCGTTGCGGATGAAGCGCACGATCTGGGAGTTGAGGCCCTTGTTGGTGGCGCCGCCGTAGTCGAGGTCGTTGGCCCAGTGGGACCAGAGGGAGGCCCGTTCGAACTTCTCGGACCACTCGGTGGCCACGTTCCAGCCCTGGGCCTGGACGGCCTGCACCGTCTTGTCGGCGATCCAGCCGTGGGTGTAGTAGACGTCGATGTAGAGGGTGGAGAGGTTGCGGTCGGTCTCGTCGCGCAGCTGCTGGAAGCGGCGGGCGAGGTCACCGCTGTTGACGTCGCGGCGCTGGTCGACGTAGTAGCTCTGGTTGAGCCAGTTCCAGCCGGGCTTCGTCCTGTCGACGAGGGTCTCGCTGAAGTTCTTCGCCTCGGGGTACGCCTCGGTGGCGTTGACGTGGACGCCGAAGTCGGCGCCCCACTTCCGGCCCTCCCTGAGGAGGGTGTTGAGGTCGCCGAGGCCGCCGGCCCGCTTGTTGTAGTTGCCGCCGTAGTCGGGGTGGGCGGAGTCGTGGCCCTCGGAGCCGTATCCCTTGAGCAGGGCGAACTGGCCGAGTCCGTCGGTGGAGAGCGAGATCCGCTTGACGTCGTCGAGGGTGCGCAGGAAGGGGTGGGTGGCCTGGGAGGCGAAGTTGAACGGGATGTGGGCGACGACCCGGTCCGGGGTCGCGTCGCTGCCGGGGGCCTTGATCCCGATCGTACGGAAGGCGATGGCGCCGTCCTGCCAGTCGGTGGTGCCGTCGGCGTTGGCGTCGGGGGTGACGACGACCTTGGCCCAGGGCAGGGCGTCTCCGCTCTCGGGCCGCGGGGCGCCGGCTCCCCGGTAGGTCCACTGGCCGGACCAGACGCCGACGCGGGTCTCCGTGCCGCTCTTGCGGGCCTGGTGCCAGAAGCGGGCGCCGTCGCGGGCGGAGGCGCCGGCGGGCTTGTCGTAGCTGGAGTTGGACTCGACGGCGGCGGCCAGCCGTCCGGTGCTGACGAGGGCGTAGCTGGCGCCGACGGGGTTCGCCTCGGCCGCGGTGGCGTCGGTGACCTCGGCGAAGACGTCGGCGGTGCGGGTGGAGTCCGGGTCGAGGCGGGTGAAGGCGGTGGCGGCGCCGCCGTCCGCCGAGCCCACGGAGACGAGGTCGTGGCCGGGTATGTCGAGGGTGCCGACCCGGAAGGCCTCGGTGTCGCGGACCGCGGTCACCCGGAAGGTGGTGGTCCGGCCGGTCACGCCCAGGAGCGCGTCGATCTCGACGCCGGGCAGGTCGGGGAAGGTGAGCGTGTACGCGGCGGACGTGGGTGTCAGGGCGGGCGCGCCCTTGGCCCGGACGGCGTGGCCGGTGCCGTTGAGGACCACCTGGGTGACCGGGGCCGTACTGCCGAGGAGGCGGGCGCCGGTCGCGCGGTCGGTGTACGAGAGGACGCGGGGGAAGTCCTCGGCGACGGCGACGGAGAGCAGGTCGGAGCCGATGACGGGGGACGTGGCGGTGGCGGTGGCGGCCGGGGTGTCGGTGACCGCGGCGACCTCGGCGAGGGCGGGCCCCGGCAGGGCGAGCACGGTGGCCGACGCCGCCGCGAGCGCGCAGGCGGCGCGGACTCTGGGCGAGAGGGGGAAGGACATGCGGACCAGTCAGCCGCGCCCCGGAGGCACCGTCAACGAGATCGCGCCGCGCGGGCCCCTCCAGTCCAAGAACCCCCTTCGGTTAGTCCAAGTGACCGCCGAAGGGGGCTTCTTGGGGGCTGCCGGGGTCAGCAGCCGCCGCAGTTGTAGAAGGTCACGTCCCAGTGGTTGCCCTCGTCGGCGTAGATGTTGCCGGCGCCGGACCTCCACTGCGGGGCTCCGTCGCCGCGGAGCCCGATGTAGGTGAAGGTGTTCTTGATGTAGTTGCCGACGCAGGTGTACTTGGCGAAGTCGAGTTTGTAGCCGTTCCAGTGGGAGTACGTGCCGCTCGCGTGCCCGGTCTCGGTGCCGCCGGTGATGTTGAGGGCGCAGCCGCTGGCGCTCTTGAGGGTCTGGGCGCCCTGGGCGGTGGCGAGGTTGAGCTGCTCGAAGGACGTGCAGGTGGGGTTGTTCCGGTCCGAGCAGCCGCCGGACGAGGACCAGGTGATGCCGGAGGACCGGAACATCGAGGTCGCGGTGGCGTGGCTGATCTTGGTGACGGCGTGGGCGTCGGTGGCGCCGGAGAGGGCGCCGAATCCCGGTGCGAAGAGGGCGCCCAGGACGAGGGCGAGTGCGGTGAGGACGGAGCGGAGCTTCACGGGGGGTTCCTCCTGCTGGTGACCGTGACGGGTGGGGACGGCTGTGCAGGTGGTGCTCGTCGCGCAGGGAGATGGTGCCGTAGTTCTACGCGCGTCCGCCAGAGGGCGTCGGCGACGGCGTGGGGCCTTCCCGGTGAACGTTCTCCATAGATGTTGAAAGTTGAACGGAATAGGGTTACAGTCGTTCTCGTTGAAGCTTCAACAAACACCGACAAGGAGCATGTCATGGGCCTCTTCAACCGCAAGAACAACGAGTCCGCCGTCGCCGTCGCCACCCTCCCGGTCGACCCCGCCCTCGCCGCCCTGACCGGCGAGTACAGCATCGACCCGGCGCACAGCAGCATCGGATTCACCGTCCGTCACGCGATGGTCACCAACGTCCGCGGCACCTTCGCGGAGCACGAGGGCGCGCTGAAGCTCGACGGCGCGAACCCGGGCGCCTCCACCGCCTCCATCGACGTCAGGATCGCCTCCGTCGACACCGGCATCGGCGACCGCGACGGCCACCTGCGCAGCGGCGACTTCTTCGACGCCGAGCAGTTCCCGCTCATGACCTTCCGCTCCACCGAGGCCGCACAGCTGGGCGGCGACAAGTACCGGATCACCGGCGACCTCACCATCAAGGACGTCACCAAGCCGCTCTCCATCGACCTGGAGTTCAACGGCACCGCCACGGACGTCTACGGCAACGAGCGCGTCGGCTTCGAGGGCTCCGCCGAGATCCTGCGCTCCGAGTGGGGCCTCACCTGGAACGCGGCCCTGGAGACCGGTGGCGTGATGGTCAGCGACAAGGTGAAGCTGAACTTCGACATCTCCGCGATCAAGAACGCCGCCTGACCCCGGACTCCCCTCCGGCCCCGTCCGGGGCTCCGGACACACGAGCGCGCCCGCCCTCCGCAGCAGCGGAAGGCGGGCGCTCGGCGTTCCCCGGGCCGCGGCCCCCGACCCCGGCCGTCAGACGTCGGGCATCGGACGTCAGGCATCAGGGGTCAGGCGTCAGGCCGACTTCGCGGCCGCCTCGACGACCGCCGGGACCAGGCGGTCGTTCTCGGCCGCGCCCGGGCCCGCCATGAAGCCGAAGCGGCGGCGGGCGTAGCTGTAGGCCAGGCCGGTCGCCGGGTCGGCGAAGGCCTGCGAGCCGGGGGCGCCGCTGTGGCCGACGGCGGCGGGGGTGAGCGAGGGGTAGCGGGTGGCCAGGGGGACGAAACCGAGGCCGAAGGCGTTGTCCCCGCCGGTCACCAGGTCGGTGCCGCGGGAGTGGACGCGGGCGAACTCGGCCAGGACGCCGGGGGCGAGGAGCGGCGGCCGGCCGTCGAGCGCGCCGGCGATCGTCGCGTACATCCGGGAGAGGCCGCGCGCGGTGCCGACGCCACCGCCGGAGAGCGGTGCCTTCGCCCGGACGCCGGGGTCGTTGCCGTACGCCACGTTGTCGAGCGGCGGGTCGGCGTTCAGGTCGAAGGCGATGCCCATGAGGCTGTCGGGGGCGATCGGGTTCGCCGCCAGGAACGCCCGCTCGTCGGGCGTGGGCAGCAGCGGCAGGGCCGCGCGGAAGCGGGGTTCGAGCTCCCTGGGGAGGCACAGGTAGTAGTCCAGCCCGTACGGGGCGCGGACCCGCTCCTCGTAGAGCTCCCGGGTCGTCCGGCCGGTGGCCCGCAGGATCACCTCGCCGACGAGGGCACCGATGACCAGGGCGTGGTAGCCGTGGCCGGTGCCCGGCTCCCAGAAAGGGCGCTGCGCCGCGAGGCGCTCGGCGGTCCGGCGGTCGTCGGCGAGCTCCTCCAGCGAGAAGCCGCCGTCCACGCCGATCACGCCCGAGCGGTGGGCGAGCAGCTGCCGGAGGGTGAGCCCGCCCTTGCCCTCGGCGGCGAACTCGGGCCACCAGGAGGCGACCGTGCGGTCCAGGTCGAGGACGCCGTCCTGGACGAGGAGGGCGGCGACCAGGGCCATGGCCCCCTTGGAGGAGGAGTAGAGCGGGAGCAGCGAGTCCCCGTCGACGCCTTCGCCGCCCCAGAGGTCGACGACGAGCCGGCCGTGGTGGTGCACGGCGAGCTGGGCGCCGCCGTCCCGTGCCTCGTCGGCGGCGATCGCCGCGAAGACCTCCCGTACGGACTCGAATCCGGGCTCCACCGTGCCGTGGACGTTGGCCATGTCCCTGCTCCCCCTGCCTGTCGCCGTCGAGTTCGAACAACAGAACGACCTTAGACGCGATGGCCCTCCCGTGCGGCCGAGTTCACCCCGGTCCCGGCAGTGGTGCGGCGAAAGCGCTGGTCAACGGCGTTGTCAGTGGTGGCGTCTAGCGTCGGCGGCATGGAAATCCGTATCGACAGCGGTGTGTTGACCGATGCCGTGGCCTGGGCCGCGCGCGTCCTGCCTGCCCGTTCCCCGATGCCCGTGCTCGGCGGACTGCTCCTGGAGGCGGCGGACGGCCGGCTGTGGGTCTCGGGACTCGACCACGAGGCCTCGGCGCGCGTCGAGGTCGAGGCCGACACGGCCGTCGAGGGCCGCGCGCTGGTCCTCGGGCGGCGGCTGGTCGACATCTGCCGGGTGCTCCCCCGCGGACAGGCCGAGCTCGCCGTCGAGAACGCCCGCCTGTCGGTGACCTCCGGGGACGCCCGATTCGGCCTCTCCCTGCTGCCGCTCGACGACTACCCCGCCGCGCCCGCGCTGCCCGAGGTGCGCGGCCTGGTCGACGGCGACGCCTTCGCCTCGGCCGTCGCCCAGGTCGCCGTCGCCGCGGGCCGGGACGACTCCCTGCCGGTCCTCACCGGCATACGGCTCGCCCTGGACGGCACGACCATGACCCTGGCCGCCACCGACCGCTACCGCTACGCCGTCCGCACCCTGGAGTGGGAGCCGCGGGAGGGTGCCCCCGCGGAGGGCGCCGACGTGGTCGTCCCCGCCCGCCGTCTCACCGAGATCGCCCGCTCCCTCGCCGGCACGGGGCCTGCCCGCCTCGCCCTCGACTCCGGCTCGCTCGGCTTCGAGAACGCCGGGACCCGCACCACCACCCGGCTGCTCGACGGCCGGCTCCCCCGGCACGACAAGCTCTTCACCCTCGGCGAGCACGCCCTCGCGGTCACCGAGCGGGCCCCGCTCACCGAGGCCGTCAAGCGGGTCGCGGTCGTCGCGGAGGGCGACAGCCCGGTCCAGCTGGCCTTCTCCCCCGAGGGCCTCCACCTCCAGGCGGGTTACGGCGACGACGTCGCCTCCCAGCTCCTCCCCGCCACGCTCACCGGTTCGGAATCGCTCACGGTCGCCTTCAACCCCGGCTACCTGCTGGACGCGCTGACTTCCCTGGACGCGCCCGCCCTCCACTTCCACCTGCTCGGCCCGGGCCAGCGCGCCCTGCTCACGGACGGCCCCGAACCCACCCACCGCCACCTCCTGATGTCGGTCAAGCCGCTGGTGTGAGCCCCGGCGGTCCCCGGGGCGGCCAGAACGGCAGCGCTGAGGGGGGCTAGAACCCGCCGCCGCCGTCGAAGCCGCCGCCCCCGCCGAAGTCGCCGCCGCCGCCGAAGTCGCTCGAACCGAAGTCTCCGGAGCCGAAGTCGCCGCCGGAGAAGTCGCCGCCCTGGAACTCGCCGCCGCCGTACTCGGAGGCGTAGGCCGGGGTGGCGAGCGCGGAGCCGAGCATGGTGCCGACGAGGAGGCCGGGGAGCATGCCGCCGCCGAAGTAGCCGCCGGCCCAGGGGCCGTAGGCGGGCCCGGCCTCCCAGTAGGGACGGCGGCCCCCGTCGGTGTCGACCGTACGGACCTGGGGGTCGAGGCCGTCGTCGAGGCGGGAGGCGTCGGCGGCGCAGACGGGGACCTGGCGGGGGGCGCCGCCGGACGGGGTCCAGGTGCGGTCGTCGACGGCGGTGCCGTGGCGCGGGTCGAAGAAGCACGGCGGGCGGCGTTCGGGCAGCGGCCGGGTCTCGCGGCGGGCGGCGAGGAGGGCGAGGGAGTAGCGGCCGTCCTGCAGGGCCTGGGTGACGCCCCGGACGTCGTGGGGGTGGGCGGCGGAGGCCATGAGGGACTTGGCCGAGTCGTACGAGTCGAGGGCGCGTTCGTAGTCGCCGCGCATGGCGTCGTCGGCGCCGGGCTCGGCGGGGTGGAAGTCGAGGCGTTCCAGTTCCTCGCCGAAGGCGGTGATGTCCTCGTCGACGACGACCCGGAGCCGGTCGAGGGCCGCCCGCTCCTCGGCCTCCTTGCGGAGCCGGTTGCGGCGGACGACGGCGTACGCGCCCGCGCCGCCGGCCACGACGACCGCGCCGAGGGTGACGAGCCCGGCGACCGGGACGCCGGAGTCCGCGCCGGCGGAGCTCCAGGAGGCGGGGGCGGAGCCGCGCATGGCGGGCAGGGCCTGGTCGACGAAGGCGTTCAGCTCGGTGGCCGCGTCGGCACCCGGTTGCCGTACGGAGGTGACGAGGTTGTCCACGGCGGCCGGGGACATCACGGCGGGGTCGACACCCGCGTCGAAGCGGTCGCCGAGGCGTACCGCGTACAGCCCGGCGATGCCGGTCTGGGCCCGCAGGTTGTCGATGAGGCCCTGGGGCGGGAACTGCGCGTTCGCCGGCAGGACGGCCACGAAGAGCGGCTTGTCGGCGGCCTCGATCTTCGCGGCGAGGGACTTCGCGTCGGCCGTGGAGAGCTGCCCGGCGGCTCCCGGGTCGACGTACACCGGGCCCTGTCTCAGCGCGGCGGCCGCGTCGGGCACTCCGGTGGCCCTGGCGCCCGCGAGCGGGGCCAGGGCCAGGAGCAGCAGCAGTACCAGCCCGCCGAGGGCGGACCACGTGGACAGCACCCTGGTCCTCATGGTTCGAAATTACCCGAACTGGGACGAACGGAACATGTCTGGACTATTCTGCGGGGTCGATCCCGGCCCGCAGGAGTCCGTACGTGAAGGCGTCCTCCAGGGCCTGCCAGGAGGCGGCGATCACGTTCTCGCCGACGCCGACCGTGGACCACTCGGCGTTGCCGTCGCTGGTGGTGATCAGGACCCGGGTCGTGGACTCGGTGCCGTGGCGGCCCTCCAGGATGCGGACCTTGTAGTCGATCAGCTCGAACTTGGCCAGCGGCGGGTACATGCGCTCCAGCGCCACCCGCATCGCCCGGTCGAGGGCGTTGACGGGGCCGTTGCCCTCGGCGGTGGCGACGATCCGCTCGCCCTTGGCCCACAGCTTCACCGTGGCCTCGTTGGCGTGGGTGCCGTCGGGGCGGTCCTCGACGATCGCGCGCCAGGACTCCGTGCGGAAGTAGCGGCGGGCCCGGCCCTCGGCCTCCTCCCGGAGGAGCAGCTCGAAGGAGGCGTCGGCGGCCTCGTACGTGTAGCCCCGGAGCTCGCGCTCCTTGACCCGCTCGACGACCCGGCCGACGAGCTCGCGGTCGCCGCCCAGGTCGACGCCGAGCTCCTTGCCCTTGAGCTCGATGGAGGCGCGGCCGGCCATGTCGGAGACGAGCATCCGCATGGTGTTGCCGACCAGCTCGGGGTCGATGTGCTGGTAGAGGTCGGGGTCGACCTTGATCGCCGAGGCGTGGAGTCCGGCCTTGTGGGCGAAGGCGGAGACGCCGACGTACGGCTGGTGGGTGGAGGGCGTCAGGTTGACGACCTCGGCGATGGCGTGCGAGATGCGGGTCATCTCGGCGAGCGCGCCGTCGGGGAGGACCTTCTTGCCGTACTTGAGTTCCAGGGCCGCGACCACGGGGAAGAGGTTGGCGTTGCCGACCCGCTCGCCGTAGCCGTTGGCGGTGCACTGGACGTGCGTGGCGCCCGCGTCGACGGCGGCGAGGGTGTTGGCGACGGCGCAGCCGGTGTCGTCCTGGGCGTGGATGCCGAGGCGGGCGCCGGTGTCGGCGATGACGGTGGCGACGACGGCCTGGATCTGGGCGGGGAGCATGCCGCCGTTGGTGTCGCAGAGGATGACGACGTCGGCGCCGGCCTCGTGCGCGGCGCGGACGACGGCCTTGGCGTAGTCGGGGTTGGCCTTGTAGCCGTCGAAGAAGTGCTCGCAGTCGACGAAGACGCGGCGGCCCTGGGAGGTCAGGAAGGCGACGGTGTCGCGGACCATCTCCAGGTTCTCGTCGAGGGTGGTGCGCAGGGCCAGCTCGACGTGCCGGTCGTGGGACTTGGCGACCAGGGTGACGACCGGAGCGCCGGAGTCGAGCAGCGCCTTGACCTGCGGATCCTCGGAGGCGTTGCCGCCGGCCCTGCGGGTGGCGCCGAAGGCGACGAGCTGCGCGTTCTTGAACGCGATCTCCTGCTGGGCGCGGGCGAAGAACTCCGTGTCGCGCGGGTTGGCGCCGGGCCAGCCGCCCTCGATGAAGCCCACGCCGAAGTCGTCGAGGTGCCGTGCGATGGTCAGCTTGTCCGCGACGGTGAGGTTGATGCCTTCACGCTGCGCCCCGTCGCGCAGCGTCGTGTCGAAGACATGGAAGCTGTCGTCGAGGGGCGCGCTCTCGGCGTTCTCCGTGGTCATGACTGTGATGGCTCCTGTCGGATGTGGCTCCGGAAGGTCTGGATCCACTTGCCCCCATTCTCACGCGTCGTCCGTTTCCGGCGTGGGTGGGGCCGGAAAACGAAAAAACCCCTCGCGGGTGCGAGAGGTCTGCGCGCGGGTCTGAGGCACGGTGTCCACTGCCGCGGGGGTCGTACCGCGATTCAGTGGCCACTGCGGACCGGCGCGCTGCTGCCGATAATCATCGTGGTAGCAAGCACGCCGGAAGTCTGACACAGCCGGCGGTTCGGCGGGACAGGGTCTCACGATACGGGCAGGCCGTCGCGCCGCTGCCCGGGGACGTCGGAGTCGCCCGCCCCGACCCGGGCCAGGTCGGTGTCCCGGGTCTCGCGCATCGCGAGGTAGACGACCAGGGAGACGGCGGCGCAGCCGGCCACGTACCAGGAGAAGCCGGACTCGATGCCGGCGTCCTTGAACCACAGGGCCACGTACTCGGCGGTGCCGCCGAAGAGGGCGTTGGCGATCGCGTACGGCAGGGCGACGCCGAGGGCGCGGACGCCGGTGGGGAACAGCTCGGCCTTCACGCACGCGTTGATGGAGGTGTAGCCGGTGACGACGAGGAGGGCGAGCAGGGACAGGCCGAGGGCCGGCCAGAAGGAGTCCGCGTGCTTCAGCAGGGCCAGGATCGGCACGGTGAGGACGGTGGAGCCGACGGCGAAGGTGATGAGCAGCGGGCGGCGGCCGATCCGGTCGGAGAGCGCGCCGGCCAGCGGCTGGAGGCAGGCGAAGGCGATCAGGGCGCAGAAGGAGACCAGGGTCGCGGTCTGCTTCGGCAGTCCTGCGGAGTTCGAGAGGTACTTGGTGAGGTAGGTGGTGTACGTGTAGTACGCCACGGTCCCGCCCATGGTGAGCGCGACGACGAGGAAGGCCTCCCGCCGGTGTGCCCAGAGGGCCTTGAGGGTGCCCTGCTCGCCGCGGGCGACGCCGTCGCCCGCGGTCTCCTCGTACACCTCGGTCTCCAGCATGGTGCGGCGCAGGTAGAAGACGACGGCCGCGCCGAGGGCGCCGATGACGAACGGGACGCGCCAGCCCCAGGCGTGCAGGGCCTCGGCGGACATCGTGTGCTGGAGGACGAGGAGCAGGCCGAGGCCGAGGACCTGGCCCGCGGTCATCGACACGTACTGGAAGCTGGAGGCGAAGCCGCGGCGGCCCGGCGCGGAGGCCTCGGTGAGGTAGGTGGCGCTGGCGGCGTACTCGCCGCCGACGGAGAGGCCCTGGAGGAGGCGGGCCACCAGGAGGACGGCGGCGCCGCCGTAGCCGGCCACGGAGTAGGTCGGCGCGACGGCGATGAGGAGCGCGGAGGCGGACATCAGGGTGACGGTGAGCGTCAGTGCCGCCTTGCGGCCCTTGCGGTCGCCGACCCGGCCGAGCAGCCAGCCGCCGACCGGGCGCATGAAGAAGCCGACGGCGAAGATGCCTGCGGTGTTCATGAGTTTGGCGGTGTCGTCGCCGTCGGGGAAGAAGGCCCCCGCGAAGTAGGTCGCGAAGCTCGCGTACACGAACCAGTCGAACCACTCGACCATGTTGCCGGCCGAGCCGACCCAGATCTTCTTCCCGTGCTCTCGTCCCATGGACCGGAACCGTGCCGGAGACGACCGGGCGTCAACAAGGGTGCAACACGCAACGATCTGGGGTACTTGCGTTCCTAAAGATCACGCAATCAGGGTTTCGGCGATGAACTCCCTTACGTGGGCGAGGACTTGCTCCCTCCCCGTGCCCGGGATGCCCACGGCGACGTGCACGCTGAAGCCGTCGAGCAGTGCCCTCGTCCGGGTGGCGAACCGGTCCGGGTCGACCGCCCGGAACTCCCCCCGCGACACCCCTTCGGCCAGGATCGCGACCAGGTCCCGGTGCCAGGCCCCCTCGATGGCTGCCTGGCGGGCCCGGGCGTCGGCGTCGGCGCCCTGCGACCGGTTCCAGACCTCCAGCCACAGCGTCCAGTGCGGGTCGCGCGGCCCGACGGGCACGTACACCTCCACGTACCCGTCGAGCCGTTCGCGGGCCGTCCCGGGCCGGGACAGCAGCGCGCTCCGCCGGGCACCGAGCCGCCCCTCGCTCCACTCCAGGGTCCGCAGCAGCAGCTCGTCCTTGGTGCGGAAGTAGTAGAGCAGGTGGCCGCTGCTCATCCCCACCTGCCGCCCGAGCCCGGCCATGGTCAGCCCGTCGAGCCCCCGCTCGGCGATGGTGTCCATCGCCGCCGCGAGCACGTCCTCCTGCGGCGGGGCTGCCTGGTTGCGCCGGCGGGAAGGGGCGGGAGTGGGGTCGCTGCTCTGACTCACCCGTACGTTCTACCTCATGGTCCGCCCGGGTCAGACCTTCGGCTGCTGCTGGGTGATGCAGTGGATGCCGCCGCCGCCGGCGAAGATCGCGCGGGCGTCGACGAGGGTGACCGTGCGGTCGGGGAAGAGGCGACGGAAGATCTCGGCGGCGACCTCGTCGTGGGGGTCGTCGAAGGAGCAGAGGACGACGCCGTCGTTGCAGAGGTAGTGGTTGATGTAGGAGTAGTCGACCCAGTCGCCCTCCTCGTCCTTGAGGACGGTGGGGGCCGGGACCTCGATGACCTCCAGGAGGCGGCCGCGGGCGTCGGTCCGGCCGCGCAGGAGGTCGACGTACAGCCGGGAGCGCTCGTAGTCGGGGTGGTTCGGGTCCTGCTGGCTGTGGACCAGGACGGTGCCGGGGCGGGCGAAGGCGGCGACGATGTCGACGTGGCCCTGGGTGCCGTAGAGGCCGTAGTCCCCGGCGAGGCCGTGCGGGAGCCAGATCGCCTTCGTCGTGCCGAGCTTGGCATGGATCTCCGCCTCGACCTGCTCGCGGGTCCACTCGGGGTTGCGGCCGGGGCCGAGCTGGACGGTGTCGGTGAGGAGGACGGTGCCCTCGCCGTCGACGTGGATCGCGCCGCCCTCGTTCACCAGCGGCGACGGCAGTACGCGGACGCCCGCCGCGTCCGCGACATGGCGGGCGATCTTGGAGTCGTGCTCCCAGCGGGCCCAGTCCTGGGCTCCCCAGCCGTTGAACACCCAGTCCACGGCGGCGAGTTCGGTGCCGTCGGTGACGAAGGTGGGGCCGATGTCGCGCATCCAGGCGTCGTCCAGCTCGCGCTCGACCAGGTCGACCTCGGGGCCGAGCAGCGCGGCGGCCGACTCGGTGTCGCCGGGGGCGACGACCACCGTGACCGGCTCGAAGGCGCGGACGGCCCGCGCCACCGACGCCCAGGCGGCGCGCGCCTCGGCGAGCTCCTCCTCGGTGGTGAAGGTGGGGTTGGCGCCGGGCCAGGCCATCCAGGTGCGCTCGTGCGGCATCCACTCGGCGGGCATGCGGAAGGTCATGAGGTGTCCTAAGGAGTGATTCCTGTTTGAGCAATACTCTAAACGCTCAGGCGCTCGCCCCCAAGCATTGACCTGACCGTCGACTTCAGGTCACATTGAGCGGCACTCTAAAACAACCCCGCCCGTCCCCGCAGGGAGTCCCCATGCCGATAGAACAGCGCGGAGTCGACACCGTCCCCGAGGCCGAACGCACCAGCGGCCCCCGCGACCTCGTCTCGATCCTGCTCGGATCCAACCTCTGCCTGGGGGTGATCGTCTTCGGCTGGCTCCCGGTCTCCTTCGGCCTCGGCTTCTGGGCCTCGGTGACCTCCGTCGTCACCGGCACGATCGTCGGGGTCGCCGTCACCGCCCCGCTCGCGCTCGTGTCCCTCCGCACCGCGACCAACCTCTCCACCTCGTCCGGCGCCTTCTTCGGCGTCCGCGGCCGGCTCGTCGGCTCGGTGGTCGGGCTGCTGCTCTCGCTCGGCTACACCGCCCTGACGCTGTGGATCGGCGGCGACGTGATGGTCGGGACCCTCGCCCGGCTGACCGGCCTGCCGACCGGCGGGGCGGCGCACGCCACCGTCTACGCGCTGCTCGCCGCCTGCACGGTGGTCGCCGCGGTGTACGGCTACCGGCTGCTGCTCAGGCTCAGCAAGGCGCTCGCGGTGGGCATGACGGTGCTGCTCGCCGTCGGAATCGCCGCCTACGCCGGGGACTTCACGACGGCGGCGGTGGCGGACACCCCGTACATGCTCGGCTCGTTCTGGCCGACCTGGCTGCTCGCCGCCGTCGCGGCGGGCCTCAGCGGACCGGTCGCCTTCATCACGCTGCTCGGCGACTACACCCGGTACGTCTCCCCCGAGCGGCACAGCCCGGCGAAGGTCTGGCGGGCCACCTGTCTCGGCCTGCTCGTCGGCCTGCTCGTCCCCCAGCTCTTCGGCACGTTCACCGCGCTCGCGTCCCGCGGCGGGCTCGACTACGCGGGCCCTCTCGTCGCCGCCTCGCCCGCCTGGTACCTCGTACCGCTGCTGATCGCGGCCACGGCCGGCTCCGTCGGCAACGCCGGCCTGATGCTGTACTCGATGGGGCTCGACCTGGACGCGATCCTGCCGAGGGCCACCCGCGCGCACGCCACGCTCGTGGTCGCCGCGGTCGCGACCGCCTTCGTCTTCCTCGGCCACTTCGCCTCGGACGCGCAGACCGCGATGACCTCCTTCGTCCTGCTCCTCACCGCGATCGGCACCCCGTGGGCGGTGATCACCCTGATCGGGCACGCCCGGTGCGGCGGGACGTACGACCCGGAGGCGCTCCAGGTCTTCAACAACCGCTCGCGCGGCGGGATCTACTGGTTCTCGGCGGGCTGGCACCCGCGCGCCACCGCCTCCTGGGCGATCGGCGCGGCCGTCGGCCTCGCCGGGGTGTCGACGCCCCTCTACCAGGGGCCGCTGCTCGCCCTGACCGGCGGGATCGACTGCAGCTTCGTGCTCTCGGGCGCCGTCGGCGGCGCCCTGTACGCCGCGCTGACGCCGAACAGGGCCCCCGGGACCTCGACTGTCCCGGAAGCCCTGACGGCCGCCGAGTAGCGACTAGCCCAGCTGGTGCATCCAGCCGTGGACGTCCTCGGCCTTGCCGGTCTGGACGGCGAGCAGCGCCTCGCGCAGCTTCATCGTGACCTCGCCGGGCTCGCCGCCCGACTG
This sequence comes from Streptomyces sp. NPDC093089, assembly GCF_044754405.1. NCBI lineage: Bacteria > Bacillati > Actinomycetota > Actinomycetes > Kitasatosporales > Streptomycetaceae > Streptomyces > Streptomyces sp. NPDC093089. Next base: position 202,025 of record NZ_JBIVPA010000013.1, read on the forward strand.
CTGCCACTCGCCCCGCTCGGACTTGACCGTGCCGACCGGGGTGATGACGGCGGCGGTGCCGCACGCGAAGACCTCGGTCAGGGTGCCGTTCGCGCTGTCGGCCTGCCACTGGTCGATGGAGACGCGGCCCTCCTCCGGCTCCAGGCCGAGGTCCGCGGCCAGCTTGAGCAGCGAGTCACGGGTGATGCCGGCGAGCAGCGAGCCGGTGAGGGTGGGCGTGACCAGCTTGTTCCCGTACACGAAGTACAGGTTCATGCCGCCGAGTTCCTCGACCCACTTGTGCTCCACGGCGTCCAGGTACGCGACCTGGTCGCAGCCCTTCGCGGCCGCCTCGGCCTGCGCGAGCAGGGAGGCCGCGTAGTTGCCGCCGGTCTTGGCGTCGCCGACACCGCCGGGGACGGCCCGGACGCGGTTCTCGGAGAGCCAGATGGAGACGGGCTTGACGCCACCGGGGAAGTACGGGCCGGCCGGGGAGGCGATGACGACGAAGAGGTACTCGTTGGCCGGGCGGACGCCCAGGCCGACCTCGGTCGCGATCATGAACGGACGCAGGTACAGCGAGGCCTCGCCGCCGTGCTCCGGAACCCATGCCTTGTCCTGCCGGACGAGCAGATCGCAGGCCTCGACGAAGGTCTCGACGGGCAGCTCCGGCATGGCCAGGCGGCGGGCGGACGCCTGGAAGCGGCGCGCGTTGGCGTCGGGGCGGAAGCTGGCGACGGAGCCGTCGGGGCGGCGGTAGGCCTTCAGACCCTCGAAGATCTCCTGCGCGTAGTGCAGGACGTTGGTGGCCGGGTCCAGGTGGAGCGGGCCGTACGGCACGAGCTGGCCGTCGTGCCAGCCGCGGCCCTCGGTCCAGCGGATGGTGACCATGTGGTCGGTGAAGTGGCGGCCGAATCCCGGGTTGGCCAGGATCGCCTCGCGCTCCGCGTCGGACAGCGGGCTGGAGGAGGGCTTGAGCTCGATGGTGGGCGTCGTCATGAGTGCGTGTCCTTCACCGGTTGTGTGGGTCGGACCGCGCTCACACCTCAGTCTGCGGCTGACGCCCCCGGTACGAGGACGTCCGAGCATGCCCGCATGCCGCGGCCCCACGTTCGATTATCGCTCGTGGGGGCCGGTGCACGAAACGGGTGAACACGGTCCAGGGATCGATGGTGGCACCCTGCGGCCGCACAGGTACAGCCGCCGGGCGCTGAGGCGACCCGGCGGCTGCTGTGGAAAGTCAGTCGGCGCGGGTCAGCTCGCTACTCGCGCGGCGAGCGCGTCGCCGATCTCGTCCGTCGTGCGGACGGCGTCGCCGCGCTCGGTGAGGTCGGCCGCGACGGCCTCCTCGACCCGGGCGGCCTCGGCCTCGTAGCCGAGGTGGCGGAGCAGGAGGGCGACCGAGAGGACCGTGGCCGTGGGATCGGCCTTGCCCTGGCCCGCGATGTCCGGCGCGGAGCCGTGGACCGGCTCGAACATGGACGGGAACTCGCCGCTCGGGTTGATGTTGCCGGAGGCGGCGACGCCGATGCCGCCGGAGACGGCCGCGGCGAGGTCGGTGATGATGTCGCCGAAGAGGTTGTCGGTGACGATCACGTCGAAGCGGGCCGGGTCGGTGACGAGGAAGATCGTCGCCGCGTCGACGTGCAGGTAGTCGGTGCTCACCTCGGGGAACTCCGCGGCCACCTTGGTGAAGATGTCCGTCCAGAGGTGGCCGGCGAAGGTCAGCACGTTGTTCTTGTGGACCAGCGTCAGCTTCTTGCGCGGGCGGGCCTGGGCGCGGGCGAAGGCGTCCCGGACCACGCGCTCGACACCGAACGCGGTGTTGACCGAGACCTCGGTGGCGACCTCGTGCGGGGTGCCCTTGCGGATCGTGCCGCCGTTGCCCGTGTACGGGCCCTCGGTGCCCTCGCGGACCACGACGAAGTCGATCGCGGGCTGACCGGCGAGCGGGGTGGCCACGCCGGGGAGCAGCTTCGACGGACGCAGGTTCACGTGGTGGTCGAAGGCGAAGCGGAGCTTCAGGAGGAAGCCGCGCTCCAGGACGCCGGACGGCACCGACGGGTCGCCGATGGCGCCGAGCAGGATGGCGTCGTGCTTCTTGAGGGAGTCGAGGTCGGCGTCGGTGAGGGTCTCACCGGTGGCGTGGTAGCGCTTGGCGCCGAAGTCGTACTCCTCCGTCTCCAGCTTCACGTCCTGGGGAAGGACGGCCGAGAGGATCTTGAGGCCCTGGGCCACGACCTCCTGGCCGATGCCGTCGCCGGGGATGACTGCGAGATTGATGCTGTGAGACATGTCGGCACCCTACTCGTCGTCCCACCGTCTGACACGTTCCGTCCGCCATGTGGACGAACGGACAACCGGACGCGGGCGCGTCGGAACGTGTCAGTGGCCGGTGGAGCCGCCGTTGTCACGGCGGTCGAGGGCGCGCTGGAGGGCTGCCGCGGCATTCTGGCGGGCCTCGTCGCTGGGACGGTTGGCGGAGTGGCGGACGCGGCGGGCGGTCTGAACGGCCATGGGGGATCGACTCCTTGAGATCAGTGGTGATCCGGGCGTGCGGAGATCAGTGATGATCGAAGGTGCCGGAAGGGGCGGGGAGCGCCGCCGCAGGGGTTACCTGCACAGGGGCGTCGCGCTCTCGGCCGCCATTCGCTGATGTAGCGAGACGTTCGGCTTCTACAAAGCTAGGGCAGGCCTCCTCATCTGTCTCCACAATTACTCGGACTTCCTACTATCTGAGACGGCGATCAGGCCGTCCGGTCCCTCAGTTCGCGGATCAGGGCCCGCACGGCGAGGGATCGTGCCAGCTCAGGGGTGGTGACATAGCCGACCGAGCGGGTCGGGCGCTCCGCGCCGAGATCAGTGATCTCCACCGAGGGCGGCGCTCCGATCAGGGACAGTTCCGGCATCACCGCCATCCCGAAACCACTGCTCACCATCGAGAGCACCGCTCCGTCGTCCTCCGCCTCCACCGTCGCCGCCGGCAGCCACTCCTGGGCCGCCCACCACTCCCGGGTGTACGAGGTGCAGTTCTCCGTCCAGTCGACCAGCGGCAGCGTGCGCGGCGCCGGATGGCCCGCCGGGTGCACGAGCGCGTACCCCTCCTCCACCAGGACCCCGCCGACCAGTTCCGGCGGCACCGGCGACGTGGTCCCGACGGTCGCGATGCCGATGTCGGCCCGCCCGTCGAGCACCTCGCCCGCCGTACCGCGCCCCACCTCCCGCACGATCCGCACCTCCGGCACGACCTCCGGGTGCCGGGCGGTCAGCCGCGCCAGGGCCCGCGGCAGCAGGTGCAGGGCGGCGCTGCGGAAGGCCGCGATCCGCAGCGGTCCTGCGAGGGCGCCCGGCCCCGCGCCGCCGCCGCGCACCTCGGAGGCCATCACCTCCAGGAGCCGCAGCACCCGGCGGGAGTGGCCGAGGGCCCGCACGCCGGCCTCGGTCGGGGTCGCCCCGTTCCGGCCCCGCTCGAAGAGGACGGCCCCGAGCTTGCGTTCACTCGCGCGGACGGAGTGCGAGACGGCGGACTGGGTCATGCCCAGCGCGACGGCGGCGGCCGAGAAGCCGCCCTCGCTCCCGACGGCGACGAGGACGCGCAGCTCGCGGGGCGAGAGATCGGTCATGGGGGCTTCCACCTCGAAGTATGAGCGGGATTCATGGATCGGTCCGTGCCATGAGGGCAACCCTCTGCCCGGCGGTCCGATTCCTTCCTACGGTCGGTCGCATGACGAACGACACCATGATCACCGTTCAGCAGACCGCCCGCCCCGACGGCTTCCCCACCCCCGGCCACTTCGCCTTCGTCGAGTCCCGGATCCCCTCCCCCGGGCCCGGCACCGCACTCGTCGAGAACCTCCTGTGGTCGGTCGACCCGTACCACCGCGAGGCGATGGACGACGACGCGCTGTGGACCCTGGACTCCCCCATGGAGGGCCGCACCCTGGGCCGGGTGCTCGACTCCCGCGATCCGTCCCTGCGGCCCGGCGACCTCGTCCTCCACCGCAAGGGCTGGCGCACGCACGCGCTGGTCGCCCGGGACGAGGTCCGCCCGGTCCCCGACCTCGGCCCCGGCGTCCCGCCCGCGGCCCATCTGAGCATCCTCGGCGGTACGGGCCTCTCGGCCTACGTGGGTCTGACCCGGATCGCGCGCCTCCAGCCGGGCGAGGACCTCTTCGTGTCCGCGGCCGCCGGCGGGGTGGGCACGGCGGCCGGGCGGATCGCGCGGCTCCTCGGCGCCGGGCGCCTGGTCGGCAGCACGGGGTCGGCCCGCAAGGTCGCGTACCTGACGGAGGAGATCGGCTTCGACGCGGCCTTCGACCACCACGAGGGGCCGGTCGCGGAGCTGCTCGCGAAAGCGGCCCCGGACGGGCTCGACGCCGTCCTGGACGGGGTGGGCGGCGACCACCTGGAGGCGTCGATCGCCTCCCTGCGCGAGTACGGCCGGATCGCCTGGGTCGGCGCGGTCGCCCAGTACCACTCGCTCTCCACTCCCCCGCCGGCCCCGCGCAACCTGTTCGACCTGGTCGAGAAGAGCATCCGCCTGGAGGGCTTCCTGGTGCGCAACCACATGGACGCCCAGGAGGAGCTGTACGACCTCGTCGTGCCGCACCTGCGCAGCGGGGCGCTGTCGCCGGACGTGACGGAGGTGCGGGGCTTCGCGCACATCGTGGACGCCTTCCTGGGCATGCTGCGCGGCGAGAACCTCGGCAAGATGCTGGTCACCGCCGCCTAGTGCTGCGATCGGAAAGGCTTGCCGGTCACAGCACCAGCCGTCGCACCCCTGTCCCGATCGCGTTCACCGGACACCCCCGGCCAGGCCTCGCCCCCGGCCGATCCGCCGGGCCCGCCCCGGCTCCCGCCGGTCCGTCACATCACGTCGCCGTCGCGCCAGTCGAAGACCAGCGGATCGGCCGGGTCCGGCAGGGGCCGGCCGGCCGCGCGCCACAGGAGGACGGACCCCTCCTCCTCGGCGAGTCGTACGATCCCGCCGGGCCCCAGCGCTTCGAGCCGGCCCGCCCAGACCTCCCAGCCCCGCCCGCGGTAGAGCGCGGCCCCGTCGGCCGAGGTGCCGAGCGCCCCGAGGACGTACGCGCCGTCGACGACCCGCTCCAGCTCGGCCATGACGGCGCCGCCGAGCCCCCGCCGCCTGAGGTCTTCCCGTACGGCGACCCCCTCGACGTATCCCACGCGGTGCGAGCGGCCGCGGTGGAGCGCGTGCCGCAGGACGACGGCGCCGTGGGCGGCGACACCCCGCTCGTCCTCGATCCAGGCGTGGACGCCGCCGAGGGTGTGGTCCCAGTCGTCGTCGGAGAAGTCCCCGCCGAAGGCGGCGTCGAGCATCTCGCGCACGGCGCGGAGCCGGGCGGCCCCGAGTTCATGGGTGGGTGCGGTCCTCACGGTCATGGGCACCCCCACACCCTCCCACACCCCACCCCTCAACCTAACCTTTAAAATGACATTGACAGGTTAGAGAGGGGCCTGGTTAAGTCGACTCGTAACCAGTGACAAGCATTTAAGGGGTTAGAACGATGTCCGTGCTGCCGACCCACCACCGCACCGTCACCGTCCGGGGCCACGAGATCGCCTACCGCGAGGCGGGTCCGGTCGACGCCCCCGTGCTCCTGCTGCTGCACGGCTTCCCGACCAGCTCGCACATGTTCCGGGACCTGATCCCGCTGCTCGCGGACAGGTACCGGCTGATCGCCCCCGACCACCTGGGGTTCGGCCGCAGCGCCGCCCCCTCCGCCGCCGAGTTCGAGTACACCTTCGACGAGCTCGCCTCGATGACCGCCGAGTTCACCGAGACCATCGGCCTGGACCGGTACGCCCTCTACATCCAGGACTACGGCGCGCCGATCGGCCTGCGCCTCGCCCTCGCCCACCCGGAGCGCGTCACCGCGATCGTCAGCCAGAACGGCAACGCGTACGAGGAGGGCCTCGGCGCCGAGGCCTGGGCGCCGGTCCTCGCCCTGATCGAGAACCGCACCCCCGAGACCGAGGAGCCGGTCCGCGCGATCCGCTCCCTCGACGGCATCAGGTGGCAGTACGAGACCGGTGTCCCGGAGGGCTACCGGGACCGGCTGAGCCCCGACGCCTGGCACCACGACGCCGCCCTCATGGCCCGCGAGGGCCAGGACGGCATCCAGCTCGGCCTCATCGCGGACTACGGCGCCAACTTCGCCCTCTACCCGGCCTTCCAGGAGTACTTCCGCACCAGCGGGGTGCCGCTCCTCGCCGTCTGGGGCGAGGGCGACCAGGTCTTCGTCCCCGCCGGCGCCGAGGCCTTCCGTCGCGACCTCCCCGACGCCGAGGTCCACCTCCTCCCCACCGGCCACTTCGCCCTGGAGACCCACGCCCCGGCGATCGCCGACCTGATCGGCGACTTCCTGAAGCGCCGCGTCGGGGAATGAGAACCGCCCCCGTCCTCAATTGGGGGAAGAGGAGGGGGGCGGTGATCAGGGGCCGCTCGCGCGGCGGGTGGGCGTCAGCCCATGTGGGGGTAGCCGTACTCGGTCGGCGGAACCAGCGTCTCCTTGATGGCGCGGGTCAGCGTCCAGCGCATCAGGTTCTGCGGGGCGCCGGCCTTGTCGTTGGTGCCCGAGGCGCGGCCGCCGCCGAAGGGCTGCTGGCCGACGACGGCACCGGTCGACTTGTCGTTGATGTAGAAGTTGCCCGCGGCGAAGCGGAGCTTCTCCATCGTGTACGCGGCGGCGGCGCGGTCGCCGGAGATGACCGAGCCGGTGAGGGCGTAGTCCGAGACCGACTCCATCTGGGTCAGCATCTCGTCGTACTTCTCGTCCTCGTAGACGTGGACCGCGAGGATCGGGCCGAAGTACTCGGCCTTGAAGACCTCGTTCTCCGGGTCGGTGCAGGCGATGACGGTCGGACGGACGAAGTAGCCCACCGAGTCGTCGTAGGTGCCGCCGGCGATGATCGTGCAGGTCGGGTCGGCCGCGGCACGGTCGATCGCGGCCTTGTTCTTGGCGAACGAGCGCTCGTCGATGACGGCGCCGATGAAGTTCGACAGGTCGGTGACGTCACCCATGGTGATGCCGTCGACCTCGGCCGCGAACTCCTCCTTGAAGCCGTCGTTCCAGATGGACGCCGGGACGTACGCGCGGGAGGACGCGGAGCACTTCTGGCCCTGGAACTCGAAGGAGCCGCGGGTCAGCGCGGTCTTCAGGATGGCGCGGTCGGCGCTGGGGTGCGCGACGACGAAGTCCTTGCCGCCGGTCTCGCCGACGATCCGCGGGTACGAGCGGTACTTCTCGATGTTGGTGCCGACCGTCTTCCACAGGTGCTGGAAGGTCTTGGTCGAACCGGTGAAGTGGATGCCGGCCAGGTCGGGGTGGTTCAGGGCCACCTCGGAGACGGCGATGCCGTCGCCGGTCACCAGGTTGATGACGCCCTTCGGCAGGCCGGCCTCCTCCAGGAGCTCCATGAGGAGCACGGCGGAGTGGGTCTGCGTCGGGGACGGCTTCCAGACCACCACGTTGCCCATGAGGGCGGGGGCGGTGGGCAGGTTGCCCGCGATGGCCGTGAAGTTGAACGGCGTGATCGCGTAGACGAAGCCCTCCAGCGGGCGGTGGTCCAGGCGGTTCCACACGCCCGGGGAGTTCGCCGGGGGCTGCTCGGCGAGGATCTGGCGGGCGTACGCCACGTTGAAGCGCCAGAAGTCGACGAGCTCGCACGGGGTGTCGATCTCGGCCTGCTGGGCGGTCTTCGACTGGCCGAGCATGGTGGACGCGGCCAGCGTCTCGCGCCACGGGCCGGCGAGCAGCTCGGCGGCGCGCAGGATGATCGCGGCACGGTCGTCGAAGGACATCGCGCGCCACGCCGGGGCGGCGGCCAGGGCCGCGTCGACGGCGTCCTGGGCGTCCTGCGTGGTGGCGCCGCGGAAGGTGCCGATGACGGCCTTGTGGTTGTGCGGCTGGACGACCTTGAACTCCTCGCCGCCGCCGAGGCGCTTCACGCCGCCGATGGTCATCGGCAGCTCGCGCGGGTTCTCGGCCAGCTCCTTGAGCTTGGTCTCCAGGCGGAGGCGCTCGGGGGAACCGGGGGCGTAGCTGTGCACCGGCTCGTTGACCGGAGCGGGGACCTGGGTGACAGCGTCCATGAGTCTCGATACTCCTTGTGAGAGGTGGGCTCAGCCCTTGGTGAGGATGGAGCGGACGAAGAAGAGGAGGTTGGCCGGCTTCTCCGCGAGGCGGCGCATGAAGTAGCCGTACCAGTCGGTGCCGTACGCGGTGTAGACGCGCATGCGGTGGCCCTCGGCGGCGAGGCGGTTCTGCTCCTCGCTCCGGATGCCGTACAGCATCTGGAACTCGTACTCGTCCAGCTTGCGCCCGGCGCGGCGGGCCAGCTCCTGGCCGATGGAGATCAGGCGCGGGTCGTGCGAGCCGATCATCGGGTAGCCCTCGCCGTCCATCAGGATCTTCATGATCCGGACGTACGCCTTGTCGATCTCGGGCTTGTCCTGGATGGCGACGGAGGCGGGCTCCTTGTAGGCGCCCTTCACGATCCGGACGCGGGAGCCGTTCGCGGCGAGGCGGCGGGCGTCGTCCTCGGTGCGGAAGAGGTACGCCTGGATGACGCAGCCGGTCTGCGGGAAGGACTTCCGCAGCTCGTCGTGGATGGCGAACATCGAGTCGAGGGTGGTGTGGTCCTCGGCGTCCAGGGTGACCGTGGTGCCGATCTCGGCGGCGGCCTCGACGACCGGGCGGACGTTCGCGAGGGCCAGCTCGTGACCGTTCTCGAGCGACTGGCCGAACATCGACAGCTTGACGGACATCTCGGCGCGGGCGCCCAGGCCCAGCTCCTTGAGTCGGCCGATGAGCTCCAGGTAGGCGTCGCGGGCGGCGTACGACTGCTCGACGGTGGTGATGTCCTCACCGACCACGTCGAGGGTGACCTCCAGGCCGCGGCCGCTCAGCTCGGAGACGATCGGGACGACGTCGTCGACCGTCTCGCCGGCGATGAAGCGGGCGACGACCTGCTTGGTCCCGGGGGCGGCCGACACGAGACGGCGCATCTTGTCGCTGCGCGACGCGGCGAGGATCACGGGACCCAGCACGGGGCACCTCCAGAAGGCAGAAGCAGAACGGGGCCATACCCGGAGTAAGGGAACGAACCGGGAACAGCACGGAGAACCACCGTGAAACCTATGGATCGCTCCGATCCTCTGCCATCGACAGCTGTCACGCATCCGTGCGCGGCATCTCATACACATGTCTGAAGGGGTGCGAGAATGGCGCCGTGAAGGGCGATTACCAAGAACTGGTCGACGAGATCTCCGCGCTGCTCGGCGCCCCCGCCACGCTGGAGAACCGCGACTTCGGACTGATCGCCTTCGGGGCGCACGACAGCGACGACGACACGGCGATGGACCCCGTCCGGACGCGGTCGATCCTGACCCGGAAGTCCACGCCGGCGGTCCGCGCCTGGTTCGAGGGCTTCGGCATCACCCGGGCCACCGGGCCGGTCCGCATCCCGGCCGCCCCGGACGCGGGCGTGTTCCGGGACCGCATCTGCCTTCCCGTGCGCCATCGGGGCGTGGTCCTCGGATACGTGTGGCTGCTCGACGCGGAGCCCGGCCCCTCACCCGAACGGCTGACCGCCGCGATGGACGTCGCCGCCCGCATCGGCGACCTCCTCGCCGACGAGGAGCGCGCGGGCGCCGACCTCTCCCGCGAGTTCGTCGCGGTGCTGACCGCCGGGCGCGGCTGGCAGAGCGACATGGCCGTCGCGGCCCTCCGGGCGGCCCTCGGCCCCAGCGCGGACGGCCTGCACACCCTCGTCTGCGTGACCCCCTGGCAGGGCGAGGCCCCCTCGATCCGCGCGGTCCCCGGCGCGGCGGCGGTCGCCACCCTGCCCGAGGGCGAGTCCCTCGCCGTCCTCGTACGGCTGCGCACCGCCGAGGACCTCTCCCCCGCCCACACGGCCGCCGACCGGCTGCGCGGCGCCGCGCCGGCCGGCATCGCGACCCCCCGCCGGGGCCTCGCGGACCTTCCGGCGGCCTGGCGCGAGGCCAACACGGCGGCCCGGGCCGCCACCGCGCAGCCGACGCTGGGGCCGGTCGCCGAGTGGGCCGGGATCGGCCCGTACCGCCTGCTCGCGGCGCTCTACCACCCCGAGATCGATCCCGTCGTCGCCCCGCTCCTCGCCCCCGCCCACACCGAACTGGCCCGCACCGCCGAGGTCTTCCTCGACAACGCCGGCCAGGCGGGCCGTACGGCGGCCGCCCTCGGCATCCACCGCCAGACCCTCTACTACCGGCTGTCCCGCGTCGAACAGCTCACCGGCCTGGACCTCGACGACGGCGAGGACCGCCTCCTGCTCCACATGTCCCTGAAGTCGGCCAGGCTGTAGGCCTTCGGGACGACGGCGCCTCAGGGCCGTGTCGGGGTCGTCCCCGATGTCCCGGCGGCGCCGGAGGCCCTACCGTCGTGAGTGGTGCGAGCGTCGGACGGCGAACAGGCGAGGGGGCGTCATGAAGGCGTGGGTGCAGGACCGGTACGGATCGGCGGACGTGCTGGAGTTCGCGGAGGTCGAGCGGCCCGTGCCGGGCGAGCGGGAGGTGCTCGTCCGCGTCCACGCCGCCGCGGTGAACGCGGCGGACTGGCACCTGATGCGGGGCGACCCCTACGTGGCCCGGCTCGCCCTCGGCCTGCGAAGACCGAAGGAGCGGATCCGGGGCAGGGACTTCGCGGGCCGCGTCGAGGCCGTGGGCGCCGGGGTGACCGGGCTGCGCCCCGGGGACGAGGTCTTCGGGGAGGCCCCCGGATCCTTCGCCGAATACGTGTGCGCCTCCGAGGAGGCGACGGAGCGCAAGCCGGCCGGCCTGACGTTCGAGCAGGCGGCGGCGATACCGCTGGCGGGCAACACCGCCCTGATGGGACTGCGGGACCTGGGGAAGGTGCGACCGGGCTCGAAGGTGCTGGTCAACGGGGCTTCGGGCGGCGTCGGGACCTTCGCCGTCCAGCTCGCGAAGGCCTTCGGCGCCGAGGTGACGGGGGTGTGCAGCACCCGGAACGCGGCGCTGGTCCTCGGACTCGGCGCGGACCGCGTCGTCGACTACACCCGCGAGGACTTCACCACCGGCCACGACCGCTACGACCTGGTCTTCGACCTGGTGGGCAACCGGTCGCTGTCCGAGCTCCGGCGGGTCCTCTCCCCCACGGGCGTGCTCGTGCTGTCCGGCGGCGGCGTCTTCGAGGGAGGCAGCGCCTTCGGGCCGATGGGGCTGATCCTCAAGGGCCAGTTGCTCTCCCTGTTCTCCGGCCGGCGGCTCCGCGTCCTCACGGCGGAACCGCGCCGGGAGAACCTGGCGGCGCTGCGGGAGCTCGCCGAGAGCGGCGGCATCGCCCCGGTCGTCGAGCGGACCTATCCGCTGGACCAGGCGGCGCGGGCCCTGCGGTACGTCGAGGAGGAGCACGCCCGCGCGAAGGTGGTCCTCAGCTGTCCTCCCCCATGAGGACCTTGAGGCCCGCGGTGAGGTCGTCCGCGGTCGGCGCCGTCTCCGGGTCGACCATCCACTGGATCATGACGCCGGTGGCGAGGGCCTGACAGAGCAGTCCCGCGACCCGGGCCTTCTCGGGGTCGGCTTCGGGGTCGAGGCCCAGGAAGCCCTCGGCCATCCCCAGCCGGCCCTCGCGCTGCGGCTCCTTGATGGCGTCGCGCAGCTTCTCGTCGTCGTCGAGCCGGGTGACGATCTCGGTCTGGAGCTTCCAGACCGGCCTGCTCGCCTCGGCCGCGCCGATGACCTGCTCCCAGACGGCGTGGAAGCGCCGGTACGGGTCGGCCGGCAGCTCCCGCTCCTCCTCGCCGGAGCCGGCGGGGCCGACCTGCTCGCCCCACTCCTCGGTGAGGGCGAGGAAGGCCTGCTGGAGCAGGGCGTCCTTGGAGCCGTAGTGGTAGCCGATGGAGGCCAGGTTGGTGCCGGAGGCGGCGACGATGTCGCGCGCCGTGGTGCGCCCGTACCCCTTCTCCAGGAGACAGCGCTTGGCGCCTTCGAGCAGGTCTTCCTTGTGTCCCATGACAGCACTGTACCCGGCCGATAGACAATCGTGTAAGACGATCGTCTATCGGCCGGGTACGAGTCCGCGCGGGTCCGCGTACGGGCCGCGTCAGATCAGGTTGACCGAGCGGGCCGAGGCGGCGCCGATCTCCTGGGCGATCTCCGCGAGCACCGGCGCCGGCAGCGTGTCGTCCACGGTGAGCACGACGAGCGCCTCGCCGCCCTCCTCCGCGCGCGAGACCTGCATGCCCGCGATGTTCAGACCGGCCTCGCCGAGGATCCGGCCGACCGTGCCGACGACGCCCGGACGGTCCTCGTAGCGCAGCACGACCATGTGGTCGGCGAGCGCCAGGTCCACGTCGTAGTCGCCGACCGCGACGATCTTCTGGAGGTGCTTGGGACCGGCCAGGGTGCCGGAGACCGACACCTCCTCGCCGTTCGACAGCGTGCCGCGGACGGTGACCACGTTGCGGTGGTCGGGCGACTCGGAGCTGGTCGTCAGACGCACCTCGACACCGCGCTCCTGCGCGAACAGCGGGGCGTTGACGTAGGACACGGTCTCGTCGACCACGTCCTCGAACACGCCCTTGAGCGCGGAGAGTTCGAGGACCTTCACGTCGTGCTGGGTGATCTCGCCGTACACCTCGACGTCGAGGCGGGCCGCGACCTCGCCCGCGAGGGCGGTGAAGATCCGGCCGAGCTTCTCGGCGAGCGGCAGACCCGGCTTCACGTCCTCGGCGATGACGCCGCCCTGGACGTTGACCGCGTCCGGGACCAGCTCGCCGGCGAGCGCCAGGCGCACCGAACGGGCGACCGCGATGCCGGCCTTCTCCTGGGCCTCGTCCGTGGACGCGCCGAGGTGCGGGGTGCAGACGACCTGGTCGAGCTCGAACAGCGGGGAGTCCGTGCAGGGCTCCTTCGCGTACACGTCGAGGCCCGCGCCGGCGACCCGGCCCTCCTTGAGGGCGGTGTAGAGCGCCGCCTCGTCCACGATCCCGCCGCGCGCGGCGTTGACGATCCGGACGGAGGGCTTGACCTTGTGCAGCGCCTCGTCGCCGATGAGACCGATGGTCTCCGGGGTCTTCGGCAGGTGGACGGTGATGAAGTCCGCGACCTCCAGGAGCTCGTCCAGGGCCAGCAGCTTCACCCCCATCTGGGCGGCGCGGGCGGGCTGCACGTAGGGGTCGTACGCGACGATCTTCATGCCGAAGGCCGACATGCGCTGGGCGACCAGGACGCCGATGCGGCCGAGGCCGACGACGCCGAGGGTCTTCTCGCTCAGCTCGACGCCCGTGTACTTGTTGCGCTTCCACTCGCCGTTCTTCAGCGCGGTGTTGGCCTGCGGGATGTTGCGCGCGGTGGCGACCAGCAGACCGCACGCGAGCTCGGCGGCGGTGACGATGTTCGAGGTCGGGGCGTTCACGACCATGACGCCGGCCTTGGTGGCGGCGGAGACGTCGACGTTGTCCAGACCGACACCGGCACGGGCGACGACCCGGAGCTTGTTCGCGGCGGCGAGGGCCTCCGCGTCGACCTTGGTCGCGGAGCGGACCAGGATCGCGTCCACATCGGCGATGGCGGGGATCAGCTCGGCGCGGTCGGCGCCGTTGCAGTGCCGGATCTCGAAGTCCGGGCCCAGCGCGTCGACGGTGGCGGGCGACAGCTCTTCAGCGATGAGTACGACAGGTTTCGAGCTCACGTGAGTCCTCACAGGTCCAGTGCGGACGGCCGTCCCGACGGCCGCAGGCGGTGGAGGGGGCTTGCCGCGTGAAAGCGCACGACGCTGTGGGCCTGACGCGTATGTTGTTGAGCAGTGTAGTGCTGTGCCGGCGCACTTCATGCGCCTCGTTGGAAGGATCACCCGTCCGTGGTTGGACGAGGTGTCCAACGATGCGGGGAGGGGCCGGACAACCTGTCCGGCCCCTCCCCGAAGGCTTACGCCTCCTCGTCGTTCACCCAGCTCATGAGCTTCCGCAGCTCCTTGCCGGTGGTCTCCAGGAGGTGGTTCTCGTCCTGGGTCTTGTACTCGTTGTACTTCTTCAGGCCGCCGTGGTACTCGGCCATCCACTCCTTGGCGAAGGTGCCGTCCTGGATCTCCGCGAGGACCTTCTTCATCTCGGCCTTGGTGGCGTCGGTGATGATCCGCGGGCCGGTGACGTAGTCGCCCCACTCGGCGGTCTCGGAGACCGACCAGCGCATCTTCTCCAGGCCGCCCTCGTACATCAGGTCGACGATGAGCTTCAGCTCGTGGAGGCACTCGAAGTACGCGATCTCCGGCTGGTAGCCGGCCTCGGTCAGGGTCTCGAAGCCCGCCTTGACCAGAGCCGCGGTGCCACCGCAGAGGACGGCCTGCTCACCGAACAGGTCGGTCTCGGTCTCCTCCTTGAAGGTCGTCTTGATGACGCCCGCACGGGTGCCGCCGATGCCCTTGGCGTACGAGAGCGCCAGCGCGAAGGCGTTGCCGGTCGCGTCCTGCTCGACGGCGGCGATGCACGGAACGCCGCGGCCCTCCTCGTACTGACGACGGACCAGGTGGCCCGGACCCTTCGGGGCGACCAGGGCGACGTCGACGCCCTCGGGGACCTCGATGAAGCCGTAGCGGACGTTGAGGCCGTGACCGAAGAAGAGCGCGTCGCCCGCCTTCAGGTTGTCCTTGATGGACTCCTCGTAGACCTTGGCCTGGATCGGGTCCGGGGTCAGGATCATGATGAGGTCGGCCTCGGCCGCGGCCTCGGCGACGGACACGACGCGCAGGCCCTGCTCCTCGGCCTTGGCCTTCGACTTCGAGCCCTCCTGGAGGCCGACGCGGACGTCGACACCGGAGTCACGGAGCGACAGCGCGTGGGCGTGTCCCTGGCTGCCGTAGCCGATCACCGCGACCTTGCGGCCCTGGATGATGGACAGGTCGGCATCGGCGTCGTAGAACAGCTCGGCCACTGGAAATCTCCTTGAGGTGCTGGTGTTGCGTCCCACCGTACGGCGGGGAGCGGGAGGAAGGTTTTCGGGTCTCGTCAGTCGGACCGCCGATTGGACCGGCGGTCGACGTCCGACGACTCTCAGGCGCTGCGGTCGAGGGCCCGCAGGGACCGGTCCGTGATGGACCGGGATCCACGCCCTATGGCGATCGTGCCCGACTGCACGAGCTCCTTGATGCCGAACTGCTCCAGCATCTTGAGCATGGCGTCGAGCTTGTCACTCGAACCGGTGGCCTCGATGGTGACCGCCTCGGGCGAGACGTCCACGGTCTTGGCACGGAACAGCTGCACGATCTCGACGATCTGGGAGCGGGTCTCGTTGTCGGCGCGGACCTTCACCAGGACGAGCTCGCGCTGGATCGCAGCGCTGGGCTCGAGTTCGACGATCTTCAGGACGTTGACCAGCTTGTTGAGCTGCTTGGTCACCTGCTCCAGGGGCAGGTCCTCGACATTGACCACGATGGTGATGCGGGAGATGTCGGGGTGCTCGGTGATGCCGACGGCGAGGGAGTCGATGTTGAAGCCTCGGCGGGAGAACAGCGCGGCGATCCGGGCGAGGATGCCGGGCGTGTTCTCGACGAGAACGGAGAGCGTGTGCTTGGTGGACATGTCTGGGTCTCTTCCTTTTCGCTCTGCTCGCTCAGTCGTCTTCGCCGTCGCCGAAGTCGGGGCGGACGCCCCGCGCGGCCATGACCTCGTCGTTCGAGGTTCCGGCGGCGACCATCGGCCAGACCTGGGCGTCCTCGTGGACGATGAAGTCGATCACGACGGGGCGGTCGTTGATGGCGTTGGCCTCGGCGATGACCTTGTCCAGGTCGGCCGGGTCCTCGCAGCGCAGGGCGACGCAGCCCATGGCCTCGGAGAGCTTGACGAAGTCGGGGACGCGGGTGCCCTTGTTCGCCTGGACGTCGTCCGGGCCGGAGTGCAGGACCGTGTTGGAGTAGCGCTGGTTGTAGAACAGGGTCTGCCACTGGCGGACCATCCCGAGCGCGCCGTTGTTGATGATGGCGACCTTGATCGGGATGTTGTTCAGGGCGCAGGTGGTGAGCTCCTGATTGGTCATCTGGAAGCAGCCGTCGCCGTCGACCGCCCAGACCGTGCGGTCCGGCATGCCGGCCTTGGCGCCCATCGCGGCGGGGACCGCGTACCCCATCGTCCCGGCACCGCCGGAGTTCAGCCAGGTGGCCGGCTTCTCGTAGTCGATGAAGTGGGCGGCCCACATCTGGTGCTGGCCGACGCCCGCCGCGAAGATCGTGCCCTCGGGGGCGAGCTGGCCGATGCGCTGGATGACCTGCTGCGGCGAGAGGCTGCCGTCCTCCGGCAGGTCGTAGCCGAGCGGGTAGGTCTCGCGCCAGCGGCTCAGGTCGCTCCACCAGGCGGTGTAGTCGCCCTTGTTGCCCTCGCTGTGCTCGGCCTGGACGGCCTGGACCAGGTCGGCGATGACCTCGCGGGCGTCACCGACGATCGGGACGTCGGCGGCGCGGTTCTTGCCGATCTCGGCCGGGTCGATGTCCGCGTGGACGATCTTGGCGTACGGGGCGAAGCTGTCGAGCTTGCCGGTGACGCGGTCGTCGAAGCGGGCGCCGAGGGCGACGATCAGGTCGGCCTTCTGCAGCGCGGTGACGGCGGTGACCGCGCCGTGCATGCCCGGCATGCCCACGTGCAGCGGGTGGCTGTCGGGGAAGGCGCCGAGGGCCATCAGGGTGGTGGTGACCGGGGCGCCGGTGAGCTCGGCGAGGATCTTCAGCTCGGCGGTGGCGCCGGCCTTGATGACGCCGCCGCCGACGTACAGGACGGGCCGCTTGGCGGCGGAGATCAGCTTGGCGGCCTCGCGGATCTGCTTGGCGTGCGGCTTGGTCACCGGGCGGTAGCCGGGCAGGTCGGTCTGCGGCGGCCAGCTGAACGTGGTCTTCGCCTGGAGCGCGTCCTTGGCGATGTCGACCAGGACCGGGCCCGGGCGGCCGGTGGAGGCGATGTGGAAGGCCTCGGCGATCGTCCGCGGGATGTCCTCGGCCTTGGTGACCAGGAAGTTGTGCTTGGTGATCGGCATCGTGATGCCGCAGATGTCCGCCTCCTGGAAGGCGTCCGTGCCGATCGCCTTCGAGGCGACCTGGCCGGTGATCGCGACCAGCGGGACCGAGTCCATGTGCGCGTCGGCGATCGGGGTGACCAGGTTGGTCGCGCCGGGACCCGAGGTCGCCATGCAGACGCCGACCTTGCCGGTCGCCTGGGCGTAGCCGGTGGCCGCGTGGCCCGCGCCCTGCTCGTGCCGGACCAGGATGTGGCGCACTCGCTGCGAGTCCATCATCGGGTCGTAGGCCGGGAGGATCGCGCCGCCCGGAATGCCGAAGACGGTGTCGGCGCCCACTTCCTCGAGAGAACGGATGAGGGACTGCGCACCCGTGACGTGCTCGACGGCGGTGGCGGACTGCGCGCCGCCACGCGGCCGCGGCTGCGGATGGTGCCCGGTGGCCTGGTCGGTCATCAGCATCTCTTCTCGAAGCAGAGGGTTTTTGCGAGGTGTTTTGCGGGGGTTCGCAACGACTTGGCAATGGGTCGGTGCAACAAAAAACCCCTCGTGCCGGGAGGCAAGCGAGGGGAGCGCGTCGGGTGCGTTCTAAGCCGGGCCTGTCATGGCCCTGCTTCAGCCGACGCGCTTTCCAAGTACGAGAATTCGGGTGCGCATGGCACTGACCCTCCCTCTCGGCCCTCACCACTGTCAAGTGGGTGGGACGGGCGTCTCATTATTTGAGCGGATCGGGGGACGGTTTCCGGCCGGAACGGGGACCCCGCCGGGCAGCGGGTACTCGTCCCGGACCAGCGCCCTGCGCAGCCGGTACTCGTCGAGCGGGCCCGAGAAGGCCATGCCCTGGGCGTGGCCGCACCCCATCGCCCGCAGGGCGACGACCTGCTCCGGCACGTCGACCCCGTCGGCGACGGTCTGGATGCCGAGCTCGCCGGCGATCCGCAGCACACCACGCGTGATCTTGCGGAGCCGGGCCGACTCGACCACACCCTCGACGAGGCCCCGGTCCAGCTTCAGTATGTCGACCGGAAGCCTCCGCAGGGCGTTGAACGCCACATGTCCGCCGCCGAATCCGTCGAGCGCGATCCGCACCCCGAGGCGGCGCAGGGTGACGAGGCGCTGTTCGAGTTCGTCGAGCGGGGTCCTGGCGTCGCTGTCGGCCAGTTCGATGATCAGCGAGCCGGACGGCAGCCCGTGCCGGGTGAGCAGGGACTCGACCGAGCCCATCGGCAGCGAGCGGTCGAGGAGGCGGCGGGCGGAGAGGCGGATGGCGACCGGGGTGCGGTGACCGATTCCCGCCCGCTCGGCGGCCTGCTCCACGGCCTCCTCGAGGAGCCAGCGGCCGAGCTCGGCGGTGCGCTCGCCGTCGTCGGTGACCCGGAGGTACTCCGCGGGGGTGAAGAGGATGCCCTGGGTCGACCGCCAGCGCGCCTGGGCGCTCACGGCGGTGATCCGGCCGGTGGAGAGGTCGACGACCGGCTGGTGGAGCAGGGCGAACTCGCCGTCGTGGAGCGCGGTGCGCAGCCGGGCGGCCAGCTCCGTGCGGCGCACCACCTCGGCCTGCATCTGCGGCCTGTAGAGCTCGA
This sequence comes from Streptomyces sp. NPDC093089, assembly GCF_044754405.1. Lineage (NCBI taxonomy): Bacteria > Bacillati > Actinomycetota > Actinomycetes > Kitasatosporales > Streptomycetaceae > Streptomyces > Streptomyces sp. NPDC093089. The sequence goes on from NZ_JBIVPA010000013.1 coordinate 220,607, forward strand.
CGCGGTCCTTGCCTCCGGCCTTGGCGCGGTACATGGCGAGGTCGGCGTTGCGCAGCAGGTCACCGGCCTCGATGCCGGGCTCGGCGAAGGCGACGCCGATGGAGGCGGCGACCCGCACCTCGTTGCCGCCGTCGACGCGGTACGGCTGGGAGAGCGTGAGCCGCAGGCGGTCGGCGATCTCCTGGACCTGGTTCTCGCGGGCCGCCTGCTCGCGTCCGCCGTCGCCGAGGATGAGGGCGGCGAACTCGTCGCCGCCGAGCCGGGCGGCGGTGTCCCCGGCGCGTACGGAGTCGTGGAGGCGGCGGGCGGCCTGGACGAGGAGGTCGTCGCCGGCCTGGTGGCCGAGCCGGTCGTTGACCGCCTTGAAGCCGTCGAGGTCGATGAAGAGCACGGCGGTGCCGTGGTCCGAGGAGCGGCGGCCGCTGAGCGCCTGCCGGACGCGCCGGGTGAAGAGGGCCCGGTTGGGCAGGTCGGTGAGCGGGTCGTGCTCGGCGTTGTGCTGCAGCTGGGCCTGGAGGCGTACGCGCTCGGTCACGTCCCGGCTGTTGAAGATCAGGCCGCCCTGGTGCCGGTTGACCGTCGACTCCACGTTGAGCCAGTCGCCGCGGCCGGAGCGGAAGCGGCACTCGATCCGGGTGGTGGGCTCCTCGGCGGGCGAGACGGCGAGGAAGCGCCGGACCTCGTGGACGACGGCGCCGAGGTCCTCGGGGTGGATGAGGGAGGCCAGCTCGGAGCCGATCAGCTCCTCGGCCTCGCGCCCGTAGACCCCGGTCGCGGCCGGGCTCACGTAGCGCAGCACCCCGGTCGGCGCGGCGATCATGATGACGTCGCTCGACCCCTGCACGAGGGACCTGAAGTGGTTCTCCTTCTGGGCCAGTTCGTGGGTGAGCGCGATGTTGTCGAGGAGCATGATGCCCTGCCGCACGACGAGGGCGAGCACCACCGCGCAGCCGGTGAGGACGACGACCCGGTCGATCCTGCGGCCCTCGACGACGTTGTACAGGATGCCGAGGGTGCAGACAGCGGCGGCGAGGTACGGGGTGAGGGCGGCGAGCGACCCGGCGACCGGGCGGCTGTGGAGCAGCGGGCCGCGGGCGGCGACCGCGGCGTCCGGCAGCCGGCGCACCCCCCAGGGCGCATAGGCGAGGAGCAGGGAGCCGGCGAACCAGCCGGCGTCGAGCAGCTGGCCCGAGGCGTAGCTCTCGCGGAGCAGCGGCGAGGTGAACAGGGCGTCGCACAGCACGGTGAGGGCGAGCGCGGCGATGGCGGTGTTGGTCGCCGACCGGTTCGCCTGCGAGCGCCGGAAGTGCAGGACCAGGACCATGCTGACGAGCACGATGTCGAGCAGCGGGTACGCGAGCGACAGCGCGGCCTGGGCGACGGACTCGCCCTCGAAATGGGCCGTACGGGCGAGGGCCAGGCTCCAGGACAGCGTGAGCAGCGAGCCCCCGATGAGCCAGGCGTCGAGCCCCAGGCAGATCCAGCCGGCCCGGGTGACGGGCTTCTTGGCGAGGACGAGGAGGCCGACGATGGCGGGCGGTGCGAAGAGCAGGAAGAACAGGTCGGCGACGGAGGAGTCCGGCACGTCCGTGCGAAGCACCACCTCGTACCAGCCCCAGACCGCGTTGCCCGAGGCGGCCATGAGCGAGGAGAAGGCGAAGAGCAGCCAGGCGGGGCGGGCGCTGCCGCGGTGGGCGCGGCCGTAGAGGAAGCAGGAGACCGCCGCGGTGAGCGCGGCGGCGCTGAGCCCGAAGTCGCCCATGACGAGCGCGAGCCGCGGGGAGCCCCAGCCGAGCGAGGCTCCGGTCGTGTAGCCCGCGCAGATCAGCCCCAGGGCGATCTGGGCGAGGACCGCGCCGACGCCGGGCCGCCCGGGGTCCGGATGCCCGGGGCCGCCGCCACCACCGCCGACGGGGCGGCGGGTGAGGACCGCCCCGGGCGCGCTCACCGGGCCCTCCGGCGCCGCGCCACCGCACCCGACCGGTTCGTGCGGGCGCGCCGTCGGCTCGTCGGAACCACCGGGCGCGTGCCCGTGGCAGTCGCCGGGGCCCGCGTCCGGGAGCGCGGCGGCGTGGCCCTCGCCGCCGCTCCACCCGGCTCCCGCGCACGGTCCGGGGTCGGACGCGTGCGATCCGAGGTCGGGCGCGCGAGGTTCGAGGTCGGACGCGGGAGGTTCGGTGCGGGGCGCGTGCGGTCCAGTACCGGCTGCGTGAAGTCCGGATTCGGACGCGTGGGATCCGGAGTCGGACGCGCGTGTCCCGGAGGCGGTCCCGTGCGTTCTGCTGTCGGGTGTGTGCGCTCCGGTTTCAGGCGCGCGGGGCCCGGTTTCGGACGCGCGCGGTCCGCTGTCGGACGGCCCGGCGGTGTGGGACGCGCAGTGCTGCGCGGCCTGGTCCGGTACCGATCGTGCGAGGTCTGCGGCGAGGCGAGGAAGGCTTGCCGACGGCGGCGTCGCCGCGTCGGATCGTCGGTCTTTCGGCCGTGCTTCACCCGTCGCCCCCCTCGGAATCTGATGTCCCGTCACTTCGCTCCCCAGCGTCAGCCCGTACTCGACGCAGTCCCCCGCTCCGGGACGATACACCAGGACCGTCACTCAGGGACAGGGTCGCAGTACTCTCAGTGACCATCGGGGGGCTTGCGCGCCGCGCGTGTCGGGGCGCGCTTCACCCGTCCGGCCCCCTCGTCCCGGGGGCGGCCCGCCACCGCTCAGCCGGTGGTGAGCAGCACGTTGACCAGCTCCTCACCCGCCGCGAAGCGCCGCAGCTGTCCGGCGATCAGCCGCTTCGCGCGCGGCATGAAGGCCGAGGTGGAACCTCCCACGTGCGGGCTGATCAGGACACCGGGAGCGTGCCACAACGGGTGCCCGGCCGGCAGCGGTTCCGGGTCGGTGACATCCAGTGCCGCCGTGATCCTGCCGCTCTCGACCTCCTTGAGCAGCGCGGCCGTGTCGACGACCGGCCCGCGGGCGACGTTCACCAGGAGGGCGCCGTCCTTCATCCGCGCCAGGAAGCCGGCGTCGGCGAGGTGCCTGGTGGCGGGGGTGAGCGGCGTGGAGAGGACGACCACGTCCGCCTCCGGAAGAAGCGCGGGGAGCTCGGTGAGCGCCTGGACCGGACCGCGCTCCGTGGCGCGCGCGGAGCGTGCGACGCGCGCCACCCGCGCACATTCGAAGGGCGCGAGCCGGTCCTCGATGGCGGCGCCGATCGACCCGTACCCCACGATCAGGACGGACTTGTCGGCGAGGGCGGGGTAGAAGCCCGCCCGCCACTCCTCGGCGTCCTGGCCGCGCACGAACCCGGGGATGCCGCGCAGCGAGGCCAGGATCAGCGCGAGGGTGAGCTCGGCCGTGCTGGCCTCGTGGACGCCCTTCGCGTTGCACAGGGCGACGCCCGGCGGCAGCAGGCCGATGCCGGGCGTGACGTGGTCGATGCCCGCGGACAGGGTCTGCACGGCCCGGAGCGAGGTCATCGCGGCCAGCGGCCGGACCGCGATCTCCTGCCCCTTCATGTACGGCACCACGTAGAAGGCGCAGCGCGCCGGATCGGCGGGGAAATCGGGCCCGCCGTCCCAGAAACGGTAGTTCAGGCCCGACGCGTCCGGGGCGGGGAGTCCCTCGATCTCTTCCGCGGGAACCGGAAGCCACACGTCGGCGGCCGTGTCTTCGAATCTCATGACCGGGAGGCTATGCGAAGAATCCCGCGCGCCATTGGTTACTTTGGGGGACGGCACAGGGAGGGGTACCGGCAGGTGGAGCGCAGGACTATCGGGGCGACGGCGCTCGACGTGGGTGCGATCGGCCTGGGGTGCATGCCGATGAGCTGGGCCTACAGCCGTTCGCAGCAGCGGGGGGACCTCTCATCACGGGCCGTGCACGCGGCACTTGACGCCGGGGTGACCCTGCTCGACACCGCCGACATGTACGGACCGTTCACCAACGAGCTGATGTTGGGGCGGGTGTTGAAGGAGCGTCGGGCGGAGGCCTTCGTCTCGACGAAGTGCGGACTGCTCGTCGGCGACGGGCACGTCGTCGCCAACGGCAGTCCCGGGTACGTGCGTCGGGCGTGCGACGCCTCGCTGCGGCGGCTCCAGACCGATGTGATCGACCTCTACCAGCTGCACCGGGCCGACCCCGAGGTGCCGGTCGAGGAGACCTGGGGCGCCATGGCCGAGCTGGTGTCGGCGGGCAAGGTACGGGCGCTCGGGCTGTGCGCGGTCGGCGCCCGGTCGGCCCGCCGCGGCGCGGTCCGTGACCGGTTCGAGGGAACGATCCGCCAACTGGAGCGGATCCAGCAGGTCTTCCCGGTGGCGGCGGTGCAGGCCGAGCTGTCCGTGTGGTCGCCGGAGGCGCTGGCGCGCCTGCTGCCGTGGTGCGAGGCGCGGGGCGTCGGCTTCCTCGCGGCGATGCCCCTGGGGAACGGGTTCCTGACCGGGACCCTCACCCCCGGCGGCGGCTTCGAGCCGGACGACCCGCGCGCCCGGCACCCCCGCTTCACGGCGGAGATGATGGCCGCGAACCAGCCGCTGGTGGCGGGGCTGCGGCGGGTGGCCGCGCGGCACGGGGCGGACGTCACCCCCGCGCAGGTGGCGCTGGCGTGGGTGCTCGGCCGCGGCGCGCACGTCGTGCCGGTGCCGGGGGCGAAGCGGGAGCGGTGGGTGGTGGAGAACGCGCGGGCGGCCGGGCTGCGGCTGACGGCGGAGGACCTCGCGGAGATCGCCGCGCTTCCGGCCCCGCGGGGTTCCTGGGACTGAACCGGGTGGAGCTCGGCGGCGACCGGGAACCTGATCGGGTCGAGCGGTGTATCAAGAGTGAAGGGATGCCGCTCGACTCGTCGAAGGGACCGGACCATGAGCCGTCCTGCTGTTGTGAAGGCCCTGTGGGGCGCCGCCGTGCTGGTCCTCGTGGCCGGCTGCTCCTCGGGAGGAACCGAGGAGCAGCCCGGTGCGGCTCCGCCGACGTCGGCCTCGGCGCCGGCGTCCCCGCCCGCCTCGCCCTCGGGATCGGCGACCGCGCCCGCCGGCGGGAGGGTGTCCGTGGCGGGCACCCTCACCGACGGGCTCGAGTCGCCCTGGGGGCTCGCCCAGCTGCCCGACGGGGACCTGCTGGTGTCCTCGCGGGACGAGCGGACGATCACCCGGGTGGACGGGCGGACCGGCGCGAGGACCGTCCTCGGCGAGGTGCCGGGGGTCGTGCCGGGCGGGGAGGGCGGGCTCCTGGGCCTCGCGGTCCGGGACGGCTGGGTGTACGCGTACCTGACGGCCGCCTCCGACAACCGCATCGTGCGCATGCGGTACGGCGGCGGGGCCGGCGACGCGCTCGGGGCGCCGCAGCCGGTGCTGACCGGCATCCCGAAGGGGTTCGTGCACGACGGCGGGCGGATCGCGTTCGGACCGGACGGCATGCTGTACGCGGGGACGGGCGAGACGGGCCGGACGGGGCTCTCCCAGGACCGCTCCTCGCTGGGCGGGAAGATCCTGCGCATGACCCCGGAGGGCAGACCGGCGCCGGGCAATCCCTTCCCCGGGTCGGTGGTCTACTCGTACGGCCACCGCAATGTGCAGGGGATCGCCTGGGACGCGGAGGGGCGGCTCTGGGCGGCCGAGTTCGGGCAGAACACCTGGGACGAGCTGAACCTGATCGAGCCCGGGCGGAACTACGGCTGGCCGGAGGCCGAGGGGCGGGCCGGGCGCGCGGGGTTCGTGGACCCGGTGGCGCAGTGGCCGACCTCGGAGGCCTCCCCCAGCGGGATCGCGTACGCGCGGGGCGCGATCTGGATGGCCGGGCTCAGGGGCGAGCGGCTGTGGCGCGTGCCGCTTTCCGGAGCGGAACGTTCGGGGGACCCGGAGGCGTTCCTGTCGGGTGAGTACGGGCGTCTGCGCACGGTGGTGGCGGCGGGCGGCGACCGGCTCTGGCTGGTGACGAGCGAGACCGACACCCGGGGGACGCCCGAGCCCGGGGACGACAGGATCCTCCGGCTGGAGGTGAGGTGAGGAGGCGGTGACCGTGTTCGGTGGACTGGACGAGTTCTTCGCGCCCGCACGCAGGCACATCGAGGATGAGCGGCGCAGAGAGGCCCTGACCCGGGAGGACCCGGGGGACGCCGATCCGGCGCGCGGCCCGATAGACCTGAGCTCGGGCCGCGTGACGATACGGGTCCCCGGCGCCGGCGCGGTTCCGGCTCCCCGCCCGGGGTCAGAGGGGCGCGTCGAGGAGGTGGAGGCGGTGGGCGAGGGCGGCGGCCTCGCCGCGGCCGGCGACGCCGAGCTTGGCGAGGATGTTGGAGACGTGGACGCTGGCCGTCTTCGGTGAGATGAACAGCTCCTCGGCTATCTGGCGGTTGGTGCGGCCGGCCGCGACCAGCCTCAGGACGTCCTGTTCCCGGGGCGTCAGGCCGAAGCTGTCGTCGCCGGGCTCCGCCGGTGCCGGGGCGGGCTTCTCGGGGGCGAGGGAGAGGCGGGCACGGGCGGCGAGGAGTTCCGTGTCCTCGCGGAGCGGGCGGGCGCCGAGGCGGACGGCGGTGGCGTGGGCCTCGCGGAGCAGGGCCGCGGCCTCCTCGCGGCGGCCGCCCTCGACGAGCAGGGCGTCGGCGAGGCGGTGGCGGGCGCGGGCCAGCTCGTGCGGGCGTTCGAGCGGCTCGTAGGCGGCGACGACCTCGGCCCAGCGGGCGGCGGTCTCGCGGTTCTCGGCGCGGGCGAGCTCCTCGGACACCTGCAGGGAGTAGGCCTGCCAGATCGGGGCGGGGGTGGCGAGGGCGCGGACGCAGCTGCGGACGAGGGCCAGGGCGTCGGCGCGGCCCTCGTCGGCGGCGGGCAGTCCGCGGCTGTCGGCCTCGGCGGTGACGGCGGTGAGGACGAGCGGCCAGCCGTAGCGGTGGGTGCCGGGCGGGAAGCCGGTCGCGGCGGTGGCGGCGAGGTGGTCCCGTACGTCCGCGAGGCGTCCCTCCGCGGCGGCGGCGGCGATCTCGGCCTGTGCCATGGGCAGGGTGTACTGCGGGATGGGGTCGCGGGAGCCGTAGCGCGTGCGGGCCTCGGCGAGGTGCTCGGCGGCCCTGGCCGGCTCGCCGCGGAAGGTGGCGAGGTGGGCGAGCTGGAGCAGGGCCGTGCCGCCCGGCTTGGTGCTGCCGGCCGCGGAGCGGAGCAGCACCTCGGCCTCCTCCTTGCTGCGTTCCCACTCGCCGAGCGAGAGGAGCGACTCGGCGAGGTTGGCGCGGATCCAGCCCGCGCTGTCGACGAGGCCGCGGGAGCGGGCCAGTTCGATGCCGGTGGTGGCCGTCTCCACGGCCTCGCGGGAGCGGCCGAGGGACTCCATGGAGGAGGAGAGGTTCACATGGGCGCGGGCGGCCTCGTGGAACTGGCCGAGGGCGATGGTCCGTTCGAGCGCCTCGCTCATGGCGGCGAGTCCGCCCTCGGTGTCGCCGGCCGACACCATGATGGTGCCGAGGGTGATGCGGGCGTTCAGCTCGATGGCCTCGGCCTTGACGAACCGGGCGTACTCGACGGCGCGTTCGGCGGCGGCGAGGGCGTCGGGGCCGGGGTTGCGGAGCATGCCCCAGCCGGCCGCGCCGACCAGGACGGTGGCGTGGACGGCGGACGGCGGGAGGCCCTTGACGAGTTCCTGGGCGCGGGCGATCTCGGGCCAGCCGTCGCCCCGGCCGAGGTTCGACTGGAGCCGGGCCATCTCCGTCCAGAACCAGGCGGCGCGCAGCGGGTCGCTCTCGTCGCCGTCGAGGATCCGGAGCGCCGTCCGGCAGATCTTCGCGGCCCGCTCCCGCTCTCCGCTGAGCCGGGCGGCGACGGCGGCCTCGGCGAGCAGGTCGAGGTAGCGCAGCGAGGTGGTCTCGGGGTCGCAGCCGCAGGCGGGGTAGGCGTCGGCGTAGTCGATGGGGCGCAGCGAGTCGCGCGTCTCGGTGGGGACCTTGTCCCAGAGCTCCATGGCCCGTTCGAGGAGGCTGAGCTGCTCGGCGTAGGCGTGGCGCTTGCGGGTCTCGACGGAGGCCCGGAGGACGGCGGGGAGGGCCTTCTCCGGGACGTGCGCGTGGTACCAGTACGTGGCGAGCCGGGTGGTGCGCTCGTGGGGGCGGACGAGCCCGGGGCCGGCTTCCAGGACCTCGGCGTAGTGCCGGTTGATGCGGGAGCGTTCGCCGGGGAGCAGGTCGTCGCTGACGGCCTCGCGGACCAGGGAGTGGCGGAAGCGGTAGCCGTCGCCGTCGGGGACGGCGAGCAGGATGTTGGCGCCGACGCAGGCCCGCAGCGCCTCGATGAGTTCGTCCTCGGTGAGCCGGGCGACGGCGGCGAGCAGCCCGTACTCGACGGTGGAGCCGCCTTCGGCGACGATCCTGGTGACCCGCTGGGCGTCTTCGGGGAGCGTCTCGACCCGGACCAGCAGGAGGTCGCGCAGGGAGTCGCTGAGCTGGCCGACGGCGCAGCCGTTCTCGTGGGAGACGACGAGCTCCTCGACGAAGAAGGCGTTGCCGTCGGAGCGTTCGAAGACCTCTTCGACGAGGCCGGGGTCGGGTTCGGCGGCGAGGATGCCGGTGAGCTGGCGGTGCACCTCGGCGCGGGTGAAGCGGGCGAGTTCGATGCGGCGGATGGTGCGGAGCCGGTCGAGTTCGGCGAGGAGGGGGCGCAGCGGGTGGCGGCGGTGGATGTCGTCGGCGCGGTAGCTGGCGACGACCACGATCCGGCCGCGGCGCAGGGTGCGCAGGAGGTACGTGAACAGGTGCCGGGTGGAGGTGTCGGCCCAGTGCAGGTCCTCCAGGACGAGCACGATCGTACGGTCGGCGGCGAGCCGTTCCAGGAGCCGTACGGTGAGTTCGAAGAGGCGGGCGGTGGAGTCCTCGTCGGAGGGCTCGTGGCTGCCGGGGTCGCCCAGTTCGGGCAGCAGGCGGGCGAGTTCGCCCTGGTGGCCGTCGGCGGCGGCGTTCAGTTCGTCGGGGAGCTTGCGGCGGAGCGAGCGCAGGGCGGTGGCGAAGGGCGCGAAGGGCAGTCCGTCGGCGCCGAGTTCGACGCAGCCGCCGACGGCGACGACGGCCCCCCGGTCGCAGGCCGTGTCGAGGAACTCCTCGATGAGCCGGGTCTTGCCGACGCCCGCCTCGCCGCCGATGAGCAGGGCCTGCGGCTCTCCCGCGGTCGCGCGGGAGAGCGCCTCGGTGAGGGCGGTGAGTTCGCCGGCCCGGCCGACGAAGACGGGGCTGACTGACCTGGTCTCCACGGCGCCGAGCATCGCACAACCATCCGCGCTGTCGCTCATAAGGGGGTCACGCGGCCCGGACGAAGCGGCCGTGTTCGCCGCCGTTCACCTGCCCCTCCGTTCCGTGGTCGCCGTGCCGACGGCCGAAGAGGCGCAGGCCCCGGGTGGCGCCGGCGGCCTCGGCGGCCTCGTGCGACAGGCGCTCGGCGGCGGCCCGGCGGATGAGCTCGGCGTGGTTCATGCGCTGGAGTTCGTACTCGAACACGGGGTGCTCCCTGGTCTTCTCGGTTTCGGTATCGCTCCTTGCGATGCCTCCACTCTCGTTTCCCAGGGGGTGCGGCCACATCGGTCGACTGCCGCATGTTCGGCGTACGGGGGTCCTTAGGCGGGGCCCGGGAGGGCCTTAGGCGGACCTGGGACCCCCCTCAGGAGCCACCCGACCCGCCTCAGGAGCCCGCGGTCGGGAGGGTCAGGAACAGGTCGAAGTAGGTGCCGATCGACAGGAGGAGGCCCAGGCCGCCCAGGACGGCGCCGGCGACGGCGACGGCGCGGACCCAGCCGGCGCGCCGGGGAAGGGTGAGCACGACGAGGGCGACGATCAGTGCGAGCAGGGCGAAGACGCCGTTCACCAGTGCGGTGCTGTGCCAGGCGTCGCCGTAGATCTCGGAGATCTGCTGGGCCGGGGAGCCGCTCTGGGAGGTGGTGATCTGCCCGATGAGCGTCTCGCGCTCGGAGACGACCTTGCCGGTCCAGGTGCCGGTGAGCGCGACGGCGCCGAGGGCGGCGGAGACGACCGCGGCGGCGCCGGTACCGGTGCCGCCGGCCGTTTCCGCCCCGACGGTCTCGTCGTCGAGCTCGTCGTCGGCCTCGTCGTCGAGCTCGTCGTCGAGGCCGTCCTCGTCCGCGGCACCGCTCGGGGCGGCCTTCGGGTCGCCGTCCGAGGCGTCGCGCACGCCCTCGGCGGTTTCGGCCGCAGGGGCGTCCACGGCTTCGGCCACGGTCCCGGCGGTTTCGGCGGCGGCCTCCTCGGCCTCCGCCGGCGACGCCTTCTCTGCGGTCTTCTCGGTCTTCTCGGTCGTCTTGATGTCCATGCGGCGCACGCTAGGGGGCCCACATGAGAGCGGCCTTAAGAAGCGGCCGCCGCCTTCGCCGCGCGCCATTCGGGGGCGAGGACGGACCAGACCTCCGTGTCCGAGCGGTTGCCGCGGTAGAGGTAGTTCTCCCGCAGCACGCCGTCCCTGGTCATGCCGAGGCGGCGGGCGACGGCGATGCTCGGCCCGTTCGCCGAGGAGGCGAGCCATTCGACGCGGTGGATGCCGCGCTCCTCGATCGCCCAGTCGATGATGGCCTTGCAGGCCCGGGTGATCAGGCCCTTCCCGGCGGCGGACGGCTCCAGCCAGCAGCCCGCCTCGGCGGTCCCGCCGGCGGCGTCGAAGATCCGGAAGAGGGCGCCGCCGACGAGGGTGCCGTCGGCCCAGACGCCGTAGAGGCGTCCGGTGTCCTTCGCGGCCTTCTCGGCGTACGAGGTGAGGTAGGCGCGGGCGGAGTCGAGGTCCGCGACGAAGTCGGGGAGGGCGATGTGCCGCCCGATGAACTCCCGGCCCCGGTCCATGTGGGCGAGGAACTCCTCCGCCTGCCAGGGCTCGAGGGGCCGCAGCTCGGCGCCGTCGTCACCCAGCGATGTCGCGAACATCGTCGTTCCTCTCCTCCGCGGCCGGAGCCGTCACACGCTGTCCCGGGATCTTCGCACGGGTGTCGGCGGCCACCCGGCACTCGGGCGGCTCGATGCTGATCCGGGGCAGGACACGGTCGAGGCTCTTCGGCAGCCACCAGTTCGCCCCGCCGAGCAGGTGCATGAGCGCGGGGACGAGGAGCGTGCGCAGGACGAAGGCGTCGAGGGCGACGGCCGCCGCGAGCGCGATGCCGAACATCGCGATGACCCGGTCGCCGGAGAGCACGAAGGCGAGGAACACCGAGATCATGATGACGGCGGCGGAGTTGATCACCCGGCTGGTCTCGGCGAGGCCGACCCGGACCGCCCGCCGGTTGTCGCCGGTCTCCAGCCACTCCTCGTACATCCGGCTGACCAGGAAGACCTGGTAGTCCATGGAGAGGCCGAAGAGCACCGAGACCATGATCACGGGGAGGAAGGGCTCGATGGGCCCGGCGCTGCCGAGGCCGAGGAGCTCGCTCCCCCAGCCCCACTGGAAGATCGCCACGACGATGCCGAAGGCGGCCGCGACGGCGGCGACGTTCATGGCGGCGGCCTTGAGCGGGATGCCGATCGAGCGGAAGGCGAGCAGGAGCAGCAGGCAGCCCAGGGCGATGACCACGCCGACGAAGAGCGGGAGCTTGCCGACGATGATCTCGGCGAAGTCGTCGTACGAGGCGGTGACACCGCCGACGTGCACCTGGAGGGAGGTGCCGGCCTCGGCATCCGGGAGGACGTCCTGGCGGAGCCGGTCGACGAGCTCGCTGGTGGCCTTGGACTGCGGCGAGGAGTCGGGGACGACGGTGAGCACGGCCGTGTCGCCGGCGCCGTTGTAGGTGACCGGGGAAACGGAGGCGACCCCGCGGGTGGCGGAGAGCGCGGCCGGGAGCGCGTCGAGGGCGACCCGGTCGTCGGCGCCGTCGATCCCGGCGACGAGGGTGAGGGGCCCGTTGACGCCCGGCCCGAAGCCCTCGGCGAGCAGATCGTACGCCTGGCGCGTGGTCGCGGTGGCCGGGTTGTTGCCCTGGTCGGAGGTGCCCAGGTGGAGCGAGAGGGTCGGCAGCGCCAGGACGCCCATGACGACGACGGCCACGGCCCCCAGGAGCTTGGGGTGGCGCTCGACGAAGGCGGACCAGCGGGCCGCGAAGCCGGTGGGGAGCTCGGGTGCCGGCCCGTGCTCGGCGAGCGTCCGCCGCTCGCGCCGGGACAGCGCCCGCGGGCCGATGAACGAGAGCAGCGCGGGCAGCAGGGTGACGGAGGCGGCGACCGTGAGGACGACGGTGAGGGAGGCGGCGATGGCGACGCCGTTGAGGAAGCCGAGCCGCAGGATCAGCATGCCGAGCAGCGCGATGCAGACGGTGGCCCCGGCGAAGACGACGGCACGGCCGGTGGTGGCGACGGCGGTCTCGGCCGCCTCGGCGACCGGGCGTCCGCGTTTGAGGCCCTTGCGGTGCCTGGTCACGATGAAGAGCGCGTAGTCGATGCCGACGCCGAGGCCGACCAGCATGCCGAGCATGGGGGCGAAGTCGGCGACGGTCATCAGATGGCCGAGGAGCACGATCCCGGAGTACGCGATGCCGACGCTGACGAGCGCGGTCGCGATGGGGAGCGCGGAGGCGGCGAGGGAGCCGAAGGCGAGGAAGAGGACGACGGCCGCGACGGCGACGCCGACGACCTCGGCGATGTGTCCGCCGGGCGCCTCGGTGAGGGCGACGGCGCTGCCGCCGAGCTCGACCTGGAGCCCGTCGTCCTCGGCGGCCTTCGCGGTGTCGACGAGGGCGCGGGCCTGGGCCTCGGGGATGTCGTCGGCCTGCTCGTCGAAGGTGACGGTGGCGTAGGCGGTGCGCCCGTCCTCGCTGATCTGGCCGGTCGTGGCCCCGTACGGGGAGGTGACGGCGGCGATGCCGGGCAGGTCGGCGGCCTTGTCGAGCATCGCGGTCATCCGCTGCTCGACGGCGTCGGCGCGGACGCTGCCTCGGTCGGTGTGCCAGACGATGGTGTCGCTGTCGCCGCCGAGGCCGTGGAAGCCCTGGTCGAGGAGGGCGGTGGCGCGGCCGGACTCGGTGCCGGGCACCTCGTAGTCGTTGGAGTAGGCGCTGCCGGCGATGACCGCGCCCGTGCCGACCCCGCCGAGCGCGAGGAGCCACAGGAGGACGACGACGAGACGGTGCCGGATGCACCATCGGGCGATGGCTGCCAAAGGACGTGCTCCCTGGTGGTTCGTGGATCTTGCACGGGAACAGCCCGAGAAGAACGCATGACCTACGTGCGTCCACTCTTACAGCCAAACGTGATCGTTTGCCCCTTTCGTGTCGATGCTCACAGGCGTGTGCGGGGGATAAGGGACCGGGGTCCCGGGCTCCCCGCACCCGCCGCGGGCATCACCCGGAGACGCTCGGGCGACCGTTCTCGATGTGCCCCATCAGCCGGCGGCGGAAGCCGGCGGGCGCGGTCACCTCGACGTCGTACCAGCCGTGCGCGTCGGCGGCCGAGTGCACGACGGTACGGGTCTTCCCGGGCTTCACCGTGACGGTCCGGGTCCAGTCGACGAGGTCGTCCTCGTCCACGTACCCCAGCGGCCTGATCGTGAAGGTCAGCCGCTCGGTGCCCATGTTGCGCAGGGTGACGTGCAGGTCGCGGTCGTGGTGGTCGATGCGCGAGGCCACCTCGGCGCCGCCCGTCGCGGGGCCCTCGAACTCGCGGCGGAAGCCGTTGGGGCCGGTGATCGTGAAGCGGTAGCGCTCGCCCGGGACGGGGACGGTCCACTCCCCCGTCCCCCGGACGTCCCGGTGCTGCGGGACGGCGAACTCGCCCGCGTACGGGTAGAGGGCGAAGTGCGCGCTCGCCCTGCCCGTGTTGCCGAGCGTGACGGTCACGGAACCGGCACCGGTCGTGGCGGAGGCGTCCGGCTGGTACGGCAGGGGGCGGGCCGGGCGGACGCCGGGCTCCTGGAGCGGCATCCGCTGCACGGCAGGGGGCTGCGGCCGCCAGCGGCCGGTGAACGGCGGGATCGGCCCCGGCCGGTCGACGGGCGGCTGCCGGCGGCCCCGCCGGAAGTCGAAGGCGGAGGTGAGGTCGCCGGTGACGGCCCGGCGCCAGGGGGTGATGTTGGGCTCCCGGACGCCGGTGAGCCGCTCCAGGAAGCGGACCACGGAGGTGTGGTCGAAGGTCTCGGAGCAGACGTAGCCGCCGACGGACCAGGGCGAGACGACGAGCAGCGGGACCCGGATGCCGAGGCCGGTGGGCTGCCCCTTCCAGCGCTCGTCCGTGTCCTCGGCGGGCGGGACCGGCGGCGGCACGTGGTCGAAGAAGCCGTCGTTCTCGTCGTAGTTGATCAGGACGACGGTGTGGCGCCACACGTCCGGGTGCGCGCCGAGGGCGTCGAGCACCTTGTAGACGAGGGTGGCGGAGGCGACCGGCGAGGAGGAGCCGGGGTGCTCGGAGTCGATCGCGGAGGGGACGAGGTAGGAGACCTCGGGGAGCGTGCCGGCGGCGACGTCGGCGCGGAAGGCGTCGGCGAGGGTGCCGGACTCGACGCGGCGCAGCCCGCGCTCGAAGAGGGAGCGCTCGGCCGCGGTCAGGTCGGCGACGCCCTCCTCCAGGAGGCCGAGGAGCCTGGTCCGCTCGGCGGCGTCGTCGGTGTCGCGGACGGCGGCGTAGAAGGACTCCATGAAGGTGTGCCCGCCGGTCTTGGCGAGCGCCTTGCGGGCGATGTCCTTGAAGGTGGTGAAGAACTCGATGTTGTTGTCGGTGAAGTTCTCCCACTCGGTGTACGTCTTCCAGCTCCGCCCGGCCGCTTCGAGGCGCTCGGCGTAGGTGGACCAGCCGTAGCCGGGGTGGGTGCCCTCGGCGTAGGCGGCGTTGGTGACGGCCCGGCTGCCGTCGGCCTCGAAGCCGGTCCAGCCGGACCACAGGTGGTTGCGGTTGGGGCTCGTCGAGGTGTGGATCGACGAGTGGTAGGCGTCGCAGACGGTGAAGGTGTCGGCGAGCTCGTAGTGCAGGGGGATGTCCTGCCGGTCGTAGTACGCCATGGTCGCCGCGGTCTTGGCCGAGACCCAGCCGTCCATCCAGCCGCCGCGCCAGGCCTTGGCGCCGCCGCCCCAGGAGTGGTCGAGGTCGCCGATGTACTGGAGGTCCTTGCGCTGCGCCTCGGCGGCGGCGCGGATCGGGAAGGGCAGCACGGTCCGGCCGAGCGCGGCCGGCTGCTCGAAGACCGGTCGACCGGAGGGCAGTTCGATCGCGTTGCGGTCGCCGAATCCGCGGACGCCGCGGAGGGTGCCGAAGTAGTGGTCGAAGGAACGGTTCTCCTGCATCAGGACCACCACGTGCCGCACCGCCGCCATCCCCCCGGCCGGGGGCTCCGCGGCCATCGCCGCCTGCAGCGACGGCGGCAGCAGCGATCCCGCCGCGGCCGCGCCGACGGCGCCTCCGCCCAGCGCGAGCAGCCTTCTGCGGGACATCCGGGACTTCTCGGGGGACAAGACCGACCTCCAGTAGACGACCAATGGTTCGCCTTCGAGCCATTGGGTGGTACGCCGGGGACGGTAGTGAGACGCGGTGACGGCGAGAAGACCCCGCGGGGACATGGCGATGAACGGCCACAGAGGGCCCGGGCAGCGGTACCCGCCCGGACCCCGGGCAAGGACAGAGGGCGGTACCGCCGTCTCGCGACAGCCGTACCGCCCTCGTACGAGGTCCCCGGGAGGGGATCAGCCCTCGGTGACGCCCAGCTTCTCCAGGATCAGGTCCTTGACCTTCGCCGCGTCCGCCTGGCCGCGGGTGGCCTTCATGACCGCGCCGACCAGGGCGCCGACCGCGGCGACCTTGCCGCCGCGGATCTTGTCGGCGATGCCCGCGTTGCCCGCGATGGCCTCGTCGACGGCCGCGCCGAGCGCGCCGTCGTCGGAGACGACCTTCAGACCGCGCTTCTCGACGACCGCGTCCGGGGTGCCCTCGCCGGCGAGGACGCCCTCGATGACCTGACGGGCCAGCTTGTCGTTGAGGTCACCCGAGGCGACCAGGGCCGAGACCCGGGCCACGTCCGCCGGCGTGATCGCCAGCTCTTCGAGGGACACGCCCTGCTCGTTGGCGTTGCGGGCGAGCTCGCCCATCCACCACTTGCGGGCCGAGGCCGCGTCCGCGCCGGCCTCGATCGTGGCGACGATCGGGTCGACCGCCCCCGCGTTGAGGATCGACTGCATCTCCAGCTCGGACACGCCCCACTCCTCGCGGAGCCGGTTCCGGCGCACGCGCGGCAGCTCGGGCAGCCCCTTCCGGAGCTCCTCGACCCACTCGCGGGCCGGGGCGACGGGGACGAGGTCGGGCTCCGGGAAGTACCGGTAGTCCTCGGCGTTGTCCTTGATGCGGCCGGAGGTCGTGGAGCCGTCGTCCTCGTGGAAGTGACGGGTCTCCTGCACGATCGTGCCACCGGAGGTCAGCACGGCCGCGTGGCGCTGGATCTCGAAGCGCGCCGCACGCTCCACCGAACGGAGCGAGTTGACGTTCTTCGTCTCCGAACGGGTGCCGAACTTCTTGGTGCCGTTCGGACGCAGCGACAGGTTCACGTCGCAGCGCATCTGGCCCTTGTCCATGCGCGCCTCGGAGACGCCCAGGGCTCGGATCAGCTCGCGCAGCTCGGCGACGTACGCCTTGGCGACCTCGGGGGCCCGCTCGCCCGCACCCTCGATCGGCTTGGTGACGATCTCGATGAGCGGGATGCCGGCCCGGTTGTAGTCGAGCAGCGAGTGCGAGGCGCCGTGGATGCGGCCGGTCGCGCCACCGATGTGGGTGGACTTGCCGGTGTCCTCCTCCATGTGGGCGCGCTCGATCTCCACGCGGAAGATCTCGCCGTCCTCCAGCTGGACGTCCAGGTAGCCGTTGAAGGCGATCGGCTCGTCGTACTGGGAGGTCTGGAAGTTCTTCGGCATGTCCGGATAGAAGTAGTTCTTCCGGGCGAAGCGGCACCACTCGGCGATCTCGCAGTTCAGCGCGAGGCCGATCTTGACGGCGGACTCGACGCCGATCGCGTTGACGACCGGCAGCGAGCCGGGCAGGCCGAGGCAGGTCGGGCACGTCTGCGAGTTCGGCTCCGCACCCAGCTCGGTCGAGCAGCCGCAGAACATCTTGGTCTTGGTGCCGAGCTCGACATGGACCTCCAGGCCCATGACGGGGTCGAACGCCGCGAGGGCCGCGTCGTACGACAGCAGTTCAGTGACAGTCACGGTGAGAATTCCCTCTGATGCCTTCGGTCTCAGCCGAACAGGACGTCGTCGTCACCGATGCGCTTGAGCTCGCGCACGAGGAGAGCGACGCCGGTGGCGATGGCGGCGGCGGACACGACGGCGTCGACCAGCTTGAGCGTGTCGTGCTCACTGCGGGCCGCACGGCCCCGCTTGACCACGTTCAGCAGGCCGAACGCGGTGGTGCCGATGGACAGGTACGTGCCGGTCTTGGACTTCTTGAAGCCCTTGGCCTTCTGCAGTGCACTGGTACTCACAGCGACGGAGCCTCCTCGAGCAGCGGGTGCCCCCACTTTTCCACGAAGGCGGCCTCGACGGCGGCGCCGACCTTGTACAGACGGTCGTCCTTCATGGCGGGAGCGATGATCTGCAGGCCGACCGGCAGACCGTCCTCGGGCGCCAGGCCGCAGGGCAGCGACATGGCGGCGTTGCCGGCCAGGTTGGTCGGGATCGTGCACAGGTCCGCGAGGTACATCGCCATCGGGTCGTCGGCACGCTCGCCGATCGGGAAGGCGGTGGTGGGCGTCGTCGGGGAGACGATCACGTCCACCTCCTCGAAGGCCTTCTCGAACTCGCGGGTGATGAGGGTGCGGACCTTCTGGGCCGAGCCGTAGTACGCGTCGTAGTAGCCGGAGCTCAGCGCGTACGTGCCCAGGATGATGCGGCGCTTGACCTCGTCGCCGAAACCGGCCTCACGGGTGAGGGCGGTGACGTCCTCGGCGGACCGCGTGCCGTCGTCGCCGACCCGCAGGCCGTAGCGCATGGCGTCGAAGCGGGCCAGGTTCGAGGAGCACTCGGAGGGCGCGATCAGGTAGTACGCCGAAAGGGCGAGGTCGAACGTCGGGCAGTCCAGCTCGACGATCTCGGCGCCCAGCTCCTTGAGCAGCTCGACGGACTCGTCGAAGCGCTGCACGACACCGGCCTGGTAGCCCTCGCCGCGGAACTGCTTGACGACGCCGACGCGCATGCCGGCGACCGAGCCGTTGCGCGCGGCCTCGACGACCTGCGGGACCTCGGCGTCGATGGAGGTCGAGTCGAGCGGGTCGTGCCCGGCGATGGCCTCGTGCAGGAGGGCCGCGTCCAGGACCGTACGGGCGCAGGGGCCGCCCTGGTCGAGGGAGGACGAGAAGGCCACCATGCCGAAGCGGGAGACCGCGCCGTAGGTCGGCTTGACGCCGACGGTGCCGGTGACGGCGGCGGGCTGGCGGATCGAACCGCCGGTGTCCGTGCCGATGGCGAGCGGGGCCTCGTACGCGGCGAGGGCGGCCGAGGAGCCGCCGCCGGAGCCGCCGGGGATCCGGGTCAGGTCCCAGGGGTTGCCGGTCGGGCCGTAGGCGCTGTTCTCCGTGGAGGAGCCCATCGCGAACTCGTCCATGTTGGTCTTGCCGAGGATGACGACGTCGGCGGCCTTCAGGTTCTTGACCAAGGTCGCGTCGTACGGCGGGATCCAGCCCTCGAGGATCTTCGAGCCCACGGTCGTCGGCATGCCGAGCGTGGTGAAGATGTCCTTGAGCGCGAGCGGCACACCGGCCAGCGGGCCGAGCTTCTCGCCCCGGGCGCGCTTCTCGTCGACGGCGCGCGCCTGCGCGAGGGCGCCCTCGCGGTCGACGTGCAGGAAGGCGTGGACCTTCTCGTCGACGGCCTCGATGCGGGCGAGGTGGGCCTCGGTGACCTCGACGGCGGTGAGCTCGCCCGCGGCGATCTTCCCGGCGATCTCGGCGGCCGTGAGCTTGATGATGGTGTTGTCCGTCATGACTTCTTAGTCCTCCCCCAGGATCTGCGGCACCTTGAAACGCTGCTGCTCCTGGGCCGGGGCGCCGGAGAGCGCCTGCTCGGGGGTGAGCGACGGACGGACCTCGTCCGCGCGCATGACATTGGTCAGCGGCAGCGGGTGGGAGGTCGGCGGTACGTCTTGGTCGGCGACCTCGGCGACGCGGGCGACCGCGCCGATGATGTCGTCGAGCTGACCGGCGAAGTGGTCGAGTTCTTCGCCGCGCAGCTCCAGACGCGCCAGCCGTGCGAGGTGGGCGACCTCCTCGCGCGTGATGCCAGGCATGCGGATCCTCACGGGGTGAGCTTGATGGTGTTGGCCCAATCCTATGGGGCTGACACCGCTGCCCGTGAAACGGTTTGCCCCCGGACGGGGTCGGTCACTGCACGACCTGGCCCGAGGGGTGGTCCAGGTCGACCTGGGCGGCGAGGTCGGCGGGGCGGCGCCAGCCGTGCTCGCCGCGGGCGAGGAGCCAGGCGGTGGCTTCGACGGGCGGCATGGCGGCGGCGACGAGCCAGCCCTGGACGGCGTCGCAGCCGAGGTCGCGGAGGCGTTCCCAGGTCTCGTCGTCCTCGACGCCCTCGGCGACGACGAGCAGGCCGAGGGAGTGGGCGAGGTCGACGGTGCAGCGGACGATCTCGGCGTCCTCGGTGTCGACGGCGAGCCGTGCGACGAAGGAGCGGTCGATCTTCAGTTCGCTGACGGGCAGCCGGCGGAGGTGGACGAGGGAGGAGTAGCCGGTGCCGAAGTCGTCGAGGGACATCTTGACGCCGTGGCCGGTGAGGCCGTTCAGCGTGTCGGCGGCCCGCTGGGGGTCCTCCAGGAGGACGTGCTCCGTTATCTCCAGCTGGAGGGCGCCGGCCGGGACGCCGTGGCGGGCGAGCCGGGCGGCGACGGCGCCGGCGAAGCCGGGGGTGTGGACGTCGCGCGGGGAGACGTTGACGGCGACCGGGACGTTGAGGCCCTGGGCGCGCCAGCGGGCCACCTGGGCGAGCGCGGTCTCCAGGACGTACTCGGTGAGGTGCGGCATCAGGCCGGAGGACTCGGCGATGGCGATGAACTCGTCAGGCGGGACCTTGCCGCGCTCGGGGTGGACCCAGCGGACGAGCGCCTCCAGGCCGGCGACCTGGCCGTCGAAGCGGACCTTGGGCTGGTAGTGGAGTTCGACCTCGCCGGCGTCGAGGGCGCGGCGGAGGTCGCCGAGGAGGCCGAGCCGGTCGGGGGTGTTGGAGTCGCGCTTGGACTCGTAGACCTCGACGCCGGTGCGGTCCCGCTTGGCCTGGTACATGGCGACGTCGGCGCGGCGCAGCAGGCCTTCGGCGTCGAGGGCGTGGTCGGGGAAGACGGCGACGCCGGCGCTGGCCTCCAGGACGAGGGTGAGTCCGTCGAGGTCGAGCGGGGAGGAGAGTTCGGCGACGAGGTGGCGGGCGACCCGCTGGGCGCTGGTGGTGGAGTCGGCGGTGGGCAGCAGGACGGCGAACTCGTCGCCGCCGAGCCGGGCGGCCTCGGCGCCGCGGGGCAGGGCGAGGCGGAGCCGTTCGGCGATCTGGAGGAGCAGTCGGTCGCCCGCGAGGTGTCCGAGGGTGTCGTTGACCGAGCGGAAGCGGTCGAGGTCGATCAGGACGAGGGCGGCGCGGGCCCCTTCGCCCTCGGCCTCCTCCAGGGCGGTCCAGGCCCGCTCCAGGAGCCACTGGCGGTTGGGGAGCCCGGTGAGCGGGTCGCGGAGCTGCTCCTCGGCGCGGGCGCGGGCGATCCACAGGGTGGAGTCGAGGGCGATGAGGGGGACGGCGAAGAGCGGCAGCAGTACCGGCCGGCTGGCGGCGACGACGCAGATGAGCGGGGCGATGCCGAGCAGGGCGACGGCGACGAGGCCCTGCCGGAGGAGGGCGCTGCGGGCGACGGTGGGCAGGCCCCGGCCCTGAGGCGCGAGGGTGTACCACAGGAGGAGCCGGGTCACCACGAGGTAGGCGCCCGCGGCGAGGACGACTTCCGGGAGGTCCCCGATGGTCCAGTCGAGGGGCTGCCAGGGCACTTCGACGGTCGGTACGTCTCCGAAGAGACCGAGGACGAGGGCGGCGGCGGCCACGCCGAGGACGTCGGCGGCGCCGTGCAGCACGCCCTGGCGCCAGCGGTGACTGCGGGCGGCGCCGACGAGGGCGACGACGGTCAGCGAGACGAGGCCGGCGGGGACCCAGCCGTACAGGAGCAGGACGGCGAGGGTGAGGGCGGCGCCGGAGCCGGTGCCGCCCCACCAGCGGTCGCGGCCGAGGGCGACCAGGTGGCCGACGATGAGGCCGGCGAGGAGGGCGAGGGACCAGCCGGGGACCCCGCCGGGGAAGAGTCCGTGACCGGTGCTCAGGGCTTGCTGGAGCCCGACGACGAGCACGACGACGGCGATGCCCACCACGGCTGCGGGCAGCCGGGAGGTGAAGTCCGGGGTGACCGCACGGCCGTGTGGCCGTGGGACCGGGGCGGCGCTCTCGGTCGGTTCCATTCCCGTCCCTCTCACAGGCGGCGGTGCCGTCGGGTGTGCGCGGGGTCGCGGTGACGCGGCCGTCCGTCGTCCGGCCGGCGCGCGGCGGGGCGGAGCCCCCGGCGGCCGTGCGGGACGAGACGCACGGTCACCACCCTAGGCCGCCGAGGGCTCCGACGGGCAGCGCTCTCCTTCTCTTGCCCGAATGCGACCCGGCCACCCGTAACGATCTGGTATGCGCCGAACGGGTGAACTTCCGCGGGGTGGCGGGCGGCTACTCGGCGACCGGGACCGCGGCCTCCCGGGCGGCCTCGGGCCCTTGTTCGAGCAGGACGGAGAAGCCTTCCTCGTCCAGAACCGGAACCTTCAGCTGCATCGCCTTGTCGTACTTCGAACCAGGGTTTTCGCCGACCACCACGAAGTGGGTCTTCTTCGAAACGGAACCGGTCACCTTCGCTCCGAGGCCCTGGAGCGACTCTTTTGCGCCATCCCTGGTGAACTTCTCCAGGGTGCCGGTCACCACGACCGTGAGGCCTTCCAGCGGACGCGGCCCCTCGTCCTCCCCGGCCCCCTCGTCCTCCAGGGTGACTCCGGCGGCCCGCCACTTGCGCACGATCTCGCGGTGCCACTCCTCGGCGAACCACTGCTTCACCGCGGTCGCGATGATCCCGCCGACGCCGTCCACGGCCGCCAGCTCCTCCTCGCTCGCCTGCTCGATCCGCTCCAGGGAGCGGAACTCGCGGGCCAGCGCCTCGGCCGCGACCGGCCCGACGTGCCGGATGGAGAGCCCGTTGATGAACCGGGCCAGCGGGCGGGTCTTCGCCGCCGCGATGTTCTCCAGCATCGCCAGGGCGTTCTTCTTCGGCTCGCCCTTCTGGTTGGCGAAGACCGTGACGATCTTCTCCTCGCCGGTCTTCGGGTCCCGCTTGGGCAGTCCGCTGTCCTGGTCGAGGACGTACGCCTTGATCGGCAGCAGCTGCTCGATGGTCAGGTCGAAGAGGTCGCCCTCGTCCACCAGGGGCGCCTCGGCCGGCTCCAGTGGGCGGGTGAGCGCCGCCGCGGCCACCTTGCCGAAGCTCTCGATGTCCAGGCACTGCCGCCCGGCCAGGAAGAAGACCCGCTCGCGCAGCTGCGCCGGGCAGGTCCGGGCGTTCGGGCAGCGGAGGTCGATGTCGCCCTCCTTCATCGCCTTCAGCGGCGTCCCGCACTCCGGGCACTCGGCCGGCATCACGAACTCCCGCTCGGTGCCGTCCCGCAGGTCGGCGACCGGACCGAGGATCTCCGGAATGACGTCGCCCGCCTTGCGCAGCACGACCGTGTCACCGATCAGCACGCCCTTGGCCTTCA
Organism: Streptomyces sp. NPDC093089; assembly: GCF_044754405.1. Classification (NCBI taxonomy): domain Bacteria; kingdom Bacillati; phylum Actinomycetota; class Actinomycetes; order Kitasatosporales; family Streptomycetaceae; genus Streptomyces; species Streptomyces sp. NPDC093089. The sequence continues at coordinate 243,335 of NZ_JBIVPA010000013.1, forward strand.
CCACCTCCTGGTTGTGGAGGGTGGCGAACTCGACCTCGGAACCGGCCACGGTCACCGGCTCCACCTGCGCGTACGGCGTGACGCGCCCGGTCCGGCCGACGCCGACCTTGATGTCGACCAGCCTGGTGTTGACCTCCTCCGGCGCGTACTTCCACGCGATGGCCCAGCGCGGGGCGCGGGCCGTGGAGCCGAGCCGGCCCTGGAGCGGGATCTCGTCGAGCTTGACGACCACCCCGTCGATCTCGTGCTCCACGGAGTGACGGTTCTCCCCGAAGTACGCGATGAACTCGCGCACCCCGTCGAGCGAGTCGACCACCCGGTTGTGCCGGGCGGTGGGCAGCCCCCACTCGTGCAGCAGCGCGTACGCCTCCGAGAGCCGGGAGATGTCGAAGCCCTCGCGGGCGCCGATGCCGTGGACGACCATGTGGAGCGGGCGGGAGGCGGTGACCTTCGGGTCCTTCTGGCGGAGGGAGCCGGCCGCCGCGTTGCGCGGGTTGGCGAAGGGCTTGTCGCCGGCCGCCACCAGACGGGCGTTGAGCCCCTCGAAGCCCTCCATCGGGAAGTAGACCTCGCCGCGGATCTCCACGAGGTCCGGGACGCGGTCGCCGCGCAGCCGCTCCGGGACGTCGGCGATCGTCCGCACGTTGGGCGTGATGTCCTCGCCCGTGCGGCCGTCGCCGCGGGTGGCGGCGCGGGTCAACCGCCCGTGCTCGTACGTGAGGTTGACCGCGAGGCCGTCGACCTTGAGCTCGCACAGGTAGTGGAAGTCGGGGGTGCCGACGTCCCGCGCGACCCGCTCGGCCCAGGTGGCCAGCTCCTCGTCGTCGAAGGCGTTGTCCAGGGAGAGCATGCGCTCCCGGTGCTCGACGGAGGTGAACTCGGTCTCGTACTGCCCCGCGACCTTCTGGGTCGGCGAGTCCGGGGTCCGCAGTTCCGGGTACTCCTCCTCCAGCGCCTCGAGCGCGCGCAGGAGCTTGTCGAACTCGCCGTCGCTGATGACCGGCTGGTCCTTCACGTAGTACCGGAAGCGGTGCTCCTCGACCTGTTCGGCGAGGTCGGCGTGCTTCTCCCGTGCCTCGGCGGGCAGGGCCCCCTGTTCGACTGCCACCTTCGTCCGTCCTCCCGTACCTCGGAACCCGGTCACTCCGGGTTGTCCGCGAGCGACTTCGCCGCCCGGGCGCAGTGCGCCAGCGCCGCACGGGCATAGGCGGGCGAAGCGCCCGCGAGCCCGCACGTGGGGGTGACGACCACGGACTCGGCGAGAGTCCCCGGATTCAGCCCCAGCCTGCGCCACAGCGTCCTGACACCCATGACGCTACCGCCCGGGTCCGACAACGGGCCGTCAGTGGACGGCACCACACCGGCGAGCAGCTTCGTCCCGGCCTCCACGGCCTCGCCGATCGGCTCCTCGTCACGTTCGGTGAGCAGCCCGAAGTCGAACGAGACGCCGGCGACGCCGGACCGCCGCAGCAGGGCGAAGGGGACGTCGGGGGCGCAGGAGTGGACGACGACCGGCCCGTCGTGGACGGCGACCACGTCCCGCAGGGCGCTCTCCACGACCTGGCGGTCGACGGCCCGGTAGGTGCGGTAGCCGCTGGCCGTACGGACCCGGCCGCGCAGCACCGCGGTGAGCGAGGGCTCGTCGAGCTGGAGGACGGGCCTGGCCCCCGGGACGCGCTTGCGCAGCTCGGCGAGGTGCCCGTGGAGCCCCTCGGCGAGGGAGCCGACGAGGTCGCGGCAGGCGCCCGCGTCGCCGAGGGCCGCCTCCCCGCCGCGCAGTTCGAGGGCGGCGGCAAGCGTCCACGGCCCCACGGCCTGCACCTTGAGCGGGCCCTCGTACCCCTGGGTGAACTCCTCCAGGGCGTCCAGGTCCTCGCCGAGCCAGGAGCGGGCGCGCTTGGTGTCGCGGCCGGGCCGGTCGCTGACGCGCCAGCCGCTGGGCTCCACGTGCGCGTAGAGGTCGACGAGCATCCCGATGGTCCGGCCGATCATGTCGGCACCCGGGCCGCGGGCCGGCAGCTCGGGGAGGAAAGGGAAGTCCTCGAACGATCCGGTGGCGGCCTTCGCGGCCTCGCGGGCGTCACCGCCGGGCAGCGAGCCGACGCCGGTGGCCGGACCCCAGGGCTTCGTGTCGCTCATGTCCTTCGTCCCGCCGCCCGTCGTCCCGCCGCCCGTCGTCCCGCGGCCCGTGGTGTCGCGGCCCGTGGTGTCGCGGCCCGTGGTGTCGCGGCCCGTGGTGTCGCGGCCCGTCGTCTCGCGGTCTGTCGTCTCGCCCATGTCTACCGTCCCGGGCGGACGGTGAGGTCGTTGATCTCGGCGTCGCGCGGCAGGTCGATCGCGGTGAGGATAGCCGTCGCGACGGACTCGGGGTCGATCCACCTCGACGGGTCGTACTCCTTGCCCTCCTGCTGGTGCACCTTCGCCTGCATGGGGCTCGCGGTGCGCCCCGGGTAGACGGAGGTGACCCGCACGCCGTTGGCGTGCTCCTCGTGGCGCAGGGCGTCCGCGAGGGCCTTGAGGCCGTGCTTGGAGGCCGCGTACGCGCCCCACTCGCCGTGCGCGGTCAGCCCGGCACCGGAGTTCACGAACACGACGTGGCCCTGCGAGACCCGCAGCTGGGGCAGGAGGTGGCGGGTCAGCTCGGCCGGGGCGACGAGGTTGACGTTGAGCTGGTGGTGCCAGGTCTTCGGGGTGAGCTCGCCGATCGGGCCGAGGTCGACCACGCCCGCGATGTGCAGCAGGCTGTCGACCCGCTCGGGCATGGTCTGGTGCGAGAACGCCCAGGACAGCCGGTCCGGGTCGGCGAGGTCCCCCACCAGCGTCCGCGCGCCGGGGAACTGCGCAGCGAGCTCCTTGGCCCGCCCCGCGTCGCGCGCGTGCAGCACGAGCTCGTCCCCGCGCGCGTGCAGACGGCGCGCGACGGCCGCGCCGATGCCGGAACCGGCTCCGGTGATCACATGAGTAGCCATGGGCACCATGCTCGCATCAGCGGGAGGCGATGTTCTCCTCCAGGTGGGCGAGGGCGGTCGGGCCGTCGTCCGCGAAGAAGACCAGGTCGGTGAGGGGCAGCGGGAGGAAGCCCTCGGCTTCCATGCGGTGGAACTGGGTCTTCAGGCCGTCGTAGAAGCCGGCGGTGTTGAGGAGGACGACGGGCTTGGTGTGCTTGCCGTGCTTCTTCAGCTCCAGGATCTCGGTGGCCTCGTCGAGGGTGCCGGTGCCACCGACCATGACCACGACGGCGTCGGACTTGGCGAGGAGCAGGGCCTTGCGGGCGGCCAGGTCCTCGGAGACGACCATCTCGTCCGCGTCCGGACGGGCCTTGTGGGCGAGGAAGTCGACGGAGACGCCGACGAGTCGACCGCCCGCTTCCTGGACGCCGTCCGCCACGACCTTCATGAGGCCGGTGTCCGAGCCGCCCCAGACGAGGGTGTGGCCGGCCTTGCCGAGGAGGCGGGCGAAGTCGCGGGCGGGGGCCGTGTAGCGCTCGTCGAGGTCGGCGGCGGAGAGGAAGACGCAGATGTTCATGCGCTCCACCGTAGGCCCTGACCAGCGCCTACTGATTTTCTTCGACGAATACCGCCGGGCGGCGATGAGTTCCGGTGACGTCCTCGGTCTGCCCTGCCATGGACGAGGTGAGCACCACGCCGGGCAGGATCCGGGGGCGGGTCACGTCACGGGACGGGACGCCGATCGCGTACGAGCGGTACGGGGACGGGCCGCCGCTCGTCCTGGTGAGCGGCGCCCTGGGCACGGCCGCGGGCGAGCGGGCCCTCGGCGGGCTCCTGGCCGGGCGCTTCTCGGTCGTGGCGTACGACCGGAGGGGCCGCGGCGCGAGCGGTGACACCCGGCCGTACGCGGTGGAGCGGGAGATCGAGGACCTCGCGGCGGTCGTCGGGGAGGCGGGGGCGGGGGCCGCCCTGCACGGGACGGGCACGGGAGGCGCACTGGCCCTCGCCGCGGTCGCCGCCGGCGTGCCCGCGGGTCCGGTGTCCCTGTACGAGCCTCCGTACGCGGCGGAGGAGCGCGAGCGGTGGCGGCGCGTGGCCGCCCTGCTCGACCGGGGGCGGCGGGCGGCGGCGCTCGACCTGTTCCTGGCGCACTCGGCGGGGTCCCCGGGGCCGCCGCCCGGGGTGACGGAACTGCGGCCGGGCATCGCGGAGGCGGCCCGCATGCTCGCGTACGACGTCGTCGTCGTCGGAGACGGCGTCGGCCTTGGTGTCGGCGTCGGAGACGGAGACGGAGACAGCGACGGGCGGGTGCCGGAGCGGTGGCTCGCCCGGGTCCACGCGCGCGTGCTCGTGGTCGACGGGGGTGCCAGCCCGGTGGGGACCCGGCAGGCGGCGCGTGCCCTGGCGGCGGCCCTCCCCCGGGCCCGGCACCGCACTCTGACGGGCCAGACCCATGAGGTCGCCCCGCACGTCCTGGCCCCGGTCGTCGAGGAGTTCCTGACCGAGGACAGGGAGGCCGCGGGGGTGGCGTAGAACGCTCCGGCGGGCCACGCGGGAGCCGGGGCGCGCCCCGGGGCCACGCGGGATCCTGGGGCGGGCCGGGGCTACGGGGTCGGGGCGCGCCCCGGGGCCACCCGGGAGCCGGGGTGCGGCCCTGGGTCGGGGTGCGGGCCCGGGCTACGCGGGGGTCGGGGTGCGGCGTACCGTCGTGGCGATGGTGGCGGAGCCGACCACACGGGTGCCGTCGTAGAGGACGATGGCCTGGCCGGGGGCGACGCCGCGGACGGGCTCGTCGAAGGAGACCTTCAGCTCGCCGTCCTCCATCAGCGCGTCGACCGGCGTCTCGCCGCCGTGGGCGCGGAGCTGGGCGGTGTAGCGGCCGGGGCCGTCCGGGGCGGTGCCGCACCAGCGGGGCTTGATCGCGGTGAGGGCGGTGACGTCGAGGGCCTCGGCGGGGCCGACCGTGACGGTGTTGTTCACGGGCGAGATGTCGAGGACGTAGCGGGGCTTGCCGTCCGCGGCCGGGTGGCCGATCCGCAGGCCCTTGCGCTGTCCGATGGTGAAGCCGTACGCGCCCTCGTGGCTGCCGATCCGGTTGCCGGCCTCGTCGACGATGTCGCCCTCCGCCTTGCCGAGGCGGGAGGCGAGGAAGCCCTGCGTGTCGCCGTCGGCGATGAAGCAGATGTCGTGGCTGTCGGGCTTCTTCGCGACGGCGAGCCCGCGCCGCTCGGCCTCCTCCCGGATCTCGTCCTTGGTGGTGAGGGTGTCGCCCAGCGGGAACATCGCGTGCGCGAGCTGCTTCTCGTCCAGCACGCCGAGGACGTACGACTGGTCCTTGGCCTCGTCGGAGGCCCGGTGCAGCTCGCGGGTGCCGTCCTCGTTCAGGACGACGGTGGCGTAGTGGCCGGTGCAGACCGCGTCGAAGCCGAGCGCGAGCGCCTTGTCGAGCAGCGCCGCGAACTTGATCTTCTCGTTGCAGCGCAGGCACGGGTTGGGCGTGCGGCCGGCCTCGTACTCCGCGACGAAGTCGTCGACGACGTCCTCGCGGAAGCGCTCGGCCAGGTCCCACACGTAGAACGGGATGCCGATGACGTCGGCCGCCCGGCGCGCGTCGCGCGAGTCCTCGATCGTGCAGCAGCCGCGGGCTCCGGTGCGGAAGGACTGCGGGTTCGCGGAGAGGGCGAGGTGCACGCCGGTCACGTCGTGGCCCGCCTCGGCGGCACGGGCGGCGGCGACGGCGGAGTCCACTCCGCCCGACATGGCGGCGAGGACGCGGAGGGGGCGCGGGGGCGGAGTCTGAGTCATAGCCCTACCAGGGTACGGGGCGCCGGGAACCGGAGGCGCGGGAGTAAGCGTTCTCGGTGGCATGGGGAGCAAGGGCAAGAGGTCGGACGCGTCCGGCAGGCGGGTGGGGCGGCGCGCGGTGCTGCTCGGCGGCGGTGTGGCGGTGCTCGGCGCCGGCGCGCTGGCCAAGGACGAGCTCGCGCGGTTCTGGTGGCGGCTGCCGGGAACGGAGAAGAAGCGGGTCCAAGGCGAGCTCGACCACAAGGGCGCCGAGTGGACGGCGGCGGCGCGGGCGAACTGGCGCCGGGCCGACCGGCCGGACGACTACCGGATCGACCGGGTCGTGATCCACGTCGTCCAGGGCAGCTACGCGACCGCCCTGAAGGTCTTCAAGAACCCGGGGCACGGGGCCGCCGCCCACTACGTGGTCCGCAAGGACGGTCACGTGGCGCAGATGATCCGGGAGCTCGACGTCGCCTTCCACGCCGGCAACCGCGACATGAACGAGCGCAGCATCGGCATCGAGCACGAGGGCTTCGTCGACCGGCCGCGGGACTTCACCGCGGCGATGTACGCGGGGTCGGCGCGGCTCACGGCCGACATATGCGCCCGCCACGGGATACCCGTCGACCGGGAGCACATCATCGGGCACGTGGAGGTCGAGGGCAGCGACCACACCGACCCGGGCCCGCACTGGGACTGGGACCGCTACCTGAAGCTCGTGCGCGAGGCGTCGAAGAAGACCGCGTGAGGGCGTGCCGCCGGGCGGCGGGGACGGCGCTCGCCGACACGCGACCCGGCGGCGCGCGACCCGGCGGCGCAGACCGGGTGCGGCCCTCGGTTCGGGCCGGCGGTGACGGTGGCGGTCAGTTGAGGCCGGCAGCGCCTCGGTTCGGGCCGACGGCGGGGGTTGTGGTGGTCAGCTGAGGCCGGCGGTTCGGGCGCGTTCCACGGCCGGGCCGATGGCGTCGGCGACCGCGGCCACGTCCTCCTTGGTGGAGGTGTGGCCGAGGGAGAAGCGCAGGGTGCCGCGGGCGAGGTCCGGGTCGGTGCCGGTGGCGAGGAGGACGTGGCTGGGCTGGGCGATGCCGGCGGTGCAGGCGGAGCCGGTGGAGCAGGCGATGCCGGCCGCGTCGAGCAGCAGGAGCAGGGAGTCGCCCTCGCAGCCCGGGAAGGTGAAGTGGGCGTTGGCGGGGAGCCGTTCGACGGGGTCGCCGCCGAGGATCGCGTCGGGGACGACCGCGCGGACGGCGGCGACGAGCTCGTCCCGCAGGGCGCCGACCTCCCGGGCGAACTCCTCGCGCCGCTCGGTCGCGAGCTCGGCCGCCACGGCGAACGCGGCGACCGCGGGCACGTCGAGGGTGCCCGAGCGGACGTGCCGCTCCTGGCCGCCGCCGTGCAGCACGGGTACGGGGGTGTGCTCGCGGCCCAGGAGCAGCGCGCCGATCCCGTAGGGGCCGCCGATCTTGTGGCCCGAGACGGTCATCGCGGCGAGGCCGGAGGCGGCGAAGTCGACCGGCACCTGACCGACGGCCTGGACGGCGTCGGCGTGCAGCGGTACGCCGAACTCGGCCGCCGCGTCGGCGAGTTCGCGGACCGGCATGACGGTGCCGATCTCGTTGTTGGCCCACATCACGGTGGCCAGGGCGACGGACCCCGGATCGCGGGCGATCGCCTCGCGGAGCGCCTCGGGGCGCACCCGGCCGTACCGGTCCACCGGCAGGTACTCCACGTCGGCGCCCTCGTGCGCGGCGAGCCAGTCGACGGCGTCGAGCACGGCATGGTGCTCCACCGGGCTGGCGAGCACGCGGGTGCGGCGGGGGTCGGCGTCCCGGCGGGCCCAGTACAGGCCCTTCACGGCGAGGTTGTCGGCCTCCGTGCCGCCGGAGGTGAACACCACCTCGCTCGGCCGCGCGCCGAGCGCGGCGGCGAGCGTCTCGCGCCCCTCCTCGACGGTCCGCCTGGCCCGTCGGCCGGGGGCGTGCAGGGAGGAGGCGTTGCCCGTGACGGCGAGCTGGGCGGTCATCGCCTCGATCGCCTCGGGCAGCATGGGCGTGGTCGCGGCGTGGTCGAGGTAAGCCATGGTGGGTCGATTCTACGAGCCCACCACGGCACGGCAGTACGGGGCGCCCACCAGGCGCGGCCACACGGGGCGCCCACCACGGCGCAGGCCGCACAGGGCACCCGCCACGGCACGGGCCGTACGAGGTGCCCACCACGGAACGGGCCGCGCAGGGCACCCGCCGCAGCGCGGGCCTGCACGGGCACCCACCAGGCACGGCCGCACAGGGCACCCGCCACGGCACGGGCGCCCGGAGTGCGCCGTCTCCCGGGTTCAGTCGCGCGGGGCGCGGGCCAGCTGGCGGGACTGGGCGACGAGTCGGTCGGCGCTGTCCCAGACCTCGGCGTCCTCTTCGAGGAAGCCGCCGGCGAGGTTGCGGGTGGTGATGGAGACGCGCAGCGGGCCGGGGGCCGGGCGGCAGCGGACGTGGGTGGTGAGCTCGACGGTCGGGGTCCAGCCCTTGAGGCCCAGCTCGAAGGAGGTCGGCGGCAGGGCGTCGACGGTGAGGAGCAGGGACAGCGCGTCGGGCTCGCGGCCGTCGGCGAGGCCGAACCACGCGCGCATCTCGCCCTTGCCGGACGGGGCGCCGACCGCCCAGCCGACGCAGGCCGGGTCGAGGCGGAGGTCGAGGCGGTCGGCGATGGCGGACGAGCCGGGGATCCGCGGAGCCGGGTTGTCGGCGGCGCTGAAGCAGTTCTCGATCGCGGCCATCGCCGGGGGCGCCGCGCTGGTGCGGACGTCGTCCGTGAGGGCGTCGAGGTCGCCGTAGGAGGCGAGGACGCGGATCCGCTCGACCTCGGTGCCGTCCTCGGCGTACTGGAAGAGGGACGCCTGGCCCGTGGAGAGCGACCGGCCGGTGCGGACCGTCTCGGCGCGGATCACCGCGGGGCCGGGCACGGACGGCGTGAGGTAGTGCGCCGAGATCGTGAACGGGTCGGGGTGCGGGAGGTGGTCGCCGAGGGCGCGGCCGAGCAGGGCGAGGAGGTAGCCGCCGTTGACGGCGTGGATGATCGTCCAGCCGGCGGAGAGGTCCGCGTCGTAGACGCCGGGCTCCCGGAGGGTGACGGCGGTGTCGCGGTCGAACTCGCTGGTGGCGACGGCGCTCGCCCGGTGGTTCGTCTCGGTGCTCGTGCTCATGGTTTCGACGGTACCGCAGGTAATTACTGAGCGGTAGCTTTTTCCGGCTCCTCCCGTGCGGACGAACGGCGGTTCCAGGCGCGCGGCGCCCGCCAGTGGTACCGCATCGCCAGCAGGCGGAGCACGAAGGCCGTGAGGACGGCGGTGCCGCTGGTGAAGGCGTTCAGCATGTCGAAGCGGATGCACAGCACCACCATCGTCGCCCCCACGATCGCCGGCACGGCGTACAGGTCGCGGTCCCAGCGGAGCAGCGAGGGCACCTCGTTCGCCAGCACGTCGCGCAGCACACCGCCGCCGACGGCGGTCGCCAGGCCCAGCGCGGCGGAGGACGTCAGCCCGAGCCCGTAGTCGTACGCCTTCGTCGTCCCCGTCACGCAGAACAGCCCCAGGCCCGCCGCGTCGAAGACGTTCACCGCCGTCTGCGTCCGCTCGACCTCCGGGTGCAGGAAGAAGACCAGGACGGCCGCGACCAGCGGCATCAGGAAGTACCCGAGGTCCGTGAACGCGGCGGGCGGCACCGCGCCGATGACCAGGTCGCGGAAGAGGCCGCCGCCGAGCGCGGTGACCTCGGCGAGGACGGCGATGCCGAAGACGTCGAAGTTCTTGCGGACGGCGAGGAGGGCGCCGGAGATGGCGAAGACGAAGATGCCGACGAGGTCCAGGGCGTGCTGGACATCGGGGCTGAACAGATCGTGGAGCACGCGCCCATTGTCCCGGTTGTCCCCCTGGCCCCACGCGCCCGCCCCACCACGGGGCCGCCGACGCCCGTCACCGGGCGGGTGGTCGCGGGCACGGCAGAGGCCCCCGGCACCGTGGGGCGCCGGGGGCCTCGGGGCCCTCGGGGGGTCACGCCTTCGGCGCGTCGCCCTCGGAGACGGACTCGGAAGCGGGCTCGGAGGCGGGCTCAGAAGCGTCCTCGGAGGCGGGCTTCGAGGAGGCCTCAGCGGCCTCGCCCTCAGCAGCCTCGTCCTCGGCCACCACCGGCTCCGACGGCTCCGGCTTCGGGGTGATCACCACCTCGACCGACTCGCGCGCGGCGGGAACGGTCAGGGACTCCGCGTTCTCCGGGTGGTGGCACGCGACGCGCTGGCCGGGGCGGAGCTCGATGAGCGGCGGCTCCTGGGTCCGGCAGAGGTCGGTGGCCTTCCAGCAGCGGGTGTGGAAGCGGCAGCCCGGGGGCGGGGCGATCGGGGACGGGACGTCGCCGGTGAGGAGGATGCGCTCGTTCTTGCCGCCGCGGCGGCGGGGGTCCGGGATGGGGACCGCCGACATCAGGGCGCGGGTGTACGGGTGCATCGGGTTCTCGTACAGCGACTTGCGGTCCGCGAGCTCGACGACCTTGCCGAGGTACATGACGGCGATGCGGTCCGAGACGTGGCGGATGACCGAGAGGTCGTGCGCGATGATCACGTACGTGAGGCCGAGCTCCTGCTGGAGGTCGTCCAGGAGGTTGACCACCTGCGCCTGGATGGAGACGTCCAGGGCGGAGACGGGCTCGTCCGCGACGACGAGCTTCGGCTTGAGGGCGAGCGCGCGGGCGATGCCGATGCGCTGGCGCTGGCCGCCGGAGAACTCGTGCGGGTAGCGGTTGTAGTGCTCGGGGTTGAGGCCGACCAGGCCGAGGAGGCGCTGGACCTCCTTCTTCACGCCGCCCTCGGGCACGACGCCCTGGAGCTTGAACGGCGCGGAGACGATCGTGCCGACCGTGTGGCGCGGGTTCAGCGAGCCGTACGGGTCCTGGAAGATCATCTGGATGTCCCGGCGGAACGGCCGCATGCCCGCGACGCCGAGGTGGGAGATGTCCGTGCCCTGGAACTCGACGGTGCCGTCGGTGGGTTCGAGGAGCCGGGTGATGAGCCGGCCCATCGTGGACTTGCCGCAGCCGGACTCGCCGACGACGCCGAGGGTCTCACCGGGGTAGACCTCGAAGTCGATCCCGTCGACCGCCTTGACCGCGCCGGTCTGGCGCTGGAGAAGCCCCTTCCTGATGGGGAAGTGCTTCTTCAGGCCGCTGACCCTGAGCAGGGGTTCCATGTTGTCGCTCACAGTTTCGGCGCAATCTCTTCGGTCCAGATGCGGGTGCGCTCCTCCTGCGGCATGTGGCAGGCCGAGTAGTGGCGCTCTCCGGCCAGGGCCAGTTCGGGCCGCTGGGTGCGGGTGATGCCGCCCTTGGGGACGTCCGCGTACGGGCAGCGGGGGTTGAAGGCGCAGCCGCTCGGGATGTTGATGAGGCTGGGCGGGTTGCCCTTGACCGGGATGAGCCGGTCGGTCTGGTCGCGGTCGATCCTCGGCATCGAGCCGAGCAGGCCCCAGGTGTAGGGGTGCTGCGGCTCGTAGAAGACGGACTCGGCCGGGCCCCGTTCGACGCAGCGCCCGCCGTACATGACGAGGATGTCGTCGGCGAGCTCGGCGACGACGCCGAGGTCGTGGGTGATGATGACGACCGCCGAGCCGAACTCCTTCTGGAGGTCCCGCATCAGGTCGAGGATCTGGGCCTGCACGGTGACGTCGAGCGCGGTGGTCGGCTCGTCGGCGATGAGCAGTTCGGGGTTGTTGACGAGCGCCATGGCGATCATCGCGCGCTGGCGCATGCCGCCCGAGAACTCGTGCGGGTAGTTGTCGAACCGCTTGTCGGGCTCGGGGATGCCGACCCGGTCGAGGAGTTCGACGGCCCGACGGCGGGCCGTCTTCTTGTCGACGGGGTGGTGGACCCGGTAAGCCTCCACGATCTGGTGACCGACCGTGTAGTACGGGTGCATCGCGGACAGCGGGTCCTGGAAGATCATCGCCATCTCGCGGCCGCGCATCCGGCGGACCTCGTCCGGGTCCGCGGAGAGCAGCTCGCGGCCGTTCAGCCAGATCTCGCCGGAGATCCGCGCCTTCTGGCGGCCGTACTGGCCGACCGTGTGGAGGCCCATGATGCCGAGCGAGGTGACCGACTTGCCGGAGCCGGACTCGCCCACGATGCCGAGGGTCTTGCCCTTCTCCAGCTGGAAGCTGAGGCCGTCGACCGACTTGACCAGACCGTCGTCGGTCGGGAAGTGGATCTTCAGGTCGCGGACGTCGAGGAACGCGTCGGAGGGGGCGGAGCCGGTGGCGACGGGTTCGCCCACCGCCGCGCCCGTCTTCGTCAGCTTGTCCGTCATGCGAGCCTCACTCGGGGGTCGATCACCGCGTACAGCAGGTCCACCACGAGGTTCGCGATGACGACGCACGCGGCGGTGATGAGGGTGACGGCCAGGATCAGCGGCAGGTCGCGCTCGCTCACGCCCTTGATGGCGAGGCCGCCGAGGCCGTGCAGGCTGAACGCGGTCTCCGTCAGGATCGCGCCGCCGACGAGGGCGCCGAGGTCCATGCCGAAGATGGTCAGGATCGGGGTCATGGTGGAGCGCATGGCGTGCTTGCCGAGCACGACGGCCTCCGGCAGGCCCTTGGCCCGGGCGGTGCGGATGTAGTCCTCGCCGAGGACCTCCAGCATGGTGGCGCGGGTGAGCCGCGCGTACATCGCCGCGTACAGGAAGGCGAGGGTGACCCACGGCAGGAGCAGGCCGCCGAACCAGCCGCCGAAGGACTCGGTGATCGGCACGTAGCTGGCGTTGAGCCAGCCCAGCTGGGTGCGGAAGACGAGCATCGCCAGCATGGCGGTGAAGAAGATGGGGAGCGAGACGCCGGCCAGCGCGGTGATCATCGCCGCGCGGTCGACGATCGTGCCCCGCTTGAGCGCGGAGACCACACCCGTGGAGACGCCGAGCACCAGCCACAGCACGGCGGCGCCGATGACCATGGAGAGGGTGACCGGGAACGCGTCGACGAGCATCGTCGAGACGTCCTGCTCGGTGCGGAACGAGTAGCCGAAGCACGGCGCGGCGCAGTGGATCGTGTCGCCGCCGCCGGTGTAGTCCCGGCCGACGAAGATGCCGGAGACGAAGTGCCAGAACTGCACCAGGATCGGCTCGTCCAGGCCCAGCTTCTGCCGGACGGCCTCGATGGAAGCCGGATCCGCCTGCTTGCCGACGAACATCGCGGCAGGGTCGCTGCCGGTCATCTTGGGGATGAGGAAGAAGATGCTGAGCGTCACGAGCGTGACGACGAGCAGCATCACGACGACTGCGAAGAGCCGTCGGATTATGTATGCAAGCATGCGGTCGGCCGGTCGGCGGCCGGGGAACCCGATCGGGTTCCCCGGCGGCCGCCCACGGCCATCACCTGCCCTTCGGACCTGGCGGCGGGTGGTGCGCCGGTGGAGCGGGTCGGATTACTTGACGACGCCGAGCGACGCGTAGTCGTAGCGGCCGTTGTAGGCGTCCGCCGTGTAGACGTTGGTCAGCCGGGAGCTGCGCCAGATGATGTTCTTCTCGTGGGTGAAGGGCAGGTAGACCGCGGCCTCCGACACCTTCGTGTTGATCTGCTTGTAGAGCTCGCCGGCCTTGTCGGGGTCGGTCTCCTTCAGCGCCTGGTCGAACAGGCCGTTGATGGCCTTGTCGTTCAGCTCGGAGAAGTTGTTGTTACCGCTCTGCAGGATGAAGCGGCCGTCGACCAGCGGCTGGAGGAAGCCCTGACCGGTCGGGAAGTCGGCGCCCCAGCCCATGATGATGATGCCGTAGCCCTTGTCCTTGACGACCTTCGGCGAACCGATGATGCCGGAGGTCTGGGCGCCGTCGAACTGGTCGATCTCGGCCTCGATGCCGACGGCCTTCAGCGACTGCTGGAGGGACTCGGCGGTCGCGATCTCGATCTTCTTGTTGTTGCGGACCGCGATCGTGGTCTTGAAGCCGTTCGGCTTGCCGCACTTCGCGAGCGCTTCCTTGGCCTTGGCCAGGTCCGGCGCGCCGCCGAGCTTGCCGTACGGGTCGGCCTTCGCGTCGGCACCCTTCAGCCCCGGCGGGAGCATGTTGGTGGCGATGTCGCCACCGGCCTGCGGGCCACCGCGGGCGGTCTGGAGGGACTTCGAGTCGGCGGCGTAGATGATCGCCTTGCGGCACTCGATGTTGGGGATGACCGTCTGCGGGAAGACCGCGTAGCGGATGAAGCCCGTCTGCGGGTTGTCCGCGTTCTCCTTGTGCTGCTGGAGCACCTTCTGGCGGGCGGAGGCGCCGACACCGGTCGCGTTGATGTCGAGGTCGTACTCGCCCTCGATCAGGCGGTTGTCCATGTCGTCGGCGTTCGTGGTGAACGTGACGCTGATGGTGTCGGGGAGCGCCTTGCGGACGGTGTCCGTCTTCTGGTCCCACTTGTCGTTGCGGACCAGCTTCATGGACTTGTTCGGCGTGTACGACTGCCACTTGTACGGGCCGGAGGAGAAGACGTTCAGGCCGTACTTGGCCTTGGTGTCCTTGTCCTGGCGGACCGGGGAGGCGGCGGGCATGGCCAGCATCTGCAGGAAGTCGCCGTTGGCGACCGGCAGCTTGAAGATGATGGTCTTGTCGTCCGGGGTCTCGATGGCCTTCAGGCCGAGCTTGTCCGCGGAGGTGTCCTTGTAGGGGCCCTTGTACTCGCCCTTGGGGTCGAGGACCTGCTGGAGGTAGATCGGGCCGCCGGAGATGACGTCCTGGGCCCAGATGCGCTCGATGCCGTACTTGATGTCCTTGGAGGTGATCGGCTTGCCGTCCTCCCAGGCCACCCCGTCCTTCAGCGTGAAGGTGTAGGTGAGGCCGTCCGCCGAGATCTTGCCGGCGTCGGTGGCGAGGTCCGGGACGAGCTCGGTGGAGGCGGAGCCCGGCTCGGCCTTGAAGGTGACGAGCTGGCGCGTGTAGTAGCGCTGGAAGTCCCACACGAAGCCGTAGTAACCGCGCTGCGGGTCCCACGAGTCGGCCTCCTGCGAGCCGATGAACTTCAGCTCGCCGCCCTTCTTGGTGGAGGGGCTGGCGACCTTGTTCACGGCGGCGTTGAAGCCGGCCGCGCTCGCCTTGCCGTTGCCGCCGTCACCGGACTTGGCACCGCCACCACAAGCCGTGGCGGCAACCATCGTGGCCGCGGCAAGCAGCGCGCCCGCGGCGATTCTGCGCTGGGAGCTCTTCAGCATGGGTCCAACAACCTCCGGGATAGTGGCGGCCGTTACGGCGGTCCGCCGAGTGGGGATGGGCCTCCTGTCGCCAGCGGCAGGGGCGGGTCTTGCGTGTCGTCGGCGAACGGTCAGCGGGAGCCCTTCGGGTCGAGCGCGTCACGCACGCCGTCGCCGAAGAGGTTGAACGCCAGGACGGTGATGAAGATCGCGAGGCCGGGGATCACCATGAAGAGGGGGTCCGCTTCGTAGGTGGTGATGGCCGTCGACAGCATCTGCCCCCAGGACGCGGTGGGAGGCTTCACACCCGCGCCGAGGAAGCTGAGCGCCGCTTCGGTGAGGATGTTGGTGGGAATCATGAGGGTCGCGTACACCGTGATCGGTGCGATCAAGTTGGGCAGCAGCTCGCGGCGCAGGATGTAGAAGCGGCCGGCGCCCAGGCTCTGGGCGGCCTCGACGTACTCGCGGTTGCGTAGCGAGAGGGTCTGGCCGCGGACGATGCGGCCCACGTACGGCCAGCCGAAGAAGCCGATCACGAGCACCAGGGCGGCGATGCGGACGCCCGATCCGTCGAGTCCGAGGAGCTTGTTCGGCAGCACCGAGACCAGGGCGATCGTGAAGAGCAGCTGCGGGAAGGCGAGCATGACGTCCATGACCCGGCTGAGGGCCGCGTCGATCCAGCCGCCGAAGTAGCCGGCGATGATGCCGAGCACCGTGCCGAGGGCGACCGCGAAGACCGCCGCCAGGAAGGCGACGAGCAGCGAGATCCGGGCGCCGTAGACGATGCGGCTGAAGACGTCGCGGCCGTTGACGGGCTCGACCCCGAAGAGGAACTCGGAGCTGACGCCGCCCCAGGAGCCGATCGGGGTGCCGAAGAGCGGGTCGATCTGGTCCTCGTGGAACTCGTCCGGCGGGTGGCCGAGGAGGCCGACGATGACCGGGGCGAAGATCGCGACCAGGACCAGGAAGCCGACGACGACGGCGCCGGCGAGGGCGAGCTTGTCGCGCTTGAGGCGGGTCCAGGCGATCTTCCAGGGCGAGCGGCCCTCGATCGCCTTGGCGGCCGCGCCGGTTCCGTCCGGGGTGCCGGGTGCGTCGGGCGCGCCGTCGACGGTGGCGGTCGCCTCGCCCGCACTCGTCTCGTGCAGTGGTGCCGTCATCGTGGTGAGGACCCCTCTCGGCCGCCGGTAGCCGGCCCTTGCCCGCCGCGGGTAGCGGCTCGGTGGAACAACCTGCTGGGCATCTGCTCGAAAGGAGCCGAACACCCGGTGTTCCGGGGAGTCTTCAATGCGCTTGCGATCACCCGCCAGCCCTGACGAGGAATGTTTGCTCAAACGTGATGCGGTGCTGCGACTTCCGTTATCCGGACGTCGTGATCACGTGAGCGGACCATCTCGGGTCCTCTTCACCACAATCGGGCATGTCGCCCAACGAGGCCTTTGGGCACCTCAATTGGGGCGAAAGAAAGGCCCCGAAGAGGCCTTGCGGGGCCTCCGGGGCGTACGGGAGAAGCGAGGTGTCTCAGTATCCGGACGGCGCCTGCGGCGGGTATCCGTACCCCGGAACGGGGGCGGAACCGCGGCCCGCGTGCGCCTCGCGGTCGTAGAACGGGCGCGCGTTCGCCCGCAGCCAGAGCGCCACCGGGTCGTACGCGTCGGAGAGGGCGACCGTCGAGACGGGCAGCCCGTCCGGTACGGAGCCGATCGACTGGCGCATCATCGAGCGGACCGTGTCGACGGCCGCCGCGGAGGTGTCGTACAGGTCGAGGCCGATGACGAGGTACGGGGAGCCGAGCGCAGGCTGCACCCAGCCGCGGCGCAGCGCCCGGACGGCCGGGGTGCGGTGCGCGTTCTGCGTGAGCAGGGCGTAGAACTGCGGGATCTCCAGGGCCGGCTCGGAGACGCGGAGCGGTCCGGCGGGCATCCGGTCGAGGCCGGTCGCGATCCGGCGCAGGTCGGCCCAGGGGATGCCGACGCCGCCGCCGGGGGCGTGCGGATTCAGCCAGACGCCCCAGCGGTCGGGGTAGAGGGCGCGGGCGATGTCGCGGCCGGTGACGAGCTCGTGGGCGCGGTTCCAGCCGGAGGCGGCGAGTTCCTGGGGGGAGGTGACGCAGGGCGCGTAGCCGAAGCCGTCGACCTCCATGTTCCCGTACTGGGCGTCGGAGGAGCCGGGCGAACCGTGCCAGAGCAGCATCCAGAGTTCGCCGTCGGCGAGGGCGTGCAGCAACTGCTCGTACGCGTCGTAGCGTCCGGGTGCCACCTCGCGCAGCATGCGCTCGACCTCGCCGGCCGCAGCGGTGCCTGACGCGCTCACCATGGGTCCCCGCCCCTCATTCCGTCCACCATGTCCGCGCGGCTTCCGCGCGGCTTCCGTGCCGCTGCCTGGTCGGCTCGGCTCACCGGTCAGTTCAGCTTAAACAGGGGGCCGCTCACACGGCGGCGCGCTGGTAGAACGGGCGCACCCGCTCCAGCATCCAGTCGCCGACCGGGTCCTGCGCCATGTCGAGCAGGATGAGGTTGACCGGCCAGGCGACCTCGACCCGGCCGAGCGCGCGGCCGAGGGCGTCCAGGGGCGCGTTGCGGTCGGCACCCTCCCAGTGGGCGAGCTGGACGCCGATGAAGAGGGCGGGTTCGGTGCCCTCGACGCTGGCGAGCGCGCGGCGGGCGCTGGTGACGACGCCGGTGGCCTCGAACTCGGCGGAGGCCGCGGCGAGGAAGTCGACGGGGTCGTCCTGCCAGTCGGGCTCGAAGAGCCGGACGCGGCCGCCGGTGGCGGGGCCGTCGAGCGGGGTGCGGCCGGTGCGGCAGAGTTCGGCGACGGCGGGCGGGGGCAGCGGGACCCCGGCGGCGCCGCCCGGGTTCAGGGCGATGCCGAGCTGCGGGGGCAGGCCGCGGGCGAAGTCGCGGGCGGGGGCGACGGCGAACGACATGTGGTCACCGACACAGGCGAGGAACTGCTGCTCGGAGCTGAAGACGGGGACGTAGGCCGCGCCGTCGATCTCCATGGTGGGGAGGTCGAGGTCGGGGCTGTCGGGTCCGCCGCCGTTCGGCAGGGGCACCCAGACCTGGCTGCGGCCCAGCACCTCGACGAGCCGGCCTCCCGCCGCGGGGTTGCCGAGTGAGGCGGCAAGGACCTCTTCGAGCTCGTTGCCCGGCCACGTCACGTCCACGGTCGCGTTTCCCCTTCTCGCACGGCCTGCCGTACCGGCCGCCCGGCAGCACCCTAACGCCGCCCCGGCACCGCCGTGGCCAAAAGGGAGGGTACGGGCCCCCGCAGCGGTCAGACGGCGTCGCGGAAGGAGATGCGGCGGAGGGTGTCGGCGGCGGCGCGGTCGAGGAGGGTGACGGAGGCGCAGCCGGGCGGGAGGCGGCCGGCCTCGGCGGCCCGCAGCAGCCGGCCGACGGCCCGCCGGTGGCGGGCGAAGGCGTAGGCGGAGACGCCGCGGCCCCGGGCGTCCTGCCCGGCGCGCGCGGTGTCCGGGGTCACGTCGAGGAGGACGAGGTGCAGGGCGCCGCCCCGGCGGCGGGCCGCGCGGGCGAGCCAGCCGCGCACCCAGGACTGGGTGCCGCAGTCGTGGACGATCGCGCTCGCGCCGGAGCGCAGGACGCGGCGGAGCCCGGCGTAGTGCGCGAGGCGGACGAGGGGGCGGTAGACGGCGTACGGCAGGAGGCGGGGCATGCGGGCCTCCCAGCGCTCGCGGGTGTCCTGGGAGTCGATGCCGTGGCCCTCGGCGGCGCGCTTCATGAGGGTGGACTTGCCGCTGCCGGGCAGGCCGGAGACGACGACGAGGTCGCCGGCGGCGAAGACGAGGGCCCTGGGGCCGCGGCCGCCGCGCTCGCGGAGGTCGCGCAGGAGCCGGCCGCGGCGGCGCGTCCTGGCGCGGGCCCGCTGGGCCGGTATGCCGGTGCCGGTCGCGTACGCGCCGGTGTGCTCGATCCTCATCGTTCTCCCCCTGTCGGGTCTCAGGAGACCTGAGGAGACCCTTGCCCACAAAGTGTAAAGAAACGGTAATGAGACACAAGCGATTTGCCCCGCCGACACCGCGTGCAATGATGTGCCCGCCAGGCGCGCACAGTCGCCACACAATCGCATACCGGCCGCTCGAATCCGCGCGGGAGAGTTCCGGGCCGCCCCAGGGCGTCCGGACGCCGAAGGAGCAAGACCCTCCCTTGAATCTCTCAGGCCCCGTACCGCGCGGATGAGGCAGATCTGAAAAGCGGGACACCGTGCCGTGTCCCCACCCAAGGTGCAAGCCGATCTCTCGGTGACGAGATGCTCTCGGTGAACCTCTCAGGTTCCATGACAGATGGGGAGGACGTCCTCGCCGTCATGTGTTTCGTCACCGATCACGCCCTTGGGACCCGGGAGCCACCCCATGAGCACTGCCCCCCGTCTGACCGCCCTCGATACCCTGCATCGTTCGCTGGGCGCGACCATGACCGACTTCGCGGGCTGGGACATGCCGCTGCGGTACGCCAGCGAGCGCGACGAGCACAACGCCGTCCGCACGAAGGCCGGCCTCTTCGACCTCTCCCACATGGGCGAGATCACGGTCACCGGCCCGCAGGCCGTCGACCTGTTGGACTACGCCCTCGTCGGCAACATCTCCACGGTGGGCAACGGCCGCGCCCGCTACACGATGATCTGCCAGGAGGACGGCGGCATCCTCGACGACCTGATCGTCTACCGCCTCGGCGAGACGGAGTACATGGTCGTCGCCAACGCCTCCAACGCGCAGATCGTCCTGGACGCGCTGGTGGCCCGCGCGGAGGGCTTCGACGCCGAGGTCCGCGACGACCGCGACGCGTACGCCCTGATCGCGGTCCAGGGCCCGGAGTCCCCCGGCATCCTGAAGTCGATCACCGACGCCGACCTGGACGGCCTGAAGTACTACGCCGGTCTGCCCGGCACGGTCGCGGGCGTGCCCGCGCTGATCGCCCGTACCGGCTACACCGGTGAGGACGGCTTCGAGCTGTTCCTGAAGCCGGAGCACGCGGAGGGCGTCTGGACGGCGCTGACCGAGGCGGGCGCGGGCGTCGGCCTGATCCCCTGCGGCCTGTCCTGCCGTGACACGCTCCGCCTGGAGGCGGGCATGCCGCTGTACGGCCACGAGCTCACCACCGCCCTCACCCCCTTCGACGCGGGTCTCGGCCGGGTCGTGAAGTTCGAGAAGCCCGGCGACTTCGTCGGCCGCAAGGCGCTGGAGGCCGCCGCCGAGCGCGCCGAGACCGCCCCGCCGCGCAAGCTGGTCGGCCTGATCGCCGAGGGCCGCCGCGTCCCGCGCGCCGGCTTCCCGGTCGTCTCCGGCGGCGAGGTCGTCGGCGAGATCACCTCGGGCGCCCCGTCCCCGACCCTCGGCAAGCCGATCGCCATCGCGTACGTCGACGCGGCGCACGCTGCTCCCGGCACCGCGGGTGTAGGTGTGGACATCCGCGGCACCCACGAGCCCTACGAGGTCGTGGCGCTGCCGTTCTACAAGCGCCAGAAGTGACGCATTCGTCTCACCCGGCGTCTCACCCCGCAAGACCCACGTACATCAGTACTCCCCCGATCCAGGAGAATCAGGCCATGAGCAACCCCCAGCAGCTTCGCTACAGCAAGGAGCACGAGTGGCTGACGGACGCCGTTGACGGCGTCGCGACCGTCGGCATCACCGAGCACGCGGCGAACGCGCTCGGCGACATCGTGTACGTCCAGCTCCCCGAGGTCGGCAGCACCGTGACCGCGGGCGAGGAATGTGGCGAGCTGGAGTCGACCAAGTCCGTCAGCGAGCTGTACTCCCCGGTGACCGGCGAGGTCGTCGAGGCGAACCAGGACGTCGTCGACGACCCGGCGCTGGTGAACACCGCCCCGTTCGAGGGCGGCTGGCTGTTCAAGGTGCGCCTCGCGGACGAGCCGAAGGACCTGCTCTCCGCCGACGAGTACACCGCCTTCACCGCCGGCTAACCGAGACCCCCAAGGGATCGATTCATGTCGCTTCTGAACACTCCCCTCCACGAGCTGGACCCCGACGTCGCCGCCGCCGTCGACGCCGAGCTCCGCCGTCAGCAGTCCACCCTCGAGATGATCGCGTCGGAGAACTTCGCTCCGGTCGCCGTCATGGAGGCCCAGGGCTCCGTCCTCACCAACAAGTACGCCGAGGGCTACCCGGGCCGCCGCTACTACGGCGGCTGCGAGCACGTCGACGTGGCCGAGCAGATCGCGATCGACCGGATCAAGGACCTGTTCGGCGCCGAGTACGCCAACGTCCAGCCCCACTCCGGCGCCTCCGCGAACCAGGCCGCCCTGTTCGCCATCGCCCAGCCCGGCGACACGATCCTGGGCCTGGACCTGGCGCACGGCGGTCACCTGACCCACGGCATGCGCCTGAACTTCTCGGGCAAGCAGTTCAACGTGGTCGCGTACCACGTGGACGAGGCCGGCCTGGTCGACATGGCCGAGGTCGAGCGCCTCGCCAAGGAGCACCGCCCGAAGGTGATCATCGCGGGCTGGTCCGCCTACCCGCGCCAGCTGGACTTCGCGGAGTTCCGCCGGATCGCCGACGAGGTCGAGGCGAAGCTGTGGGTCGACATGGCCCACTTCGCGGGCCTGGTCGCGGCCGGTCTGCACCCGAACCCGGTCCCGTACGCGGACGTGGTGACCTCCACCACGCACAAGACACTCGGCGGCCCCCGCGGCGGCATCATCCTCGCGAAGAAGGAGTTCGCGAAGAAGCTGAACTCCTCGGTCTTCCCCGGCTTCCAGGGCGGCCCGCTGGAGCACGTGATCGCGGCCAAGGCCGTCTCCTTCAAGGTCGCGGCCTCGGAGGAGTTCAAGGAGCGCCAGCAGCGCACCCTGGACGGCGCCCGCATCATCGCCGAGCGCCTGGTCCAGGACGACGTCACCGCGCACGGCGTCTCGGTCCTGTCCGGCGGCACGGACGTGCACCTGCTCCTCGTCGACCTGCGCGACAGCGAGCTGGACGGCCAGCAGGCCGAGGACCGCCTCCACGAGGTCGGCATCACGGTCAACCGGAACGCCGTTCCGAACGACCCGCGCCCGCCGATGGTCACCTCCGGTCTGCGCATCGGCACGCCGGCGCTCGCGACCCGCGGTTTCCAGGCGGACGACTTCACCGAGGTCGCCGACATCATCGCGGAGACCCTGAAGCCGGGCTTCGACGCCGACAAGGCCGAGGCGCTCAAGGCCCGGGTGACCGCCCTGGCGGACAAGCACCCGCTGTACCCCGGCCTGAAGTAATTTCGTACGCTTTTGTTCGTACGAAAGCTCCGGGGCACCGCGCACACTGGACAGTGAGCGCGGTGCCCCGTCCCATGCTCAGCCTTTCTGCTCCACCCCGGCAGACAACGGCGTCTAGCCCCCCACAAGGAGTCCTCCCGTGGCCATCTCGGTCTTCGACCTGTTCTCGATCGGCATCGGCCCGTCGAGCTCCCACACGGTGGGGCCCATGCGCGCGGCGCGGATGTTCGCGCGCCGACTGAAGAACGAGGGCCTGCTCGCCCACACGGCGACGATACGAGCGGAGCTGTACGGCTCGCTGGGCGCGACCGGCCACGGCCACGGCACCCCCAAGGCGGTGCTCCTCGGCCTGGAGGGCAACTCGCCCCGCACCGTGAACGTCGAGACCGCCGACGAGGAGTTCGAGCGGATCAAGGAGAGCGGCCGGATCAATCTGCTCGGCGCCCACGAGATCCCCTTCGACTTCGACGCCGACCTGATCCTGCACCGGCGCAAGGCGCTCCCGTACCACGCCAACGGCATGACGGTCTTCGCGTACGACGCGGAGGGCGGGCTCGTCCTGGAGAAGACGTACTACTCGGTCGGCGGCGGCTTCGTCGTGGACGAGGACGCCGTGCAGGGCGAGAACCCGATCGTCCCCGACGACACCGTCCTGAAGTACCCCTTCCGGACCGGTGACGAGCTGCTGCGCCTCGCGAAGGAGACCGGTCTCTCGATCTCCTCGCTGATGCTGGAGAACGAGAAGGCCTGGCGCACCGAGGAGGAGATCCGCGAGGGCCTCCTGGAGATCTGGCGGGTCATGCAGGCCTGCGTCTCGCGCGGCATGTCCCGCGAGGGCATCCTGCCCGGCGGCCTGAAGGTCCGCCGCCGCGCCTCCACCCTGGCCCGCAAGCTGCGCTCCGAGGGCGACCCGACCGCGCACGCGATGGAGTGGATCACCCTCTACGCGATGGCCGTGAACGAGGAGAACGCGGCGGGCGGCCGGGTGGTCACCGCCCCGACGAACGGCGCGGCGGGCATCATCCCCGCCGTCCTGCACTACTACATGAACTTCGTGCCCGGCGCCGACGACGACGGCATCGTCCGCTTCATGCTGGCGGCCGGCGCGGTCGGCATGCTCTTCAAGGAGAACGCCTCGATCTCCGGCGCCGAGGTCGGCTGCCAGGGCGAGGTCGGCTCGGCCTGCTCGATGGCGGCGGGTGCTCTCGCCGAGGTCCTGGGCGGCAGCCCGGAGCAGGTGGAGAACGCCGCCGAGATCGGCATGGAGCACAACCTGGGCCTGACCTGCGACCCGGTCGGCGGCCTGGTCCAGATCCCGTGCATCGAGCGGAACGGCATGGCGGCGGTCAAGGCCGTCACGGCGGCCAAGATGTCGATGCGCGGCGACGGCAGCCACCTGGTCTCCCTCGACAAGGTCATCAAGACCATGAAGGAGACGGGCGCCGACATGAGCGTCAAGTACAAGGAGACCGCGCGCGGTGGTCTCGCGGTGAACATCATCGAGTGCTGAACCGTTCACCCGGCACGGCCGGCCCCGGGGTTGCCCGGGGCCGGCCGTGCCGCGTCAGGCGCGGACCCGGGGGACGATGACGTCCGGGCGGTCGGCGCTGAAGGGCCGGCAGGAGAAGACCGGGCCCCGGATCCGGTAGCCGGCCCGGCCCGCGGCCTGGCATTCGGCGTACGAGCCGCAGGGATCGCCGCACAATAGGTCTGGGCCGATCCCCCGAGGGGTCGGCGGAAACCGGCACCGCGGTCGGGTTTCCGCTGCAGTGTCCGCGCCCTGACCATCGAACACGTGGCCGCCGCCTGCCTCGACCTCACGCGGAGCCTGCGGCGCAGGGGCGCGATCGTCCTCGCCGCGTTCGCCCTGGTCTGGGCGCTCGCGGGCGGCTCGGGCACCCCCGCCGCCCTGCCGGTCGGCGTCGTGGCGGCCCTGGTGTCGGCCGGTGCGGTGGTCGTGGCCTTCCGGGGCACCGCCGGGCCCGTGAGGCGCACCGTACGGCTGCCCGAGAAGTGGAACCGGGGGTCGGTCTGGTCAACGCGGCCGAAGTGGTCGCGGTCTTCGCGGTGATCGCCGCGTCGAACGCCTCGGGCCGGCCGGAGCCGATCCCGATCGGGACCGCCCTCGTCGTGGGCCTGCACTTCTTCCCGCCGGCCCGTCTCTTCGACCAGCGGCAGTACACCTGGACCGCGATCCTCCTGGCGGCGGTCGCGCCGACCGGGCTCGCCGCCCTCGCGGCGGGCGCCTCCGCGGAGACGGTCCGGGCGGTGGTGGGCCTGGGTGCGGCGCTCGTGCTCTGGGGCTCGTCCTTCCACGTCTCCCCGCGGGGCCGACGCCCCCGGGGCGCCCGGCCTCGGGGCACGAGCCCGTGCGGATCCGGGACCACGGTGAGCAGCGCCGAGACGAGCACGATCGCCACGAGCACGGAGGCCTCGGCCCGCGCGGGCGCCTGGGCGTTCCCGCCGGACAGCATCCGGCCGCGGGCGGCGAGCGCAAGCAGGCCGGCCCCGCCGAAGAGCACCAGCTTCACGAGGAGGAGCCGGCCGTAGGCGGTGCTCGGGACGGCGTCCGGCGGCAGCCTGCGGAGCGTCGAGGCGGTCCCGGTGACCACCAGCGCGGCGTACGCCCGGGCGGCCGTCCGGGCGTAGCGGACCAGCACCTGCCGTCCGCCGCCGCGCAGCCCCATGGTGCGGAGCACGTACAGGAGGGTGCCCACCCACAGCGAGGCGGCCGTGAGGTGGACGACGGTCAGGCAGGTCCCGAGGACCTGCTGGTGCGCCTCGGGATGGGCGCGCATCGCCTCGGCGCCGACGGCGACGGCGAGCGGCAGGACGGCGAGGCCGGGTCGCCGGGAAGCGTCACCGGACGGTCGTCACCGGGCCCCGGGCGGGCGGCAACTCGGTGTTGCGGCGCCCACCCGGGCGGGCGGGTCAGGCCTTGTTGTAGTGCGCCCAGAACTCGTCCCAGGACAGGACGCCGTCGCCGTTGTCGTCACGCTGCTTGATGAGGACCTCGGCGACCGTCTCGGTGACGTGGAAGTCGCCGTGGCGCGCCATGAGGCTCTTGTACTCCGCGGCGGTGATGAAGCCGTCGCCGTCCGCGTCGAACTGGTTGAATGCCGTACGTGCCGACTCGATGTCCGCCACTGCTTCCGCCCCTTCTCGGTGCTTATCTGACGGGGGTCAGATTAGCTGGCCCGCCGCTGCCGGATGATGGGGGTATGAACGAGGTCGCACGGATCCTGGCGGACGCGGCGAGCGGACGGTTCCCCGCCCCGGACGGCACGACGACGGTGGTGCCCCCACCGAACCCCCGGGACGCCGGGGTGCTGGCCTTCACCGCCCACTCGGTGGTCTTCACGGACGCCGACCCGGCATGGGTGCGGGCCGAGCTGGCGGCCACGTCGAGCGACCCGCTCGCGGCGAGCATGAACCCGGCCTTCCTGGTTGCCCTGATGGCCCGCACCGGCCTGCACATGAACACGATCGACCTCCTGACGGTGGCCGACCGCCTGCCGGGCGCTCCCCCGCTGGAGCTCCGCGAGATCGAGGACCCTGAGCACCCCCGGGTGGCGCGGGCCCTGAAGTTCCGCGACGACGTCCGGGTGTGGGCGGCCGACGGCGGGGTGCTGGTCCTGGGCCGGGGCGTCGCGGGCCGCTGGGAGGCGGCGGT
Source organism: Streptomyces sp. NPDC093089 (assembly GCF_044754405.1). Classification (NCBI taxonomy): domain Bacteria; kingdom Bacillati; phylum Actinomycetota; class Actinomycetes; order Kitasatosporales; family Streptomycetaceae; genus Streptomyces; species Streptomyces sp. NPDC093089. The sequence goes on from NZ_JBIVPA010000013.1 coordinate 269,179, forward strand.
CGAGGTGGACGAGGAGGTCCGTCACCGGGGGCTGGGCCGCGCGCTGGCCACGGCGGCCCGCCACCTCACGCCCGGCGACGTGGTGTGGGCCCAGCAGTCCCCCGGCAACGCCCGCAGCGTCCGGGCCTTCCAGGCGGCCGGCTACCGCCCGGTGGCGTCGGAGGCCCTGCTCATCGCGGGCTGACGGAACCCCGGACCGACGGGCCCCGGACCGACGGACCGCGGGCTGACGGAACCGCGGGCCGACGGACCGCGGGCCGACAGACCTGTCCGTCCGGGCGGCCGCTAGCGGAAGACGCCCGTGTGGCCGAGGGAGTAGCGGCCGGGCTGGGGGTAGACGGCGAGGCCGTGGGGGCCGCCGCCGACCGGGATGCGGGCGATCTGCCGGCCGGTGGTGGTGTCGATGGCGTAGACCTCGGAGTCGTACCGGCCGGAGAGCCAGAGGACCTTGCCGTCGGCGGAGACCCCGCCCATGTCGGGCGAACCGCCGTCGGGGAGCCGCCACTTCTTGGTGAGCTTGTTCTGCGCGAAGTCGAAGACGGAGACGGAGCCCTCGCCGCGGTTGGGCACGTACATCTCGCGCGAGTCCCGGCTGACGTAGAGGCCGTGGGCGCCCTTGCCGGTGGGCAGCAGGCTGGGGACGGTGAACTTCTCGCCGTCGAGCACCCACATGCCGTGGGCCATCATGTCGGCGACGTAGAAGGTCTTCCCGTCCGGGGAGATCTTCACGTCCTGCGGCATGGCGCCCTCGAAGGGCAGTTTCAGCTGGCCGACCACCTCCATCTTCTCGGTGTCGACCTTGAGGAGTTCGCCGGAGAACTCGCAGGAGACGACGAAGTAGCGCCCGTCGGCGGAGAAGTCGGCGTGGTTGACGCCGTAGCAGCTCACCGGGACGGACTTCCTCCGCTCCATGGTGTGCGGGTCGCGGAAGACGAGTTCGCGGTCGAGGGACGCCATGACGACGGCGTACTTGCCGTCGGGCGTGAAGTAGAGGTTGTACGGGTCGTGGACCTCGACGGGCTTGCCGGCGACGCCGGTGGCGGGGTCGATGGGGGTGAGGGTGTGGCCCCGGTTGTTGTTGACCCAGAGGGTCTTCAGGTCCCAGGACGGGACGACGTGCTGGGGCTGGACGCCGACCGGGATGGTCTCGACGACCTTGTAGGTGGCGGGGTCGATGACCGAGACGGTGTTGGAGTTGGTGTTCGGGACGTAGACCCGGGAGGGGAAGTTCCGCACCACCGGGGAGAGCCGGCCGGGCCGGTCGGCGGCGTAGACGTCGTTCGGGTCGAGCAGGGGCGGCATGCCGGGCAGTCCGGCGGGGGCGGCGGCGGGTTTGGGCACGGCGGGGGCGGCCGCCTTCTTCACGGCCGTGGCGCCGCCGCCGGGGTCCCCGGTGCCGCAGCCCGCGAGGGCGGCGAGGAGCGCGGCGGCGAGGAGGGTCCTGGTTCTCTTCGTGGGGTGGGCCATCAGGTCAGCAGCTCCGTGGTGGTGACCGCGCGCAGTCCGCGGCGGTCGAGGTCGGCGAGGAGGAGGGGCAGCGCGGCGGCGGTGACCGGGTGGCCGAAGTGCAGGCTGACGACGGAGCCTGCCCGGACGGCCCCGGTGACGTCGCGGACGACGGTGGCGGCGTCGGGCGCGGTGAAGTCGAGGGAGTCGACGTCGTACGAGAGGACGTGCGGGTATCCGGCGCGGTGGGCCGCGCGCAGGACGGCGGGGGCGGCGTGCCGGGTCCGGGAGGGCCGGAACCAGCTGCCGACGGAGCCGGTGAGGCGCCGCAGCCGGGCGGCGCAGGCCTCGATCTCGGCGTGGGCCTCGGCCTCGGTCATGGCGTTGATGTCGAGGTGGCGCTGGGTGTGGTTGCCGAGGTCGTGTCCGCCGTCGAGGACGCGGCGGGCGAGGGCGGGGTGGTCGTCGAGCCAGCTGCCGACGGCGAGGACGGTGACGCGGGCGCCCGCCTTCTCCGCCTGGCCGAGGAGGGTGCGGGCGAGGGCGGGGTCGCCCTGTCCGTGGAAGGTCAGGGCGACCCGGGGCCGGTCGCGGGGGCCGTGCGCGATCTCGTCGGGCAGGCCGGGGAACCGGCGGGGCGCGGGGGCGACGGCGGGCGCGGGGGCGGGACGCCGCACGGCGGCGGGGGTGGAGGTGGGCGCGGGGCGCCGTGCGGCGGCGGGGGTGGGTGCGGGGCGGGGTTCCGTACCGCAGGCGGTGGCGAGGGCTCCCGCGACGGCGGCGGCCGCGCCCGCCCGGAGGGCTCCTCGGCGGTCGGTCGGCTTCACGCGACCATTCAAGGGGGATCTGGCTCGATTTATTACGATTAGGCCATTTCAGGACGTTTGCGACCCTCGCAAGGGCGTCCAGCATGCGGACGGGCCGGGCAAACAAGCAGTGAACCGCATAGTCATTCACTATTTACAAGGCGAGTGCTACACGTCACCAACGATTCACTATTAAACCGTCCTGTTTTGACCTTGATTGCCCCGGTAGGGACTTTTGGCGGGAAGGCCACCCGTCTGACATAGTCGGAGTCACCGACCCCCATTGACCCGGGCCAGGTCGACATAGCTGCCGTGGATACACCCCCCCGTCCACGGCGCATCACACGGAAGCCCCCAGGCGCCCCACCACGGCACACGGGGGCTTCCGTGCGTGCGGGGGCGGTCGGGAGGGCGCACTCAGGGGCGGTCGGCGACGCGCATCTCGAACCACGTCGTCTTGCCACGCGGCGCCAGGTCCACGCCCCAGCGGTCCGAGAGCTTGTCCACGAGGAAGAGCCCGCGGCCGCTCGTGTCGAGCTCGTGCACCGGCATCAGGCAGGGCAGCCCGCGCGAGGGGTCCCGGACCTCGATCCGGATCCAGCCTCGGCGACGCTGGAGCCGCAGCGCGAAGACCCGGGCGCCGGTGTGCCGGACCGCGTTCCCCACGAGCTCCGAGACGAGGAGCACCGCGTGCTCGGCGATCTGCGGGCCGAGGCCCCACTGACGCAGGATCACGTGCTGGGTCAGCCTGCGGGCCACCCACGCCGATTCGGGCCGGGACGGCAGCCGGACGTCCTCCTCGGCCGGATTGCCGTACAACTCCACTGCTTCGGCGGCCTGTTCGTCCTCCGCGGCCGGTGACCAGCGCGCGGCGGCGGCGCTGCCGCGCTGCCAAGGTTGTTCCCTACCCTCCAGGCCCGCCATGCCCCCCATCATGGCCGCACGAAGCCCTCCGCGGGGGCCGTTCCGGTGGAATCGGCCCCCGCGGGATCACCTTCCGGGTGACGCGCCGGGGCACACGTCAGGCGAACTTCGCCTTGCCCGGGCCCTCCTCGACGAAGCTGCGCATCCCGCGCTCGCGGTCCTCGGTCGCGAACAGGCCCGCGAACCAGGTGCGCTCGATGGCCAGGCCGGTGTCGATGTCGGCCTCCAGGCCCTGGTCGATCGCCTCCTTGGCGGCCCGCAGGGCGACGGCCGGGCCCTGCGCCAGCTTGGCGGCCCAGGCGTGCGCCTGCTCGTACACCTCGGCGGCCGGGACGACCCGGTCGACCAGACCGAGCGTCAGGGCCTCGTCGGCCTTCACCATCCGGCCGGTGAAGATGAGGTCCTTGGCCCGGGAGGGGCCGATCAGCCGCGACAGGCGCTGGGTGCCGCCCGCGCCCGGGATCAGGCCGAGCAGGATCTCCGGCTGGCCCAGCTTCGCGTTGTCGGCGGCGATCCGGTAGTCGGCGCAGAGCGCGAGCTCGCAGCCGCCGCCGAGCGCGTAACCGGTGATCGCGGCCACGACGGGCTTGGGGATGCGGGCGATGGCGGTGAAGGAGTCCTGGAGGGCGCGCGACCGCTTGACCATGGCCACGTGGTCCATGACCTGCATCTCCTTGATGTCCGCACCGGCAGCGAACACCTTCTCGCCGCCGTACAGGACCACGGCCCGCACGTCGTCGCGGTCGGTCAGCTCCTGGGCCAGCTCGCGCAGCCGGTCCTGGGTGGCGATGTCCAGGGCGTTCATCGGGGGGCGGTCGAGGCGGATCGTGCCGACGCCTTCGGCGACTTCGAGGTTCACAGTCATGGGGGAAGGTTAGTCGGCGTTAACGCGGAGGGACCCGGTGCTGTTGCTCACAGCACCGGGTCCCTCATCGGTCGCTCGGGACGGGACCGCCTAGGCGATCCACTCCGACCAGTCCATGTTCCAGCCGTTCAGGCCGTTCTCCGGCTTGATCTGCTTGTCCTTGGAGTTCTTCACGATGACGACGTCGCCGATGAGCGAGCGGTCGAAGAACCAGGCCGCCGGGGTCGAGCTGTCGCCCGCGCCGCGCGCGTCCTGCAGGCCGACGCAGCCGTGGCTGACGTTCGTGGAGCCGAAGGTGGAGGCCGGGGCCCAGTAGTTGCCGTGCACGAACGTGCCCGAGTTGGACAGGCGCATGGCGTGCGGCACGTCCTTGATGTCGTACTCGCCGCCGAAGCCGACGGTGGCGCCGTTCATGCGCGTCACCTTGTACTTCTCGCTGATGACCATCTGACCGTTGTACGTGGTCGTGGACGGGGCGCCCGCGGTGATGGGCAGCGTCTTGATGATGGCGCCGTCGCGCTCGACCTTCATCGTCTTGGCGGTCGCGTCGACGGTGGAGACCTGGCGGCGGCCGATGGTGAAGCTGATCGTCTTCTTCTGCTTGCCGTAGACGCCCGGGCGGCCCTCGACACCGTCCAGGTTGAGGTGCACGGTCACCTTGGTGCCGGCGGCCCAGTACTTCTCCGGGCGGAAGTCGAGGCGGTCGTTGCCGAACCAGTGGCCCTCGATCTGCACGGCCGGCTCGGCCGTGACCTTGATGGCCTTCTCGACGGCCTCCGGGTCGGTGATGCCCCGGGTGAAGTTGATGGAGACCGGCATGCCGACGCCGACGGTCGAACCGTCCTCCGGCGTGTAGTGGCCGATGAAGGTGTTCTTCGGGACCAGCGTGGTGAAGGTGGTGTCCTTCGCCGACTCGCGGCCCTCGCCGTCCTTCGCGATGGCGTGGACCTTGTACTGGGTGCCCGCGGCCAGGTGGGCGGTGGGCGACCAGCTGGCGCCGTCCGCCGCGATCTTGCCCTCGACCTCGGTGCCCTTGGAGTCGGCGACCGTGACCGTGGTCAGCTTGCCCTGCTCCGCGGTGACCTTGAGGGCGCCGCTGGTGGCGACCGCGTCGGCGCCGTCCTTCGGAAGGATCGTGACGACCGCCTGGGAGGCCGCGTTGTCCTGCTTGCCGCCGCCCTGGGCCGCCGGGCCCTGCCCGCCGCCCGTACCGCCGTCGGCGGTCCCGCCGCCGCAGGCGGTGAGCACGAGGAGCAGCGCTCCCGCCGCCACGGCCTGGAGGCGGACGCCTCCGCGCCGCCGGCCGCGCCGCGCCGTCGCGCCTACCGATGCCCCCGATATCGGCTGCCCGTTCACTGTGGTCGTCTCCCCTCGCACGGCCTGGCAACCGCCACGGCCCCACCCCCGTGCGCATCCATCCGCGCACACAGCGCTAGATAATCACACCGCAGGACACGAAAGTTCCTCGTAAATGTCACCGTTCAGTCCCAGTCGACGTGCTAGGAACGGCGGCGCGGGGGGAAGGCGGCCGGTCAGTCGAGCGCGGAGCCCTCCCGCCACTGCTTCCAGTCCAGGTTCCAGCCTCCGAGGCCGTTGTCGGGAGCGACCGTCCTGTCGCGGGAGTTGACCACCTCGACCACGTCGCCGATGAGCGTCCGGTCGAAGAACCAGCCCGCGGGCGAGTCGGCGCTGCCGCCCTTGTCGTCGCGCAGCCCCACGCAGCCGTGGCTGACGTTGGCGGAGCCGAAGGTGGAGGCCGCGGCCCAGTAGTTGCCGTGCAGGAAGGTGCCCGAGTCGGTGAGGCGCATCGCGTGCGGCACGTCCTTGATGTCGTACTCGCCGCCGAAGCCGACGGTCCGGCCGTCCATCCGCGTCACGTCGTACAGCTCCGTGACGACCATCCTGCCGTTGTACGTGGTCGTCTTCGGCGCTCCCGCGGTGATCGGCACGGTGGCCAGGACCTCGCCGTCCCGCCGGACCACCATGGTGTGCTCGGCGGCGTCGACGGTGGAGACCTGGGAGCGGCCGATGGTGAAGCCGATCTTCTTGCGCTGGATGCCGTACACGCCGGGCGCCCCCTCGACGTCCCGCAGGCCGAGCTCGACGGTGACCTTCGTGCCGGGCCGCCAGTACGCGGCGGGGCGGAAGTCGAGCCGCTCCTTGCCGAACCAGTGGCCGACCACCTCCACCGGCGGCACGGAGGTGACGCGGATGGCCCGCTCGACCGCGGCCCGGTTCTCGACGGGCCGGTTGAAGCCGAAGGAGACGATCATGCCGGTGCCGACCGTGGAACGGTTCTCCGGCTTGAAGTAGCCGATGAAGCGGCTCTCCGGCACCACCGTGGTGAAGGTGGTGTGGCGGGCCGAGCGGCGCCCGTGCGCGTCGAGCGCGACCGCGTCCACGCTGTACTTCGCGGACAGCGCGAGCCGGGTGTCCGCCTTCGGCCGCCAGCGCAGCCCGTCCGCGGAGATCTCCCCGGCGATCCGGGTCCGCTGGGCGTCCTCGACCTGCACGACCGTCACCCGTTCCAGCCGGCCGCTGTCGATCCGCACCTCGACCGGGCCCTCCGCCGGAACCGCCTTGCTGCCGTCCTCCGGGCTCACCCGGATGACGTCGCCGGGGGCCCGCGCCTTGCCCGGCAGGGAGATGTCGATGCCCCCTCCGCCGTCCGCCCCTGTGCAGCCCGCAAGGCCGGCGACCAGTCCCGCGACCGCCAGGGCGTACCTCGTCCGCTTCCATACTCGATTCACGCTCGGCCCAACGACGGCCACCCTCCAGGGGAAACGTGCGTGCGGGGCATGTTGGGAGCCCGGCCGTCCGGGCAGAACAGGGGGAGAACCACGCGCGGGAGCGGCGGCCGGGACGCCGCCGCTCCCGCGGGTGCGGGCCCGACGAGCCGCGGGAGGCCGGGACGGTGGCGAGCGCAGCCGAGCAGGAGGCGGTATCCGAGCATGCCCCGGAGCGGGCGGTGCCACCCGTATGGCCGGGTGCGCCGACGCCGCTCGGCGCCCGCTGCCGGGTCGGTCCGGGCGGGACGGCGGGCACCAACTTCGCCCTGTGGGCGGGCGGCGCGGAGGCCGTCGAACTGTGCCTCTTCGAGGCGGACGGCACGGAGACGCGGCTGCCGCTGACCGAGCTGACCCACGAGATCTGGCACGGCTTCGTGCCGGGCGTCGGAGCGGGGCAGCGGTACGGCTACCGGGTGCACGGCCGCTGGGACCCGTGGACGGGCGCCCGCTGGAACCCGGCGAAGCTGCTCCTCGACCCGTACGCGCGGGCCGTCGACGGCGACTTCGCCGCGCTGCCCCCGGAGGCGTACGGACACGTCAGGGACTGGCCGCAGCAGCACGTGGCCGACACCGTCCGCGACGAGCGGGACTCCGCCCCGCACGTGCCGAAGGGGGTCGTCGTCCACGACGACGACGACTGGTCGGACGACCGCAGGCCCAAGACGCCCTGGCAGGACTCCGTCATCTACGAGGTGCACGTCAAGGGCTTCACCAAGCTCCACCCCGGCATCCCCGAGCACCTGCGGGGCACGTACGCGGGGCTCGCGCACCCGGCGGCGATCGAGCACCTCACGGGGCTCGGGGTGACGGCGGTCGAGCTGCTGCCGGTGCACCAGTTCGCGCACGAGGACCACCTGCTGCGGCGCGGGCTGCGCAACTACTGGGGCTACAACTCGGTCGGCTACTTCGCCCCGCACGCGGGCTACTCCTCGTCCGGGACGGCGGGGCAGCAGGTCGGCGAGTTCAAGCGGATGGTGCGGGCCCTGCACGCGGCCGGGATCGAGGTCATCCTCGACGTCGTCTACAACCACACGGCGGAGGCCGGCGAGCTCGGCCCCACCCTCTCCCTGAAGGGCATCGACAACCGCGGCTACTACCGGCTCCAGTCCGACGCCCGCCGGTACGCGGACTACACGGGCTGCGGCAACACCCTGCACGTCGTGCAGCCCCAGGTGCTGCGGCTCATCACCGACTCGCTGCGGTACTGGGTGACCGAGATGGGTGTCGACGGCTTCCGCTTCGACCTGGCGGCGGCCCTCGCCCGCTCCATGCACGACGTCGACATGCTGTCGCCGTTCCTCGCCGTGATCGCCCAGGACCCGGTGCTGCGCCGGGTCAAGCTCATCGCCGAACCGTGGGACGTCGGCAACGGCGGCTACCAGGTCGGCGCGTTCCCACCGCTCTGGACCGAGTGGAACGACCGCTACCGGGACGCCGTACGGGACTTCTGGCGGGGCGCGCTGCCCGACGTGCGGGACCTCGGCTACCGGCTCTCCGGCTCCAGCGACCTGTACGCCTGGGGCGGGCGGCGGCCCTACGCCTCCGTCAACTTCGTCACCGCGCACGACGGCTTCACCCTCCGCGACCTCGTCACGTACGAGCGCAAGCACAACGAGGCCAACGGCGAGGGCAACCGGGACGGCACCCACGACAACCGCTCCTGGAACTGCGGCACCGAGGGCGAGACCGACGACCCCGGGACCAACGCGCTGCGGCTGCGCCAGCAGCGCAACCTGCTCACCACCCTCCTGCTGTCCACCGGGGTGCCGATGCTCGTCGCCGGCGACGAGACCGGCCGCACCCAGGGCGGCAACAACAACGCGTACTGCCAGGACAACGAGATCGGCTGGCTCGACTGGTCCCTGCCGGACGACCCGGGCCGCGGCCAGCTCCTCGCCCTGACCCGCCGGCTCCTCGCCCTGCGCCACCGCCACCCGGTGCTGCGCCGCAGGGCCTTCTTCTCCGGCCGGCCGCAGCGCGCGGACGGACTGCGGGACCTCGCCTGGTTCACCGCCGAGGGCACCGAGATGACCGAGCGGGACTGGTACGCGCCCACCGCCACCCTCGGCCTGTACCTGTCGGGCCGCGACATCCCGGGCCGCGACGAGCGCGGCGAGCGGATCACCGACGACAGCTTCCTCGCCGTCCTCCACGCGGGCCCGCGGCCCCTCGAGTTCCGTCTCCCGGGACCTCCCTGGGCGGCGACGTACGAACTCGTCGTGGACACCGCGCGCACCGACCAGTCCCGCGCGCCCGGCACCCTCCACGAGGGCGGCGGCACGATCACGGTGGGCGCCCGCTCGACGGTCCTGCTGCGGGTCGGGGCCTGACGGACACTCCTGGCCCGGCCACCACGGCGCGACGGCGGTGGCCGGGCGGAGCGGGGGTGCTCGTCGCCGCGGGCCGGGACGCGGCCCGCGGAAGCACCCGTGCGGCGGGCCGTCCTTCGAGCCCCCGTGCGACGGCCCGCGCGTCCGATCAGTGTCGGGGCACGTCCTCACCCCTGTCTTTGGCGCACGGCGCACGGCTCGTTGACCCTGCGCGCACGCGCGGTGCCGCGACCGGCGGGGGCGGCCGGCGGGTACGGCCGTCAGATACGGCCGGCGGGTACGGCCGGCGGGTACGGCCGGCGGGTACGGCCGGCGGGTACGGCCGGAAAACCGGATGAGACGTGTCAGTGGTGAACCGTAAAGTCGGACCTGATGCCCGAGGAACCTGTGAACCCAGTGAATCCCCCGCGCACCGCCGACCGGTCGGCGGTGCGCGTCCTGCTCCGGCTGTGGCCGTACGTACGACCCGTGCGGGGGCGGTGGTTCACGGCGGCGGTCGTGGCGGTCGTCGCGTCGTGCCTGTCGCTCGTGATCCCGCTCGTGCTGAAGTGGATGGTGGACGGGCCGGTCGCGGACCGGGACCCGGGCGGCGTGTGGTGGGGGGCGCTCGGCCTGCTGCTCCTCGGCATCGCGGAGGCGGTGCTGTTCGGCTTCCGGCGGTGGCTGGTGGCACGGCCCCTGTCGGCCGTCGAAGCCGGGATGCGGGCCGATCTGTACCGGAAGCTCCAGCGGCTCCCGATCGCCTTCCACGACCGCTGGGCCTCGGGGCAGCTGCTCTCGCGCGGGACGACCGACCTGATGCTGGTGCGGATGTTCCTGGCGTTCCCGCTGACGTTCCTGCTGGTCAACGGCGTCACCATCATCGCGGGCTATGTGCTGCTCCTCGCCCAGGACTGGTCGCTCGGCCTGGTGCTGCTCACGCCCGTGCTGCCGCTGGTGATCGTCTGCTCGCTGTTCGAGAACCGCTACGGGGTGGTGGCGCGGCGGGCCCAGGACCAGGTCGGCGACCTGACGACGGTCGTGGAGGAGAGCGTCCTCGGCATCCGGATCGTCAAGGGCTTCGGCCGGCACCGCAGCCAGGCGGAGGCCTTCCGGGCGCTCTCGGAGCGGCTGCGCGGCACCGAGCTGGCCAAGGCGCGGCTGCTCGCGATGATCTGGGCGGTCATCACCGTCGTACCCGAGCTGGCCATCGGAGCGGCGCTCGTCCTGGGCACCGTGCAGGTCGCCGACGGCGACCTGTCGGCGGGCACCCTCGTCGCCTTCCTGTCGACGGCGCTCGCGCTGCGCTGGCCGGTGGAGTCGATCGGCTTCCTGCTGGCGATGAGCCAGGAGGCGGCGACCGCCACCGAACGGTACTTCGAGGTGATGGACGCCGAGGAGGAAGCGGACACCGCCTCGGCGACGGCGTCCGCGGACGGCGGCCCGGGCGGGGTGCGCTTCGAGGGAGTGACGTTCCGCTACCCCGACGCGCCCGACGACGCCCCGCCCGTCCTCGACGGCGTCGACCTCCACATCCGGCCCGGCGAGACCCTCGCCCTGGTCGGCGGCACCGGTTCCGGCAAGACGACGCTCACCGCGCTCGTCCCCCGCCTGCACGAGACGACCGGCGGCCGGATCCTGCTGGACGGCGAGGACATCGCCCTGATGGACCGCGCGCGACTGCGGTCCCTGGTGTCGATGGCCTTCGAGGAGCCCACGCTCTTCTCGGCGAGCATCGGCGACAACGTCCTGATGGGCGCCGGGGAGACCGCCGGCGAGCCGGAACTGCGGCGCGCCCTGGGCGTGGCCCAGGCGAACGCCTTCGTCGACCGGCTGCCCGAGGGCGTCGCCACCGAGGTCGGCGAGCAGGGCCTGAGCCTCTCGGGCGGCCAGCGGCAGCGGCTCGCCCTGGCGCGGGCGGTCGTCGGCCGCCCCCGGTTCCTGGTCCTGGACGACCCGCTGTCGGCGCTGGACGTCCACACCGAGGCCCGGGTCGAGGCCGCCCTGCGGGAGGTCCTGCGCGAGACGACGGCCCTGGTCGTGGCGCACCGCCCGTCGACGGTCATGCTCGCCGACCGGGTCGCGCTGCTGTCCCGGGGCCGCATCGCGGCGGTCGGCACCCACCAGGAACTGCTGCGGAGCAGCGAGGAGTACGCCTGGCTGATGTCCGGCGGGACCCAGGAGAAGCGATGACGGACACCACCCTCGAGAAGAAGCCCGCAAAGGGGTCCGCCCCGCCGTCCGACCCCTTCGACCAGGACGACCTGCCCGCCCCGCGCGGCGCGACGGGCGCGCTCCTGCGCTCCCTGCTCGCCGCGCACCGGGCCCGGGTCGCGCTCGCCGCGCTCGTCCTCCTGGTGAAGGAGGGCGCCGTCCAGGCGGGCCCGCTGCTCGTCGCGTACGCCATCGACCGCGGCGTCCCGGCCTTCCGGGCCGGCGACCACGGCCCCGTCATCGCGGTGGCGCTCGGCTACCTGCTCTGCGCGGCCCTGTCCGGACTCCTCCAGTACGTCTTCGTCCGGGGCGCCGCCCGCGTCAACCAGGACGTGCTGCTCGACCTGCGGGGCCGGATCTTCCGCCACGCGCAGGTGCTGAGCGTCGACTTCCACGAGCGCTACACCTCGGGCCGGCTGATCTCGCGCTCCACCACCGACGTCGAGTCCCTGCGCGAGCTCCTGTCCGAGGGGCTCCAGGAACTCGTCGGCGTGGTCCTCTCCTTCGTCTCCATCTCCCTCGTCCTCCTCTGGCTCGACCTGGGCATCGGCGCGGTGGCCGTCCTCTCCTTCGCACCGCTGTACCTGCTGGTCGGCAGCTACCGCCGGCGGGTCGGCCAGGTCTACACCGAGCGCTCCACGGCCATCGCGGGCGTGATCGTGAAGTTCGCGGAGACGATGAACGGCATCCGCCCGGTCCGCGCGTTCCGCCGCGAGGCGGTCAACGACGCCGAGTTCGCCGTCCTCAACCACCGCCACGAGATCAGCAACGGCGACGCCCTCCTGGAGATGGCCCGCTACGTCGTCGGCTCCCGCCTGGTCGCGAACACGGCGGTCGCCGGCATGTGCCTCTGGGGGGCGTACCGCGTCGCCGACGGCTCCCTGGCCCTGGGCGTCCTGGCCGCCGCCGTGCTCTACATGCGGCGCCTGTACGACCCCATCGACCGGCTCGGCATGTTCCTCAACTCCTACGAGTCGGCGGCCGCGTCCCTCGCCAAGATCGCCGGCCTCCTCGCCCAGGAGCCGGGCGTGCCCGAGACGACCGCGCCCCGCGCCCTCCCCGGGCGCACGGGCACCCCGGGCCGCGAGGTCGTCTTCGACGGGGTCCGGTTCGCCTACCGCACGGGCGGCGAGGTCCTCCCCCGCTTCGACCTGACCGTCCCCGCGGGCCAGACGGTGGCCGTCGTCGGCGCCACCGGCGCCGGCAAGTCGACGCTCGCCAAGCTCCTCGCCCGCTTCTACGACCCCACCGAGGGCCGGGTCCTCCTGGACGGGGTCGACCTGCGCGACCTGAGCACGCCGGACCTCCGGCGCGGGGTCGTCATGGTCACCCAGGAGGCCTTCCTGTTCTCGGGGACGGTCGCCGAGAACATCGCGATCGGCCGCCCGGACGCGAGCCGCGACGAGATCGAGGCGGCGGCCAAGGCCATCGGCGCCCACGACTTCATCGCGGCCCTCCCCGACGGCTACGACACGGACGTCCGCAAGCGCGGCGGCCGCATCTCGGCCGGCCAGCGCCAGCTGGTCGCCTTCGCCCGCGCCCTCCTCGCGGACCCGGCCGTCCTCATCCTCGACGAGGCCACCAGTTCCCTGGACGTGCCGGGCGAGCGGGCCGTCCAGCAGGCCATGGACACCGTCCTGGCCGGCCGGACCGCCGTCGTCATCGCCCACCGGCTGTCCACCGTCGAGGTGGCGGACCGGGTCCTCGTCATGGACGCGGGCCGCATCGTCGAGGACGGCAGCCCCCGCTCGCTCGTCGCCGGCGACGGCCACTACGCCGGTCTCCACCAGGCCTGGCGCGACAGCCTGGTGGGCTGACGCGCCGGGCGGGGCGGCACCGGGCGGGCCGCCTCGGCCCGCCGCCGGCCCGACGCCCCTCTCACGCCTGCCGGCCTCACGCCCTGCCGGCCTCACGCCCGCCGCCTCACGCCCGCCGCCGGAGCAGTCGTACCGCCGAGCCCGCCGCGATCAGCATCAGGAGGGCGGCGCCCGCGGCCGCGGCCCCCATGGAGTCGACGAACGCCGTGCGGGCCGCGTCGAGCACGGCCGGCGAACCGCCCAGCGCGCCGCCCAGGGTCTCCCGGGCGGCGGCGGGCGCGGTCGCGGGCACGGCCGCCGTGTAGACGACCGCGCCCAGGGAGCCGAGCAGCGCCATGCCGAGCGCCCCGCCGAGTTCCTGCCCCGCCTCCATGACGGCGGCGGCGGATCCCGCGCGCTCGGGCAGCGCGGCGCCGAGGGCGAGTTCGTTGGCGAGGGTCATGGCCGACACGAGCCCGGAGGCGTACACGGCGCTTCCGACGAGGACGGCCCAGAACGGCGTGGCCCGGTCGACGGCGGCCAGCCAGCCGAACCCGGCGGCGGAGACGAGGAGCCCGCCGCCCATGACGTACGCCCGGTCGATCCGTCCGGCGAGCACCGCGGCGACCGGCGCGGCGAGCAGGACGCCGCCGGTGGGGACGAGGCTCCACAGGGCCGCTTCGAGGGGGCTCTGGCCGAGGACGGACTGGAGGTACTGGGTGAGGAAGACGGCGTAGCCGACGGTCGCGGCCATGGCGAGCAGGTTGACGAGGAGCGACCCGCCGTAGGCGGGGGTCCGGAGGAGCCCCGGGTCGACCATGGGGTGGGCGAGGCGGGCCTGGCGGCGGGCGAAGACGAGGGCGAGGAACAGCCCGAAGGTCACGCCGAGCGCGGGCAGGGGCGCCCAGCCGTCCTGGGCGAGTTCCTTGACGCCGTGGATCAGCGGCAGCAGGGCGGCGAGGGAGAGCCCGGCGCTGACGAGGTCGAACCGGCCGCCGCCCGAGGCCGGCTTGGACTCGGGCAGCAGCAGGGGCGCGAGGACGAGCAGCAGCAGCATCGCGGGCAGGTTGACGAGGAACACCGAGCCCCACCAGAAGTGTTCGAGGAGCGCTCCGCTGACGACGGGCCCGAGCGAGATGCCGCTCGCCATGACGGCGGTCCACAGGGTGACGGCCTTGGCGCGCTGGGCCGCGTCCCGGAAGAGGGTGCGGATGAGGGCGAGGGTGGACGGCATGAGGCAGGCGCCGGCGACGCCGAGGAGCGCGCGGGCGCCGATGAGGGCGCCGGGGGTGTGGGCGTAGGCGGCGGCGCCCGAGGCGACGCCGAAGAGGGCGGCGCCGAGGAGGAGGAGCCTGCGGCGTCCGACGCGGTCGCCGAGGGCTCCCATGGTGACGAGGAGTCCGGCGAGCACGAAGCCGTACATGTCGAGGATCCACAGCTGCTGGGTCGCGCCGGGGCGGAGGTCGGCGGCGATGGCGGGGATCGCGAAGTAGAGGACGGAGACGTCCATGGAGACGAGGAGCAGCGGCAGCATGAGCACGCCGAGCGCGGTCCATTCGCGCCGGCCGGCGCGGTCGGGTCCTGTCGTGGGTCCGGGGCTCGCGGTGAGTGTCATGGGGGGAAGGAAGCAGCCAGTGGTGTACGGCGCCACTCCCGCCCTAGTGCACCTCGGACGGTGGCCGGGAAGCCGCAGTTCGGCACCGCGTACACCGTCTCGACCGCACTAGTACACTCCCCGCCGTGCCGACTCCTCCGCCCTACCTCTCCATCGCCGCCGAGCTCCGCCGCCGCATCCGGACCGGCGAGCTGCTCCCGGGCGCGCTGGTGCCGTCGACGCGGGCCATCACCCGCGAGTGGGGCGTGGCGATGGCCACGGCGACGAAGGCGCTGGGGGTGCTGCGCCAGGAGGGTCTCGTACGGGCGGAGCCGGGCGTGGGCACGATGGTCGTCGCCCTCGCGGATCCGGACGCGGCGCCCCTGTCGCGGGAGCGGCTCGTGGCCGCCGCGCTCGAACTCGCCGACGCCGAGGGGCTGAACGCGCTGACGATGCGGCGGGTGGCGACGGTCCTGGGGGTGTCGACGATGACGCTGTACCGCCATGTGCCGGGCAAGGCCGAGCTGGTGCGGCTGATGGCGGACGCGGCGTGCGGGGAGGTGCCGCTGGGTCCGGTGCCGGCGGACTGGCGGACGGGGCTGGAGGTGGGGGCGCGCTGGTTGCGGGCGGTGTACACCCGGCACCGGTGGATGGCGCACGCGATGGCCTCGTTCACGCGGCCGGTCGCGACGCCGAACGCGATGGCGTACACGGAGTGGGTGCTGCGGGCGCTGCGGGGCACGCCGCTGTCGCCCTCGGACAAGCTCCACGCCCATCTGCTGATCTTCGCGTACGTCCAGGGCCTGTCGATGGCGGACGATCTGGAGGAGCAGGCGCGCCAGGACACGGGGATCTCCGACGGCGAGTGGATGGAACAGAATGAGCCACGGTTCGACGCGATCCAGGCGGCCGGCTCGTACCCGGAGCTCGCGGCGGTGACCAGCGCCGGAGGCTTCGGTCTGGACCTGGATTCGTTCTTCGAATTCGGGCTCCGCAGAACGTTGGACGGCATCGCGGCCATGATCGGCGAAACGTCCGGTTAACGAACACCGACGTACGGGCAGCGGACGATTTCCGGCCAACTTGTCGATGCGCTCCTGACAGGTCCCCGTCATTCCTGTCACTCTCTCCCCGGTCCTTCGCATCAATGTTCAGCGCTTCACCCGCACGTGCTCCACAGCTCTCCTTGCTCCGCCCGGACGGGCTCACCCAAGTCCGCCGGTACCCCCCTCGCATAAGGAGTCTGCGTGAGATCCACGCCCAGCCGTCGTGCCACCGCGACCGGCGCTCTGATCGCCGCCGCCGCCATGATCGCCGTCGGCGTCCAGACGGGTTCCGCCACCGCGGCGAACTCCCCCTGGAGCGCCGCCCCCCAGGCCCAGCAGGGCACCTCGGCGAACCCCGGCAAGCTCCCGGCCGACCTCACCCCCGCCGAGCGCATCGCGCTCATCAAGGCGGCCGACGCCGACAAGGCCGCCACGGCCAAGTCCCTCGGCCTCGGCGCCCAGGAGAAGCTGGTCGTCCGCGACGTCGTGCAGGACCGCGACGGCACGACCCACACGCGCTACGAGCGCACCTACGCCGGACTGCCCGTCCTGGGCGGCGACCTGATCGTCGAGGAGTCCAAGGCCGGCGCGTACCAGGGCGTCTCCAAGGCCTCCCGCGCGGAGCTGAAGAACGTCGACACGACCGCGACCGTCACCCCGGCCGCCGCGTCGAAGCAGGCCCTGAGCGCCGCACAGGCCGAGGGCGCCGACAAGGCCGAGACCAACCGCGCCCCGCGCAAGGTCGTCTGGATGGCCAACGGCACGCCCGTCCTCGCGTACGAGACCGTCGTCGGCGGCCTCCAGCACGACGGCACCCCGAACGAGCTGCACGTCGTCACCGACGCCAAGACCGGCGCGAAGCTGTACGAGTGGCAGGCCATCGAGACCGGCACCGGCAACACGATGTACAGCGGCCAGGTGACCCTCGGCACCGCGCCCTCGTACACGCTGACCGACACCGGCCGCGGCAACCACAAGACGTACAACCTCAACGGCGGTACGTCGGGCACCGGGACGCTGTTCAGCAACACCACCGACGTGTGGGGCAACGGCCTCCCGTCCAACAAGGAGACGGCCGGCGCCGACGCCCACTACGGCGCCGCGCTCACCTGGGACTACTACAAGAACGTGCAGGGCCGCAGCGGCATCCGCGGTGACGGCGTCGGCGCGTACACCCGGGTCCACTACGGCAACGCGTACGTCAACGCGTTCTGGTCGGACTCCTGCTTCTGCATGACGTACGGCGACGGCGCGAACAACGCCAAGCCGCTGACGTCCATCGACGTGGCCGCCCACGAGATGACGCACGGCGTCACCTCCAACACGGCCGGCCTCCAGTACAGCGGCGAGTCCGGCGGCCTCAACGAGGCCACCTCGGACATCTTCGCGGCGGCCGTCGAGTTCTACGCCAACAACGCCAACGACCCGGGCGACTACCTCGTCGGCGAGAAGATCGACATCCGCGGCAACGGCACCCCGCTGCGCTACATGGACAAGCCGAGCAAGGACGGCTCGTCCAAGGACGCCTGGTACTCGGGCATCGGCTCGATCGACGTGCACTACTCCTCGGGCCCGGCGAACCACTTCTTCTACCTGCTGTCCGAGGGCAGCGGTACGAAGACGATCAACGGCGTCACCTACGACTCGCCGACCTCCGACGGCCTGCCCGTCACCGGCATCGGCCGCGCCAAGGCCGAGCTGATCTGGTTCAAGGCCCTCACCACCAAGTGGGGCACGACCACCAACTACGCCGGCGCCCGCACCGGCACGGTCGACGTCGCCAAGGCCCTCTACGGCGCCACCAGCCCCGAGGTCGCGGCCGTCGAGAACGCCTGGGCCGCCATCAACGTCGGCTCCCGCCCCGGCACCGAGCCGCCGACCGGCACGGTCTTCGAGAACAGCACCGACGTCGCCATCCCGGACTCCCCCGGCGCCGCGGTCACCTCGACGGTCAACGTCACCGGCCGCACCGGCAACGCCCCGAGCAACCTCGCCGTCGGCGTGGACATCGTCCACACCTACCGCGGTGACCTCGTCGTCGACCTCATCGCCCCCGACGGCTCGGTCTACAGCCTCTCCAACCGCTCCGGCGGCAGCGCCGACAACATCCAGCAGACGTTCACCGTGAACGCCTCCACCGAGGTCGCCAACGGCGCCTGGAAGCTCCGCGTCCAGGACAAGGCCGCCATCGACACCGGCTACATCAACAACTTCAAGCTGACCTTCCCGTAAGGCCGGCACGAAGCACCGGGCGCCCGGAGGGAACCTTCCCTCCGGGCGCCCGGGCTTTTTCACGCCTTCACGACGGGACCGCTCAGTCCCACCAGAAGCGCCATGCCCCTCCACGAACCTGACGATTCGCCAACTGAGGTGCGTCGGATTCGTCGGGGGAGTACACGTACTGCTCGATCGCCGCTTCGGCCACCGCCAGCGGCTCCTGAGGCGGCCGTGCGACGTCGAGAATCAGCACGGAACCGGACAGGTAGAGGAGTTCCGCCCCGAACCGGTCGTACCAGGTGTGCAGGAATGCCACGTGGTCCGACGCGAGCATCGGACGGCCCCCCGGCCCGTGGTCCCAGTTGCGGCCACGCGCGCGGTCAGGCAGGAGACCCGGTACGCGGTAACCCTTGGAGGTCTCCACCAGGCACAGCCAGGACGGTCTGAAGTCGCTCCACGGATCACACTCCTTGGGGACGGGCGAAACGGACAGAGCCAGGCGCTCCGGGTCGAATTCGTCCCGCCATTCATCCGCCTCCGACTCGTCACCCGCCCCCTTGAGGTGGTCCTCCAGGGCGGCGGCCCTGATCTCGGCGACGAGCGCACGAGGAGCCGTGATCGCCCTGTCGTCGAAGGGCTCCCCCTCCACGGGCGCCCGGTCCACCCAGGCCGAGGGAGATCGGGGGGACAGCACGGGATGGAATCCGGTGCCGTCCCGCAGAGCGAGCAACCGTCGCCACGCGTCCACGGCACCGTCTCCGGTGATCCGGATCCCCAGCATCCGCGAACCGGCTCGCGTGACCGCGTCCTTGATCTCCGCGTCGGAGGCGATGAGCCCCTCCGAACGCAGGATCTCCGCGAGCTGCTCTCTCTGCATCGTCTTCTCCCTCGGCCTTTCGCTCGATGCTACTGAAGTGGCGCGGTGAAGCCCCACCCGTCACCGATGAACCGGACGGTGGTCGCCGTCAGGGGCGTCTTCGAGGTGAACGCCGCACGCTTGGCACTCCTGACGGCCGCCTCCGCGTGTTCCTTGGTGCCTTCGGGAAGGTGAATGATGACGGCGTCGGCACCCTGATTGGCCGCCTTCCCTATCCACCGGCCAATGTGCTTCGCCGACGTCTCGGGGCCTAGGGTCTTGAACTCCGTGCGCACTCCATCGACCCAGGCGTCGAAGCTCTTCTTGCCGTTCACGGAGCCCGGGGCGCCTGTGTCCGCGGATCGGGCCACCACCGTCTTCCCCTCCATGGCGAGGATGAACGCGATCTCGAACTCCTTGTTGTTGAAGCCGAATTCCGTGGTGTCATCCCCGTCTTCCGCATCCTCCTTGCCTTCCGACACCGCCGACTCGTCGATGCGCTCAAGCGCCTCCTCGACCATGCCTTCGAGGCCCTTGTACTCCAGGCCGAAGAGCTTGACGCCGTAGAGGTTCGCGTACCGGTTGAAGTTGCAGCCCGCCCTCTCGGGGCCCGGTGTCATCCGGCAGGCCAACTTGTTGGCGTCATCGATGTCGTCGATGTACTTGCCGATGTAGAACTTGTGCTCCTTCATGATCTGGTCGAGCCGCTTCTTGCGCTGCTCCTTGGCCCGCTGCTTGTTCGTCGTGGCGGCGCGGTTTTCCGAGTCCTGGTTCTGGTAGGTGGTCGTCTTCGGGGCAGGGGAATTGTCGTGTCCCTTGACCTCGCCGACTTCCCAGCCGTTCGACGTGTACGTGCAGTTGGCTATCAGGCAGTCGTCCGGCTTCAGGCCGCTCGGGTCCGACAGGGTCACCGGGTTGTTGTTGGAGTACGTGTACCCGTGGGTCTGCTGCGGGTCCGCGACGTCCATGATCGGGTCGACGGAGACGAAGCGGCCGATGGCCGGGTCGTATTCGCGGGCGCCGAGGTGGGTGAGGCCGGTGTCGGCGTCCTTGGTGCCGCCGACGAAGCCCTTGTCGCCGCGCCAGGTGGCGGGCTGGGCGCCGCG
>NZ_JBIVPA010000014.1:0-142359 GCF_044754405.1 Streptomyces sp. NPDC093089
CGATCCACGGCCGGGAGTTCCTCTTCGCCACGAACGGCCCAACGAGCAACCAAACCGACAGTCACATGATCAACGGCTTCTGTTAGGACCTCTTACTGATCGTTTCAGAATGAGGTTCGGAGGCGGCGGAGACATATGAGGCTGCAGGCCAGTTCGAGCAGGCCCTGATGGAGATCGGCGCGTCGCTCGTAGCGGATGCGGAGTCGTTTGAACTGGTGCAGCCAGGCGAATGCGCGCTCTACGACCCAGCGCACCTTGCCCAGCCCGGAGCCGTGGGCGACGCCGCGCCGGGCGATCAGGGGTTTGACACCGCGCTTCCACAGCAGGCGGCGGTACTTGTCGAAGTCGTAGCCCCGGTCGGCGTACAGGCGCCGGGGCTTGCGGCGGGGACGTCCACGCAGGCCCCGGATCGGCGGGACGGCGTTCAGCAGCGGCAGGAGCTGGGTGACGTCGTGCCGGTTGCCGCCGGTGAGCGTGACGGCGAGCGGGGTTCCATGGCGGTCGACGATCAGATGGTGCTTGGAGCCGGGACGGGCACGGTCGACGGGCGAGGGGCCGACATGGTCCCCCCTTTGAGCGCCCGGACGTGCGAGCCGTCCACGGCGCAGTCGTCCAGGTCCAACAAGTCCGCGCGGCGCAGCTCGGCCAGCAGGGCGGCGTGCAGGCGCGGCCAGACGCCGGCCTCGGTCCAGTCCCGCAGTCGGCGCCAGGCCGTGACTCCGGAGCAGCCCACGGTCTCGGCCGGGACATCGCGCCAGGCGACGCCGGTCCGCAGGACGTACATGATGCCGGCGAGAGCCGCCCGGTCCGGAACGCGAAGCCGCCCGGGATGACGGCGGCGGCGTTCGGGAGCGGGCGGCAGCAGCGAAGCTACCCGCTCCCACAGGTCGTCAGGAACAAGATCAGCACGCACCCGGACACCCTGCCGACCAAGATCGTCGAGCGCAAGGCCCGCAGCTCAGCCCATTCTGAAACGATCAGTTAGAGCACGCCACTGATTCGTCTTGCTGCTCGCGTAGCCCCTGACGCGGAACTCCAGAGCGATGCTGCGGAAGATCGTCGCGGCGTGGAGTGGGAAGAGCAACGCGAAGCCCATGCCGAGCAGCATTCCCTCGGGCGCGAAAGGGGGAAGCCGGGGGGCGACGGTGTAGGCGGACGCGGACAACGCCGCAGCGCCCAGGGTCAATTGCAGCCCCGCGTGCACCGTAAAGCTCTTTCGCATGCCGTCCCCCCTCCGTCGGACTGGTGTCTCAGTCGGTGATCTCGACCGGAGTGCCGGCAGCTGTGGGAGGCACCGCAGCTTCGGGCGTCGGCTTCTTCTGGGTGATGCCCTGGAGGAGCGAGGCGAGGTCCATGCCCGTCGTGGAGGAGAGCAGTTCCATGCCCTGGGTGACGTTGTCCGTGACGGTGCGGGTCAGCCGACTCGCTCCGTCGGTGGAGATGACGGTCATCTTGTCGACGGCGGCGAGCGGTTCGGCGGCCTTGGCGACGACCTGGGGCAGGACCTCGACGAGCATCTGCAGGACGGCGGCGTCACCGTACTGTGCGAAGGCGTCTGCCTTCTTCCGCATGGCCTCGGCCTCCGCCGCGCCCTTGGCGCCGATGGCGGCGGCCTCGGCCTCGCCCTCGATGCGTACGGCCTCGGCGAGCGCGGCGCGCTGGGCCTTCTCGCCCTCACCGGTCAGCCGGGCCCGCTCGGCGGCGGCCTCGGCCTCCTTCACCAGGGCGATGCGGCGGGCCTCCGCCTCCTGCTCGGCCTGGTAGCGGGCGGCGTCGGCGGGCTTGCGGACCTGGGTGTCGAGCTGACGGTCGGTCAGGGCGGCCTGACGGGCGGCCACCTTCTCCTGCTCGGAGAGGATGTCCTGCTGTCGGGCGGCCTCGGCGAGCGGTCCCGCCGCGTTGGCCTGGGCGGCGGCCTCGTCCGTCTGGGCCTTGATCTCGGCCTGCTTCAGGTAGAGGGTCCGCTGGGCGATCGCGATCTCCTCCTCCGCCTTGAGGCGGGCCTGCTCGGCGGCGCGACGGGCGACGGCCTCGGCGATGTCGGCCTCCTGCTTGGCGCGGGCGGCCTCCGGGCGGCCGAGGTCCTCCAGATAGGAGCCTTCGGTGGTGATGTCCTGGATCTGGAAGGCGTCGAGCACCAGGCCCTGCCCGGAGAGGCTCGCCTCGGCCTCCTCGGCAACCTGCCCGGCGAACGCGGCCCGGTCACGGATGATGTCCTCCACCGACATCCGCCCCACGATCGAGCGCAGCGCACCGGAGAGCACCTCCTGGGTGAAGCCGACGATGCCGTTCTGCTGCATGAGGAACCGCTGGGCGGCGGCCCGGATGGAGTCCTCGGTGCCACCGACCTTGACGATCGCGACGCCTTCGAGGTTGGCCTTGACCCCGCGCAGGGTGACTGCGCCGCGTACGGCGACGGGGATGTGCCGGCTGGACAGGTCGAGGCTGAACTTC
The DNA here is from genome assembly GCF_044754405.1 of Streptomyces sp. NPDC093089. Taxonomy (NCBI): domain Bacteria; kingdom Bacillati; phylum Actinomycetota; class Actinomycetes; order Kitasatosporales; family Streptomycetaceae; genus Streptomyces; species Streptomyces sp. NPDC093089. The sequence goes on from NZ_JBIVPA010000014.1 coordinate 2,455, forward strand.
TGCTGCACGAACGGCACGACGAAGACCCCGCCGCCGACCACGACCTTCTGGCCGCTGTTGTCCGTGTACTCCCGGCCGGTGGCCGGGTCGGTGGTTTTCTTGCCGCGCCGGCCGGTGATGATGAACGCCTCGCTGGGACCGGCGACTTTGTAGCGCGTGATGACGACGAGGCCGAGCAGGACGACCAGGACGACGATGCCCACCACGGAGGTGAGGACAGGGCTCATGACGAAACCCCCTTCGATCAGTACGAACGATGAAGAACAGCAGCCGGCGAGCGGTCAGCGTTCGACGGGACGGACGGTCACGGACGTCGGCGAGAGCACGGACTCGACCCACACCTCGGTGCCGCGTGCGACGGGCACATCGGCCTTCGCCGCGTACTTCACGGGCTGGCCCGCGAGATGCAGCAGCACCTCGCCGTAACCGCCGGCGGGGATCGCCGTCACCACCGAGCCGCTCGACCCGGTCAGGTCCTCGCCCCTCGGTGCGGGCGCGGAACCGTCGCGCATCAACGCCCGGCTGAACCTCCATGTCAGCCAGGCCACGCCGACCCCCGTGACCACGCCCGCACCGGTGGCGGCCCCCGCCCCCGTACCGGTGGTGCCGAGCACGAGCGCCCCCGTGAATCCGAGGGCCGACACGAACCCGGCGATCACCGGCAACGACAGAAACCCGTCCAGCCCCCCGTCGAACCCGTCGAGGACCCCCTCCGACACCCCGTCGAAGACCAGGGACAGGACCAGCAGCACCAGACCCCCGATGCCGAGACCGAGAAACCAGACCATGTCCCCGCTCCTTCGGCTGCCGGGTTTGTTCTGCCGTCCGGGCCATCGTGGCAGCGAAGCGCACATGCGTTCACTGCCGGACCTCGGCAGTCTTTACGCGCTCTTAATGCCGTGATCGCGCGGAGGGAGGAACTCGGCGACGAGAGCGGCCATGCGCGCGGGCGCCTCCTCCGGGACGAGGTGCCCCATACCCGGGATGACGTGCAAGGGGACTCCGAGCCGCCGTTCCACGGTGGGGCCGAGCGCGGGGTGGGGCAGGAACGTGTCCCGGGAGCCCACCATCACCAGGCACGGCGTCGACCTCGCCCTGTCGAGAGCGGCGGCAGGAAGCGGTGAGGGGGCCAGGCTGCTGCGACACGAGCGGCCCACCAGCTGCATCCACGCGGCGAGTTCCGGCTGCACACTCCCCTCGGGGCCTGTCATGCACCCCAGCAGTTTCCGGGTGCTCGAAGCCGAGGGGCGGAGCAGCCACGGCAGGGTCGCCCCCAGCGCGGACGCGCCGAGGCGCAGCCGCATGAGGCCGCCGGGCGACACGAGGACGCGGCCGGCGATGAGGTCCGACGGGCAGGCGAGCGCGATGGCGGCACCGAGCGAGTGGCCTACGACGACAGCCGGTTCCCGTGTGACCTGGGGCAGGGCCTCCGCCGGCCACCCGGCGTACCAGTCCATGCGGGAACGGGAACGGGGTCGCCGGCCGGAGCTGAGACCGGGCTGCCCGGGCACGTCGAGGACGACCAGTCGGCCGACCTCGGCGAGCGCCTCCATGAGGCTGGTCGACACGGCCGCGTTCATGTTCGTCCCGGGGATCAGGACCACCGTTGCCGCTCGTACCCCGGGGAACGCCTCGACGACGACCACGCCGGTCGGCCCGGCCGCCGTGTCGATCCGCCGCCGCTCGTGGGCGACCGGCCAGGCGGAGAGACGCTGCGCGCACCAGGAGCGAATCCGGTCCTGCGCGGCCTGGCTGCGGTAGATCGAGGACGGCATGGGCGCATCGTAGGGAGCCTGCTGGGTGTGCGGCAGGCCCCCGGGTAAGGTGACGGCCGTTCTTGACGTATCGCATACGCGCTGCCGCAACCGCGCGTGTACACACTGGATGAAGGGGCCTGTCACCGTGGTGACCGCCGTGCGCCGACGGGCTCGTTCGTTCTTCTCCGCTCACCCTGCCCGGACCGTCGTCCTCGCCTTCGCCACCGCCGTCCTGATCGGGACCGGGCTGCTGATGCTGCCGACGGCCGCCGAGGACGGCGGAGCCACCGATCCACTGACGGCGCTGTTCACGTCGACGTCCGCGGTCTGCGTCACCGGACTGGCCGTCGTGGACACCGGTACGTACTGGAGCGGCTTCGGCGAGGGCGTGATCCTGGCGCTGGTCCAGGTCGGCGGATTCGGCATCATGACCATGGCCTCGCTCCTTGCCCTTCTGGTCTCGGGCCGGCTGCGCCTGCGGATGCAGCTGACCGTGCAGGCCGAGACGAAGAGCCTCGGCTTTGGAGACGTACGCAGAGTTCTGCTGGGAGTCGCCGGTACGACCCTGATGGTCGAGCTCGCGGTCGGCGCGTTCCTCGCCCTGCGCTTCCGGTTCGGCTACGGATACGGCATCGGTGACTCGGCTTACCTCGGCTTCTTCCACGCCGTCTCCGCGTTCAACAACGCGGGCTTCGGCCTCCACGCCGACAGCCTCACCCGCTACGCCCGGGACGCCTGGGTCACCCTGCCCATCGCCGCCGCGGTGATCCTCGGCGGCATCGGCTTCCCGGTCCTGCTGGAGATGCTGCGGCACCGCAACCGCGCTCGTGCCACCGGCCGGAAGAACTGGACCCTGCACACCAAGCTCACCGTCATCACCACGCTCGCGCTCCTCGCTGTCGGAACCGTGCTCACGGCGCTGCTGGAGTGGACCAACCCGGCCACGCTCGGTGCCCATGACGTCTGGGGCAAGCTCCTCAACAGCTTCTTCTATTCGGCGATGAGTCGCACGGCCGGCTTCAACTCGCTGGATATCGGAGCCCTTGAGGCTTCGACCCTGCTGATGACCTGCATGCTGATGTTCATCGGAGGCGGCAGCGCCGGTACGGCGGGCGGCATCAAGGTCACCACCTTCGCCGTCCTCGCCGCCGCGATCCTCGCCGAGGTCCGCGGTGAGCCGACTTCGGCCGTTCTCGGCCGCCGACTCGCCCCCCACGTGCTGCGGCAGGCGCTGACCGTGGCTCTGCTCGGGGTGGGGATGGTCATGTCCGCAACGCTCGTGCTGCTCTCGGTGAGCAAGGCGTCGTTCGAGGCGGTGCTCTTCGAGGTCGTCTCCGCCTTTGCGACCGTGGGCCTCTCGACGGGGATCACCGCCGACCTTCCGGGCAGCGGGCAGCTCGTCCTCGTCGCATTGATGTTCATCGGCCGTATCGGCCCCATCACCCTGGTCTCCGCGCTTGCCCTGCGCGAGCGCACACGCCGCTACGAACTCCCTGAGGAGCGACCCGTCATTGGCTAGCCATCTGCACAACCTGCGCAATCGGCGTCGGCTCCGCCGGACGGCTGAAGAGCACCGGAAACAGCAGGACCAGCGGGTCGCCGTCATCGGTCTCGGACGCTTCGGCAGCTCCCTCGCCAACGAGCTGATGCGCCGTGGCTGGGACGTCCTCGGCATCGACGGCGACGCCCGCCTCGTCCAGAAGTACAGCGACCAGCTCACCCACGCCGCCGTCGCGGATGCGACCGACCCCGAGGTGCTGAACCAGCTCGGCGTGCACGAGTTCACGAGTGCCGTGGTCGGTATCGGCAGCGACATCGAGGCGAGCATCCTCATCAGCTCCAATCTCCTCGACGCCGGCGTCCCCAACATCTGGGCGAAGGCGATCAGCCGTCAGCACGGGCAGATCCTGGAGCGGCTCGGTGTCCACCACATCGTGCTTCCCGAGCACGAGATGGGCGAGCGGGTGGCCCATCTGGTCACCGGGCGGATGCTCGACTTCATCGAGTTCGACGATGACTATGCGCTGGTCAAGACCGTTGCCCCGAACGTGGCGACCGGCAGGCCCCTGGGCCAGTCGCAGGTGCGCAGCCGCTACGGCGTGACCGTCGTCGGCATCAAGCGCCCTGGCGAGGACTTCACCTACGCGACCGCCGAGACGGTCGTGGAGAAGGGCGACATCATCGTCGTCACCGGCAAGACCCGCGCCGTCGAGGCCTTCACAGAACTTCCCTGACCAGTAGGATCGTGCGGCGGTGATCCGGGAAGTCTGGTCGGCGCAGTCTTCCGCCTGCCCCGAAGGACCCGGCCATGCCCCTCACCTTGATCCTGATCGCCCTCTTCGCGCTCGCCTTCCTCCTCTTCAGCATCGTGCTGTGCGTACGCGTGTGGTGGATGACCGAGCTGCCCCTGTGGCGCCGGATCCTGCCTACGCTGCTGCTGTGCCTGGCCCTGGCGGCGAGCATAGGCCGCGCCTGGGGAATCACCGCCGTAGCCGAAGCCGTCGCCTTCCCCTTGAACGCGGCCACCGCGCTCCTCGGGATGTTCGAGCTCGACCGACAGCGCTCACGGAGGTCAGCCGCCCTGGAACAGGCTGAGATCTCGCCGTGAGCACCTGGGGCAGCTGGACCCTCATCGCAGGCGGGGCTGTCCTCCTCTTGGCACCCGGCCTCGTCGTCCTCGCCGGATGGCTGCCGGGAAGCTTCCGTCACGCCCAAGCTCCGGTTCGGCTCCTCGGAGGTTCCGCCCTCGCCTTGTACGGGCTCGTCCTGGCCAACGAGGTGCCGCGCTTGGCAGGCGCGTCGAGCGGGGCGCGTGCGACGTGCGCACACGTCGGGCTGGGGCTGGCCGGCCTGACCGTGGCGCTCGTCATCCTCTACGACCTTCTCGCCGGCCGCTCCCGGCGAGGCCGACAGCAACCACCCGGGACGGGGACATGAAGGACGGAAACGTGGAGGAGTACGAGGAGCTGCTCGCGGACGTCGCGGCGAGCGGGCGGCGGCTGAACCGGGAGGAGCTCGAACGTAGCCGGGAAGCGGGGGAGCGGGCCGCAGGCGAGGGGCTCGCGCTGCGTGCCCTGATCGGCCGGCATCTGGCGGCGGTCCGCGCCGCCTGGCCCGAACAGCCACTGTCCCGGCGGACGGCCCTCGACCTGCTCACGGTCGTCGAGCAGTCCGTCGACGCCTTCGCCGGCGGCTTCGAGCGCGCCCAGCGCCTGGCGGTACGCCAGGAGGAGGCGGAACGACGGGAGTTCATCGACGACCTGCTGTACGGCCGCAGCGACATCGGTCGCATAGCCGAACGTGCGGAACGCTTCGGTCTGCGCCTGTCGCAGGCGCACGCGGTCGCCGTCGCCCGCGGGCCGCAGGCGTACAGCGAGGCCGACCCGGTCCCGCAGCAGGTCGAGCGGTCACTGATCGGGAGGTTCGGCGACCGGCACATCCTGCTCACCACCAAGGGCGGCCGGATCGTGTGCGTCGCCCCGGGCGACCAGGCCGACGTCCTGACGTACTTCGCGAAGCAGGCGTTCGCCGCCACGGGCGGCGGCCAGGTGGCGATCGGCCGGCCCCAGCCCGGCCCGCGCGGTGTCGTCCACTCCTACGAGGAGGCTCTCGGCGCCCTCGACCTCGCCGACCGCCTCGACCTCGACGCGCCCCTCCTGCACGCAGCCGACCTCCTCGTCTATCCGGTCCTCACCCGGGACCGGCAGGCCATGGAGGACCTCGTCGGCAGCGCCCTCGGCCCCCTGACGTCGGCGCGCGGCGGAGCGGAACCCCTGCTGGACACGTTGACCGCTTTCTTCGACTCCGGATGCGTCACCACCCAGGCCGCCCGCCACCTCAACCTGTCGGTACGGGCGGTCACGTACCGACTCGACCGCATCCACCGCCTCACCGGCGTCGACCCCGCCGACCCGGCCAGCCGCTACACCCTCCAGACCGCCGTGATCGGCGCCCGCCTCCTCGGTTGGCCTGGAAAGGCACTCTGAGCGGCCCACCGCTCTGTCACCGTCCGGAAGGGGCGCGGCCTCGGCATCAAGAGGGCGTCAAGACTGCCGGGAACCGGCAATGCGGCCGCAGCCTCCGGAGCTTCAGAATGGCTCTGGCGGCGGCGCGCCCTGTGCGCCCAATGCCGAGTTCCGGAATAGACGAGGGCGGGGGGCAGACATGTCGGAGCTCTTCGACGCGGCGTTCGGCTTTCCCGCCATGATCCTTACCGCTGCGCTCGCCGCGGTCGTCGGTTTCTGGTTGCTCGTGTTGTGCCGTGTGGTCGCGCACGACGTCTTCGACGCGGACGTGGACGCCGAAGTCCTGGGCTCCTCCGGTTGGCCCGTGGCGGTGGCCGGAACGGTGTTCATCGCGGTCGGATGGGTGCTCGACCTTTCCGGCATGGTGCTGCTCGGCAGCGCCGACCTGCCCGGACTGTTGTCCTTCCTTCTCTCCGTCGTGCTGCTCGCGGGGGCTCTGGCCTTGTCATGGCGGCTGACGAGGCGGCTGGCCGGCCGGGCGAGGAAACGCTCAGCCGTCCGCCGGCGGGCGTCGCGCCTTCGCGCCGCATCGGGCCCGCGCTCCGCGCGCCCCGCAGCCTGAGCTGCTGCGCTCCTTCTCCTTTCACCGACACGGGGTTCTCTCATGGATGCCATCACCGTGGGCATCGGCGTGCTCGTCGCCGTGGTCCTGCTCTTCGTCGTAGCCGTCGTCTTCGCACTCAGCCGGTTGTTCCGCAAGGTGGAGCAGGGCAAGGCGCTGATCGTCTCCAAGATGCGCAAGGTCGACGTCACCTTCACCGGGCAGGTGGTCCTGCCCGTCCTGCACAAGGCCGAGGTCATGGACATCTCGGTGAAGACCATCGAGATCTCCCGGACGGGCCGGGACGGGCTGATCTGCCGGGACAACATCCGCGCGGACATCCGGATTTCGTTCTTCGTCCGGGTGAACAAGACGGCCGAGGACGTCATCAAGGTCGCCCAGGCGATCGGCACCGCGCGGGCGAGCGACAAGGCGACGCTCCAGGAGCTGTTCAACGCGAAGTTCTCCGAGGCGCTCAAGTCGGTCGGCAAGCAGATGGACTTCACCGACCTTTACACCAAGCGCGAGGAGCTGCGCTTCCGGATCATCGAGGTGATCGGCATCGACCTCAACGGCTACAGCCTGGAGGACGCGGCCATCGACTACCTGGAGCAGACTCCGCTCACCCAGCTCGACGCCGGCAACATCCTGGACGCCCAGGGCATCCGCAAGATCACCGAGCTCACGGCCGTCGAGAACGTCCGTACCAACGAGCTGCGTCAGCACGAGCAGAAGGAGATCACCCGCCAGAACGTCGATGCCCGCGAGGCCATCCTGGAGCTGGAACGGCGTCAGGCGGACGCCGAGATCAGGCAGAAGCGAGAGATCGAGACTGTCCGGGCCAAGGAGGAGGCCGAGACGGCGAAGGTCGTGGAGGAGGAGCGGCTGCGGGCGCAGAGTGCCTTCCTGCGCACCGAGGAGCAGCTCGGCGTCCAGCGGGAGAACCAGGCCCGTGAGGTGGCGGTCGCGCAGAAGAACCGTGAGCGGGTCATCGCCATCGAGAACGAGCGGATCGAGAAGGACCGGCTCCTGGAGGTCATCGCGCGTGACCGGGAGACCGAACTGACCCGGATCGCCGCCGACAAGGAGGTCGAGGCCGAGCGTAGGGAGATCGCCGAGGTGATCCGCGAGCGCGTGGCGGTGGACCGTACGGTCGCCGAGCAGGAGGAGTCGATCAAGCGGCTGCGGACCGTCGAGGAGGCGGAGCGCGAGCGGCAGGCCGTCGTCATCGCCGCCGAGGCCGAGGCCCAGGAGAAGCTGGTCAAGGACATCAAGGCGGCCGAGGCCGCCGAGCAGGCCGCCGTGCACCGGGCGGCGGAGGAGCTGACCCTCGCCGAGGCCCGCCACAAGGCCGCGGACCTCGACGCCCGCGCCAAGATCCGCCTCGCCGAGGGCATCCAGGCCGAGGCCGCGGCGGAAGGTCTCGCCGCCGCGCAGGTACGGGAGAGGGAAGCCGACGCCATTGAGAAGACCGGTCGCGCCGAGGCAGAGGCCACCGAGGCCCGGCTGCGCGCGGAGGCGGAGGGCCTGCGGGCCACGGCACTCGCCGAGGCCGAGGCGATCGGCGAGAAGCTCAAGTCCGAGGCCGCGGGCCTCACGGAGAAGGCCGCCGCCATGGCCGCGCTCGACGAGGCCTCCCGCGCCCACGAGGAGTACCGGCTGCGTCTGGAGGCGGAGAAGGACATCCGGCTCGCCGGGCTCGACGTGCAGCGACAGGTGGCCGAAGCACAGGCCACGGTTCTGGCCACGGGCCTGGAGCACGCCGACATCAACATCGTGGGCGGGGAGTCCGTCTTCCTCGACCGGCTCGTGCAGTCCGTATCGCTCGGCAGGTCCGTCGACGGCTTCATGGACCACTCGCAGACCGCGCAGGCGCTGGCCGGCCCTTGGCTGAACGGCGAGGGCTCCTTCACCGAGGACCTGACCAAGGTGCTCGGCTCCCTGTCCACGGCCGACGTCCAGAACCTCAGCGTGTCCGCGCTGCTCGCGAAGGTCATGAAGTCCGGTGTCCTCGACCCGGCGGCAACGGTGAAGGAGCCGGCCGCCGGTGCGCTGAACGGCACGGCCGCGAGCTGACGGACGACGGGGGTCAGGAGGGCCGGTGGCGGGGTACGGGGGTTCCGGCCACCGGCCCTCCTGGAGGAATCGTGGAGAGGTACGGCGGGATGAACACGAAGAGCGCGAACACCGAGTCGCACGGTGCCGACGAGGACGCGTACGCGGTGCTGCGGGACCGGCTCGCGGCGCAGGCGGCCGAACTGGCCGCACGAGCAAAGGCGTTGAACGAGGAACGGACCCGCGCGTTCGGCTCGGGCGAGCTGGAGCTCACCGGGACCGGCCAGGCACGGACCGAGGACCCCTGCGTCCTGACGGACGCGGTGTCCGTCGGCGGCCTGCTGCTCCTCGGCCGCACCCGGCAGCCCGCCGCCGAGGACACGGAGCCGTCGGTCGCCGACGTCTTCGCCCTGTACGACCGAGAGCTCACCGCCCTGCCCGGGAACACGGTGCCCGGGCTGCTCGACGACCCGGCCTTCGTCCGGGAGTTCGCCGCGCTGCACCGCTACTTCCGCGGTGTGCGCCTCGTCCGGCTGCACCGTACCGAGGGACGTCTGCTCGCCGTCTTCCGTACCGGCGAGAAGGCCGACGACCTGCGCGTCCTGCGCTGGGCGGTCGCTCCGTCGGGCGCGTGCCGGTTCCTGGACGCCCGGGGCAACCGGGATCTCGTCACGCCTCCCGGCCAGGACGTCGACTGGATCGCCGCCGTCCGGGACGACCACGTGCCGGGCAGGCACCCGCACATCTCGCTCGGCGGGCGGCTGTACGTCTCCACCGTCGGCGGCGCCCTCACGGTCAAGACCGACAACGACACGGAGACCGCCGAGGGCGTGTACGCCGAACCGGTCGACGAGCCCCTGCAGTCCCTCGCCGACGCCGAGGTCGCCCACGCCGTCGTCGGCCCGCTCGTCCTCGTCCGGGTCCTGCCGTACCGGGAGGAGACCACCCGCCACCTGGTCTTCAACTCCCTCACCGGCGCCGTCGTCCGTCTCGACGGACTCGGCCGGGCCTGCCTGCGGCTCCCGGAGGACCGGGGCGTCGTGTTCCCGGGCGGGTACTGCCTCGCCGACGGCACGGTGAGGACCTTCGAGACGGACACCACCGGACTCGCCTACGACGGGTCCGTCACCTCGCCGCATGGCGAGGACGTCCTGTACGTCTTCCGCGACCCGGGCGGCGGACGGTCCGTCCTGCTCCCGTACAACCGGGTCCGTGAGGAGATCGTCCGGCCCGTCACCGGCCGTGCGCACGCGCTGCTCGACGACGGGACGACGGTCGTGCTGCGCGGGACCGGCACCGAGCCGGGCCGCGTCCATCCCGTGCAGTTCTGGCGCACCCCGTTCGCCGCCGACACCCATCTGCCTCCTGTCGGTAAGGGGCCCCTGGCGCGGATCGGCAACGCCGACCTCGTCCGCGGCATCTCCGACTGCTTCGCCATCGCCCGGCAGGCCACCGAGACAGAACCGACCGGCGAGGTGTACGAAGCGCTGCTCGCCGCCTGCGTCCGTGCCGCCGACACCCACCACTGGCTCGACGCCCCCGGGGCCGGTGACCTGGGCACCCCGCTCGCCGACCTGCGGACGACCGCCGAGCAGGTGCTCGCCGAGTTCGAGACCGTGGCGGCCCTCACCGGCCGGGCCGCCGAGGCCCTCGCGGACGCGGAGCGACGCCTCACCCGGCTCGTCCGGCAGGCCCGTGGGGAGTCACCGGCCACGGCCGAGGAGTGGATCTCCCGCCTCACCGAACTGCGCCGCGCCCAAGGCCACCTCCTCACGGTGAAGAAGCTCCGGTACGCGGACACCGACGCCGTCGACGCCCTGGCCCGCCAGGTCGACGACGACATCGCCTCTGCCGCTCAGCGGGCGGTTGCCTTCGTCCAGCGCGAGGACGCCTTCACCACCCATGCTGCCGAAGTCGAACGGCTCACCGCCGCCGCGGCCGAAGCGGACAGCGTCGCCACGACCCGCGACCTCGCCGACCGGCTCGACGAGCATGCCATCGGACTGCGCACGCTCAGCGAGGTCGTCGCCGGCCTCGACATCGCCGACGTCACCGTCCGCACCTCCATCCTCGAGCGCGTCGCCGACGTCCTGGGCGGCCTCAACCGCGCCCGAGCCGTCCTCACCGCCCGGCGCACCGAACTCCTCGACCGCGAAGGCCGAGCGGAGTTCACCGCCGAGTTCGCTCTGCTCGCCGAGGCGGTCACCGGCGCGCTCGCCGCCACGGCCACGCCCGAGGACTGCGACACACAGCTCGGCAGGCTCCTGCTCCAGCTGGAGAACCTCGAATCCCGGTTCGCCGACCACGACGGCTTCCTCGGAGAGGTTGCCGAGAAGCGGACCGAGATCCACGACGCCTTCACCGCGCGACGACAGACCCTCGCCGACACCCGCGCCCGCCGCGCCGAGCGCCTCGCCGAGTCCGCCGGCCGGATCCTCGAAGCGGTCACGCGGCGAGCCGCGACCCTCGACAGCAACGACGACGTCCACGCGTACTTCGCCTCTGACCCCATGGTCGCCAAGATCCGCCGCACCGCCGCCGAACTGCGGGACCTGGGCGACCAGGTGCGGGCCGAGGAACTGGAGGGCCGACTCACCGCCGCCCGCCAGGAGGCCGGCCGGGCCCTGCGCGACCGCACCGAACTGTACGCCGACGGCGGCGACACCCTCCGCCTCGGCCGGCACCGCTTCGCCGTCCAGCGCCAAACGCCCGAGCTCACCCTGGTCCCGCACGGCGACACCCTCGCCTTCGCCCTCACCGGCACCGACTACCGCCGCCCCGTCACCGACCCTGCCTTCGAGACCACCCGCCCCTACTGGGCGCGGACCCTGCCGTCGGAGTCCCCGGAGGTCTACCGCTCCGAATACCTGGCCGCCCGGCTCCTCGCCGAGCACGGTGCCGACGCCCTGGCCGGCGCCGATCTGCCTGCTCTCGCACGGCAGGCCGCGGAAGCCGCGTACGACGAGGGGTACGAGCGCGGGGTCCACGACCACGACGCGGCCGCGATCCTCACCGTGGTGCTCTGGCTCCGCGACGGCGCCGGACTACTCCGTCACCCGGCGGCTGCTCGGGCACACGCCCAGCTGTTCTGGGCGCACACGGCCACCGACGAGGCCCGCGCCGCCTGGTCCCGGCGCGCCGTCTCCCTCACTCGCGCCCGCGATCTCTTCGGTGCCGCACCGGCCCTCGACCTGCTCCGCCACGAACTGGCCGAGGAGATGGGCGCCCCGGCCGCCGCCGCTTACCTCGTCGAGGAACTGGCCACGGGGCCAGCCGGGTTCGCGGTTTCGGCGGAGGCGCACACCCTGCTGGACAAATTCCGCAGGGCGGTGGGAACCGGCGCGTACGACGACGACCTCGCCGCTCTCCCGGACCTCGCCGCCCGCCGGCAGCTCGTCGAGGGCTGGCTGCACGCCTACGCGGCCGCATCCGGCGAGCAGGCGGGAGCGGGAGTCCTGGCCGAGGCGGTCGCCGTCGAGCTGTGCCCCGCGCTCGACCGGTACGACGTCGAATCCCCCACCGGATCCACCGTCGCCAGCCTGATTGGCAGCCACCCGCGGCTGCGCGGCGGCTGTCTGGAGCTGCGCATCGACGAATTCCTCCACCGCACCGCCGAGTTCGGCGCCCGCGAGGTGCCGGCCTTCCTGGCCTATCAGGGGCGCAGGGCGGAGCTCGTCGCCGCCGAACGCACCCGCCTGCGGGTGGAGGAGTATCGCCCGCGGGTCATGTCCTCGTTCGTCCGCAACCGGCTGGTCGACGAGGTCTACCTACCGCTGATCGGCGACAACCTCGCCAAGCAGCTCGGCGTGGCGGGCGACACCATGCGCGTCGACAGCCATGGCCTGCTCCTGCTGCTGTCACCGCCCGGCTACGGCAAGACGACGCTCGTCGAGTACGTCGCCGAACGCCTCGGCCTGCTCCTGGTCAAGGTCGACGGCCCCGCCCTCGGCCAGGACACGATCTCCCTCGACCCCGCCGAGGCCCCCGACGCCGGGGCCCGGCGTGAACTGGAGAAGATCGCGTTCGCGCTCGCAGCCGGCAACAACGTCATGCTCTACCTGGACGACATCCAGCACTGCTCGCCCGCGTTCCTGCAGAAGTTCATCCCCCTCTGCGATGCCACCCGCAGCCTCGCCGGGCACGACCTGCGCGGCAAGCGCTTCGCCGTCTGCATGGCCGGCAACCCCTACACCGAGTCAGGGCAGCGATTCCGTGTCCCCGACATGCTCGCCAACCGCGCCGACGTGTGGAACCTCGGCGACGTCCTCACCGGCAAGGAGGACGCCTTCGCCTTCAGCTTCGTCGAGAACGCCCTCACCTCCCACCCCGACCTCGCCCCGCTGGCCGGCCGGGACCGCGTGGACCTGGACCTGCTCACCAGGCTCGCCGGCTCGGACCCCACCGCGAGCCGCGACCGCCTCACCCACCCGTACATGCCGGCCGAGCTCGACCGGATCCTCGCCGTCCTGCGTCACCTGCTGACCGCCCGTACCACCGTGCTCGCGGTGAACGAGGCGTACATCGCCTCCGCCGCCCAGGCCGACGAAGCCCGCACCGAGCCGCCGTTCCGTCTCCAGGGCTCCTACCGCAACATGAACAAGATCGCAGCCCGCATCTCGCCCGCCATGAACGACGCCGAGCTCGCCGCCGTGATCGACGACCACTACACGGCGGAGGCCCAGACCCTCACCGCCGACGCCGAGGCCAACCTCCTCAAACTTGCCACGCTGCGCGGAACCCTCACCCCCGAGCAGGTCACCCGCTGGACCGAGATCACCGCCGCCTACACCCGAACGCGGGCCTTCGCCGGGTCGGGCGACGACTCGACCGGCCGGGCGGTCGCCGCCCTCGCGCTGTTGGCGGACCGGCTCACGGCCGTGGAGACCGCCATCACCCGGGCGACTGATCCTCGCCGTCTCCTCACGCAGCCCGCCGGACGCCAGGCGGCGCACTGACCATGGAAGGGAGACACCCCATGGCCAAGCCCTTGCACGCGGCGATCGGGGAGCACCCGATCCTTTGCTTGATGTGTGACAACGACACGTTCCGCGCGCGGGAGGTGAAGCTGAACAGCACGGGGATGGAGCTCTTCGACCTGGCATGGGCCAACGAGTCGGCGACCGGCCTGATCTGTCTGTCATGCGGCTACGTCCACCTCTTCGTCAACCGCGACCTGAGGTTCTACGGGCGGCGGCGTGAGGACTGAGGGGAGGACGCTGCCCTCGGGAGGACAGGACCATTCCTTTGTAGGCTCCTGACCTGCAGAGATAAATGCACGATGAACGGACGTGGCTGTCCGGATAACGGGCGGGTCACGAGTGCTGGGCTTTTGGAAGATCACCTTCCGTTATGTGATCCGAGTCACGTGGCGTCTGCCGGGTCTCGTGGTAGGAATGCGCAACTCCGCAGGTGGCACCACCCCTCGCCGCCTCGCGGACGGCCGGTTCAGCTCCGGCCTGCTCGACCCCGGTGATCACTGTCCGAGTTTGTGGACGTCGACCCCTCGGGTCGCCGATCGGACAACGGCGTTCGCTCAAAGCCCGCACATACACCGGCGTGTCCTCCCACGCGTCGGCCCCTGCGTTACTGAGGTCCCCACCGTGTCACTCGATTCCTTCACCCAGTCCGTCGACGAGGCTGTCAGCGGATTCTTCGAGCCCATAGCCACGTGGCTGGGCGAGGTCGTCTTCTACTCCGTCCCTGTCGGGGGTACGGAGCTTCCCCTCATCGTGGCCTGGCTCGTCGTCGCCGGTCTGGTCTTCACCGGCTGGTTCGGCTTCGTCCAGCTGCGCAAGTTCAAGCTCGCCGTGAACGTGGTGCGGGGCAAGTACGACGAGAAGGGGTCGGCCGGTGAGGTCAACCACTTCCAGGCGCTGACCGCCGCCGTCTCCGGCACCGTCGGTCTCGGCAACATCGCCGGTGTGGCCGTCGCGGTCTCCATCGGTGGCCCGGGCGCCACGTTCTGGATGATCCTCTGTGGCCTGCTGGGCATGGCGACGAAGTTCGTCGAGGTCACCCTCGGTGTGAAGTACCGCGAGGTGCACGCCGACGGCACCGTCTCCGGCGGTCCGATGCACTACCTGCCCAAGGGTCTCGCCGAGCGCTTCGGCAAGAACGGCAAGACCCTCGGTAAGGTCCTCGCGGTGCTTGCCTCGTTCTTCGTGCTGTTCTTCGGCCTGTTCGGCGGCAACCTCTTCCAGGTCAACCAGTCCTACGCGCAGCTGGTCTCCGTCACCGGCGGGGAGAGCGGACTGATGGGCGGCTCCGGCGGTGCGCTGTTCTTCGGCATCCTGATCGCGGCCCTGGTCGGCATCGTGCTCCTCGGTGGCATCCGTTCGATCGCCTCCGTCACCAGCAAGCTCGTCCCGGCGATGGCCGGCATCTACATTGCCGCCTGCCTCGTCGTCATCGCCGTCCACGTCACCGCCGTCCCGGCCGCGATCTCCACGATCATCGAGGGTGCGTTCAACCCGCAGGGCGTCGCCGGCGGTGTCCTCGGCGCGCTGATCATCGGCTTCAAGCGGGCCGCGTTCTCCAACGAGGCCGGCCTCGGCTCCGCCCCGATCGCGCACTCGGCGGTCAAGACCAAGCACCCCGCGAGCGAGGGTCTGGTCGCCCTGCTTGAGCCGTTCATCGACACGGTCGTCATCTGCACGATGACTGCCCTGACCATCGTCATCGCCAACCCGGCCAGCTACGTCGAGATCCGTCAGGGCGGCGAGTCCGTCGGCGGCGTCACCATCACCTCCGACGCTTTCGCCACCGTGCTGCCCTGGTTCCCGTACATCCTGACCATCGCGGTCATGCTGTTCGCGATCTCCACGGTGCTGACCTGGGGCTACTACTGCATGAAGGCGTGGACCCACCTCTTCGGCCGCAGCAAGGTCAGCGAGGTGACCTTCAAGATCTCCTACACCCTGTTCGCGGTGGCCGGCTCCCTGCTGACCCTGCAGACCCTCATCGACATGGCCGACGCGGTGCTCTTCATGCTCGCCGTCATCAACATCATCGGCCTGTACCTCCTCGCCCCCGTCGTCAAGCGGGAGCTGAACTCCTTCCTCGCCTTCGTCAAGCGCCGCGACGCCGGCCTCGACACGGACTCCGGCGAGGACGCCGACCAGGAGCCGGTGAGGACCACCGTCTGACCGCCCCCCGGCGGACCGGCTCCCGAAGGGCCCTGCCCCCACCTCGCGCCTTGGTGGGGCAGGGCCTTTCACCCTTGTTCCAGCAGGTGAGAGACGCCTGGTGAGGCTCCCGCGCGCCCGATAGGGTGTAAACAACGCGTCAAGGGATGACGCTGGTGTGCCGGGAAGTCTGGTCGGCGTCCGAGGGTCCGCGTGCCCTTTTGTCGACATCCCCGGAGGCCCGCCCCATGACGCAGTCACGTCCCCGCAAGACCGTCTTCGGGCTCCTTCCCTGGCCCGAACGCCAGGCGGTGGCCGAGGCTCTGCGGACCGAGACGGTCGGCGGTCTGGTCCTCCTCACGGCGGCTGTCGTCGCGCTCGTCTGGGCGAACAGCCCGTGCAGCGAGGCGTACGAGTCCGTACGCGACTTCCACTTCGGCATCTCCGCCCTCGGCCTGGACCTGTCGGTCGCCCACTGGACCGCCGACGGCCTCCTCGCCGTCTTCTTCCTCGTCGCGGGCATCGAACTGAAGCGCGAGCTCGTCGTCGGCGAACTGCGCACCCCCGCCACGGCTGCCCTGCCCGTGATCGCCGCGCTGTGCGGCATGGCGGTACCGGCGGCCGTCTACACCCTCGTCGCCGCGTCCGGCGGCGGAAGCCTGGACGGCTGGGCCGTCCCGATGGCCACCGACATCGCCTTCGCCCTCGCCGTCCTCGCGGTGATCAGCACGCATCTGCCCTCTGCTCTCAGGGCGTTCCTGCTCACCCTCGCCGTCGTGGACGACCTCGGCGCCATCCTCATCATCGCGATCTTCTTCACCAGCGACCTCAGCTTCTGGGCCCTGGGCGGCGCGTTCGCCGGACTCGTCCTCTTCTACGCACTCCAGCGCTTCCGGGTCCGCGGCTGGTGGTGGTACGTGCCGCTCGGCGTCGCCGTCTGGGCGCTGATGTACAACTCCGGCGTCCACGCCACCGTCGCCGGCGTCGCCATGGGCCTGATCCTGCGCACCACCCGCGACAAGGGCGAGGAAGCCTCCCCGGGCGCCCGCGTCTCCCACCTCGTCCACCCCTTCTCCGCGGGCGTCGCCGTCCCCCTCTTCGCCCTCTTCGCCGCCGGCGTCGGCATCTCGGGCGCCGCGCTCACCCACGTCTTCACCGACCCGGAACCCCTCGGAGTCTTCGCGGGCCTGGTCGTCGGCAAGATCCTCGGCATCTTCCTCGGCACCTACCTGGCCGCCCGCTTCACACGGGCCCAGCTCAACCCCGACCTCGCCTGGGCCGACGTCTTCGGACTCGCCACGTTGGCGGGCATCGGCTTCACCGTCGCCCTCCTCATCGGCGAACTCGCCTTCCCGAACGCCACCGAGGCCGAGCACATCAAGGCCGCCGTCCTGATCGGCTCCCTCACGGCCGCCGCCCTCGCCGCCGTACTCCTGCGCCGCCGCAACCGCCTCTACAAGCGTCTCTGGGAAGACGAAGAGCGCGACGAGGACGCGGACGGCATCCCGGACATCTATCAGACCGGGTCAGCGCGCGGCAGCCGGTGACCATGGAGGACGAGGGACCGGCTCTTCTCGGCACGGCTGTCGTCGTGGCCATCCTCGTCATCCGCACAGCCATCCGCGAGATGAGGGAGCCCGGGAGTGCCCGACGCGAGTGGTCCGCGTCCGACGGCGGCGGTTCCTGGCCGTCGCCGCCGCCACGGCCCTGGTCCTCGGCACAGTGGGCTGGGAGTGTTCCGGACGGGCAGCCGTCCCGTGGGCCGTCCTCGCCGGGCTCCTGGCAGCCCGGATCTTCAGCAGCGAAAGTGACTGATGATGTTGCGGGTCGTGCGGATCGGCTGTGCACGACAGGTCTGGTCCCCACCGGGATCTTCACCTCCCTGCGCGGATGGGCCCCGCGCCGGGCGCGCGATCCCGGCGCCCATGGGAGGGCAAGGGGGCCTCGTGTGGGCGTGTCATGGACCCGGCGCGGTCTCCGGTGCGGGATGTTCGTCCCGGCGACTGTGCGTGTGCGGAGGTGTCCCGGTGGAGGCAGGCGACGGCAAGGGGAATCGGCCCGAGCCCCCGTCCCGCGCGCTGTCGGAGCCCCCGGAGCGGACGGCTCCACTGACGCGTCTGCGCGCTGTCGTGTCGGGGCCGCCGCCGGGGCCGTCGCGTCCGGAGTTCTGGCGCAGCCCGCTGCGGGGGCTGTGGATGACCGCCGTGCTCGGGCTCGTGCTACTGGTCGGCATCACGCTGCTGTTCGTGACGGGTCTGGTGTCGTACGCCGCGTACAACCCGGATCTGTCGCCGGTCAACGACCAGACACCGGACAAGGGGTGGCTCGGCTTCTACCTGTTCTCCTGGCCGACCTCGCCGTACTGGCTCTACCGGGTGAACCAGGGCGTGCACGTGGTCCTGGGTGTCGTCCTCGTGCCGGTCCTGCTGGCGAAGTTGTGGTCGGTCATCCCGAAGCTGTTCCAGTGGCCGCCCGTGCGGTCGGTCGGCCACGGCATCGAGCGTCTGTCCTTGCTCCTGCTGGTGGGCGGTGCCGGCTTCGAGTTCGCCACCGGCATCCTCAACGTGCAGCTGCACTACGTCTTCCCGGGCTCCTTCTACGTCCTGCACTTCTACGGGGCGTGGGTGTTGATCGGAGCCTTCGTCGTCCACGTGGCCTTCCGGCTGCCGCGTGCCCTCCGCGCGGTGAGGTACGGACGCGAGCTGCCGGAAGCCGGTACGGAGGAGGCGGCCGGACTCATGTCGCCCCGGCCGGCGCCGCCGACCATCTCCCGGCGCGGCGCCCTGGGCATGGTCGGACTCGGCTCCCTGGCGCTGTTCGTGGTGACGGCCGGGCAGAGCGTGGGCGGCTGGTGGCGCCAGACGGCGCTGCTCGCCCCGCACGGCCGGGATCCCGGTTCAGGACCGAACGGCTTCCAGATCAACAAGACCGCGGCATCCGTCGGGATCCGGCCCACCGACATCGGCCCCGCCTGGCGGCTGACCGTGCGCAGCGCGGGCCGCCAGGTCGTGCTGACCCGAGACGCGCTCCTGGCCATGGAGCAACACGAAGCGGCGTTGCCCATCGCCTGTGTCGAGGGCTGGTCGACCCCCGACCAGCTGTGGAGCGGCGTACGGCTGACCGACCTGGCCGCACTGGTCGGACACGGTACGGACACGCCACGGGCTCTGGTGGAATCGGTACAGCGGGGAGGGGCGTTCCGCTCCGTCGTGCTGAGGGACAACCAGGTACGCGATCACCGTTCACTGCTGGCCGTACGCGTCAACGGGGCCGTCCTCTCGGAGGACCACGGTTACCCGGCCCGGGTGATCGTCCCCGGAGCCCCCGGCGTCCACAACACCAAATGGGTCACCCGGATCACTTTCGGAGAGCCGGCATGAGCCTCATGGCCGCCCTCCGCCGCCGCTACGGAGCCTCCCCGCTCCACCTGCTCCTCGTACTGGCCTCCTTCGCCCTCGCCGCCTATGCCGGTGTGCGACTGCTGGAGGGAGACACCTTGGGCGTGGCCCTGTGGTTCGTCGGGGCAGCACTTCTGCACGACCTCGTGCTGCTCCCGTTGTACGCGGTGACCGACCGTGCCGTGCAGCATCTGTTTCCGGAGATCCCGGGGCAGGATCTGCCGAGGCCGGGCGTCAACCACGTGCGTGTTCCCCTCTTCGTCTCGGGCCTTCTGCTGCTGGTCTGGTGGCCGTTGATCCTGGGCAGGGTCGACCACTACACCGCGTACACGGGGCTCCCGGCCGACGGGTTCCTGGAGCGCTGGCTGCTGATCACGGCTGCGCTCTTCGTCGCCTCCGCAGCGATCCTCGTCGTCCGCAGGTGGCGTGAATCGGCCCTCCGAGGACGAGCGGCGCCCCGCGAGTGACGGGCACGCGAAGCCGTGCGGTGACGGCGAGGCCGGTGGCTCGGGACCGGCCCGCTGACGGCCACGCCCGCAGGGCGCGTTGTCGGGGCGCGCGGAAGAGTGGGTTCCATGACGTACGGCGAAGGGCTGGCCCAGCGGATCAGGGAGGGCCGCGGTGAGCGGCCGGACCTCACCGAGAAGCGGATCTTCGGCGGCCTGGCCTTCCTGCTGAGCGGGAACATGACCGTGGGCGTGGTCGGCGACGAGCTGGTGGGCCCCGGGCGGGCCGAGGCGGCCCTGGCCCACCCGATGGACTTCACCGGCAGGCCGAGGCGCGGCTGGGCGACCGTCGGCGGCCCCGCGCTCGCGGAGGACCGGGTCCTCGACCACTGGATCACGACGGCCGTGGGTTTCGCGAGCACGCTTCCGCCCAAGTGACAGGGCCGCGGACGGTTTCCGCTGCTCGGACCCTGGCGCTCCGGGGCGCCGATGAGGCGCGCCAGGTCCTTCCTCTGGGCTCGCCACATCGCGGACGCCATCACGGGGGCGGCGAGTGCGGCGAAGCCGCTGGGGTGCCCCGGTGGGATCACCCTGGAGCCCACGGCCGAGGGCACCTCGCTGCGCCTGGTACACAGCGGACTCCCCTCCCCGGAGGCATGCACCGCGCACGCCGAGGGCCGGCAGCACTACGTCGGCCGGCTCACCGTCCGGGCCGAGGAGGGCGTCTCCGGCCCCGATGCCTGGAGGGAGACGCCCTCGGGCTGACGCGTTCCGGTTCCGTGGCGCCGTCGCACCGCAGCGGCCGCGAGGACGAGGAGGGCCGCAAGGCCGTACGCGATCGCGGCCGTCGGCTGCCGGTGGTCGAAGACCCCGCCGAATACGTAGACGGCCGGCCCGGCCAGGGCGAAGCCGAGCCATTCCCACTGTCCGTCCAGCGCGACGAGGGCGACCAGGAGCAACGCGTACCAGGAATAGCCCGGCGTGAGGAGGGCGAACGCCCAGCCCGTGACCAGCAGCGCGCCGCTCCACGGGCGGCGCGGGTCGCCGCGTCGCATCACGTACAGGGACACGCCCGCCATGCTGACCAGGACCACCGGGAGTGCCCAGCTGTCGGGCAGGACCAGGCGGAGCAGCGCGTACCGGGATCCGGCGGCGGGGTCGTCGTAGCCTTCCTCCTCCACGTAGCCACCGAGGTAGCCGAAGACGGACCCGTCCGAGACGAGGACGTAGGGCGTGTAGGCGAGCGCGACGAAAGCGGCGGCGGGCAGCAGCACGGCGGCCGCGTTGCGGACCCGGCGGACTCCGGACAGTGCCCCCGGCAGGACGACGGCGGGCATGAGTTTGGCGGCGATGGCGGCGCCGATGACCAGCCCGCCGGCCGATCTGCGGTCGGGAAGGACGGCGACGAGCCCGAGGCCGATCACGGCCAGCAGCGCCCCGAGGACGTCCACATGCGCGTTGTTGACCGCTTCGATGGGGACGACGGGGCACCAGGCCCAGTAGGCGGCCCGCCGCAGATCCGTGCCCCTGCGGCGCAGGATCAGCAGGACCGCTCCGGTGACGCCCAGGGAGATCAGGCCCGAGCCGATCTGGAGCGGCTTGTGCCGGGCACCCGCCGGAGAGAGTCGGTCGACGGTGAGGAAGTACGTCTCGGCGACGGGCGGGTAGATGGTACGCACGGCGGGCCGGTTGAGTCGCGTGCAGTGCGGTACCGGGCCGGCATGGGGGATGCGGGCCCGGTCCGGGCCGCCGCAGGCCGCCCCGGTGGGAAAGAGCCAAGCGTCGCGCAGCCGAACCAGCTCCGGGTCCTGAGGGGCATGGTCGTACGGGGAGATCCCGGCCGACTGGACGCGGCCGTCCCAGGCGTACCGGTACGCGTCGGTGCTGGTCCGGGGCGGCGCCACAAGACCGGTCACCGTGACGGCGAGCGCGCCGGCCACGAGCAGGGGTACGACATGCGAGGACGGAACCCGGCGCAGCGCGACCAGAGCGCCGGCGAACAGCACCCAGCACGCCGCGTACCACCGGAACAGCCCGCCCGGGTCGGCGAAGTAGCCGTCGTACCGGAGGGTGAGGACGAGGACGGTGGTGAGTGCGGCGAGGACCGTTGCGGTGAGAGCGGTGCGTGGATTCACCTCCGCAGCGTTCCAGGAAGGGCCCTCGAACACGGTCGGGCGCCCCGCGCGTCCGTGTTTCGTAAGGTGTTCCGATCACCTACGGGGGCCCTGCCGGGGGTGTCATGGGCTCATGCGCCTCACTCCGCCTCCCGGACCGCCGATCACCTTCACGGCGCGTCTGCACGATGGCCGTACCGCGACCGCGATCGGTCGCGGGCTCGGGCTCGCCGTCGTCGTCTGCTTCGCGACCGGTGTGCTCAGCCACTACCTCCAGCACCCGCCCGGCCTGCTCGCCGACCGGCTGCCCAGCCGCCCGTACTGGGGCTACCGGCTCACCCAGGGGCTGCACGTGGCCTCGGGAATCGCCGCGATCCCGCTGCTGGCGGCCAAGTTGTGGGCGGTCTACCCCAGGCTCTTCGCGTGGCCGCCGGTCCGGTCGGTCCGGCACGCGCTGGAACGCCTCTCGGTGGCGGTACTCGTCTCCGCGGGGATCTTCGAGCTGGTCACCGGGCTGCTGAACACGTACCAGTGGTACCCCTGGCCGTTCTCCTTCGTACCGGTCCACTACGCTGTCGGCTGGCTGCTGCTGGGATCCCTGCTGCTCCACGTCGCCGTGCAATGGCCCAGGATCCGCGACCACTTCACCCGCCGCTCCCCGGGGACCCTTTCCCTGCCGGCCGCCGACGGACCGGACCGTCGTCAGCTGCTGGCGGCCATCGGGGCAGGGGTCGGTGCCGTGACGCTGACGACGGTCGGCCAGTCCGTCACTGCGCTCGGACCCCTGGAGCTGTTCGGCCCGCGCAGTCCCGGCCACGGGCCGCAGGGACTGCCGATCAACCGCACAGCTGCCGCGGCCCGCGTCACCGAGGCGTCCCTGGCCGACTGGCGGTTGACCGTCGCCGGACCACGCCCGTACAGCCTCACCCTGGAGGAACTGCGCGCGATGCCGCAGTACGAGGTGAGCCTGCCCCTCGCATGCGTCGAGGGCTGGAGCAAAGCCGCCTCGTGGAAGGGGGTACGGGTGCGCGATCTGCTGGACCGGGCAGGCGGCGGCCCCCGAGCGCGGTGCCGTGTGGTGTCACTGGAGGCGGCGGGCGCGTACCGCATGACGGAGATGGGCCGTACGTACGCCCAGGACCCGCTCACCCTCTTGGCGTTGGGCCTGAACGGAGAGGTCCTTTCCCTGGATCACGGCTATCCGGCGCGGATCATCGCCCCGAACCGGCCCGGAGTGCTCCAGACCAAGTGGGTCGGCCGACTGGAGGTGCTGTGATGGTGTTCCGGTACGTGCTGGGCGGCAGTGGACTCGTCCTGATGGCCTTCGGCGGTGCCCTGGTACTGGACCAGCCGGAGCCGTGGCGCGTCGGCGTGTGGCTCGCGGGTGGGCTCCTCGTGCACGACGGGCTGATCGCACCGCTCGTCCTCGCGATCGGCGCGCTCGCCGCGGCGGCGGGTCTGCGCCTGCGTGGAGTGCCACGCGCCGCGCTGGTCGTCGCGGGCGCGCTGACGGCGGTCGCCCTGCCACCGCTGCTGCGCCCCGAGGGCGTGGCCAATGCGACGGTCCTGCCGCTGGACTACGCGCGGAACTGGCTTCTCGCGATGGCGGTCGTCGCCCTGGCTTCGGTTGCGTACGTCGCGGCGCGCGCGTGCCTGCGACGGGCGGCTCGGCGGCGGTGAGCCGGGGCCGCTGTGGAAGGGGGCCGACGCGTGTCCGGCGTCGGCCCCCACTCCACAGGCATCGTCAGCGGCGCAGGCCCACGAAGCTCCGGCCCGCGGCCCGCCAGGTGAGGGCGCGGGTCCAGCCGGCCTCCGGGGCCTCGGCGCACAGGGCCCGCGTGCCGAGCCGGGCCCACCGGAAGGGCGTCCCGCGGCCGCCGCGGCCGTTGTCGACGTGGACCTCGACGCGTTCGTCGACCTCGGCTGTGGCCACCTCGACCAGCAGGGAGCCGGTCGGTGAGGCCAGCCTGGCGGCGCGGCGGAGCAGGGCGACCGGATCGCCTCCGATGCCGATGTTGCCGTCGATGAGGAGCACGGTGTCCCAGCGGCCCTCACGAGGCAGGGGATCGAAGACCGATCTGCACAGGGCGCTGCCTCCCGCGCGGACCGTGCGGGCCACCGCCTCCGGGGTGACATCCACGCCCAGAGCCCGGTGTCCGCGTGCGGCGAGGGCGGTCACGAGCCGGCCGGGTCCGCAGCCGATGTCCAGGACGGGACCGTGGCAGCGGTCGAGCACGGTGGCGTCGGCCGCGTCGGGTTCGGCGCACCACCGCTCGACCTCCAGAGGCAGCAGCCAGCCGTCGTCGCGGCGAAGGTAGAGCGGTCCACGGCCCGAGCGGAGCGCCTCGGCATACGGGTCGGCCCGCCAGGCGAGGGCGGGTTCGGCCAGCTGCGCGGTCACCGCGTCACCGCGCACAGGCCGGCGTGGAGGGTCGCGAAGCGGGTGCCGGGTTCGGTGGCCGCGACCAGGGCCGCGTCGGCCGGGGTGTCGACGTCGCACAGCTCGGGCAGGTCCCGTACCGCCCGCCCGGACGCGGTCAGCCGTCGGCGCTGCTCCCGCCCGGTCCCAGCGACCGACATGGGGACACCGAGGAGCAGCGCCGGGTCGGGCTCGGACAGGCCGAGCGCCCAGAACCCGCCGTCGTCGGCCGGGCCGAACCAGGCGTCGGTCTTGCTGAAGTCGAGTCCCCGGGCGAGGAGATCCGGGGTGACCTGGGGGGTGTCCATGCCGATGAGCAGGGCGGGTCCGTCGACGTGGGAGAAGGCCGCGGCCAGCCGGACGTCGAGGCCGCCCGCGGTCTGCGGAACGACGTCGATGCCCGCGGGCACCCAGGGCCCCGGCCGTCCGTCGAGCACCAGGACGCGGCGCCCGGCCGGAGTGGCGAGCACGGCCGCAAGGGTGTCCTCGAGCGCGGCGAGTGCCAGCTCGGCCGCCTGCTGCGGCGTGAAGTGCGGCGTGAGACGCGTCTTGACCCGACCCGCCACGGGAGCCTTGGCGATGACGAGGAGGGTGCTCATACGGAGACCTTCCCGGCCGGTTCGGACGATGCGACGCCGGGCGGCTCCGACAGGACCCGTCGCATGTCGCGTACGGCGTTCCAGGTGCCCCGCCAAGTCCCGGTGACCTTCGACTTTCCGGTGCGGGGAAGGTACGGGACGTCCGTCTCGGCGACCCGCCAGCCCGCGTCCGCGGCGCGCACCACCATCTGGAGCGGGTAGCCGCTGCGCCGGTCGGTCAGCCCCAGGCCGAGCAGGGCCTCCCGGCGCGCCACCCGCATCGGTCCGAGGTCGTGGAGTCGCAGGCCGGTGCGGTGCCGCAGCATGCGCGCGAGGGCCAGGTTCCCGGCGCGGGCATGAGCGGGCCAGGCCCCGAACCCCTGCGGGCGGCGGCGGCCGAGCAGCAGGTCGGCCTCGCCCGATGCCACCCGTGCGGCCATCGGGGCGAGCAGCCCCGGATCCATGGAGGCGTCGCAGTCGCAGAAGCAGACCAGGTCGGCCCGCGCCGCGAGCAGCCCGGCGTGGCAGGCCGCACCGAAACCACGCCGGCTCTCGTGCACGACGGTCGCCCCGAGGCTGCGGGCGATCTCCGCGGAGCCGTCGGTCGACCCGTTGTCGACGACGATGGCCCGCCATCCGGCGGGCACGCGCTCCAGCACCCAGGGGAGTGCTTCGGCCTCGTCGAGGCACGGCAGTACGAGGTCCGCGCGGGGCGGTGCGCAAGCAGATGTAGTCACCCTCCACACCGTAGGAACCGAGGAGCGCGAAAAAGGCCTTCCAGTCCTTACGAAACGCGGACGCCATCCCGGAGGAGGGGAATCCACGCCACCCCCGGGCCCAGCCGGGTGACAACCTGGAGCCATGGCAGTGAGCGATGGCGCGAGCACGTACGAAGGGCACCGTCCCGACGGCACCGATGAGGTCGGTGCGCCGGGCGGGGTTCTCGTCGTGGACGATGATCCGACCGTCTCGGAGGTCGTGGCCGGCTATCTGGAGCGGGCCGGGTTCGCGGTCCGCCTGGCGGCCGACGGGCCGGCGGCGCTGCGCGCAGCCGAAGAGCGCCGGCCCGACCTCATGGTGCTCGACCTGATGCTGCCCGGCATGGACGGGCTGGAGGTCTGCCGCCGGCTGCGAGTACAGGAGAGCGGCTCCTCGCCGGTCCCGGTCATCATGCTGACCGCGCGCGGCGACGAAGACGACCGGATCCTCGGCCTGGAGGTGGGCGCGGACGACTACGTGACCAAGCCCTTCAGCCCGCGAGAGCTCGTCCTGCGCGTACGGTCCGTCCTGCGCCGGGCGACGACCGCCGCTCCGGCAGGTGAGCCCTGCCTCGCCGCAGCTGGTCTGTCCCTGGACCCGGCTGCGCGGCGGGTCACCAAGAACGGAGGGGAAGTCGCCCTCACCCTGAGGGAGTTCGATCTCCTCGCCTATTTCTTGCGACACCCGGGGCAGGTCTGCGGCAGGGAGCGGCTGATGCGCGAGGTCTGGGGCTGGGACTTCGGCGACCTGTCCACCGTGACCGTCCACGTCCGCCGGCTCCGCGGAAAGATCGAGGACGACCCGGCGAGCCCGCGCCTGATCCAGACCGTCTGGGGCGTCGGCTACCGCTTCGAGGCGAGCCCGGCCGCGTGGCCTGCCGAGACGGCGGCCGGCCGTGCGTGACCTGCTGCTGATCGCCCTGTACGCCCTCCTCGGCGCAGGCACCGCCGGGCTTCTGGGAGCCGTGGCGCTGCGTGTCCTCAGGCACCGGAGCCTCGCGGTGTCCCTCGCCGTCGTCGCGGCCGTCGCCGTGTCCGCGATGCTCGCCGGGACGCTCGCGGTCGCGTGGGCGATGTTCCTGTCCTCCCACGACCTGGCCGTGGTGACCACGGTCGTCGCGATGGCGGCCGCCGTGTCGCTGGCCACCGCGCTGCTCCTCGGCCGCCAGGTCGTACGACGATGCCGGGAACTCGTCCGTGCGGCCCGCGGTTTCGGGGAGCGGGGCTCGTTCACGCCCCCGGTCGGGGCCGCCCCCGCCGAGTTCGCGGCCCTGAGTCGCGAACTCGCCCTCACCAGCAAGCGGCTGGCCGCCTCCCGTGAACGCGAGCGCGCCCTGGAGACCTCGCGGCGCGAGCTCGTGGCCTGGATCTCCCACGACCTGCGCACCCCGCTGGCCGGGCTGCGCGCCATGTCGGAGGCGCTGGAGGACGGCGTGGCGGCCGATCCCGCCCGCTACCACCGCCAGATGCGCACGGAGGTCGACCGCCTCAACTCCATGGTCGGCGACCTCTTCGAGCTCTCCCGCATCCACGCCGGCGCGCTGTCCCTCAGTCCCACCCGGATGTCCCTCTACGACCTGGTCGCAGACGTCCTGGCCGGCGCCGACGCCCTTGCCCGGGAACACGGCGTCCGCCTGGCGGGCGAGAACGTCGCACCGCTGCCAGTGGAGGTGGACGGCAAGGAGATGACCCGGGTGCTCTCCAACCTGCTCGTGAACGCCATCCGTCACACCCCCGCCGACGGCACCGTCGCGATCGCCGCCGAACGCCGCGCGGACGCCGTGGTGCTCTCGGTCACCGACGCCTGTGGAGGCATCCCCGAGGAGGACCTCCCGCGCGTCTTCGACACCGGCTGGCGCGGTGCCCCGGCACGTACCCCTCCTTCGGGGGCGGGCCTCGGCCTGGCGATCGTCCGGGGCATCGTCGAGGCCCACGAGGGCCGGGCCGACGTCCGCAACGTCTCCGGCGGCTGCTGCTTCGAACTGACCCTGCCGGCACCGGCGGGGTAGCCGTTCCCGCCGGTGCCGGCCCACTGCTGCCCTACGGGTGCCGGGCGAGTCCGGCCTCCCGCAGGGCCTGGCCTTCCGCGCCGCCCGTGAGCTCGGCCATCCCCTCGGCGAACGGCACCGTCGGGCACCAGCCCAGCTCGCGGCGCAGCCGCGCGGAGTCGGCGGTGATGTGCCGCACGTCGCCCAGCCGGTACTCACCGGTGACGACCGGGGCCGGGCCGCCGCACGCGGAGGCCAGCGCCCGGGCCATGTCGCCGACGGTCCTCGGACCGCCGCTGCCGACGTTGTACGCGGTGAAGCCCGGCCCGTCCGCCAGGGCCTCCAGCGCCACCGCGTTGGCCGAGGCCACGTCCCGGACGTGGACGAAGTCCCGCCGCTGTCCGCCGTCCTCGAAGACGCGCGGCGACTCGCCGCGCGCGAGCGCGGAACGGAACAGGGCGGCCACACCCGCGTACGGGGTGTCGCGGGGCATTCCCGGCCCGTAGACGTTGTGGTAGCGCAGCGACATCACGCGGCCGTCGATCGCCCGGGCCCACGAGGACGCGAGGTGCTCCTGAGCGAGCTTGGTGGTGGCGTAGACGTTCCGCGGGTCCATCGGCGCGTCCTCGGCGACCAGGCCGGGTGTCAGGTCGGCACCGCAGTCCGGGCAGCGCGGCTCGAAGCGGCCGGCCCTCAGGTCGGCCTCGGCCCGCGGACCGGGCCGGATCACGCCGTGCGCGGCACACTCGTACCGCCCCTCGCCGTAGACGACCATCGACCCGGCGAGCAGCAGCCCCCGCACGCCCGCCTCCGCCATCTGAGCCAGCAGCACCGCCGTGCCGAGGTCGTTGACCGACACGTATCCGGGTGCGTCCTCGAATCCCTTGCCGAGACCGACCTTGGCCGCCTGGTGACAGACCGCGTCGACCCCTGCCAGGGCTCTCCGCACGGCGGCCGGATCCCGTACGTCCCGTCCGTCCTCCGCCATGTCGAAGACCACCGGGTCGTGCCCGCGTCCGATCAGCTCGGCGACGATGTGCGAGCCGATGAAGCCCGCTCCTCCAGTCACAAGTACGCGCATGCCCCGAAGCTACGTCGCCTCGGTCTCGGAGAGGCGTCCGACAGGTCGGGCGTCACGGATCCGTAAGAAGGATGTGGAGGGCTACAAGCGAGAAGCCATCCCTGCTGGCGAAACATCCCGTAGTCGTGGCGGCGGACCACCCTCGCTGGCGGGGGCTCGATCCCGTCCAGCCCGACCCCGCGCTCGGCTACGCCGAGAACATCTTCCAGATGTGCTTCGGCACCGTCCCGGCCCCCGAAGCCGTCCGCTGCTTCGAGGTCTTCCTGATCCTGTACACCGAACACAGCTTCAACGCCTCGACGTTCACCGCCCGCGTCGTCACGTCCACTCTCTCCGACCTCTACAGCGCCGTCACCGCGGCGATCGCAGCACTCAAGGACCCCTCCACGGCGGCGCCAACGAGGCGGTGATACGCATGCTCAACGAGATCGGCGACCCGGACCGGGCGGAGGAGTGGCTGGACGAGGCGCTCGTCTTCAAGCGCAAGATCGTGGGCTTCGGACACCGTGTCTACAAGCACGGGGACTCCCGCGTACCGATCACGCAGGAGGCCACCGACCGCCTCGTCGCCCGCGCCGCCGACCCGGACGTCACACGCCTGACCACCCTCCACGCCGCTCTCCGGCACTCCATGATCAGCCGCAAGGGCATCCACCCGAACCTCGACAACCCGGCAGGTCTCGCCTATCACCTCATGGGCTTCGACATCCCGACGTTCACCCCTCTCTTCGTCATGAGCCGCGTCACCGGCTGGACCGCCCACATCACCGAGCAGCTCGAACACAACGCCCTGATCCACCCCCTCGGCGCCTACAA
Organism: Streptomyces sp. NPDC093089; assembly: GCF_044754405.1. Lineage (NCBI taxonomy): Bacteria > Bacillati > Actinomycetota > Actinomycetes > Kitasatosporales > Streptomycetaceae > Streptomyces > Streptomyces sp. NPDC093089. The sequence continues at coordinate 31,555 of NZ_JBIVPA010000014.1, forward strand.
CGATCCCGACCAGCGCCCGCTGCCCGGCAGCCGACCCCGCCGTGTCAAGAGCGCGCGCGTAGGACCCGTACCGCTTGTCACGCTCATTGATCTCGCGCCCCATGTGGGTGAGGTGTGGTGCCGACCTGCGGTTCTCGTTGACCTTCTTGCATAGACCTGATTCTTGTGACACACGACGTGGAGTGCGTCGCGATCCTTGAGCGGGGTCTCCTGTACTCCGGCGCATCGGCCGTGGACATCACGACTGATGCGGCACCTCCGCTCGCGCGGGGACACCCGTCACCCGAATCGGGCAGGGGGCTCTGGTACCAGGTGGCGCAGCGAGGGACGGTTCGCGGTGGCCGATGGATCACGCCCCATGCTTCCTGCGGCACGAGCAGCGTTCCAGCAGCCCTTCGGGTCCTGGAAGGTTTGCGGGCGTACCGCAGCCGAAGCGGCAGAGCGGGGCCGGGGTGTGGAGTGGTTCACGGCATGGTTGACGGCACATCAGGCAAGTCGGCATTAGGTCAGCATGAGTAACCGGGCGTGCCGGAGAATTGCCTGAACTGGCGTCGGTGACGGCGCGAAAGCCCAGGCGGGAAGCTGCCCCGCCCGACCGGAGCGATGTTCCTCACAAACATCGTCCGGCGCGTGCCGGTGTACAGTCGAGGCCGCCCTTGACCTGCACGAAGCAGGCAGGGAGCCGTCTCAGAGGAGTCCAAAGTGCTGCGTACTCTGTTCAAGTCCAAGATCCACCGGGCGACCGTGACCCAGGCGGACCTGCACTACGTGGGGTCGGTCACCGTCGACGGGGATCTGATGGAGGCGGCCGACCTGCTGCCGGGTGAGTTGGTGCACATCGTCGACATCGACAACGGGGCGCGCCTGGAGACGTACGTCATCGAGGGCGAGCGCGGGTCCGGTGTCATCGGGATCAACGGGGCGGCCGCGCATCTGGTGCACCCGGGGGACCTGGTGATCCTGATCAGCTACGCGCAGGTGGACGACGCGGAGGCGCGGACGTTCGTGCCGACCGTCGTGCACGTCGACGCGGACAACCGCATCGTGGAGCTGGGGGCCGACGCGTCCGCGCCGGTTCCCGGGAGCGACACGGTGCGCGCCCCGCACGCCGTGCCCGGCGCGGGGGCGGTGCCGGCCGCCGTACCCGTGCAGGTCTGAGCCGAGGGAGAGCGCCGCATGGCAGCAGGGCTGAGGATGCGTGACGATCGGGCGAACGGGCGTCTCGAGGCGTTCGAGGGCGAGACCTTCGTGGGCGTCATCGTCTACTTCGTGCTCGACGCCGAGCCCCACGCCCTGGTCGCCGTCCACACCGTCGTCGAGGACGGGCACGAGGGGCAGGGGATCGCCGGGGCGCTGGTGCGCGAGTTCTACGGGATCGCCGCCGCGGAGGGCGTGCCCGTCGTGCCCCTGTGCCCGTACGCCGCCAAGTGGGCCGAGCGGCATCCCGACGAGGCACCCGTGCCCGCGTCGGAGGTGGCCCGCGCGGCGAAGCTCCAGCTCAAGGCCACTCCGGGGCTGTGGTGAGCCGGACGGGCCTCAAGGCCGCTCCGGGTCGGTGGTGAGCCGGGCGGTCCTCAAGGCCGCTCCGGGTCGGTGGTGAGCCGGGCGGTCCTTCGGGCCTGACCTGCCGGGTACGCGGTACCCGAACGGACGGCCCGAGGCGCGGCTCCCGAACGGACGGCCCGAGGCGCGGCTCCCGAACGGGCGGCCCCGAAGCGCTGGACCCGAACCGGCCTCGCCCGGCGCGCGGCACCCGTGCGGCGGGGTCCGGAGGGCGCCGCTGCGTGTGGCGGGCCACTCTGGAAGGGGGACCCGTAGAGGGAGAGGTCCGTGATGACGCAACCGCCGTACCCCGATCCGCTGCCGCCTTCGCCGGTCCCGCCGCCGGGGCCTCCGCCGGTGCCGCCGCCGAACCCGGTGCCGGTGCCGCCGGAGCCCGTGCCGGCGCCCCCGCCGCAGCCCGGTGGGCCCGTACCGGAGCCGGAGCCTCAGCCGCAGCCGGGGCCGGCCGGGCAGGGGGTGGCGTCAACAGAGGGCTGACGCCGGGGGCTTGAGGTGGGGCGAGGGCCTTGTCACGGAGTGTGCGCCACCCCTAACTTGGACGGCTGTTGCTGTGTTCAAGGGGGGGCCCATGGCCGTACGCGGACGTCATCGCCGCCACCAGCCGAGCCGGATCAACCGCGCTTCGTTCACCGTGACCGCGGGAAGCGCCGGGATGGCGCTGCCGCTCATCGGGGCGGGCGCGGTGCAGGCGGCGTCGCTCGACGTGTGGGAGAAGGTCGCGTCCTGCGAGTCCTCCTCCAACTGGCGCATCAACACGGGGAACGGCTACTTCGGCGGCCTCCAGTTCAGCCAGTCCACTTGGGAGCGGTACGGCGGCACGCACTACGCGCCGCGGGCCGACCTCGCCTCCAAGGACCAGCAGATCGCCGTCGCCGAACGCGTGCTCAAGGGCCAGGGGCCCGGTGCCTGGCCGTCCTGCGGTCCGGACGCGGGTCTGACGCGCGGCGGGCAGGCGCCCGGCATCACGCCCGAGCGGGGGGCGGAGGTGAAGTCGTCCCGCGGCGGGAACGCGCCCCGGACCGCCTCGCTGCCCGGGCAGCGCGCGTTACCCGAGCGGCCCGCGAGGAACGTCGGCCCCACCGCCGTGCCGACCGTCCGCGAGATGTACACCGTGACCCCCGGTGACTCGCTGTCGGCCATCGCCCGCGACGAACACGTCCAGGGCGGCTGGAAGGGCCTCTACGAGGCGAACAGGTCGGTCGTCGGCGACGACCCCGACCTCATCCACCCGGGCCAGCGCCTCACCCTCCGCATCGCCGCGCCCCGGAAGGCGGACGGGGCGAAGACGGCCCCGACGGCGAAGGCCGCCGCTCCGGCGAGGACCGCGGCCCCGGCGAAGACACCCGGCAAGGCCACCCGGCCCACCACGACCACGCAACCCGCCACGGCCACGCCACCGGCCGGGACCGCCCAGCCGGCCGGGGCGGCACGCCCCGGGACCAGGCCGGCCAAGCCTCCCGTCACGCGGCCCGCGGCACCCCGCCCCGCGCCGTCCGCCTCGACGAAGCCCGCCCCGAAGCCGGTGCACAAGCCGGTGCCGAAACCCGCGGTCAAGCCGGTCTCGAAGCCGGCGGCGGCCAAACCGGCGGCGAAGAAGCCCGCCCCGAAGCAGACCCCCAGGCCCCGGCCGGCCGCCGAGCCCGAGACGGACCGCTACTCGGCCCCCGTGTCCGCGGGCATCGGCACCCGGTACGGCAAGCCCGGCAGCTCCTGGTCCAGCGGCTACCACACCGGCGTGGACTTCCCCGTGCCCACCGGGACCTCGGTGAAGGCCGTGGCGGGCGGGCGGATCGTGTCCGCCGGGTGGGCGGGTTCGTACGGCTACCAGATCGTCCTGAGGCACGACGACGGCCGCTACAGCCAGTACGCGCACCTGTCCGCGCTCAGTGTCCGCGAAGGCCAACGGGTGAGCGCCGGTCAGCGCATCGCACGCTCAGGATCGACCGGCAACAGCACGGGACCGCATCTCCACTTCGAGGTGCGGACGGGTCCCGGGTACGGGTCCGACATCGACCCGCTGGCCTACCTCAGGGCCCGGGGCGTCACCCTCTGACGACTCCCGGGCGACCCGCTCCCGGCCGGGCACCTGACCCCGGACGCCCGTGCCCCGGACCGGGGTCCCGGACGACGGACGGGGCGCCGGGGACGGCCCTGGCGGCGCGTCCGGGGCCGCTGTCATCCGGTCCAGCATGAGCAGGACGAGCCCGCCCGCGGCCACCGCGCCGCAGCTCAGGGCGGCGACGGTGCCGGCCGTGCCGTAGCGGAAGCTCTCGCCGAACAGGGTGAGGCCCACGGCCGCGGCGACCACCGGATTGACCACGGTGACGGTGGCCAGCGGGGCGGCGAGTCCGGCGCCCCGGTACGAGGCCTGGGAGAGGAGCAGCCCGGTCACGGCGAGGGCCGAGAGGACGAGGAGGGCCGTCCACTCGGCGAGCGGCGAACCGGACGTCCACTCCTCGGCGACCGCCTTGGTGAAGACCGAGGCGATGCCGAAGGAGACGCCGGCCGCGGTGGCCAGGGCGATGCTGCGCAGCACCGACCGGCCCACCAGGCGGGCCACCGTGAAGAGGACCGCGACCGCGCCGAACGTCGCGGCCGCGAGCAGCCAGCGCTCGTCGTCGGCCAGGGACTGCGCCTCGGCGCCGCTGGTCAGGCTCAGCAGTCCGGCGAGGCCCGCGGTGGCCATGACGGCCCCGCGCCAGGCCCGCCGTCCGGCCGGGCGGCCGACGAAGAGGGCCGCCAGGGGCAGCGCGAACACGATCGTGAGCGCGCCGAGCGGCTGGACCAGGCTGAGCGGCCCGTAGGCGAGGGCGGCGACGTGCAGTGCCGCGCCGATGCCGTTGAGCAGGACGGAGCCCCACCAGGCGGGACTCCGCAGCGGTGCGTAGCCCCGGCCCGTGGCGGAGGCCGCGACCCGCTCCTGCACGATCGCCGCGGACGCGTAGGCGACCGCCGAGACCAGGGCCAGGAGGACGGACAGCATGAGAGGACTCATACCTTCCACGATCTCTCTTCCCGGCCGATCGCGTCGTCGTACCAGGGGACGTCTTCGCACGTACCGCCGGCGCAGTACGCGCGTCCCGCGTACGACTCGGGATGTACGCCTTCGCAGGTCGGACCGGGTGGAAAGCCGCTTTTCCGGTCTTCTTGCCGATCATGTGTGCGACATGAAAACACATGCTCGAAAGTTCCCCGGCTACGGTGGGCGGCGAGCCCCGGGCAGGGGCTCCGTCCGCGGCAGGGCCCGGGCGGAACGCACGGCGACGGACCGGGGGCAGACGCGTGGATCTCGCGGAGAGCGGAGCGGTGGGCGGCTTCTTCGCCCTGCGGACCAGCCCGCCGGAGAGCGACGGGGCGCACCGCCCGCTCGCGCGCCTGTACGCGGGGGAGGACGGGCCCCTCACCGCGCGCGTGGACCGGGTCGCCGCCCGGCTCGGCGGCCCGGAGCGGCGCGTCGCGGCGTCGATCGCCCACCTCGGACTCGCCGCCCGCCTCTGGTCGACCGCCCTCGGGCCGGCCGCGCTGTCCGGGCGCTTCCCCGACCTGGCCCCCGGCGAGCTGCACTGGGACGGGGCCCTCGCTTCGCCCGACGACCTGTGGTGGTCCGGCTCCGCGACCCGTCCCGCCACCGTGGACGACCTCGCCGCCGTGGTCGTGGAGGCCCACCTGGTCCCGCTGCACGCGGCGCTGCGGCGCGACGGCGGCATCTCGCCCCGGCTGCTGTGGGGCAACGCGGGCTCGGCGCTCGCCGGCGCGCTGCGGGAGCTGACCCGGTGGGCGGCCGCCCACCGGCGGCCGGAGGCGGCGGAGCGGGCCGCGGCGCTCGTCTCGGGCCTCCTCGCCCATCCCGACCTCGCCGGCACGGTCCGCGGGCCGCGACTGCGCAGGGCCAGCTGCTGCCTGTACTACCGCTGCACCGGGGGCGGCCTGTGCGGCGACTGTGTCTTCGACCACGCTCCCCGTACGGGTTTGGAGGGGCGGCCCCCCGCTCCGTAAAGTTGCTTATTCGAAAGCCCCGTGAACGACGACGTACGAGCGAACGAGGAACCCGAAGGCCATGACGGTGACCGAAGAAACCCAGGACTACGGGCCGGGCGTCGACCCCGAGCGCCTGGCCGTCTGCCTGAGCGTCCTCGACGAGCTCGACACGCTGGACGTCGACCACCCGGACGCGATCCGCGTCCGGCGCGCCACCGCCGGCATCTACCGGACCGTGAAGCAGCGCCGCCGCCAGGAGCGCCGGGCGTCCAAGACCGCCAACGACAAGGCGGTCACCGAGGCCACCGCCACCGGCTCCGCGCAGCGCATCGACGACGAGACCGAGGGCATCCTGCCCTCCTCGATCACCGAGGAAGGCCGGATCGCCGGCATACTCCAGCGCCCCCGCTCCTGCTACGTCTGCAAGACGCGGTTCGTCGAGGTCGACTACTTCTACCACCAGCTGTGCCAGAAGTGCGCCGCCGAGAACCGGGCCAAGCGGGACGCCCGCGCGGACCTCACCGGCAAGCGCGCGCTGCTCACCGGCGGCCGGGCGAAGATCGGCATGTACATCGCGCTGAGGCTGCTGCGCGACGGCGCCCACACCACCGTCACCACCCGCTTCCCCAAGGACGCCATCCGCCGCTTCAAGGCGATGGAGGACTCCGCGGACTGGATGCACCGGCTGGAGGTCGTCGGCATCGACCTGCGCGACCCGGCGCAGGTCGTGGCCCTCGCCGACCAGATGACCGAGGCCGGACCGCTCGACATCCTCATCAACAACGCGACGCAGACCGTGCGCCGGCTGCCGTCCGCGTACGCCGCCCTGGTCGACGGCGAGAACGCCCCGCTGCCCACCGGTGAGCTGCCCGCCCACCACGTCATCGGCGCCTTCAACTCCGGCGCGGTCGGCGAGCTCGTGAGCGGCTCGTCGCTGCCCGTCGGCGTGAGCGGCCTGGAGGCCCAGCAGGTCGCCGACCTCGCGCTGGTCGCGGGCAACGCCTCCCTCGCCCGGCACCTCGACGGCACCGCCATCGACGCGGGCGGCCTGGTGCCGGACGTCGTCGAGTCCAACACGTGGGTGCAGAGCATCGAGCAGATCTCCCCGGTGGAGCTGCTCGAGACCCAGCTGTGCAACTACACGGCGCCGTTCATCCTGATCAGCAAGCTGCGTCCGGTGATGGCCGAGGCGGCCAGGAAGGCCGCGAGCGGTCGCTCCTACGTCGTGAACGTCTCCGCGATGGAGGGCGTCTTCAGCCGCGGCTACAAGGGCGCCGGCCACCCGAACACCAATGCCGCCAAGGCCGCGATGAACATGGTGACGCGGACCAGCGGCGAGGAGATGTTCAAGACGGACGGCATCCTCATGACCTCCGTCGACACCGGCTGGATCACCGACGAGCGTCCGCACTTCGACAAGCTGCGCCTGGCCGAGGCCGGCTTCCACGCCCCGCTCGACCTGGTCGACGGCGCGGCCCGGGTGTACGACCCGGTCGTGCGCGGCGAGGCCGGCGAGGACCTGTACGGCTGCTTCCTGAAGGACTACGCCCCCGCCAACTGGTAATCCGGCCGCAGGGCCCGCAGACGTCTGGAATGAGCGTTCTACCGACTGGTAGGGCGCTCATTCGACGTGTGTCACCCGAACGCGTCACACTTTGGAGCCCGGTAGAGCGCGGATCCGCTCATTTGGTTAATCTGATGTCCACGGTCGGCCACCGAGGAGACACACCTTCCTCACAGCCGGCCCTGGGACTGGCCTGCCACCAAGGCCGCGGTCCCGCCCGACGAACGGCGCCACCGCGACCGACCGGCACTTGTCCCACAGGTACGCGACACAGAGGAGTGCGCGGTGACACCCGAACTGACGAAGCAGGATCCGCGACCGGCCGAACCCATCGACCGGCCCCGCCGCAAGGGCGAGCTGGGAAGCCTCGAAGTGTGGGCCCGCTCGGCCCCCATCCGGCTCGCGGGCTACGAGGACGACCTCGCCGAGCCCCACATCCTGCCCGGCATCGACTGAGCCGGTGCCCTGACACGACCCTGATCCACCCCTGTGCCCCCGATCGCCGGAACGCGCGTTCCGACGGCCGGGGGCACAGGCGCGCGCCGGGGGCTCACCGCCCGCCCGCCCACTCCCGCAGCCGGGTCGGCGGCAGGTACTCCCGCACCAGGGTCCGGTGCCACCAGGCCCCGGTCGTGCGCAGCTCGCGCCAGGTCGTGTACCGGTAGCGGTAGAGCCGGGCGCGGACGTGCGTCGGCGGCGCGTCCGGGAAGGGGTTGTGCGCGAGCAGCCGCAGGGTGTCCCGGTCGCCGTCGAGCAGACGCTCGACGAAGGGGCCGAACCACTCGCGCGCGTACCCCGGGGAGAGCGCCGCGAACCACATCAGCCAGTCGAGCCGCAGGTGGTACGGGGCGAACTGGCGGGGGAGCCGGCGAAGGTCGCCCGGCTTGCCCTTGAAGCCGTACTCCCGCCAGACCGTGCCGGGGTGCGGAGCCGGGTCGTCGGTGCCCTCGACGACGATCTCGTCCCTGATCCGGCCGACGGTGCCGAACGCGCCGTAGGTGTTGACCAGGTGGTACGGGTCGTACGAGCGGTTCATCGCCTGGTGCCGGGAGAGCAGGTTCCGCACCGGGCGGTAGCTGCGTACCAGGACGAAGGCGGTCAGCAGGGCGACGAGCACCACGTACCAGAGCGGCGGATCGGGCTGGGGGTGGGAGCCCGTGAGCGGTGACGCGTCCACGACGGACAGGGCCAGCACGATGGTGATCCAGTTGAGCCAGGCGAAGTTGCCGGAGAGCACCAGCCACAGCTGGGTCGCCACCATCAGCCCGGCCGCGACGGTGGCGATCGGCTGCGGGGTGAACAGCAGGAACGGCACGAGCAGCTGGACGACGTGGTTGGCGCCGGCCTCCACCCGGTGCAGCGGGCGCGGGAGGTGGTGGAAGAACCAGCTCAGCGGGCCGGGCATCGGCTGGGTCTCGTGATGGTGGTAGAGGCAGGTCAGGTTCCGCCAGCAGGGGTCGCCGCGGATCTTGATGAGGCCGGCGCCGAACTCGACCCGGAAGAGCAGCCAGCGCAGCAGGAGGAGCACCAGGACGGGCGGGCCCGTGTCGTCGTTGCCGAGGAAGACGGCGAGGAAGCCGGTCTCCAGGAGCAGTGACTCCCAGCCGAACGCGTACCAGGTCTGCCCCACGTTCACGATCGACAGGTACAGCACCCAGAGCACGAACCACAGGAGCATCGACACGGCCAGCGGGACCGCGTCGCCGGCGCCCGCCACCAGCGCGAGCGCCAGGGCGGCGCCGGACCAGGCGACCGTCGCGAACAGCCGGTCGGAGTAGCGCCAGTGGAAGAGGGAGGGCGTGTGCCGCGGGTGCGTCCGGCGCACGTACTCCGGCACCGGGAGCATGCCGCGCTCGCCGATCAGCGCCCGGAACTGGAGGGCGGCCGAAAGGAACGCCACGCAGTACAGCCCGGCGAGGCCCCGCTGGAAGACGATCCGGCTCAGCCACTGGTCGGGTGCGGTGAACCACTCCATCGCTTCCAGTATCGGCCCCGGATCACGTCCTGACGAGGCGCCGGAGGGTCCGGCCGAGCCGTCGCGCGTACGCCAGCTGGAGCCGCGGGACCAGGGGCCCGGCCAGCCGGGTGTACCAGACGGCGGGCCGGCTGAACGCGGTGACCGTGAACCGGACTGCGCCGCCGGGCTCCAGCGAGACGACGAAGGACTCCTCGCCGCACTCCGGATGCCCGGTCAGGGTCCCGTACGCGAAGCCCACGCGGTTCTGCTCGTACGTCGTCCAGACCACCGAGCAGGGCGCCGCGAGCCGGAACCGGCCGACACCCAGCGACACCTCCAGGGAGGCGCCGGGCTCGGCACGCGCCGCCGCGCTGCGGACGGCGGCCCCCGAGGCGCGGTGCATCCGCCAGGTGGTCACGGCCGTGCCGGCGGTCTCGAACGCGGCGCGCCCGCTGCCGACGACCACGCTGTGCCGCAGCTGGTGGTACCCGCCGGGCAGGGCATCCGGAGTACGGGTGGCCTCGACCTCGCGGTAGGTGAGGGTCGGACGCGGGTGGGCGGGCCGGGAGAGGCCGCTCGTGAGGCGGGTCATGCCGGGATCTCCGTTCGCCGGTGGTGGTGGGAGGTCGGGTGGGGGCGGCGCGGTGCGGGCCGCGTCGCCCGGGCGTCGGGGTGGCGCGGTGCGGTGCGCGCCGCCCGGAGGCGGCGGCGGGCGAGCAGGGCGCAGACGGCGAAGCCGAGGGCGTTGCCGAGGCCGTGCGTGGCGGCCATCCAGGTCAGGGACGGGTGCGGCAGGCCGGTCGCCTCGCCGAGGGCCCAGCTCAGCGCGAGCGCCATGGTCGCGACGAGGACCAGCGCCGACACGGCGAGCAGCGCACGGGTGAGCGGGTCCGCCGCGAGCTCCCGGCGCTCGCGCAGGGTCAGGACGGCGACCGCCGCCATCCCGGCCGTCAGGACGACCGCCCCGGCGAGTTCGGCCCAGTCGTCGACGAAGTAGCCGACGAGCACGAGCAGGGTTCCGGCGGGGACGCTGAGCGCCGCGAAGCGGGCCGTGGGGCCGTCGGAGGCGCGGCAGGCGAGGCCCGCGACCAGAGCCGCGGCGAAGCCCGCGAAGTGGAAGTGCGGGACGGTCAGCGCGAGCAGCTCCAGGTCGAAGCCGAACAGCGGGTACGCGGCCCGCTCGGCGACCAGCGCCAGCCCTGCGACGGACGGCGCGACGAGGGCCGTGAGGACGGCGGTCTCCCGCGCTCCCAGGGAGCGGGTCAGGAACAGGCGGGCCGGGGCCTGGAGCGCGAGCGCCAGGGTGGCGAGCGCGTAGACGGCGGCGAGCGCGGTGGAGATCCCGGAGCGGGGCAACCAGAGGGCGAGCGCGCCCGGCGCCGCCAGGAGCGGCCAGGCCCTGCGGAGCGCGTCCCACCCCGGCGGCCTGGGGCCGTCGAGGAGTCCCAGCCCCGTCGGGACGACCCAGAACATCCCGAGCATCACGACCGGTGCCACGAGGACCGACAGCGCGGTCATGCGTCACCACCCCCCACTTGAACGCGTTCAACTGGCGAGTTGAGAGTAGGACTTTTCTTGAACGTGTTCAAGTGGAGGTGGGGTGGTGGGCCGGTCGCGCGGGGACGGAGGGGAAGTCGTGGCGGAAGGGAAGGAACGCGAAGGGGTGGGAAGGGGGGGCGGGAAGCGGCGGTGCGGGACGGGCGGTGCGGGCCGACCGGGTGTCGGCGGACCCGGTCGGCCGCCCCCCGCTTGCGGGGCCCCGCGCGCTGGGCCACACATGGAGGACTGGCCGGAACCGGGCCGCCAGGCCTCGGGGAGAGAAAGCGGGAGAACCAGGTGCGCACCCCCTTGCACCGGACGCGGCGCACCGCCGCCGACCGGACGGCCCTGCCCTCCGCCGACCGTGCGAACCCGACCGCCACCAACTGCGTGAACCCGACCGCCGCCGACCGGACGGCCCCGGCCGCCACCGACCACGCGAACCGGGTCACCGCCGCCAGTGGCGCGGCCTCGACCGCCCCCGCCCCCGGTGCGGCCCCGGTCGTCCGTGCCCGTCGCGCGGCCCCGCCCGCCGCCGCGCGCTCCGCGGCCGCGGCGCTCGCCTCGGCGCTGCTGCTCGCGGGCTGCTCGTCCGCCGCGGAGGACGCGGGGGAGGCCGGCGAGCAGGCGCGGGCCGCCCTCTCGCAGGACATCGTGCTCCAGCCGGTCGGGGCCGGCGGGCCCGACCCGTTCACCGCCTCCACCGCGCGGATCACCCGGCTCGCGACCGCACCGGACCGCGGACCGGGTGACGGGTCCGGGCGGCTCCGCGAGGTCGCCGGCTCCACGCCCGGCTTGTACGGCGGCACGCGCGCGGAGGCCAGCTGCGACGTCGAGCAGCAGGCGGCGTTCCTCGCCGCGGACCAGGGCAAGACCCGTGCGTTCGCCGAGGCCGCCGGCATCCCCGAGGCGAACGTCGGGGACTGGCTGCGCGGGCTGACCCCGGTCGTCCTGCGGGCCGACGCCCGGGTCACGAACCACGGGTACCGCGAGGGCCGGGCGACCGCGTTCCAGTCGGTTCTGCAGACCGGCACGGCGGTCCTCGTCGACCAGTACGGCTCCCCGCGCGTCCGCTGTGCCTGCGGCAACCCGCTGCGCAGCCCGGTCGCGGTCAAGGAGGGCGTCCACCAGGGCGACCCCTGGGACGGCTTCGACCCCGACCGCGTCATCGTCGTGCGGCCGACCTCGACCGTCGTCACCAGCCTCGTCATCGTGAACGCCGCCGACAGCAGCTGGATCGAGCGGCTGACCGGCAGCGACGGGGCCGAGGACCGCAAGCCCGACGTCGAACCGGCCTGCGACCCGGACGCCTGCGCCCTGGCCGACCCGGCCACCCCCGACCCGAGCTCCCCGGACGGCCGCACCTCGCCCGACCCGGCCTCCCCGGCCCCCGTCCCGCCCCGCCCCGTCCCGTCCACCCCGGCCCCCGACCCCTCGGGGACCGGCGGCACGGGCACCGGCAGCGAGCCGCCGGTCCCGCCCTCGGAGCCGTACCCCGATCCGTACACCGACCCCGGCACGGAGTCCTCCCCCGACCCGTACGCCGATCCCCGCACGGACCCCTACCCCGACCCGCAGGACGCGCCGCACGCCGACCCGCCCCTCGAACCGCCCACCGCGCCGGTGCCGGACGGGGAGATGCCGCAGGAGGACGTCTTCCCGGCGGGGGCGGTGCCGGACCGGCCCGAGACCTTCGAGGGGTGAAACCGATCTTCCTGGTGCGCACGGGCGGAGCTGCGCCTAGCGTGGCCCCATGAACGCGGGCAGAGGGGGCGGGGAGGCGGTCGAGCGGCTTCGCCGTGCGCCGGAGGAGTCGGTCGGCGGTGCCGGGATCCTGTACGAGTTCGGCTCCGCCTTCCGGATGGGCGGGTTCGACTGGGACCTGGTCAGCGGCATGATGATCATGGATGACGCGGCGCTCGACGTCTTCGACATGGACCGGGCGGAGTACGACGACCGTCCCGAGTCGCTCGGCTCGCGGGTGCTGCCGGACGAGGGCCGCCGCCTCGACACGATGGTGGCGCAGGCCCTCAAGGAGGGCGCCGACCAGTACGGGGCGTACTTCAGGATCCGTCGCCGGGACGGCAGCCACCAGTGGACCCACACCCAGGGCCTCGTCCACCGCGACGACTCGGGGCGGCCGGTGCGGATCGTCGGCGTCCTGCGCGACGCCACCCACGAGCTCACCGAGTCCGCCGCCCGGCTCGGCCTCGACGAGGGGCGCAGGCAGCGGGCCGGCGTCGTCGAGGGGACCACGGCGGCCCTCGCCTACGCCCGGACCGTGCAGGACGTCATCGACCTGCTCAACGACTCGCACGCCCTGGAGCACTTCGGTGCCGCGAGCCTCGTCATGGGCCTCCTGGAGGCGGGCCGCATCCACCTCGTCGCCGAGGGACCCGCCGGCGCCTTCGTGCCGGGCACCCGGTTCACCCGGGTGGACGAGCCGTACCCGATGAGCGAGGTGATCCGCACCCTGCGGCCCCGGTTCATCGAATCGCCCCGGGACTTCGCCGACTCCTTCCCGGTGCTCTGGCCGCACATCAGCGGGCTCGGCATCACCGCCGCCGCCTATCTGCCGCTCATCGCCCAGGCGAGGCCCATCGGCGCGCTCGGGCTGCTCTACAGCGACAAGACCGGTTTCAGCGAGGACGAGCGGACCCTGCTCGTCGCCCTCGGCAGCAGCATCGCCCAGAGCCTCCAGCGGGCCATGCTGTACGAGCAGGAGCACGACCTCGCCGAGGGGCTCCAGCAGGCGATGCTGCCGCGCCGGATCCCCGAGGTGTCCGGCGCCCAGACCGCCGTCCGCTACCGCTCGGCCCGGCTCGGCCGGGACATCGGCGGCGACTGGTACGACATCATCCCGCTGCCCGGCGGCCGGGTCGGCGCCGTCATCGGCGACGTGCAGGGCCACGACACCCACGCGGCGGCCGTCATGGGCCAGCTGCGGATCGTGCTGCGCGCCTACGCCGCCGAAGGGCACCCGCCGGCCACGGTGATGGCCCGGGCCTCCGTCTTCCTGCACGAGCTGGACACCGAGCGCTTCGCCACCTGCACGTACGCCGAGGTCGACCTCGCCACCGGGGTCGTCCAGGTGGTCAGGGCCGGTCACGTCGACCCGCTGGTGCGGGAGGTCGACGGCGGCTGCCGCAGGATCCCGGTCGAGGGCGGGCTGCCGCTCGGGCTCTCGGCGGAGTTCGGCCGCCTCGACTACCCCGTGACGACCCTGGAGCTGGACCCGGGGCAGACCCTGATGCTCTACACCGACGGTCTGGTGGAGAAGCCGGGCGCCGACCTCGACGAGGGCTTCCAGTGGCTCGGCTCCCTGGTCAAGCGCGGCCCCGCCGACCTCCAGCAGCTCGCCGACCACCTGTGCGACGTGGTCGCCGACCGCGGCGGCGAGGACGACGTGGCGATCCTGCTGCTGCGCCGGGACGGCGGGTACGCGGTGCCGGCCGGACGGTTCCGGCAGCACGTGGCCCAGAGCGACCCGGAGGCGCTGAGCTCGGCCCGGCACATGGTCAGGGCGGCGGTGCGGGCCTGGGGCGCGGAGGAGCGCGCGGACGAGATCGAGCTGGTCGCCGACGAGCTGATGACCAACGCGCTGATGCACACCGACGGCGGGGCGATCGTGACGCTGCGGATCCTGGCCGGTCCGGTGCGGCGGCTGCGGGTGGAGGTGGAGGACCGGTCCAGCGCCCTGCCCCGGCGACGGGAGGCGGGGGAGGCGGGGGTGTCCGGCCGCGGACTGCTCCTCGTCGACCGGATCTCCGACGTGTGGGGCGTGGAACCGCGGGGCGGCGGCAAGTGCGTGTGGTGCGAGTTCACCTTGGAGCGTTGAGTTTGTTAACTGAGCGTGAAGCAATCGTACTTGACCGTAACTGTCGGTACGCGATTGACTTCTTCCTCCCGCCCCTCCGCGCAGGACGTGAGGACACCCGTGAGCAGCAGTGAGCTACTGGCCCCCGAGCGACCGGCCGACCGGCCTACCGCCCCCGAACCGACCGCCCCCGAACTCCTGGCCCCGCTCGACCTGGCCTTCTGGCACCTGGAATCCACCGACCACCCCCTGCACCTCGGCGCCCTCGCCCACTTCGGCCCCCCGCCCGTCCCCGCCGGCCAGGAGCCGCCCGACGTCCTGGACCTGCTCGCCCGCCGCGCCGCCGCCGTCCCCCGGCTCCGGATGCGCGTCCGCGACGTCCTCATCCCCGTCGGCGGCGCCGCCTGGAGCGCCGACCCCGGCTTCGACGTCCACCGCCACGTCCGCGAGATCGCCCTGCCCGGCGCCGACTTCCCCGCCGAGACCGCCCGGCTCGCCGCGGAACTCATGGAACGCCCCGTCGAGCGCGGCCTGCCGCCGTGGGAGATGTACCTCCTCACCGGCGCCCCCGACGGCTCGTTCGCCGTCCTCGTCAAGCTCCACCACGCCCTCGCCGACGGCATGCGGGCCGTCGCCATCGGCGCCGGCATCTTCGACGAGATCGCCGCCGCCCGCCGCCCCGCCGGCCGCCCCCGGCGGCCCGTGCCCCCGCGCTCCTGGCTCCCCGGCCCCGGACGCCTCCTCGGCATCGCCCGGGACCGCCTCGGCGACCTCGGCCGGGCCGTCGAGGTCGGCGCCTCGGTCGTCGGCTCCTCCGTCGCCCGCGCCGCCCGCCCCGCCGAGGCGTTCGCCGCCGACTCCAGCGGCACCCGCAGGATCGCCACCGCCACCCTCGACCTCGACCGCGTCCAGCGGATCCGCCGCACCACCGGCGGCACCTCCAACGACGTCCTCCTCGCCGTCACCGCCGGAGCCCTGCGCCGCTGGTTCGACGGGCGCGGCCTGCCGCTCCCCGGCGTCGACCCCCGGGCCCTCGTCCCCGTCTCCCGCCGCCGCCCCGGCGCCCCGCCCGGCCCCGGCAACAGCCTCTCCGGCTACCTCCTCGACCTGCCCGTCACCGAAGCCGACCCGGCCGCCCGACTCGCCGCCGTCCGGCGGGCGATGGACCGCAACAAGGCCGCGGGCCCCTTCAGGGGAGCGGGCGCCGTCGCCCTCCTCGCCGACCAACTGCACCCGCTCGCCCACCGCTTCGGCGCCCCGCTCGCCGCCGGCGCCGCCCGGCTCCTCTTCGACGTGCTGATCACCCAGGTACCCCTGCCCCGTGCCGCGCTCTCCCTCGGCGGCGCCCCGCTGCGCGCGCTCTTCCCGATGGCCCCGCTCGCCCGCGGCCAGTCCCTCGCCGTCGCCATGTCCCCGTACGGCGGCCGGGTCCACGTCGGTCTCGTCGCCGACGGCGAGGCCGTCCCCGACCTCGACGGGCTCGCCGCCGCGCTCGGCGCCGAACTCGACCTGCTCGACCCTCCGGAGGGCGGCCCGGCCGACGCCTGACGCGTGCCCCTGTCACCCGTGCGGCAGGGGTGGAACCATGCCCGAACTCCCCGAGGCGGAAGCGCTGCGCGAGTTCCTCGACCTCGGCACCTCGGCACTTCGGGGCCGGCGGGCGAACTCCACCTGCTCGTCCACCTCGCCCGCGCGGGCCGGCTCCGCCGGCAGGACCCGCTCCCCTCGGTACCGGCCGTTACACTCCGCCGCATGCTGCGCGTACTGGCCGTCGACGACGAGGAACCCGCCCTCGGGGAGCTGCTCTACCTGCTGCGCGCCGACCCGCGGGTGCGGACCGCCGAGGGCGCGGGCGACGCGACCGCGGCCCTGCGCCGCATCGGACGGGCCCTGGAGACGGGCCCCGACGGGGACGAGGGCATCGACGTCGTCTTCCTCGACATCCACATGCCGGGCCTCACCGGCCTCGACGTCGCCCGGCTGCTCGCCGGCTTCGCCCGCCCGCCGCTCGTCGTCTTCGTCACCGCCCACGAGGGCTTCGCGCTCCAGGCCTTCGACCTGAAGGCCGTCGACTACGTCCTGAAGCCGGTCCGCCGCGAGCGCCTCGCCGAGGCCGTCCGCCGCGTCCACGACCTGGTGCACGCCACCGCGGCCCCCGCCCCCGCCACGGCGGCCCCCGAGCAGATCCCCGTCGAACTCGGCGGCGTCACCCGCTTCCTCGCCGTCGACGACATCGCCTACGTCGAGGCCCACGGCGACTACGCCCGCCTGCACACGGACCACGGCAGCCACCTCGTCCGCATCCCGCTCTCCACCCTGGAGGAGCGGTGGGCGGCCCGGGGCTTCGTCCGCATCCACCGCAGCCACCTCGTGGCCCTCGCCCGGATCGACGAACTCCGGCTCGACGGCGGCGCCACCTCCGTCCGGGTCGGCGCGACCGACCTCGCCGTCAGCCGCCGGCACGCCCGCCACCTGCGGGACCTCCTGATGCGCCGGGCCGGCGGCTGACCGGCCGCACGTCTACCGCGGCCGGAGCCCGCTGCGTAGACTCCACGCGTCCGCCGGGCCGGTGCCGCCGCCCGCGCGAGCCGTCGGAAGTCGTCGAGAGAGGCGGGAGCGGACCCCCATGTCCGAGCACCACCCCCCGCGCAGGCCCCGGCGCGAGACCGTCACCTACGCCTCCGCCCACGGCGCCGGGCCCGTTCCGGGGCCCGCGGGGCGGCGCCCCGTCCACCCGCCGGCCCGCTCCGAGATCGACGAGCAGACCACCCTCGGCCACACCTACGTCCGCTCCCTGATGCGCAGCCAGCTGCGCGCCGCGCTCACCGCCCTCGGCGCGCTCGCCCTGCTCGTCGGCTCCCTGCCGCTGCTGCTCGCGCTGCCCGCGCCCGAGGCGCTCGTCTGGGCCGCCCTGGGCGTCGGCGTGTACCCGGTCGTCTGGGCCATCGCCCACTGGTACGTGCGCCGGGCCGAGCGCAACGAACGCGACTTCACGGGCCTCGTCGAACGGTGAGCACGGTCGGACGCCCCCGCGCCGGCGGGACGCGCGAGGTGCCCGCGTGAACCAGACCCACGCCGTCGTCGCCGTCACCGCCGTGGTCCTCGCCACCGTCCTCATCGGCGCTCTCGGCCTGCGGATCTCCCGCACCACCTCCGACTTCTACGTCGCCTCGCGGACCGTCGGGCCGGGGCTCAACGCCGCCGCCATCAGCGGCGAGTACCTGTCCGCCGCCTCCTTCCTCGGCATCGCCGGCCTCGTCCTCGTCCAGGGGCCGGCCATGCTCTGGTACCCGGTCGGCTACACCGCCGGATACCTCGTGCTGCTCGTCCTCGTGGCCGCCCCGCTGCGCCGCTCAGGGGCGTACACCCTGTCCGACTTCGCCGAGGCGCGGCTCGAATCCCCGCAGGTCCGCAGGCTGGCCAGCCTCTTCGTCGTCGGCATCGGGTGGCTCTACCTGCTGCCCCAGCTCCAGGGCGCCGGACTCACCCTGGAGATCCTGACCGGAGCCCCCGACTGGGTCGGCGGGCTGCTCGTCGCCCTGGTCGTCACCGGCACCGTCGCCGCGGGCGGCATGCGCAGCATCACCTTCGTCCAGGCCTTCCAGTACTGGCTCAAGCTCACCGCCCTGCTCGTCCCCGCGCTCTTCCTGCTCGCCGCCTGGTACGGGGACGGGGCGCCCCGGGCCCGGTTCGACGCGCCGGCCGTCCTGCGCGGCCACACCGTCGTCCGGGTCGCCGACACCGTACGGATCGGGCTCGACGACCCGCTGACGGTCACCGTCACCGGCCGCGTCGACTCCGTCCCGTACGCCGACCGGACCGTCACCCTGGCCCCCGGCACCCACCACGTCCTCGGCGGCACCACCCTGTCGTTCGCCCCGGGCACACCGCTGCCCGAGCGGGCGGCCACCGGATCCGACCCGCTCGGCTGGTCCCAGCCGCTGGCGGGCGGCCGCGACGGGCACCAGCTCTACGCCACGTACGGACTGATCCTGGCGACCTTCCTCGGCACCATGGGCCTGCCCCACGTCGCCGTCCGCTTCTACACCAGCCCGCACGGGCGCGCCGCCCGCCGCACCACCCTCGTCGTGCTCGGCCTTGTCGGCGCCTTCTACCTGCTGCCCCCGCTCTACGGCGCCCTGGGCCGGATCTACGCCCCCGAACTCGCGCTCACCGGCTCCGCGGACGCCGCCGTCCTCGTGCTGCCCGACCGGATCCTCGGCGGACTCCTCGGCGACCTCCTGGGGGCGCTCCTCGCCGGCGGCGCGTTCGCCGCCTTCCTCTCCACCGCCTCCGGACTCACCATGTCCGTCGCCGGGGTCCTCACCCAGGACGTGCTGCCCTCCCGGGGCGTACGGCACTTCCGGCTCGCGGCCCTGCTCGCCACCGCCGTCCCGCTGGCCGTCGGGGTGGTCGCGTCCAAGGTGCCGGTCGCCGACGCCGTCGGTCTCGCCTTCGCGGTGTCCGCCTCCTCCTTCTGCCCGCTGCTCGTCCTCGGCATCTGGTGGCGGCGGCTCACCCCGCCGGGTGCCGTGGCGGGACTGCTGCTCGGCGGCGGCTCCGCCCTCGCCGCCGTGATGGCGACCCGGGCCGGACTCGCCCCCGCGGGCTGGCCGCACACCCTGATGGCCTGGCCCGCCGTCTGGTCGGTCCCCCTCGGCTTCCTCAGCATGGTGCTCGTCTCGCTCGCCACGCCCCGCCGCGTCCCGCCCGGCACCCCGGCGATCCTCGCCCGGCTCCACCTCCCCGAGGAGTTCACCGGCCGCCCGGAGGCCACCGGACCCGTCCCCGCCCAGGAGGCCCGCCGATGACCGGATCCCCGCACCGCCGGGAGGCGCGCCGGTGAGCGGCGTCGCCCTCGCCGCCGCGGCCGCCGCCGGGGCCGTGCTGCTCGCCGCGGGTTTCGTCCTCGGGCGGTTCGCCGCCCGGCGCGGCGGCCGCGCGGCCGACCCGGGCCTCGGCACACCGGTCGAGCGGGCGACCTTCCACACCCTGCACACCGCCTCCCTCGCCGCGCCCCCGCTCCGCGCCGGACTCACCGAGGAGACCGCGCGCAAGGCGGCGGGCACGCTCCGCTCGCTGCTCGGCACCGAGGCGCTGTGCCTCACCGACCGGGGTGCGGTCCTCGCCTGGGACGGACCCGGCGAGGACCACCACCGCGCGCACGTGCCGGCGCAGGCGGCCGAGACCCTGGACTCCGGCCGCAGCCGCTCGGCGCCCACCGGGTGCGCCGATCCCGCCTGCCCGCTGCGCTGGGCGGTGATCGCCCCGCTGACGGGCGAGGAGGGGGTCCTCGGCGCGCTCGTCGCCTACGGCTCGCGGGAGTCGGCGGTCCTGGTGCGGGCCGCGACGGAGGTGGCCCGCTGGGCCTCCGTACAGCTGGAACTGGCCGAGCTCGACCGGTCGCGCACCCGGATCGTGGAGGCCGAGATCAGGGCCCTGCGCGCCCAGATCTCACCGCACTTCATCTTCAACTCCCTCGCAGCGATCGCCTCCTTCGTCCGCACCGACCCCGAGAGGGCCAGGGAACTCCTCCTGGAGTTCGCCGACTTCACCCGCTACTCGTTCCGCAGGCACGGCGAGTTCGCCCAACTGGCCGACGAACTGCGTTCCGTCGAGCAGTATTTGGCGCTGGCCGGAGCGCGCTTCGGCGACCGCCTCAAGGTGACGCTCCAGATCGCCCCCGAGGTGCTGCCGGTGACCCTCCCCTTCCTGTGCCTCCAGCCGCTGGTGGAGAACGCGGTCAAGCACGGGCTCCAGGACCGCGAGCGGGGCTGCCGCGTCACCATCGCCGCCCGGGACGCGGGCGCCGAGGCCGTGGTGACGGTCGAGGACGACGGCATCGGCATGGACCCGGAGGTGCTGCGCGCCGTCCTGCGCGGCGAGCACCCGGCCGGCTCCGGCATAGGCCTCTCCAACGTGGACGAGCGGCTGCGCCAGGTGTACGGGACGGAGTACGGCCTCGTCATCGAGACCGGGCTCGGGGCGGGGATGAAGGTGACGGTGCGGGTCCCCAAGTACCGCCCCGGGGTGCACCGTTCGGCGCCGTAGAGGCGCGCCGGCACCGTCAGCGCAGGTGCAGGGAGAGATGGGCGAGCGGCAGGCCGAGCTTCCAGGCGGGGAGCCAGACCTGGTCGTCCTCGTCGATCGGGACGGCCGGGTCCCCGGCTGTGCGGCCGTCGAGGTCGGTGGCGCGCACCCACGTGTCGCGCAGCCGTCGCCAGGCGGTGTGCGCGAGCGCCAGGTCGGGGCCGTCGCCGCCGGCCGCGCGGCGTGCGGCGAGCCGCTCCTCGACCCAGGGCGGCCAGGGCCGGTCGTGCGCCGTGTGGTGCAGCCAGGCGTCGGCGGGGCCGGCGGCCCACCCGACCGCGGGTCCGTCCGGCTCCCCGGAGAGGTGGACGGTGAGGGCCAGGGCCTGGAGGCCCGCCCGGTACTCCAGTGAGCCGGGCGCGACGAGGGCGGCGGCCCGCAGCACCTCGCCGGCCACGTACTCGGCGCACAGCCAGGCCATCGGGACGGCGAGGTCGCCGCCTCCTCTGCCGCCGGTGCCGTTCGTGCTCTCGGGCAGCAACGCTCCCACCTTCTCCCGGACGTCGGGGACCCGGACGTCAGGGCCTGGGGGAGAGCCTCCTCCGAGAAGGGCGCCCGCGGGTCCCGCTTTGCTCAACTCGCCCGTGTGGTTTCGGATACGTTTCCCGGCCGGATCGGTGCCGGTGGGGTTCCTGGTGTCAGGCGGGTCGCGAGGGGTGGGAGAGGCGGGTGTGGTGAAGGTCCGGCCGGGGTCGGGCCGGGGCTCAGCCGAGGAGCGCGTACACCGCGGTCGCGTGGGCGGCGGTCTCCTCCGTGCCGTCGGCCGTCATGGCGATGTCGGCGAAGGCCATCCGCTTGCCCGCCTTGGTGAGCCGGGCGTGCACGAGGACGTCGGCGCCGACGACCGCGCGCTGGAAGCTGATGGACTGCTGGACGGTGGTCATCGGCACGAACCCGCCGCGGGCCGCGGCGACCGCGATGACCGTCGCGGTGTCGGCGGCGGCCATCAGGGCCTGCCCGGACAGACCGCCGCCCTCCCGGGCGAGCCGGTCGGACCAGGGGAGCCGGAGCACGGCCCCGGCACCGTCGGCGGAGACCGACTCGACGGTGAGCCCCAGGTCGAGCACCCAGGGGGCGAAGTTGTCGGCGAGGACCTTTTCGGCGGCGGCGAGTGTCAGCGTCACGGCGTCATTGTGGGGCCCCGGCCCGGGGGCGGGCAACGCCCGCGCGGCGCGGCCGGTACCCGGGCAGCGACCGGCCGAGCTGGCGCAGCGCGTAGTGCGAGCGGGACTTGACGGTCCCGGCGGGGATGCCGAGGTCCACGGCGGCCTCGTTGACGGTGAGGCCGTGGAAGTAGAGCCGTACGAGCACCGCGCGGTGCTCCGGGCTCAACTCCCGTACGGCCGCGCGGACATCGAGCGCGGCCTCGGCGGAGGCGGTGGCGTCGGCCGGGTCGGGTGTCACGGCCAGGACGCCGTCGCCGATCTCGGCGGGCCGGGCGAGCCGGGACCTCCGGGCGTCGATGGCGAGGCGGCGGGCCACGGTGAAGAGCCAGGGCCGGATCGAGGCGTAGGCGCCGTCGAAGGCCTCGGGGTGGAGCCAGGCGCGCACCAGGGTCTCCTGGGCGAGGTCCTCGGCCCGCTGGCGGTCCCCGTAGGTCAGCCCGAGCAGGAAGGAGAGCAGCGCGGGGCCGTGGTCCCGCTGCAACTCCTCCAGGGTCCGTTCGTCGGTCGTCGCCGTCGTCATCCCGCCCACCTCTCCCGCGGCTCGTCGTCCGGGGCGTATACGAGCGCATGCGGAAGGCGGGGGACAGGGAACGGACAGCGGTCTGCGCCGAACGGTCGCACCGAGCGACGAATGGTACGGCGAACGGTCAGGCGGAGTCGTTGCGTCCGTTTCAGTGTGGTTCCTGGTGCTCCGCGGCCTTGACCCTTGACTGAGGCTTTTGCGCGCGCTCAAGTCATCAGAACAAATGTTCATCAGATGAGTTGGGTGGAGTGCCGCACATGACCTCACGCACCAGACCCGCGGGAGCGGTGGCGCTCGCCGCCGCCCTGCTCGCGGCGGCGACCGGCTGCACCGACGGGACCGGCGGCGAAGGCCCCGGCGGGCGTGCGCCCGCGGCCTCGGCGGGCGCGGGCCGCTCCCCGGCGGCCCCGTCCGCGGCACCGGGCGGAGCCTCCGCGTCCGCCGGATTCACCCTCGTGGCCTCCGGTGACGTCCTCCCGCACGACTCGATCATCCGGCGCGCGGCCGAGGACGCCGGCGGCGCGGGGTACGACTTCGGCCCCATGCTCTCCGGCGTGAAGCCCGTCGTCTCCCGTGCCGACATCGCCCTCTGCCACATGGAGACCGTGTACGGGAAGGAGGGCGGGCCCTACACCGGCTACCCCGCCTTCAAGTCGCCGCCCGAGGTCGCCGCGGCGCTGAAGGCCACCGGCTACGACTCCTGCTCCACGGCCTCCAACCACACCCTCGACGACGGCGCCGCGGGCCTCGGCCGCACCCTCGACGCGCTCGACGAGGCGGGCGTCCGGCACGCCGGTTCGGCCCGCACCGCCGCGGAGGCCGGACGGCCCGCCCTGCTCAAGGCCGGCGGCGCCACCGTCGCCCAACTCGCCTACACCTACGACACCAACGGCTACCCGCTGCCCGAGGGGCAGCCCTGGGCGGTCCAGCTGCTCGACGAGAAGAAGGTCGTCGCCGACGCGCGCGCCGCCCGGGCGGCCGGCGCGGACGTCGTCGTGGTCAGCGTGCACTGGGGCACCGAATGGCAGACCGAGCCCGACGAGCGGCAGCTCTCGCTCGGCCGCGCGCTCACCGCCTCGCGGACCGGCGGCCGCCCGGACATCGATCTCCTGGTCGGAACGCACGCCCACGTTCCCCAGGCCTACGAGAAGGTCAACGGCACCTGGATCGTCTACGGGATGGGCGACCAGATCGCCGGCGACATGATCAACCACGAGGGCGCCTACGACCCGCGCGGCAACCAGGGCACCCTCGGCCGCTTCACCTTCGCCCCGCCCCGGACCCCCGGCGCGCGGTGGGAGGTCACCAAGGCCGAGTTCGTCCCCCAGTGGTTCGACACCGCACGCGGGCGCGTGGTCAACCTCGGCGCCGCCGACCCCGGCAACGCCCGGCACGCCGAGATCCGCGACACGATCCGGCAGGTGGTGCTGGGCCGCGGCGCCGCCGAGGACGGCCTGGTGATGGGGAGGTAGACCGCCCGCGCCCGCCCCGCCCCCGCTCCGGGGCGATGCGCTCAACGGGTGTTTTCGGACGGGTGGCCGGTGTCGATGGGGTGCGCGGGGCCTCCCTCGTACGAACCATTAGTCATGAAAAAGGATGAGATGAATAGCGGGCGCCGGGCGGTGCTGCGCCTCGCCGCCGCCTTCGGCGCCACCGCCACCGTCGGCGTCCTCGCGGCGGACCGGTTCGGCACGCCCGAACCGGCCCCCGGAGCCGCCCCCGCACCCCAGGGCGCCCCCGGCGCGGGACACGGCGGAGCGAGCCCGGCGCCGGCCCCCGGACCGCAGGCCGCCGCCAGGCTGAGCCCCACGGCGTACCGGCTCCAGCCGATGACCGCCTACGCACCGCCGGCGTTCCGGCGCGCGCTGCCGCCGGTGCGGCAGCGGCCGTTCCTGAGCATGTCGGGGGTCGGCCGCTCGATGGTGCTGACCTTCGACGACGGACCCGACCCCCGCTACACCCCGGCCATCCTGGAGATCCTGCGCCGCCACGCGTGCCGGGCGATGTTCTTCGTCTGCGGCGAGATGGCCGTCGACAACCCGGACCTGCTGCGGGAGATGGCCGAGGACGGACACGTCGTCGGCAACCACTCCTGGTCCCACCCCCTCATCCCCAAGCTCCGGCCCTCCCGCATCCGCGACGAACTCGGCTCCACCAGCGAGGTCGTCGAGCGGACGCTCGGCACGGCGCCGCTCTGGTACCGGGCCCCCTACGGGGCCTGGAACCGGCACTCCTTCGAGATCGGCGCCGAACTCGGCATGGAGCCGCTCGCCTGGACCGTCGACACCCTCGACTGGAAGGAACCCGGCACCGGTCCCATCGTCCGCCGCGTCCTCGACGGCGCCGCGCCCGGCGCCGTCGTGCTCTCCCACGACGCCGGCGGCGACCGCTCCCAGAGCGTCGCCGCGCTCCGGCGCTACCTGCCCGAACTCCTCGACGCCGGCTACCGGATCACCGTGCCGCAGCGCTGACCGGCCGTCACGTGAAAGGGCCCCGGAGCCTCCTGGCGCCGGGGCCCTTTCACGTGCGGGACCCTTCGTGTGACGGTCGGTCAGCGGGAGCCGACCATGCGGGCGTACACGACGACGTTCCCGTCGTAGCCACGCGCGCGCGTGTAGCCGCCGCCGCAGGTGATCACCCGGAGTTCCGGCTCCCCGTTGTCGGCGTAGACCTGCACGCCGGGGAAGTTGTCCTTGGCGTACACCTCGACGCCGTAGATCTCGAAGACCGCGACCCGGCCGTCGTACCGCTCGACCTCGACGTGCTGGCCCTTCTGGAGCGAGCCCAGGCCGTAGAAGACCGCCGGTCCCTTCGCGTTGTCGACGTGGCCGACGATGACGGAGGTGCCGCGCTGACCGGGGGCGATGCCGTTCTGGTACCAGCCGGCGAGGTTGGCGTCCTCGGGCGGCGGGGCCGCCACCCAGTCGTCCGCGTCCAGGCCCACGTCCATGATGGGGGCCGCCACCCGGATCGCCGGGATCTTGATCCGGGAGGCCGGTGCGAAGGGCAGCGGCTCCAGACCGGTGGTCGCGGCGGGCGGTGGCGGGGCGACCGGATTCGCCACCGGCCGCGCGGCGGCGGCGGGTTGAGGCGGCCCGTCGGAGATGTCCACCCCGTTGCGCATCATCGCGAGTCCGGACAGCATGGCGAGGGCCAGGACGCCCCAGGGTCGGCGTCTCCTGCGTTCGAAGACGCGGAAGTCCTTCGGGGGCATGGTTCTCCCTTCTCGGCGTCGTCAGAACGGTAAAGCCGGTCACGCGCGCCGTCGCGCCGGACGGCGCGAACGGGTGGGGGCCCGCTGCCGGACGGGTGTCGGCGCCGTCGGAGGCGTACGGGACGGGCGCGGACGGCCCGGCCGAGGCGCGGGTCGGAGGCGGTGCGGGGGCGTGCGTGGAGGCGGCTGCGGCTGGGGCTGCGGTGGTGGCGGTGGAGCGAGTGCGGGGCGGGCGCGGCAGCCCGTGCCGAAGCGCGGCCGGGGCGCAGCCGGGTGACGTCGGGGCTGACCCATCCGAGTAATCGTCAGATAAGCATCCCGACCGCCTCTGACCTGCGGCTCCGTTGCCGCAGGGGGCTCTTCCCTCGGCGTGTCGCCTCACCGGGGTGGCCCAGTGCCGACGTGCACGGCTCGCACCGACTTGTGATGGTTCGTCATGGAAGGCGTACTCGTCGAATCTCCCGGAGCACCGCTTTGGGGCGTCTTCCACAGGAGGTTCAACCATGCGTGCTGCACGCACTCTGGCGGTGACGGCGACCGCGTTCGCGGCGCTCGGACTCGCGGCCCCCCTCGCCACCGCAACCAACGGGCCCAGCAACGTGACGGTCCCTCTCCAGACCGAGCGGGGCGGAGACGGTTCCAACGGCGTCACCGTGTCCCCCTTCGCGGTCCACCAGGGCGCGATCCTCACGATCACCGTCCGCGGCTGCGCGGGTGGCACGGTCACGTCGAACGCCTTCTCGACGACCACGCTCCCCGCCGCCGTCAACGGGGTGTCGACCGCCACCCCCCGCATCTTCAACAACGCCACGCCCGGCCAGTACAACCTGGCCGTCCAGTGCAACGGCCGCACCCTGACCCAGCCGTTCCGGGTCCTGGCCGGCCAGGGCGCCCAGGGCGGTCTCGGCGGCTCGCTCGCCCCCAGCTCCACCGAGATGGCCGTCGGCGGCAGCCTCGTCGCGGCCGCCGCGCTCGGCGGCGGACTGTTCATCGCCCGCCGTCGCCGTATGACCGGCGCGGGAGTCTGACCGGTCGAACCTCCCGGTCGGCCCGCTCCGCCCGCCGCCCCCGAGTCCCTTCCGGGACCCGGGGGCGGCGGGCGTCCGGGCCGCCGCACACCGCTCCGGTCCGGCCGCGGTGCCCGCTCAGTGGCGGCTGGCGGAGCCGGAGCGGCGCCGCACCACGAACACGAGGCCGGTGGCCGCGGCCACGACCAGCGCACCGCCGACCGCCAGCTCGAAGGGCTCGACGCCGTCCTCCATCGAGCCGCCGAGACCGCCCTGCACCCCGCGCGGGGGAGTGAGGATCGTGGCGCTGATGGTCGGGCTCGCGGTGGGGGTCCCGGTGATCGTCAGGTCGACGGTGTCCTGGATCCCGCCCGTGCAGTTGAACGACACCGTGTAGACGGCACCGGCCTTGGCGTCGATGTCCACGGTGGCGGTGGCCGCCGAGCCCGGGGCGATGACGACGGTGTCGAAGATGCCGGCCGAGGCCGTCGCCGTACTGGCGCACCCGGGCGCGCTCAGCGTCACCCGGCCGCCCGGGGCGACGAGCGAGGGCGACACGACGAAATCGCCCGTGGCCCTGGCCTTCGGCGCCCGCGGTCCGTTGGCGGGGGTGCCGTCGGACGCGACGGCGGTGGGGGCGGCCAGGGCGAGGGCGGCCGCCCCCAGCAGGGCAGTGGACGCGGCACGTATCGCGCGCATGGTGAATCCTCCGGGTCCCGAGGGGCAGCCGCGGAAGGGGGTTTCCGCCGAAGACCTTGCGTACACCTCGATGTCCGACACGCTAGGAGCGCACTACCACAACCGCGATCCCAGACGTGCGAATGGGGCACCGGTGTCCCCCGTGCGGCCCATTCGGGAGTGCCGGATCACCCTGTGAGCTGCGGGAACAGATCGGTGAACGGCGTGGCGGTCGCCGAGATGCCCCGGCCGAACGGCGCGTCGAAGTCCCAGATGAGGAAGAGCAGGAACGCGATCAGCGCGCTGAAGAGCCCGGCGAGCAGCAACTCGCGCCCGGTCCTGCGGATCTGGAGCGTGAAGATCAGGCCGACGGTGACCAGGGCGCCGATGATGAGGCCGAACCACACCACCCCCGGCATGGTCGCCCCCGCGTTCTGCCCGCGGGCCCCCCGGGCGTCGTCGGCCGCCGCCACCTGGTCGACCAGCGGCTGGTAGGCCTGCCCCTCGAAGTCGTTGGCGGGCTGGTAGTCGGTGACGCTGCGCCGGACCCGCTCCAGGAGCGCGGTGCCCTCGTCGCTCAGCTCGCCGTGCTCGGACATGTGCGTCCACTCCTCGTCGACCACGTACGAGACGTACGCGTCGACGTCGGCGCGGATGCCGTCCCGGACGGCCTGCGGGTACACCTCGGCGCGGGCCGAGATCTCGTGCATGGCCTGCGCCTCCTGCCGGACGGTCTCCTGGGCGGCCCCGCGGGCCTCCCAGACGCCGGCGATGGCGAGACCGAGGACGATCGCGTAGATCACGCCGATCATCATCGTCATGTACTCGATGACGTCGGGGGTCTCGCTGGGGTCGTCGTCCTCGGGGATCCGGCGGTTGTTGATGACGACGATGGTGAGGACGACGGCGCAGGCGGCCGCCATCGCAAGGGTCAGAACAAGCCATTCGGACATGGGGATTCTCCGGCGGGACTCAGCGGGTGGACGGGACTCGGCGGACGGACGGGCGGCGGGACGGCGGCCCGGTGGGACGGCGGATCGGCGGTGCGTCGGGTCACTTGGACCGGGGGCGCAGGATCGCCGTCGCGAGCACGGCCGGGGCGGTGATCATCAGCGTCGCGGTGACGATGGACGTGCCTCCCTCCCGCTTGGTCTGCGTGACGGGGCGGTAGTGGGGCAGCGCCACCGGGGTGGGCGCCGGGGGCTTGGGGCGCGCGGACGGCGGAGGCGGCGGCGCCGGAGCCGGCTCGGGGGGCCTCGTGGTCGGCGGCGCGGGCTTCGGCGGCACCGGTGGGGGTGCGGGCCTGGTGGCCGGCGGCTTCGGGACGGGCCGGGGCGGGAGGGGCTCGGGGGTGGGCGGCGGGGGCGGCTCCGGCTTCGGTGTGGGCGTCGGGGACGGGGAGGGCTTCGGCGGCTTGGGCGTCGGCGTAGGGGTGGGCGTGGGCGTGGGCGTCGGGCACGGCGGGGGCGGCTCGGGGTGGCAGGGCTTCGGGTGGTGGTGCTGGTGGCCCTTGCCCTTGCCCTTGTCGTGGCCCTTGCCGCGACCGTCGTCGCCGCCGCTGCCGTCGTGGCCGCGGCCGTTCCCCCGGCCCCGGTCCCGGCGGTCGGCCCGTCCGCCGTCGTCGGGGCCGTCGCCGGCGACGGCCACCGCGATGGTCGAGCCGCCCTGGTCGGTGGTGGCATGGGCGCAGGCGTCGGCGGCGGCCGGCACGGGTGAGGCGAGCAGCCACACCAGTCCCAGGGCCGCCAGCGGCCGCGCGAGGAGTGATCCGTACTGAGGCACGCCGTCGAGCTTGATCACAGGAGCGGCGCGCCGTGGCGGAAACGCCGGGGATTCGCCGGATGGAGGGGATCTCCGGTTGTGGGGACTTGACGTTTCGCCGTGTGTCGTAGACGGATTCGGCACAATGCCCGGTATCGGTGTCCCCCGTGATTCCGGACGGAGGGCCGAGAAGGGCCCTTCCGGCCTCCGCGACGAGAAGTGTCCGGTTGTCGCCCTGTCGGACCGGGCGGTCGACGGGGCATCCTGCACCGGCGACCGGGTCCCGACGGCGGCAACGCCCGAGGTACGGAAGGGACCTGGGCCACCGTCGGGTGGTGAGAGGCGTCGCCGGAGTAGCCGACGCACGATCATATGCACGTGAATTTGCACAGCCTGAAGGCGTGAACTCTGCGTTCCAGGAGCACGTGCCAATGGCGTGTGACCAAGAACGGATCGCTAATTTCCGTTTCCACTCGCTCTCCCGGCGGGCGATCAGTAGCCTCACCTCGAACACCGGCCGCGAACACATGGCCGCGTCCCCCATGGCGACTTGTTGGAGACATTGATGGAGCGTCCCGCCTGGGCTCCGCCTGGTATCGACATTTCGGTGCCGAGCGTGTCCCGTATGTACGACTTCTATCTGGGCGGCTCGCACAATTTCGAAGTGGACCGGGAAGCGGCCCGCAAGGCCATGGAGTTCATGCCTGGCCTGCCCAAGATCATGCAGGCGAACCGTGCCTTCATGCGGCGCGCCGTCCGCCACGCCGTTGACAACGACGTCACCCAGTTCCTGGACATCGGCTCCGGCATACCCACCTTCGGCAACGTGCACGAGGTCGCCCGGGCCGCCGACCCCGCCTCGCGCGTCGTCTACGTCGACCACGACCCGGTCGCCGTCGCCCACAGCCGCGCCGTCCTGGAGGGTGACGAGGCCGCCGCCGTCGCCGCCGCCGACCTGCGCAAGCCCGCCGAGATCCTCTACAGCCCCGAGGTGTCCCGGCTCCTCGACCTGGACCGGCCGGTGGCGCTGCTCCTCGTCGCCGTCCTCCACTTCCTGGAGGACGAGGACCGCCCGTACGAGGCCGTCGCCGAACTGCTCGAAGCCCTCGCCCCCGGCAGCCTCGTCGTCGTCACCCACGCCTCCTACGAGGGCATCCCGCTCCTCGAGGAGGAGGCGGACGGCACCGTGGGGGTCTACCGGAACATCCGCAACCCCCTGGTGATGCGCTCCAGCGGCGAGATCGCCCGCTTCTTCGAGGGCACCGAACTGGTCGAGCCCGGCCTCGTCCCGATGCCCCTCTGGCGACCGGAGAGCCCGGTCGAGGAGGAGGATCCCTACGCCTTCTCCGGTTTCGCAGGGGTGGGGCGCAAAGCGTGAAGGTCCCGTCGCAGCCGACCGGCGCACTCGCGGAGGCCGACGGCCCGGAGGACAGGCTCAGGCGCTTCGTCACCATCTGGAGCCGCGCGATCTTCCCGGTGACGGCCACCTCGCTGACCCGCGCCGAATTCGAGGGGCACCTGCTGCCGCTGGCCCGCACCCTGTGCGACGCGCTGCACGCCCGGCCCTTCGACACGGTCCCGGCCCAGCGCACCGGAGCGGCCCTGATCGAGGCCCACTGCACCGACCCGGACGCGCTCGGCCGCAGCCTCGGCGTCGTCGACTCGTACCTGGTGCTCTACTGCGGTACGGAGTCGGACCTGCCGGCCGAGGAGCTCCGCGCCCGCTGCGCCCGGCTCCAGCACGCCATGGCCACCGGCTACGCGCAGGCCCTGCGCGAGCGGACCCGTGCCGAGCAGGAGGCGATCGCCCGCTCCGCGCTCGCCGCCCGCAGCGCCGCCGAGATCGCCCTGCACGCCACCGAGAGCCGCTTCCGCGCGGTCTTCGACGGGGCGGCGATCGGCATCGGCATCGCCGACCTCGACGGCAACATCCTGGAGATCAACGAGACCCTCACCCGCATGTTCGGCGGGATGGAGGGCCAGATGCGCAGCCGGAACGTCAGCGAGTGGGTCCACCCCGAGGACGGTCCGCACGTCTGGAAGCTGTACGAGGAACTGGTCCGGGGCGAGCGCGAGCACTACCGCGTGGAGAAGCCGTACTACCGGGGCGACGGAACGGTTCTCTGGACCAACCTCACCGTCTCGCTCCTCCGCGACGCCGAAGGCCGGCCCCAGTACCAGCTGGCCCTCCTGGAGGACACCACCGAGCGGCGCCTGCTCCACCTGCGCCTGCGGTACGAGGCCACCCACGACGCGCTCACCGGCCTGCCCAACCGGACCCTGTTCTTCGAGCGCCTGGAGAAGGCGCTCGTGCCCGGCGACAACGCCCGCTTCGGCCTCTGCTACCTCGACCTCGACGGCTTCAAGGTCATCAACGACAGCCTCGGCCACTCCGCCGGCGACCGGCTGCTCGTCGAGGTCGCCGACCGGCTGCAGAGCTGCGTCACCGGCGCGGGCGAGATGGTCGCCCGGCTCGGCGGCGACGAGTTCGTCGCCCTCACCACCGCCCCCGGCGGCGAACGGGACGTCACCGAACTCGCCGACCGCATCCTCGCCGCCCTCGCCACCCCCCTCCGCATCGACGGCCGCGAACTGACCGTCCGCGGCAGCCTCGGCGTCGTGGAGGGACCGGCGGGGGAGCGGACCCCCGCCGAAGTGCTGCGCAGCGCCGACATCACCATGTACCGGGCCAAGTCCGCGGGCGGCAACCGCTTCGAGCTCGCCGACCCCGAGGCCGACGCCCGCGCCATCACCCGGCACGGACTCACCACGGCCCTCCCCACTGCCCTGGAGCGCGGCGAGTTCTTCATCGAGTACCAGCCGCTCGTCCACCTCGACGACGGCAGCGTGCACGGCGCCGAGGCCCTCGTCCGCTGGTGCCACCCGCAGCACGGGGTGCTCGGCCCCGACCGCTTCATCCCGCTCGCCGAGGACACCGGCCTCATCGTGCCCCTCGGCCGCTGGGTGCTCCAGGAGGCCGTGCGCCAGGCCCGCTTCTGGCAGACCCGGCACGCCGACGGCGGCCCGCTGCGGATCAACGTGAACCTCTCGCCGACCCAGCTGCACCATCCGCGTCTGGTCGCCGACACCGTCGACGTCCTGGAGCGCTCGGGACTCGAACCCGGCGCGCTCTGCCTCGAAGTCACCGAGT
Source organism: Streptomyces sp. NPDC093089 (assembly GCF_044754405.1). Taxonomy (NCBI): domain Bacteria; kingdom Bacillati; phylum Actinomycetota; class Actinomycetes; order Kitasatosporales; family Streptomycetaceae; genus Streptomyces; species Streptomyces sp. NPDC093089. The sequence continues at coordinate 63,563 of NZ_JBIVPA010000014.1, forward strand.
CCGCCCTGATCGGCGCCGACGAGGACCTCCTGAAGCCGCTGCGGCAGCTGGCCGAGATGGGCGTCGACATCGCGCTCGACGACTTCGGCACCGGCTACTCGAACCTCGCCAACCTCCGCCGGCTTCCGGTGAGCGTCCTCAAGCTCGACCGCTCCTTCACCCGGGGCATGCAGCAGCACCCCGTGGACCCGGTCGACCTGAAGATCGTCGAAGGGATCGTCTCCCTGGCCCACAGCCTGGAGCTCGCCGTCACGGTCGAGGGCGTGGAGACGGGGGCCCAGGCCCGCCAGCTCCGAGACCTCGGCTGCGACACCGCCCAGGGCTGGTACTACGCCCGCCCCGGCGCCCCGGACCGCATCCACTCCCTCCTCCTGGCGGACGCGGTCTGAACCCGGCGGCCCCCGACCCGGACAGGGCCTAGTACTCCTCGGAGAGCTGCGGGGTCCACTCGTAGCGGGCGGTGGCCGGGACGTGGTCGCAGACCAGGAGGTACCCCTCGGGGCTGAAGGAGACGGCGAGCGCCTCCTCCGGGGCGCACGGGGCGAACACGGCGGGTCCCGCGGGGTCGGGAGGCCCCTCCTCGGCGTGGGGCGGCACCGTGCGGACCGGGGCCGGCGAGGAGCCGGCCGGAGCGCCTCCGGCCCCTGCCTCAGAGGTGAGCGCGGCGAAGGCCGTCATCGCGGCGGCGGTGAGGGCCACGGCCCCCAGGACGGCCGCCCCGAGCGCCACCCGCCCCCGGCGACGGCGCACCGCCGGGGGCGTTGCCGCCTGCGCGAACGCGGGCGCGGCGGGCACGGACGGGGTGGAGGCCGGCGCGGCGGGCCGGGGCGGCTCCACCCGGGGCAGTGGTTCGTCCGTGAACTGGTCCGGAATCAGGAAGGGTTCGCCGTCCCACAGGACGGGCCACCGCACGGGTCCCGAGGCGGCCCGGCGGCGGGCCAGTTCGTCGCGGGCCTCGCGAGCCGTCGGACGGTCGCCGGGGGCGTCGGCGGTCATCGCGGCCACGAGGGCTTCGGGCGCCCCGAGTTCGCGGAGTACGAGCCCCGCCGCGTAGACGTCCTGTTCGGGACCGCCGCCCGACCCGGCGCGGACCTCCGGGGCCAGGTAGTCCGGGGTGCCCGCGACGAACCTCGTCGAGGTGAGCCGCAGATGGGGCAGCACCCGGGCCAGGCCGAAGTCGCTCAGGTACAGGAACGGGCGGCCGGGTCCGCTCGCCGCGAGCAGCAGGTTGGAGGGCTTCACGTCACGGTGCACGAGCCCCGCCCCGTGCACGGCGACCAGTGCCTCCATCAGCTGCTGGGCGATCAAAAGCCCTGCCTCGATGGGGAGTTCGCCGTAGTCGGCGAGGAGTCCGGCGAGGGTGCCGCCGCGTACCAGCGGCAGCACCAGCCAGGCCTCGCCCTCGCGGACGAACCAGTCGACGGGGGTGAGGACATGGGGGTGGCCGAGACGGACCGACTGCTCGCAGACGAGCCGCAGCAACGACTCCAGGTCCGCGCTCCCTGACACCTTCACGGCCACTTCCGTGCCGCCGTGCGTGTCGACGGCCCGCCACACCGCGCCCTGCGCTCCGCGTGCCACCGGCGCCACGAGCCGGTACCGCCCGGCGAGCATCCCCCCTGCTTCCATGCGCCGCAGAGTACCTCCGCGGCGCGGCGGGTCAGAGGGTGGCCAGCGTGAGGACGACGGTGTCGGCGGTGGTGACGACCGAGACGGAGGTCTTGTCCGAGGTGGCGGTGAAGACGCCCGCGATGTCCACCACCGTGTACTGGGCGCCTTCCAGGGCCTTGCGGTACTCGGCGAGGACGCCCTTCGGGTCCGTGGCGGCGTACGTCATGACGTAGCCGCCGGTGTCGCCGGTCACGGACGTCAGCTCCCCGGACGGCAGCGGCAGGTCGGCGGGCAGGTCGTCCGGCTTCTTCACGCCGTCGGCGGGCGCGTCCGGGGTCGCGGTGCCGGCGCCGCCGGAGCCGTCGGCCGGGGCCTGGGTGGTCGCGGTGGCGGTGGCGCCGCCCTTGGCGTCGCCGCCCTCCGACTGGCAGGCGGTGAGTCCGAGGACGGCGAGGGCGGCGACGGCGGCGAGCGAAGTGGTGCGCTTCCAGGTCATGGTGACGTCCCATCAGTGAGGGTGGGTGAGGTCGTGCCTTCCGGCGAGGAGATTGACATATGAAAACTCCCTTTGACAAGTGTCAATTGCCGCCCTAGCGTCCTGTGCATGGACGAGACCACCGTCGCCCGCAACCAGGAGCTCCAGCGCCAGTGGTACGGAGCTCCGCTCGGCGACCTCTGCCGGGACGTGTGCGGCCTGTTCGGCCTGACCCAGTCCGGACTCGCCGAGACCCTGGGAATCTCCCCCGCCATGCTGAGCCTCGTCATGCGCGGGCAGCGCGCGAGGATCGCCAACCCCGACGCCGCCGCCCGGCTCTCCGCCGTCCTCCACCTCGCCCAGGGCGTCCGCGCCGGAGGGGTGCCGGCCGGGGACGCACCCCGGGCCCTCGTCGAGATCCGTGCCAGCAGGACGCCGGGCCAGGACTCCCTCGGTGCCGCCGTGACCCCGCACCAGGCGGGCGAGACCCCTCCGGCGGACCCCGACTCCGACCTGCGCTTCGCCCTGCGCCTGCGCGAGCTCCTCACCGGTCGCGCGAGCGCCCTCGACATCCTCGACGCGGCCCGACTCCTCGACGCGGACCACCCCGGACTCGCCGAGATCCTCCGTGTCTGCGGCGCGGGCCGTACGGACGAGGCCGTCGCCCTCGTCCGCGCCGTCCGCCCCGGATCCGCCGGAGAGGCCCCGGGCCGGTGACGGCCGGGGGCGTCAGGCGCCCCGGCGGGAGGCCATGAGCAGCCGCTGGAGCTCACGCGCCGCCCTCGGCGGCGCCACGTCGCTGCGGTGGGCCAGGGCGATGGTGCGGCGCAGGCCGGGCCGGGCCAGGGCCGTCACCCGCAGGTCGCGGCCGGCGCGCGCCGCGACCATCGTCGGCACCACCGCCAGCCCGAGGCCGGCCCGTACGAAACCGAGGACCGCGTCCAGCTCGCCGCCCTCCACGGTGAAGGTGGGCTCGAAGCCGGCCGCCCGGCAGGCCCCGACGGTGAGTTCCCGCAGGTCGTAGCCGTGGCGGAACATGACGAGTGGCTGGTCGCGCAGGTCCGTGATGCGCACCGGCCGGCGCGGCGGCGGGGCCGAGGCGCTGGAGACCACCACGAGGTCCTCCCGGAGCAGCTCGACCGTGGTCAGCGCCGGTGACGGGGAGGGCAGCGGAAGCACGACGAGCGCCAGGTCGAGCGCTCCGCGCGCCAGCTCCCGTACGAGGTCGTGCGAACCGCCCTCCTCGATGAGCAGCTCGATCCCCGGGTGCAGGTCGTGGAAGGTGCGCAGGACGTCCGGCAGCAGGCCCGTGCACAGGCTGGGCGTCGCACCGAGCCTCACCCGGCCCCGCTTGAGCTGGGCCAGCTCCTGCACTTCGAGGCGGGCCGTCTCGGTGTCGGCGAGGATGCGGCGCGCGAGCGGCAGCAGCGCCTCGCCGGCGTCGGTGAGCGTGATGTTCCCGCGGGCCCGGCTGAAGAGTTCCGCGCCCAACTCCTGCTCCAGCGCCTTGATCTGCTGGGAGAGCGAGGGCTGCGAGACGTGGACGCGCTCGGCGGCCCGGGTGAAGTGGCGGGTCTCGGCGACGGCGACGAAGTAGAGGAGCTGCTGGAACTGCATGGTCCCAGCGTAGGCGATATGGATAGGCGCGACCTATCGAGATCAGCCGGACCATGTCTTGGACCTCTCGGGTCCTTCGGCCCTAGCGTCGTACGCATGGCTCTGGCACCCACGAGGGACCGCACGGCGGGCCGCCCGCCGTCCCCCACACCGTCACGCGGATTCTGGTCGTCGACCCTCGGCAAGAAGACGGTCATGGCCGTCAGCGGGCTGATCATGCTCGGCTATCTCGTCGCCCATGTCGCCGGCAACCTGAAGGTCTTCTTCGGCCCCGAGGAGTTCAACGCCTACGGCCACTGGCTGCGGGTCATGGGCGCCCCCGTCCTGCACCACGAGTGGGCCCTCTGGCTCGTCCGGATCGTGCTGGTCGCCGCCGTCGTGGCGCACGCCGTCTCCGCGTACCAGCTCAGCCGGCGCGACCTGAAGGCCCGCCCCACGGCGTACGTCCACCGCCGCAGGCGCGCCTCGTACGCCACCCGCACCATGCGCTGGGGCGGGATCGTCCTCGCCCTCTTCATCGTCTGGCACGTCCTCGACCTGACCACCGGCACCGTCCACCCCGGCGGCTTCGAGGAGGGCAAGCCCTACCAGAACGTGGTCGACACCTTCTCCACCTGGTACGGCAACGTCGTCTACATCGTCGCCATGCTCGCCGTCGGCCTGCACGTCCGCCACGGCTTCTGGAGCGCCGCCCAGACCCTCGGCGTCGGCAACGCCCGCCGCGAGCGCCTGCTGCGGGCCCTCGCGAACACCCTCGCGCTCGTCCTGACCGCGGGTTTCGTCTCCGTCCCCGTCGCCGTCATGACCGGAGTGGTGAGCTGACCATGAGCTACCTCGACTACGTGACCGGCGAGCCGATCACCGACACCAAGGCACCCGAAGGACCCGTCGCCGAGCGCTGGGACACCCGCCGCTTCCAGGCGAAGCTGGTCAACCCCGCCAACCGCCGCAAGCACCGGATCATCGTCGTCGGCACCGGCCTCGCGGGCGGCTCCGCCGGCGCCACCCTCGCCGAACAGGGCTACCAGGTCGTCCAGTTCTGCTTCCAGGACTCCCCGCGCCGGGCCCACTCCATCGCCGCCCAGGGCGGCATCAACGCCGCCAAGAACTACCGCAACGACGGCGACTCCATCCACCGGCTCTTCTACGACACCGTCAAGGGCGGCGACTTCCGCGCCCGCGAGTCCAACGTCCACCGCCTCGCCCAGATCTCCGTCGAGATCATCGACCAGTGCGTCGCCCAGGGCGTGCCCTTCGCCCGTGAGTACGGCGGACTCCTCGACACCCGTTCCTTCGGCGGCGTCCAGGTCTCCCGCACCTTCTACGCCCGCGGCCAGACCGGCCAGCAGCTGCTGCTCGGCGCCTATCAGGCGCTGTCCCGGCAGATCGCCGCCGGGAACGTCGAGATGCACGCCCGTACGGAGATGCTCGACCTGGTCGTCGTCGACGGGCGGGCCCGCGGCATCGTCGCCCGCGACCTGGTCACGGGCGAGATCTCCACGCACTACGCGGACGCGGTCGTCCTCGCCAGCGGCGGCTACGGCAACGTCTTCTACCTGTCGACGAACGCCATGAACTCCAACGCCACCGCCGTCTGGCGGGCCCACCGGCGCGGCGCGTACTTCGCCAACCCCTGCTTCACCCAGATCCACCCCACCTGCATCCCGCGCACCGGCGACCACCAGTCCAAGCTGACCCTGATGAGCGAGTCGCTGCGCAACGACGGCCGCATCTGGGTCCCCAAGGCCAAGGGCGACACCCGCCCCGCCGCCGACATCCCCGAGGACGAGCGCGACTACTACCTGGAGCGGATCTACCCCTCCTTCGGCAACCTCGTCCCCCGTGACATCGCCTCCCGCGCCGCGAAGAACGTCTGCGACGAGGGCCGGGGGGTGGGCCCCGGCGGCCAGGGCGTCTACCTGGACTTCGCCGACGCCATCCGGCGCATGGGCCGGGGAGCGGTCGAGGAGAAGTACGGCAACCTCTTCGACATGTACGAGCGGATCACCGCCGAGAACCCGTACGAGGTCCCCATGCGGATCTATCCGGCCGTGCACTACACGATGGGCGGACTCTGGGTGGACTACGACCTCCAGACGACCGTGCCCGGCCTCTTCGCCATCGGCGAGGCCAACTTCTCCGACCACGGGGCCAACCGGCTCGGCGCCTCCGCCCTCATGCAGGGCCTCGCCGACGGCTACTTCGTCCTCCCGGCGACCATCAACGACTACCTCGCCCGCCACCCCCACGCCGAGCCCGTCACCGACGAGCACCCGGCCGTGCGGGAGGTGCTCGCCGAGACCGAGGACCGGCTGAACCTCCTCCTCGCCGTCGACGGGGACCGCACCCCCGACTCCTTCCACCGCGAACTCGGCGAACTCATGTGGGAGTTCTGCGGCATGGCCCGCACCGAGGCGGGCCTGCGCACCGCCCTCGACCGGATCCCGAAGATCCGGGAGGAGTTCTGGAGCCGGATCAAGGTCCCCGGCACGGGACAGGAGTTCAACCAGTCCCTGGAGAAGGCCAACCGGATCGTCGACTACCTGGAACTCGCCGAGCTCATGTGCCTCGACGCGCTCCACCGGGCCGAGTCCTGCGGCGGCCACTTCCGCGAGGAGTCCCAGACCCCCGACGGCGAAGCCGCCCGCGACGACGAGGAGTTCGCCTATGTGGCGGCCTGGGAGTTCGGCGGCGCCGGCGCTCCCGTCCTCCACCGGGAAGACCTCGCGTTCGAGTACGTCCACCCCACCCAGCGGAGCTACGCATGAGGCTCAACCTGCGCGTCTGGCGCCAGAAGAACGGCGGCGCCGAGGGCGCCATGGCCACCTACGAGGTGGACGGGATCTCCGCCGACATGTCCTTCCTGGAGATGCTCGACACCCTCAACGAGGACCTCATCCTGCGCGGCGAGGACCCCGTGGCCTTCGACCACGACTGCCGCGAGGGCATCTGCGGGGCGTGCAGCCTCGTCATCAACGGCGACGCCCACGGCCCCGAGCGCACCACGACCTGCCAGCTCCACATGCGCTCCTTCCGCGACGGCGACACGATCGACGTCGAGCCCTGGCGCGCGTCCGCCTTCCCGGTGGTCAAGGACCTCGTCGTCGACCGCAGTGCCTTCGACCGCGTGATCCAGGCCGGCGGCTACGTCACCGCCCCCACCGGGGCCGCCCCCGAGGCGCACGCCACCCCCGTGCCCAAGGCCGACGCGGACTCCGCCTTCGAGCACGCCGAGTGCATCGGCTGCGGCGCCTGCGTGGCGGCCTGCCCCAACGGCTCGGCCATGCTCTTCACCTCGGCGAAGGTCAACCACCTCAACGTCCTGCCGCAGGGCTCGCCCGAGCGGGAGACCCGCGTCCTCGACATGGTCGCCCAGATGGACGCCGAGGGCTTCGGCGGCTGCACGCTGACGGGGGAGTGCGCGACCGCGTGCCCGAAGGGGATCCCCCTGCCGTCGATCGCGGCGATGAACAGGGAGTGGCTGCGGGCGCGACGGAAGGCTCCCCGGGGCTGAGGCCGTTTCAGGACAGTCTGGCCGCGTGGGCCGGCCCACACCGCGCACCCCGGAACCGAAGATCGTCCAGAGAAAGATCATCTTCTCCGTAAGATCTTCGCTCCGGGGTGCTCCTGTCGCGTGCGACAGCAAGATCAACTCCGTTCAAACCTGTACTTACCGTGGCATGTTGTCCGCTTCACGGCCAACCGGTCGTACGGGATTTCCGCCGCGCCGACACCCCCGGGTACTGATGAGGACCACCGGGGGGTACACGACCAGACCCCCCGGTCGCACAGACCATTTGGGGGTTTCATGTCCAGCATCACCCGCCGCCGGGCCCTCGGCGTCGCGGCCGGCGCGGCAGGCGCCGCCGCGGGCCTCGCCCTGGCCGGCCACGCCGCCGCCGCACCCCGGGCCGCCGCTCCCGCGGCCGGCCCCGACCCCGCCTCCTTCGACGAGGTCTACCAGGGCCGCCGCATCCGGGGCGGGCCCTCGCACGGCGGCGGCCACCACGGGGGACACCACGGAGGCGGCTACTCCGTGACGATCGACGGCCGGGAACTGCACGTCATGCGGAACGCGGACGGCACCTGGATCAGCGTGATCAACCACTACGAGCCCGTCGCCACGCCCAAGGCGCTGGCCCGCGCGGCCGTCCGGGAACTCCAGGGCGCCCCGCTCGTACCCCTCACCCTCACCTGATCCGATCCGGAGCGGCACCACCATGACCGTACGCAAGAACCAGGCCACCCTCACCGCCGACGAGAAGCGGCGCTTCGTCGACGCGCTCCTGGAGCTCAAGCGCTCCGGGCGGTACGACACCTTCGTCACCACGCACAACGCCTTCATCATGGGCGACACCGACAGCGGCGACCGCGTCGGCCACCGGTCGCCCTCGTTCCTGCCGTGGCACCGGCGCTTCCTCATAGAGTTCGAGGAGGCACTGAGGTCCGTCGACCCGGCCGTCACCCTCCCCTACTGGGACTGGACGGCCGACCGCACCTCCCGCTCGTCCCTCTGGGCGCCCGACTTCCTCGGCGGCACCGGGCGGGCCCGCGACGGCCGGGTGACGGACGGCCCGTTCGCCCGCTCCGGCAACCGCTGGACGATCAACGTCCGGGTGGACGGGCGCGACTTCCTCCGGCGCGACCTCGGCGCGGGCGGCCGCCAGCTGCCCACCCGCGCCGAGGTGGACTCCGTCCTCGCCATGGAGACCTACGACACGGCGCCCTGGAACAGCTCGTCGGACGGCTTCCGCAACCACCTGGAGGGGTGGCGCGGAGTGAACCTCCACAACCGCGTCCACGTCTGGGTCGGCGGCCAGATGGGCACCGGGGTCTCGCCCAACGACCCGGTGTTCTGGATGCACCACGCGTTCGTCGACAAGCTGTGGGCCGACTGGCAGGCCTGCCACCCCCGGTCGACGTACCTGCCGGCGGCCGGCACCCCGAACGTCGTCGACCTCGGCGACACCATGCGCCCGTGGAACGACGTGACCCCGGCGGACATGCTGGACCACACCCGCCACTACACCTTCGACACGGCGGCCTGACCCCGTAGCAGCTGTCTCACGACCGTCCGTCGAGGCCCAGGGCCCGGGCCAGGTACGGCGCGGTGCGGCTGCCCGCCGCCCGCGCCACCTGGTCCGGGGGACCCGCGGCCACCACCAGGCCGCCCTCGTCGCCGCCACCGGGGCCGAGGTCGACGACCCAGTCCGCGGTGGCGACGACGTCCATGTCGTGCTCGACGACGACCACCGAGTGGCCGGCGTCCACGAGGCCGTGGAGCTGGCGCATCAGGACCTCGACGTCGGCCGGGTGCAGTCCGGTCGTCGGCTCGTCGAGGACGTACAGCGTGGGGGAGCGGTGCGGCCGCTGGAGCTCGGAGGCCAGCTTGATGCGCTGGGCCTCGCCCCCGGACAGCTCGGTGGCCGGCTGCCCGAGCCGCAGATAGCCGAGGCCCACGTCGAGCAGCGTCGTCAGGCTCCGGGCGGCCGCGGGCGTGTCGGCGAAGAACGCGGCGGCCGACTCGACGGTCAGGTCGAGGACTTCGGCGATCGTCAGCCCCCGCAGCCGCACCTGGAGCGTCTCCGGGTTGTAGCGGGCGCCGCGGCAGTCCGGGCAGGGCGCGTACGTGCTCGGCAGGAAGAGGAGCTCCACCGAGACGAAGCCCTCGCCCTGGCAGGTCTCGCAGCGACCTCCGGACACGTTGAAGGAGAACCGCCCCGCCTTGTAACCGCGGGCCTTCGCCTCCTCCGTCTCCGTGAACAGCTTCCGCACCACGTCGAACAGTCCCGTGTACGTGGCCAGGTTCGAGCGCGGGGTGCGGCCGATCGGCCGCTGGTCCACCGTCACGAGCCGGCCCGCGCCGGAGACCCCTTCGGTCAGCGCGCCGACCAGGGTCGACTTGCCGGACCCCGAGACCCCGGTGACGGCCGTGAGGACGCCGACCGGGAAGGCCGCGTCCACCGCCCGGAGGTTGTGCCGGGTGACCGGACCGGTCCGCAGCCAGCCGGCGGGGGAGCGGACCTCCCGCGCGGGCGCGGGCGCCCGGTCGAAGAGGAACCGCCGGGTCGCGGACGCCTCGACGTCCGCGAGTCCGCTCGGCGGACCGCTGTGCAGCACCCGCCCGCCGTGCACTCCGGCGCGCGGTCCGACGTCCACGAGCCAGTCGGCGTGCCGGACGACGTCGAGGTGGTGCTCGACGACGAAGACGGAGTTGCCGGCCGCCTTGAGCCGGTCGAGGACCACGAGCAGCGCCTCCGTGTCGGCGGGGTGCAGACCGGCGGACGGTTCGTCGAGCACGTACACCACGCCGAAGAGCCCGGAGCGGAGCTGGGTGGCGAGCCGCAGCCGCTGGAGCTCCCCGCTCGACAGGGTGGGGGTGGCCCGGTCCAGGCTCAGGTAGCCGAGGCCGAGTTCGGTGACGGTGGCGATCCGGGCGACGAGGTCGCCGGTGAGCACCCGCGCGGTCTCCCCGTCGTCCACCGTCGTGCCGCCGGTCGTTCCGTCTGCCGTGCCGCCTGCCGTGCCATCGGGCGTGTCGGCCGTCCTGCTGTCCGCCTTCGCCGACAGCAGCGCGGCCAGGGCCGTCAGCGGCAGCGCCGCGAGCTCCGCGATGCTCCGGCCCCCGAAGGTGACCGCGAGCGCCTCCGGCCGCAGCCGGCCGCCGCCGCACACCGGGCAGGGCGCGCTGGTCAGGAACCGCTCGGCCTTCGCCCGCAGGGACGGGCTCTTCGAGTCGGAGAAGGTCCGCATCACATAGCGGCGTGCGCTCATGTACGTGCCCTGGTACGGCCGCTGGATCCGGCCCGCCTCCCGTACCGGATGCACCGTGACGACCGGCTGCTCCTCCGTGAAGAGGATCCACTCCCGGTCCTTCGCGTCGAGCTCCCGCCACGGCCGGTCCACGTCGTGGCCGAGCGTGTCGAGCACGTCCCGCAGGTTCTTCCCCTGCCAGGCACCGGGCCAAGCCGCGACGGCACCCTGACGGATCGACAGGTCAGGGTCGGGGACGAGGAGTTCCTCGCTGGTCTCGTGGACCAGCCCCAGGCCGTGGCACGAAGGGCAGGCGCCCGCTGCCGTGTTGGGCGAGAAGGCGTCCGAGTCGAGCCGCTCCGCGCCCTCCGGGTAGCGCCCGGCCCGGGAGAACAGCATCCGCAGGGAGTTCGACAGGGTGGTCACCGTACCGACCGAGGAGCGGGCGTTCGGCGAGGAGCGCCGCTGCTCCAGCGAGACCGCCGGCGGCAGCCCGGTGATCTCGCCGACCGCGGGCGCCCCCACCTGGTGGATCAGCCGCCGCGCGTACGGCGCCACCGACTCGAAGTACCGCCGCTGCGCCTCCGCGTAGATCGTGCCGAAGGCCAGGGAGGACTTGCCGGAGCCGGACACGCCGGTGAACGCCACGAGCGCGTCCCGGGGGATGTCGACGTCCACCCCGGCGAGGTTGTGCTCACGGGCGCCGCGGACGCGGACGTACGGATCGTGGGGGTTGTCGTGCATGGTCCGATTTTAGCCACTGGCGACCGTTTGCCCTGGTGGGCGGGGTCTCGGTGTCACGGTCGCGGCGTCAGGCCGACGGCGCGGGCGAGCCCCCGGTACGAGGCGCTCAGGGCCGCCCGGTCGTACGTGCTCGTGGTGACCAGCACCTCCTGCGCCCCGGTCTCCGCCACGGCCTCCGCGAGGGCCGCGGCCACCTGCTCCTCCGTGCCGTGCACATGGCCGCGCAGCCCCGCCTCGTAGAAGCCGCGCTGCTTCTCCGTCATGGGCAGGGCCTCGATCCGCTCGGGCGCGTCGAGCGGCGGGAAGACGCCGCGGGTGCGCGAGTACGCCAGGGACCAGGCCTCGGGCACGAGCAGCCGCCGGGCCTCGGCCTCCGTCGCCGCCACCGCGACCGTGCCGGCCACGACGACGTACGGCTCGGCGGCCCACGGGGAGGGCCGGAAGCCGGAGCGGTAGGTGTCCACGGCGGCCAGCAGCCGGTCCCGGCTCCGCAGGTCCCCGATGACCAGCGGCAGGCCCGCGGAGGCGGCGATGGCCGCGCCCTCGCCCGTGGCGAGGACGAACGGCGGCACCCGCAGCCCCTCCGCCGGCCGGGCGTGCACCTGCGGGTGCGCCGTCCGCTCGCCGGTGAACCAGCCGAGGAGCTCCGCGAGCTGCTCCCCGAACCGGTCGACCTCGTCCTTGTCCCGCCCGAGGGCCCGCCGCACGCCGTCCGTGAAGCCCACCGAACGCCCGACGCCCATGTCGATCCGGCCCGGGAACAGCGACTCCAGGACGCCGAACTGCTCGGCCACGACCAGCGGCCGGTGGTTCGGGAGCATCACCCCGCCGGTGCCCACCCGGACGGCGGACGTGGCGGCCGCCACGGCGGCGGCGAGGACCGTCGGCGCCGAACCGGCCACCCCGGGCACGCCGTGGTGCTCCGACACCCAGAACCGGTGGTAGCCGAGGGCCTCCACCTCCCGGGCGAGGTCCACGGTGGCGCGCAGCGCGCGGGGGGCGTCCTCGCCCTCCCGGGTGCGGGAGCGGTCGAGGACGGAGAAGCGGATGCCGTCGGGGAAAGTGCTCACGCAGGGTGAACCGCGCGGGGCCGGGAGGGATTCCCGGGCAGCGCTCCGGCATTTCTGACAGATCATCAAATGATGCTGCATCAGTCATTGACGGTTCATCGGTTCGCTCACAGAATGCGGTCACCCGACGGAGGGATCGCCCGTGCCTCGACCGTTGCGCGTCATCGCCGCCGCGTTCGCCCTGCTCCTTGTCACCGCCTGCAACTCCGCCTCCAGCGGCGGCAGTACGCCCTCGTCCGTACGCGGAGTGACCGCCGACACGATCAAGGTCGGTGGCATCGTCTCCATGACGACCGCCAGCGGCTACTCCAAGAAGGACACCGATCTCGGCGCCCGGGCCCGCTACGACCGGGCCAACGCCGAGGGCGGCGTCAACGGGCGGAAGATCCGGTACCTGGGGGCCGAGGACGACGGCCAGGACCCGGCCAGGAACCTGGCGGCGGCCCGCAAGCTCGTCCAGCAGGACGAGGTCTTCGCGGTCGCCCCCATGAGCTCGGTCACCTTCGCCGGTGCGGACTTCCTCGACGGCCGGAAGGTCCCGACCGTGGGCTGGGGGACGCTCCCCTCGTTCTGCGGGCCGGCGTACCTCTACGGCTTCAACGGCTGCCTCGTCCCGACCCCCGGCGGCACGCTCAACCAGACCTGGCCCGAGAGCCTCGCGGCCGTCCTCGGCGGCGCGCGCGGAAAGTCGGTCGCGCTGATCGCCGGCGACAACGACGCCGGCAGGTTCGGCATCCGCACCTTCACCCAGGGCTTCAAGGCGGCCGGCTTCCAGGTCCCGTACGCCAAGGCCGTGGTCCCGGCGACCTCGATGCCCAGCGACTGGTCCGCGTACACCAAGGAGATCCTCCGCTCCGGCCCCGGCGGCGGCGCGCCCGACGCCGTGGTCTCCGTGATGCAGACGCCGTACAACATCGGCCTGTTCACCGCGCTCAAGCGGTCCGGCTACAAGGGGCTCCTCACCGACCCCACGGACTACGACCCGGGGCTGCTCGCCAAGGACGCCACGAAGCAGGCCCTCGACGGGGTCCACGTGCTCCTGCAGTTCCAGCCCTTCGAGTCGGACAGCCCCGCGATGCGGCAGTTCAAGGACGACATCAGGAAGGCCGCCGGCGGCAAGGACGTCCCCCTGAACATGCACATGATGACGGGGTACATGAGCGCCGACCTCTTCCTCGCGATCGCCCGGAAGGCGGGCAAGGACCTCACCGCGGAGTCCTTCCAGAAGGCCGCCGACGGCTTCTCCGACAGCGGCACGCTCGTGGGCGACCGCGCCGAGCCCAAGGGGCAGAAGGAGAGCTTCGGCTGCGGGGCGCTCGTCCGACTGTCCAAGGGGCGGTACGAGGTGGCGGTGCCCTTCACGTGCTACCCGCCGATCCCCTTCGGCTGAGGGGCGCGCCACGTGGGTGACCTGCTGGGCTTCGTCCTGAGCGGACTGGTCTCCGGCGCGCTGTACGCGCTGCTCGCGACCGGCCTCGTGCTCTCGTACTCCGCCTCCGGGGTGTTCAACTTCGCGCACGGCTCCACCGCCTACCTGTGCGCGCTGGCGTTCTACGAGCTCCACTCCGGCCTCGGCTGGCCGGCCGTGCCCACCGCGCTGCTGCTGGTGTGCGTGGTGGCGCCCGGCCTCGGCGGACTCCTGGACCGGCTCATGTTCAGAAAGCTGGCCGGGGTCGGGCAGACGGCGCAGATCGTGGCCACGATCGGTCTGCTGGTCGCGCTGCCGGCGGCAGGGCGGTGGGCGGTCGAACTCCTGGAGCGGGCCGGCGCCCCCGTCCTGCCCGCCGAGAACCAGTTCGGGCTGCCGGGCGTCGGGCCGAGCCCCGCCGTGTCCTGGCAGCCGGTCGACGGCGTGGGCGTCGACTCCGACCAGCTGATCACCTGGATCACCACGGCCCTCGCGGCCGCCGCCCTGTGGGTCCTCATGCGGCACACCCGGCTCGGCCTGCGGCTGCGGGCGGCGGTCGACGACCGCACGCTGACCGAGCTGCGGGGCATCAGCGCGGACCGGCTGTCCTCGATCGCGTGGATGCTGTCCTCCGGTCTCGCGGGCCTCGCCGGCGTCCTCGCGACCCCGCTCCTCGGCCTCTCCGCACACGACTACACGCTGTTCCTGTTCGTCTCGGCCACCGCGGCGGTCCTCGGGCGCTTCACGTCGGTGCCGCTCGCCTTCGCGGGCGGCCTCGGGCTCGGCGTCCTCCAGAACCTGGTCGCGGGGTACGCGTCGTTCACCGACGACATCACCGGCCTCCGCACGGCCGTGCCGTTCCTCATCCTCTTCGCCGGGCTCGTCGTCCTGGTGCGGCGGCAGCGCGCGGCGGGCACCGCCGCCGCGGACCCGCCGCCGGTCGACTACCTCGCGGGGAAGGGGTGGGGCCGCCGCTGGGGCGCCTGGGTCGTCGCCGGTGTGCTGCTCGGCACGGCGTTCTACACCGTCACCACCCCCTTCTGGAGCGGGATCCTCGCCCAAGGGCTCGCGATCGGGATCGTGTTCATGTCGTTCACGGTCGTCACCGGCCTCGGCGCGATGGTGTCCCTGGCCCAGGCCACGTTCGTCACCGCCGCCGCCCTCGTCGCGGGACTGCTGCTCAGCCACGGCTGGCCCTTCGTCGCCGCGGCCGCGGTCGGCACGGCGGTGGCGGCGCTGCTCGGCGCGGTCGTCGCGCTGCCCGCCCTGCGGCTCGGCGGCAGATCACTCGCCCTCGCCACCCTCGCGCTCGCCTTCCTCGCGGACCAGGTGCTCTTCCAACTCGGCCCGCTGCGCAACGGCGACACCGGATGGGAGATACCCCGGCCGGTCGCCGGCCCCGTGGACCTGGCCGACGACCGGGCGATGGGGCTCGCCCTCCTGCTGCTCGTCGCCGTGCTCGTCGCACTGCTGACCCGGTTGCGCGGCTCCCGCTGGGGCCGGGCCGTGCTCGCGGTCCGCTCGGCCCCCGAGGCCGCCGCGGCCTCGGGGGTGTCGGTGGTGCGGACGAAGCTCCTGCTGTTCACCGCGTCCGCGGGCCTAGCGGGCCTCGGAGGGGTGCTCTACGCCTCGTACAACACCCGGATCACGGCGACGGACTTCACCGCGATGACGGGGCTGGTGTGGCTGGCGGTGGTGGTCGCCGCCGGCGTGCGCAGGCCGCAGTTCGCGGTGGTGGCGGGGCTGGTCTTCGCCGTGGTCCCGCACCTGATGACGACGTACGTGACGGAGTCCGCCCACCTCCCCGTGATCCTCTTCGGCCTGGCGGGGCTCGCGCTGGCGAACGACCCGGACGGGTACTGCGCCGCGCTCCCGTCGAGACGAGCGGCGCGGCGCGCCGCGACGCGGGCGGACGACCGCCCCTCCGCACCGCCCCTCGCGCGTACACCCCTCGCGCGTACGCCCGAGCCGGTCGCCGCCGACCCCGGGAGCGCCGCCCCGGGAACGGACGCCGGCCCCGGGAACACCGCCCCGCGAACGGGCGGCGACCCCGCCGGGACGCCGAGCGCGCTCCGGCTGAGCGGCGTGCGCGCCGGGTACGGCGGCGCGCCCGTGCTGCACGGCGTGGATCTTGCGGTGCGCCCCGGCGAGGTGCTGGTGCTGCTCGGGCCCAACGGGGCCGGGAAGTCCACCCTCTGCCGGGTGGCGGCGGGACTGCTCCGGCCCACCGGCGGCGCCGTACGGGTCGGGGGCGAGGACGCCACCCGCGACGCGGCCGTCGCCCGGGCCCGCCGCGGGGTGCGGCTGGCCCCCGAGGGCCGGGGCGTGTTCGCCGGCCTCTCGATCGAGGAGAACCTGGCCCTGCAGCTGACGGAGGCCGAGGACCGGGACGCCGTGTTCGCGCGCTTCCCCGCGCTCGCCGCCCGCCGTACCGTCGTCGCCGGGTCCCTGTCCGGCGGCGAGCAGCAACTCCTCGCCCTCGCCCCGCTCCTCCAGCGGCCGCCGGCCGTCCTCGTCGCCGACGAGCCCTCCCTCGGCCTCGCCCCGCGCGTCGTGGAAGAGGTCTTCCACCTCCTGACCGAACTCCGCGCCCGCGGCACCGCGCTCGTCCTCGTCGAGGAGAAGGCCGCCGAGGCGCTCGACGTCGCCGACACCGTCGCGTACCTCGCCCAGGGCGAGATCGCCTGGTCCGGCCCGCGGTCCGCGGTGGACCGGGACCGGCTCGCCGAGGCCTACCTGGGGACGGGAGCCCGCCGATGAACTACCCCCTGCTGCACGCGAGCGGGATCGACGTCCGCTTCGGCGGCGTCCGCGCCCTGCGCGGCGTGACCGTCTCCGTGCGCCCCGGCGAGATCTGCGGTCTCATCGGCCCGAACGGCGCGGGCAAGACGACGCTCTTCGACGTGCTGTCGGGCATCCGGCGACCGGACGCCGGGGCCATCGCGTACGACGGCACGGACATCACCCGCCGCTCGCCGTCCTGGCGCGCCCGGCACGGCATCCGCCGCACCTTCCAACGCCAGCAGCTCTTCGGTCAGTTGACCGTCACGGACAACCTCGTCGTCGCGCAGGACTGGCGCGGCGGCGTGCGCCCCGCCGCGCGCCGCCACCGGCAGCGCGCCGCCGCCGTGCTCCAGGACTGCGGGATCGACGCACTCGCCGACGCGTACGCGGGCGGCCTGCCCGTCGGCCAGGCCCGGACGGTCGAGCTGGCCCGCGCCCTCGCCGACCCGCCCCGCGTCCTCCTCCTGGACGAGCCCGCCTCCGGCACCACCCCCGACGAGCGCCGGCGGCTCGCCGCACTCATCCGCCGCACGGCCTCCGAGAAGAACTGCGCGGTGCTCCTCGTCGAGCACAACGTGGCCTTCGTGATGGACCTCTGCTCCCGCGTCGTCGTACTCGACCTCGGCCGCGTCCTCGCCGAAGGCACCCCCGCCGAGATCCACGCCGACCCCGCCGTGCGCGAGGCCTACCTCGGCACCGGACCCGGTGGGACGGAGCGCGCGCACGGCTCCGATCGCTGAGGACGGGACCGCCGCCCGCGGACGGCGAACGGGCCTGCGCCGGCGCGGAGTTCCTCGGTGGTCCACCAGCTCCTGCGGGGGCACCCGGACGCCCGGCCGAGCTCGCCGCTCCTCCTGGCGCCGCCCCGGCACAGCCGACGTCAAGCGGGCGGGCGCCGGTCAGAGCACGCGGCGTCCGCCCTCCGCCAGGGCCTCCCTGACCTCGCGCGCCACACGGGCCGCGTCCTCCGGGTTGTGCACGACGTCCGTGTTGTTCATGTCGACGACGAGGACGTCGCTGGCCGAGTAGTGCTCGTGCACCCAGTCGTCGTAACCGGACCACAGCGTCCGGTAGTACTCGACGAGGCTCTCGTCCTGCTCGAAGTCGCGCCCCCGCAGCCCGATGCGGTGCATGACCGTCTCGAAGTCCGCCTTGAGGTAGACCATGAGATCGGGTGCCTTGCGGTACGGCAGGCCGTCGATCTCGCGCATCATCTCCTCGAGCAGCCCCTCGTACACCCGCATCTCGAGGGAGCTGATCCGGCCCAGCTCGTGGTTGACCTTGGCGAAGTACCAGTCCTCGTAGATGGACCGGTCGAGCACGTTGTCGCCCTGCTTGTACGCCTCCTTGATGGCGGCGAACCGCGTCTGGAGGAAGTAGAGCTGGAGCAGGAAGGGGTAGCGGTTCGCCTGGATCTCCTCGGGGCTCGCCGAGTAGAAGAGCGGAAGGATCGGATTGTCGTCGACGCTCTCGTAGAAGACCTCGCTGCCCAGCTCCTTGGCCAGCAGCTCGGCCACGCTCGTCTTGCCGATCCCGATCATGCCTCCGACGCAGATCACCGGCATACCTCGCTTCTCCCCGGGGTTCTTCTGTTCGTGGGCGGGGGAGACGGTGTCCCGCACACCCCTGTGACACGCGGTGGTCACGCGATTCCCCGGGATTCCCTGATCGAGGTCGGCCGCAGCCCGCGGCAATTTTAGATGATTCTCCCGCCCGGGCCGGCCGCTGGGCCCGGCCGGTCCGCACGCCGCCCCGCGCCCGCTGACCCGGGGGCCCCGCGGCTCCTACGCTGGGGCCCGTGACATCGGACAACAGGCCGCTGGCCGTCTTCGACCTCGACAACACCCTGGCGGCCACCGCGCACCGCCAGCACTTCCTGGAGCGCAGGCCCAAGGACTGGGAGGCGTTCTTCGCGGCGGCGCCGGACGATCCGCCGCTCGACGAGGGCGTCGCGCTGTGCCGCGAGGCGGCGGAGGAGTGCGAGGTGGTCTACCTGACCGGGCGGCCGGAGCGGTGCCGACGGGCGACCGCGGTGTGGCTCGCCGAGCAGGGTCTGCCCGAGGGGGCGATCCACATGCGGCGCAACCGCGACTTCCGGCCGGCCCGGGTGACCAAGGTGGAGATCCTGCGCCGGCTCGCCGCCGACCGCGCGGTGAGGATGCTGGTCGACGACGACACGGCGGTGTGCGACGCGGCGGAGGCGGCCGGCTTCCGGGTCGTGCGCGCCCGGTGGGCGGAGCCCTCCGAGGCGCTGCGGGAGGCCCAGGAGAAGGAGGGCCGTACCTGAGCGGGGCCGCTGCCGCCGGCGGTCGGACGGATGGTCGGTCGGACGGCCGGTCGGGGGAGGGTGGGGACGGGAGGGCTTCTCAGGCCACCTCGTCCTCCAGGCGGAAGCCGACCTTCAGGCCGACCTGGTAGTGCTCGATCGCGCCGTCGACGATGTGGCCGCGCACCTGGGTGACCTCGAACCAGTCGAGGCCCCGCAGGGTCTGCGAGGCGCGGTTGATGCCGTTGCGGATGGCCTCGTCGACGCCCTCCGTGGAGGTGCCGACGATCTCGGTGACGCGGTAGGTGTGGTTCGACATGGGGGCGGAGCTCCTCTCGGTGCGTTCCCTCCACGGTGCCCCAGGGCGCGTCGGCCCGCGACACGACGGGGGCCGGGCGGCGCACGGGGGCTACCGAAGGTAAGGGTTCCGCCTGCCCGATCTCGGGTCGGAAACGGGATGGTCCAGGACTTGACCATCCCGTTGGTCCAGACCAGAATCCAGGCCACATACCCGCGCGAACACCCCGTTCGGTCCCCCCATGTCGGGTCAGCCCCCCATGCCGCACGCCCCTGTGCTGAACCGCAGAAGGTGACCCACGTGAAGAACCGCCATCTCGCCTGCCCCCTGGCAGCCGTCACCGCGCTCGCCCTCGCCGGCTGCGGGATGCTGCCGGGCGGAGGCGGCCAGACGAAGACCGTCAGCATCTGGCTGATGAGGGACAGCGTCAGCGAGGACTTCCTCAAGCGCTTCACGGAGGCGTACGAGGACGAGCACGACGACGTCGAACTCGAGGTCACCATCCAGGACTGGACCGGCATCGGGAAGAAGGTCACCGAGGCCATCGAGGGCTCCGGCGGGCCGGACGTCATCGAGGTCGGCAACACCCAGGTCGCCCAGTACGCCGACACCGAGAAGCTCTTCGACCTCACCCTGGAGTCGGTGCGCGACCTCGGCAGCGAGGACTGGGTGCCCGGCCTCGCCGAACCCGGCAGCATCGGCGGCTCCCAGTACGGCATCCCCTGGTACGCCGCCAACCGCATCGTCATCTACAACAAGGACCTCTTCCAGGACGCCGGCATCGACGAGCCGCCGGCCACCCGCGCCGAGTGGCTCACCGACACCGAGAAGCTCAACCAGGACGGCAACCAGGGCATCTACCTGGCCGGACAGGACTGGTACACCCTCGCCGGCTTCATCTGGGACGAGGGCGGCGAGCTCGCCGTCGACAAGGGCGGCGAATGGACCGGCGCGCTCGAGTCGCCGGCCGCCCGGCGCGGCATGGCCTACTACAAGGAGCTCCAGTCCCTCGGCTCGGGGCCCAAGAACGCCGACGAGCAGAACCCGCCGCAGGCCGACGTCTTCGCCAGGGGCGACGTGGCCCAGCTCATCGCCACCCCCAGCGCCGTCGCCGCCATCCTCAAGGCCAACCCGGCGCTCAAGGACAAGCTCGGCTACTTCCCGATACCCGGCGCCAAGGCCGGTCAGCCCTGCGCCGTCTTCACCGGCGGCTCCGACCTGATCATCCCGGAGAACGCCCCCCAGCGCACCGCCGCCATCGACGTCGTCAAGGCGCTCGCCGGCGAGAAGTGGCAGTCCGAGCTCGCCCGCACCATGGGGTACGTGCCCAACAAGAAGAGCCTCGCCTCCGTCGTCGCCAACCAGGAGGCCACCGCCGTCATGGCCAAGGGCGCCGTACGTGGCCGGGCCACCCCCAACTCCCCTCAGTGGGCCAGCGTCGAGGGCGACAACCCCATCAAGCCGTACATGACGGCCGTCCTCATGGGCGAGGACCCCCTGAAGGCCGCCGAGGAGGCCTCGGGCGCCATCACGGACACGCTCGCCGAATAGCATTCAGCGTTCGCACACCGGCGATCCCCCGGACGGTCAACTCGAATCCAGCCGGTCACGGAAGAAGTAGGGAGCCGGGCCACCGCGCAAGCGGCCCCGGCCCGCCCCGTCCGCTTCCGTCCGCCGGAGGAGTTCGCCATGACCGCACCGACGCCCACGCTCGCCGTCCCCGCACCGACATCCCCGCCCGCCGTCCCCGCGCCGACGCCCCTGCTCGCCGTCCCCGCGCCGACGCCCCTGCTCGCCGTCCCCGCGCAGCCCGCGGTCCCCGCCGGCGAGCGGGAACCCGCCCCCCGGTACGTCGTCGGCCTCGCCCGCCACCAGGAGGACGTGCGGGCCGCCCAGCGGCTGCGCCACCTGATCTTCGCCGGCGAGATGGGCGCCCGGCTCGACGGGCCCGAGCCCGGCCTCGACAGCGACGCCTTCGACGCGTACTGCGACCACCTCCTCGTCCGGGAGGAGACCACCGGCGAGGTCGTCGGCACCTACCGCATCCTGCCGCCCGAGCGGGCCGCCGTCGCGGGCCGCCTCTACTCCGAGTCCGAGTTCGACCTCACCCGGCTCGCGCCCATCCGGCACGACCTCGTGGAGGTCGGACGCTCCTGCGTCCACCCCGCCCACCGCAACGGCGCCGTCATCGCCCTCATCTGGGCCGGCCTCGCCCGCTACATGACCGACACCGGACACGACTGGCTCGCCGGCTGCTGCTCCCTGCCCCTCGCCGACGGCGGCACCCTCGCCGCCGCCACCTGGGACACCGTCAAGGCCAAGCACCTCGCACCCGAGGAGTACTGGGTCACCCCGCACAAACTGTGGAGCCCCGACGGCATCGCCCGCCCCGAAGGCCGCACCGAGCTCCCGCCGCTGCTCCGCGGCTACCTCCGCCTCGGCGCCCAGGTCTGCGGCGCCCCCGCGCACGACCCCGACTTCGGCGTCGCCGACCTCTACGTCCTGCTCTCGCTCCGCCGCACCAACCCGCGCTACCTCCAGCACTTCCTGTCGCTCGCCCCGGCGCGGTGAACGGGCCCACGGCACCCTCGCCGTGGCTCCCCACGGCACCCTGCACCCCGGGCCGCTGCACCGCCCACCCGCACACCGGCGGCGACCACCGGGCCGTCGGCGCCGTCCTCGCCGTCCTGCGGCTGGCCGCCGGCACCGGCACCGTCCTCCTCGGCCTGCTCCTCGCACCCGGCACCGTGCTGCTCCCGCCCGCCGCCCGGCTCGCCCTCGTCCGCTCCTGGGTACGGGCCGTGGTCCGCGCCTTCGGCGTACGCGTCCGGTACGCGGGCGCCGCCCCGGCCGAAGGCCCGCTCCTGATCGTCGCCAACCACGTCTCCTGGCTGGACATCCCCCTGGTGGCCGCCGTGCTGCCCGGCCGGATGGTCGCCAAGGCGGAGGTGCGGGGCTGGCCGGTCCTCGGAGTGCTCGCCGCCCTCGGCGGGACCCTGTTCCTCGACCGGGACGGGCTCCGGGCCCTGCCCGGCGCCGTACGCGCGATCGCCGGGGTGCTCGGGGCGGGCGGCCGGGTCGTCGTCTTCCCCGAGGGGTCGACCTGGTGCGGCCGGGCCGGCGGACGCTTCCGGCCTGCCGCGTTCCAGGCGGCGCTCGACGCCGGGGCGGACATCCAGCCCGTACGGATCGACTACCGGCCCGCCGGGGCGGCGGCCTACGTCGGCGACGACCCGCTCGGCGCCTCGCTGTGGCGGGTCGTCACCACCCGCCGCCTCACCGCGGAGGTCCGGCTGCCGGAGCGGATACCCGCCGCCCGGCACCCGGACCGGAAGTCCCTCGCCGCCGCGGCTCAGCGCGCCATCGCGAGCGACAGCGCGAACCTGCCCGCACCGTCCGTCCACCAGCGGTCCAGGTCGAGGTCCGCCTCCGCCAGCTCGGCCCGGACACCCGCCTGACGGAACTTCGCCGACACCTCCGTACGGATCTCCTCGCCCGCCGCGAACGGCACCACGAGGTCCAGCTCCGGGATCTTCACGGTGAGAGCGTGGCGGGCGCGCAGCCGCATCTCGATCCACTCCCGGTCGGCGTCCCACACCGCCACGTGGTCGAACGCCTCCGGGTCGGCGTCCGCGCCCAGCTCCCGGTCGATCACGGACAGCACGTTCTTGTTGAAAGCGGCCGTCACCCCGGCCGCGTCGTCGTAGGCGGCGACGAGCGTCGCCTCGTCCTTCACCAGGTCCGTGCCCAGGAGCAGCGCGTCACCCGGCGAGAGCATCGCCCGCACCGAGCGGAGGAACGTCCGCCGCTCCTCGGGCAGCAGGTTGCCGATCGTGCCGCCGAGGAAGGCGACCAGACGCGGCCCCGGCGTCCCGGGCAGCCCGAGCCCCCGGGTGAAGTCGGCGACCAGCGCGTGCACCCGCAGCCCCGGCCGCTCGGCCAGCAGCGACTCGGCCGCCCCGGTCAGCGCGGACTCGCTCACGTCCACGGGGACGTAGCTGTCCAGACCGGGAAGCAGCGCGTCGATCAGGAACCGGGTCTTCTCCGAGGAGCCGGAGCCCAGCTCCACCAGCGTCCTCGCGCCGGTGGCGGCGGCGATCTCCGGGGCCCGCTCCGCCAGGATCTCCCGCTCCGCCCGCGTCGGGTAGTACTCGGGCAGCCGGGTGATCTCCTCGAACAGCTTGCTGCCCCGGGCGTCGTAGAACCACTTCGGCGGCAGCTCCTTGGGGGAGCGCGTCAGCCCGTGCAGGACGTCGGCGCGCAGATCGGCGCCGGCGGCGTCGTGGGCGAGGGTGCGGGTCAGCTGGAACGTGCTCACGCGGACGGCTCCTTGAGCGGGGTGAGGGTGACGTCGGTGCGGGTGGCGGTCACGAGCGTGTGACCGGGCACCTCCCGCCAGCGCGGATCGACGTCGTACGGTTCGGAGGCCACGACCACCCGGTCGGGACCCGTCAGGTACCAGAGGCTGTCCCCCCAGGTCGTCGCGGCGATCGTGCTGCCGTCGGTCAGCAGCAGGTTCAGCCGGGACCCGGGCGCCGCGGCGGCGGCCTCCCGCACGGTGTCCGCGAGCGCCCGGCCGGGCGCGTCCCCGGCCCGCAGCCGGTGCAGCACGAGGGCCCACAACAGCGCCGAGTCGGTCCGCGCCTCCAGGGAGAGGAGCTCCCCGGCCGGGAGTGCGGCCGCCAGGGGGGCCATGGAGCCGGGCCAGCCGGCGACCGCCCCGTTGTGGCTGAACAGCCAGGGCCCGCCGGCGAACGGCGCCGCCGCGGCCTCCCCGTCCGCGCCCGGCAGCGTGGCACTCCGTACGGCGGCGAGCACCGCCCCCGAGCGCACCACGCGGGCGAGGTCCGCGAACGACAGGTCGCCCCAGATCGGCCCGGCCCGCCGGTACCGCGCGGGCACCGGATCGCCCTCCGCGTACCAGCCCACACCGAAGCCGTCGGCGTTCACCACGCCGCTGGCCTGCGTACGGGGCTCCCACGACTGCCGCAGCAGCGCGTGCTCCGGCCGAAGGACCAGCTCGCCGAGCGCCACCGGATCGCCCACGAAGGCGATGTGACGGCACATCAGTCGAGCTCCGCGCTGCGCGCCGTCCGGAAGCCCGAGAAGATCTGGCGCCGCACCGGCAGGTCCCAGTTGCGGAACGTGCCCCGGCAGGCGACCGGGTCCACCGCGAACGAACCACCGCGCAGCACCTTGTGCTCGGGGCCGAAGAACACCTCCGAGTACTCCTTGTACGGGAAGGCCGTGAACCCCGGGTACGGCAGGAAGTCGCTCGCCGTCCACTCCCACACGTCGCCGACCAACTGCCGCACGCCCAGCGGCGAAGCGCCCTCCGGGTAGCTCCCCGCGGGGGCCGGCCGCAGGTGCCGCTGGCCGAGGTTCGCGTGCTCGGGACCCGGATCGGCGTCGCCCCACGGATAGCGCCGCGAACGCCCGGACACCGGGTCGAACCGCGCGGCCTTCTCCCACTCGGCCTCCGTCGGCAGCCGCCGGCCCGCCCAGCGCGCGTAGGCGTCCGCCTCGTACCAGCTCACGTGCAGCACCGGCTCGTCCTCCGGCACCGGCTCCGTCACGCCGAACCTGCGGCGCAGCCACTGCCCGCCCTCCCGGCGCCAGAACAGCGGCGCACCGATGGAGTGCTCCCGGATCTGCGCCCAGCCCTCCGGCCGCCACCAGCGCCGCTCCGTGTAGCCGCCGTCGGCGATGAACGCCAGATAGGCGCCGTTCGTCACCGGCACGGTGTCGATGTGGAACGCGGGCACCAGGCGGGGATGCGCCGGGCGTTCGTTGTCCAGCGCCCACGGCTCGTCCGAGGTCCCCATCGTGAACGGGCCCCCCGGCACCAGCACTTCGGCCGGCAGCGGCCCGGAGCGCCGCACCGGCGGCGGGGGAGCGGACAGCGCCGCAGGTCCCTTCCGCAGCTGGTGGGTGATCAGCATCGTCTCGTCGTGCTGCTGCTCGTGCTGGGCGATCATCCCGAAGGCGAAACCGGCGTCGAGGAGCGGCCGCCCCTCCAGGGGAGTGCTCTCCAGCACGTCGAGCACCCGGATCCGCACGTCCGCCGCGTACGCGCGGGCCTCGCGGGGAGGGAGCAGCGGAAGGGACGGGCGGGTGGCCCGCGGATGCTCGAACGCGTCGTAGAGCGAGTCGATCTCGGGCCGCAGCGCCTCCCGCCCGGCGACGGCCCGCCACAGCCACTGCTCCTCCTGGTTGCCGATGTGCGCCAGGTCCCAGACCAGCGGCGACATCAACGGAGAGTGCTGCGCCGTCAGTTCGCCGTCCTCCACGCAGTTCGTGAGGAGCGCCGTCCGTGCCCGCGCCACGGTCAGCGCGTCGAGGGCACGTTCGCGCAGGGCCTCCGGATCCGTTCCTTCGGTCATGACGTCACCGCCTGGAGCTCGTCGGCCGGGCAGCTCCCGGGGATCACGTACCGTTCCTGGAAGGCGGCGACCGCGCGCCGCACCGTCCCACTCGCCCCGACCCGCGGCAGCGCGTCGAGCGCGACCGCGAACACGGTCCGCGCGGCGGCGTGCAGCTCGGGATCGGTCAGACCGTCACGGGCCGCCGCGGACCAGAGCGGATTGCGCGGAGCGGGCCCCGAACCGGCCCGCTTCCCGAGCGGTTCGAGCGCCCGGTAGACGGTCTCCGCCGCCGCCGCGTCCTCGAACACGGCCGTCGTCACGGCCACCGGGACCATCCACCCGTCGGCGCCCCGCTGCGCGTCGACCATCCGCAGCTCCAGATGGCCACGGGGCCGCACCGGCGGGAACAGCGTCGTCACGTGGTAGCGCAGATCGTCCGCGTCGGCCGGCCGGGGCAGACCCGTCCGCAACCACTCCCGGAACGTCAGCCCCTCCGGCACCGCCCACGGACCCTCGTCGGCCCGCACGCACAGCACCGGGGTGTCGAGCACGTGAGCCGTCCACTCCGTGCGCGGCTCGCCGTCGGGCGGGGGCGCCAGCGTCCGTACGGGGTCGAGCTCCGCCCACAGCGCCTGCCGCGTCGAACGCCAGCCGGTCCGGCGGCCGCCGTGCACGGCCGAGTTGGCGAACGCCGCCACCAGCACCGCGCCCAGCAGATGGGCCAGCCGCCAGCGCCGCTCGTAGCCCAGCGGCCCCGGCTCCTCGACACCCGCGTCGAGACAGATCTGCACCGAGGCCGAGTCGCACATCATGGCCCGCCCGGCCGAGCCGGTGCGGCCGAGCGCCGTCTCCATCGCGTCGTAACGGGGCTCGTGCAGCACCCTCTCGCGCGGCGCGAGCCACGGATCCACCCCGTACCCGCTGAGCGTGAGACCGAGCGGCCCCAGCGCGCCCCGCACCGCCCGCAGGTCGGCCGCGAGGGAGTCGAGGCATTCCATGAGGGAACCGGCCGGGCGCGAGCTGAGCTCCAGCTGCCCACCGGGTTCGAAGGTCAGGAGCGACACCAGTGGCAACGACCGCACGGCGTCGACCGCCGCCGCGAGCCTCGGCGGCCGTACGGGCGTCCGCGGGTCCCGCAGGTCGTGCACCAGCCACTCGAGCTCCGCCCCCACCGTGCGGGGCGGGCCGGTCTTGAAGCAGATACATCGCAGCAGGTCCTCCGCCTCTCCCTCGGTGAGAGGGGGCCCACCGCGCGGTATGCCGCTCGGGTCCATCCGTGCACCTCCAGGTCATGGGGACACGCCCCGGGAAGTCGTTGCTTCCACCTAAAGCCACCTCCGACCGGCATGCAAGAGCGCCCCAAAGGCCCCGCGTGCTCCCCCTGTGCCCCTGTTCGTCAGAAACCCCTTCCCTCCGCCCCGGCCCGCCCCGCCCGAGCCCGCCCCCGTCCCGCACCCGGCGAAATCCCGTTGCCCCACAGCCGACGAAATCCCGTTGCCCCACGGCCGACGAAACGATCATCCTGACGGCATGAGCGCACGACTGCGCGCGATCGCGCGGCAGACCGAGGAGATCGTGGCCGCGGGCCACTACCGGGCCCCGGACGGACGAACCGTCTCCCTCGCCGAAGACCTGGCCGCGGCCCTGTCGGGAACCCGCCTCCACGGCCCCGGCCCCGTCGCCGTCACCCCCGACACCGACCGCACGCCCACCCTCGACGTCACCGGCGAGAGCAGCCTGGAGGCGGCCCGCAGGATGACCCGGGCCGACGCCTCCCGCCCCGTGGCCGTCCTCAACTTCGCCTCGGCCCGCAACCCCGGCGGCGGCTACCTCAACGGCGCCCAGGCTCAGGAAGAGGCCCTGTGCCGGTCCTCCGCCCTCCACGCCACCCTGCTCCGCGCCCCCGCCTACTACGCCCACCACCGTGCCGAGCGGGACGCCTTCTACACCGACCGCGTCATCCACTCCCCGCGCGTCCCCGTCTTCCGTGACGACCGCGGAGCCCTGCTCGCCGACCCCTTCACGGTCGGCTTCCTCACCTCGCCGGCGCCCAACGCGGGCGTCGTCCGCCGCACCACCCCCGACCGCGCCCACGAGCTGCCCGCGGCCCTGGCCTCCCGCGCCGAGCGGGTCCTGGAGACGGCGGCCGCGGCCGGCTACCGCCGGCTCGTCCTCGGCGCCTGGGGCTGCGGCGTCTTCATGAACGACCCGGCGGAGGTCGCCGGCGCCTTCAAGGCCCTCCTCACCGGCGGCGGACGCTTCGCCGGCCACTTCGAGGAGGTCGTCTTCGCCGTCCTCGACCGCTCCGCGGGCACCAGGACCCTCGCCGCCTTCACCCGGGTCCTCGGTCGCACGCCCTGACCTGAGTCGCACGCCCTGACATGCGGCTTTCCCACCCCCGTGCCAGGCTGAGGGGATACGGACCAGAGTCCGACACCCCTCACGGGAGGCACGATCGTGGGCAAGAAGCAGACCCGGACGAACCGGGGCGCCCGTACCGGCGGTCACGAGCACCGCACCGAGGCGGCGGCGAAGGAGCAGACCGCGGCGGCTCCGAAGCGGGAGACCACGATGCCGCTGGTGGAGCACGCGTCCCACCGCAAGGAACGAAAGTTCGGCCACAACTGACGCGGACCGAGGCGGGGAGCCGACGGGGTACGTGACCGGGGCCCGGCGCCGTGCAGGCGCCGGGCCCCGATCCCTCACCCCGCGTGGCGCGCGGTCACTCCGCGTCGCCGATGGCGATCTGCACGCCCTCCTCCGCCGGGGCGGCCGGCTGAGCCGGCACGGCCGTCCCGGCCGTCCCCGCCGGGTTCATCGTCGCGAGCAGCTGCCGGGCCAGACCGAGCCCGGTGCCGCCCATCGTGAGCGCCTTCGCGAACACGTCCGCCATGCCGTCGGCGCCGTTGAGCAGCACCATCTGGTCGACGTTCCCGAACGCGGAGGCACCGGCGGAGACGATCTCCGGCCACTGCTCGGCGAGCTGCTGGGCGACGACGGCCTCCTGGTTCTCCGCGAGAGCCGCCGCACGCGCCTTGATCGCCTCGGCCTCGGCCAGACCCTTCGCCCGCGTGGCCTCGGCCACCGCGAGGCCCTTGGCGTGCTGGGCCGCCGCCTCGGCCTCACCCGTGAGACGCGTGGCCGTGGCCTTCGCCGCGCTCGCGAGCTCGGTCTCCTTCGCCTCGGCCTCGGCGGCGGAGATACGGGCGTCGCGTTCGGCCGCGGCGAGCGTCCGGGTCTCGTAGGCCATGGCGTCGGCGGGCTTGCGGACCTCCGCCTGGAGCTGCTGCTCCTTGCGGTGTCCCTCCAGCTCGGCGACCCGGGTCTCCTGGACGACGACCTCCTGACGGGAGGCGGCCTCGGCCAGCGGGCCTGCCTGCCGGGCCCGGGCCGAGGCCTGGTCGCGCTCGGCCTGGTAGCCCGCCTGGAGGATCTCGCTGTCGCGGGTCGCCTCGGACATGCGGGCCGCGGCCTGCTGCTCCGCCTCGGTGGCCCGCCGGTTCGCCTCGGCCTGCGCGATCCGCGCGTCCCGCTGGACGGCGGCGGCGTGCGGGGCGGCGAGGTTCTTGATGTAGCCGGTCGGGTCCTCGATCTCGTGGATCTGCAGCGAGTCGACGATCAGACCGAGCTTCTCCATCTCCGTGCCACAGGCCGAACGGGCCTGCCCGGTCAGCTTCTCCCGGTCACGGATCATGTCCTCCACGGTCAACCCGCCGACGATGGCGCGGAGATGACCGGCGAAGACGATGTGCACCCGTTCGGACATGAGCTTCTGCTGGTCGAGGAAGCGGCGGGCGGCGTTGGCGATCGACACGAAGTCGTCACCGACCTTGAAGATGACCACGCCGCGGACCTTGAGCGGAATGCCCTGGTGCGTGACGCACTCGACGGACAACTGCGTCTCGTTGAGGTCGAGCGACAGCTTGCGCACCGCCTGGACGCCGGGCAGTACGAGGGTGCCGCGGCCGGTGACGATGCGGAACCCCATTCCCGCGCCCAGGCCTTCGTTCTTGTGGTTGGAACCGGAGATGATCAGAGCCTCGTTGGGTTCCGCGACGCGCCACATCATCTTGAACACGGTGATCACGACGACGATGGCGCCGCCGACGACGCCCGCCAGAATGCCGATGCCCATGGGCAGGATCCCCCTTCACCGGAGCCGAGCGGACCCGGTGAAGGGAGTGTGCGCCCGTGACGGGCGCACACTCAACGGTTCGGTCAACTGTCGTACGCGGCTGTGACATAGACGGTGCGTGGAGGGAGATGTTCCATGACCATCACGACCGTTCCGGTCTCGATCCGCTCCTTCGGCGTCGCCGGGTAGGCGAGGAAGTGCTCGGCCCCGCCCCGGATCCGGACGATCACCTCGCCGACGAGACCGGGGCCGACGGTGCCGGTCACCCGGCCGAGCAGTCCCACCATCGCGGAGTCCATCGACGCGTCGTCCATGTCTGAACGGTACGTCAGATCCACCCGTCCAGCGCGGACATGAACCCGTCGAAGTCGTCCCGGTGGACGGTGTGCCCGGCCCCGGTCACCGTACGGAGGACGAAGCCGCGGTCCGCCAGCATCCGGACGGCGCCGGGCGGGACCAGCAGGCTCGGGTCGGCGAGCGTGACGAGGGAGGGGACGGCGGCGCCGGCGGGCCACATGTCGGCGCCCCTGAACTCCTCCAGCGCATACGCCGTCCGCTCGTCCCAGGCCCGTACCGACGCCATCTCGACGTCGACGTCCTCGTCGGGCCAGTGCGGGTTGAACCCCTTGATCTGCTCCCGGGTCATCGTCTTGCCCCGGACGAAGAGGCCGGCCCGGTAGCCGCAGGGCCCGTCCCCCAGGTGCCAGGCGGGGTCGGAGTAGACGGCCCGGGACGGCTTCAGCCGCTCCGCCGCACGGGCCAGGGCGAGCGCCCCGAGCGAGTGGCCCACGGCCAACTCCGCCCCGGCGGGCAGGGATTCGACGAGGTCGTCGGCGTAGTCGTCCGGCCGGTACCGCTCCACGTCGGACGCCCGCCCGCTGGCCCCGTGCCCCCGCAGGTCCACCGCGATCACCCGGTAGCCGCGCTCCGCGAGCGCCGGACCGACCCGCCGCCAGGTGCGGTGGTCGGCCATGAGGCCGTGGACGAGCAGGGCGGTCCGGTCGCCGGACCCCCAGGTGGTGGTGTGCAGGCGCACGGTGCCGCCCTTCCCTCGTGCCGATGGTGTGCTGCGGGCGCCGACCGGGGTCAGCGCACGCTGCGGATGGGGCGCACGGCGAGCGCGCCGAGCACCGACAGTACGGCCGCGATCAGGAAGAGGGCCGTGTATCCGCCACTGAGCGAGACGACGAGCGAGGCCACGAACGGGGCGACGATCTGCGGTCCCGCGTTGGCGACGTTGAGGACGCCCATGTCGCGGGCCGCGTCCTCGGCCTTCGGCAGCACCATCGTCACCAGGGCGGTGTCGACGGCCATGTAGCAGCCGAAGCCCAGGCCGTTGACGACGGAGAAGGCGAGCATCGCCGTCCAGCTGGTGGAGACGGCCGGGATGAGCAGGGCCACGGCGGCGAGCGCGGCGGAGGCGCCCACGAAGAGCTTGCGCCGGTCGTAGCGGTCCGACAGCCAGCCGCCGAGCACCGTGGACACCACCATGGCGACCGAGTTGAGCGGCATGAGGATCGCCACCGCCTCCTCGGGCGACAGCCCGGCGGGCAGGTCGGTGTGGTCCTTCAGGATGTACAGCTGGAATCCGGCCACCGCGAAGTAGCCGAGGACCAGGAGGGCGCGGCCGATGAACGCCCAGCGGAAGTCGTGGTCCCTGAGCGCGCTGCCGAAGGCCGCGATCTGCTCCTTGACCGGCAGCGCGGCCTTGGGGGGCATGCGCTCCTCGCGGGCGCAGGCCGTGAACAGCACGGCGGTGGCGGCGACGATCGCGCCGAAGACCAGGTAGCCGGTCCGGTAGTCCTCGGAGAAGGCGGCGCCGACGAGGGCGCCGATCGTCGAGCCGATGGGCAGGCCCAGGCCGACGGCCGCGGACGCCTTGCCCCGCGAGGCGAGGGGCACCCGGTCGGGCACCACGGAGGTGATGGCCGCCTGGTAGATGTTCATGACGGCCTGCCCCAGGCACCAGGCGATGGTGACCAGCAGGATCGTGTGGACGCTGCCGAGCAGCAGCATCACCGGAAGGGCCAGCAGGCCGCCGGCCAGGATCCACGGGTTGCGCCGTCCCGAGCGGTCCGAGAGGGCGCCGGCGACCGGGTTGAAGACGGTGGCGAAGATCGCGGATATGCCGGAGACGAGGCCGAAGTTCGCCACCTTGTCCGCCGGGTCGATGGCCTCGATCTGGAGCGCGAGCAGCATGCCGGGGACGCCGATGTACAGGGCGTACATCGCGGTGTTCCCGGCGAGGAGCAGGGGCAGCAGGCCGCGCGTCGGCCGGGGGTCGGCGGGGGAGCCGGCCGTGTCGGCGGCGGGGCCGGGGTCAGCGGTGCCGGAGCCGGTGCCGGGGGAGGAAAGGGCCACGGTGCCCTCCTGGGGAGATCGCCCGACGAGGGGGCGAGGAGCGGATTGAACAGATCGTTTACACGTGTCAGTGACACGTGTGAGCATTGTGTAGCATTCAATTCCGGCCATCCGCCAGACCCTGTGCCGGATTGTTCTGGAAAGATGCCGAGGCGATGAGCCAGCCAACCGAACAGCCCCCCGAACGCCCCGCCGGGCGCGCGGTCCCGACGAGCGCCGACGTCGCGCGCCTCGCGGGCGTCTCCCGGGCCACCGTCTCGTACGTCCTGAACAACACCTCCGCCGTCCGCATCAGCGAACCCACCCGCCGCCGGGTCAGGGAGGCGGCCGAGGAACTGGGGTACGTGCCGCACGCCGCCGCCCGCAGCCTCCGCGCCGGCCACAGCCGGATGGTGCTCCTGCCGACCGCCCACGTCCCGGTCGGACCGCTGTACAGCCAGTTCTTCAACGACTTCCAGTGGGCCCTGCGGCGCCTCGACTACACGGTCGTCCAGTACGGCAGCGTCGGCATGCGGCCCGAGGAGGCCGCCCGCGCCTGGGCCGAGCTGCGGCCGGTCGCCGTGGTCTCGCTCGGCGAGGCCGAGGTCACCGCGCAGGGCGTCGAGATCCTCAAGCGCTCCGGCGCCCGGGCCGTGATCACCCTCGGCACCCAGCGCGTGGCGGGCACCCACGCCCTGGTCATGGAGCAGAGCCGGGTCGGCGAGGTGGCCACCGCCCACCTGGTGGAGACCGGCCGCCGCCGCATCGGCGTCGTCATCCCGGAGGAACCGGGCCTCGACATGTTCTCGGCACCCCGCCTCGAAGGCGCCCGCCGCGCGGCCGAGGGCACCGGCGCCACCGTCGTACCCCTCCCGCTGCGGTACGACGAGGAGTCGGCCCGGGCGCTCGCAGCGCGGTGGCGGGAGGAGGGCCTCGACGGCGTCTTCGCGTACAACGACGAGTACGCGATGCTCCTGATGCGGGCGCTCCAGGACGAGGGGATCTCCGTACCCGGCGAGACCGCCGTGATCGGCTCCGACGACCTGCTCCTCGGCCGCCTGCTCCGCCCGCGGCTCAGCACCGTCCGCATCGACATGGTCCTCGGCCGCGAACTCGCCGAACTCGTCGACCGGGCCGTCCGCGAACCCGAGGCGGAGCCCGTCACCCGCTCCCTGCTCGACTCGCGGGTCGTCCGGCGCGAGTCCAGCTGACGCGCCCGCCCGCGCCACGACGGGGCCCGGACGGGGCGCTCGGTGCGTACCGGCGGGAATCCGTCCGGTGGCGCGGTGTCGTCGGGCGGTCCGGCGTGGATCGGCGGTCAGGGGATCCGGTGCGGTCCGGTCCGGTGCGGTTAGGTCCGGTGCGGTGCGGTCCGGTGGTGCGGTCCCGTGTCGTCCGGCGGGAGTCCCGTCGAGCGCTTAGCGTCGGTGCATGAGCACAGTTCCGAAGCGTTTCGAGATCCTGCTGGTGGCCGAGCACGTGGAGGACCGGGGCGGCGCCTCCGTGACGGACAGCGCCGTCCGCTCGGCCGTCGTCGAGGCCACCGGTCGGCGCGGCGAGTCGGGTTACCCGATCTACGAGGGGCACGGCATCAGGGCCGACATCGACCCGGAGACGCTCACCGTCGAGGCCCTCCTCGTCGACGGGCGCGAGCTCGACTACGGCCTGACGGCGCTGGTCCGCCTCGCCGACCGCGGCTGACGTGCGGCCCCTCCACCGCGGACGTCCCGAATCGGCCCGTTGACAGGGCGG
The DNA here is from genome assembly GCF_044754405.1 of Streptomyces sp. NPDC093089. Classification (NCBI taxonomy): domain Bacteria; kingdom Bacillati; phylum Actinomycetota; class Actinomycetes; order Kitasatosporales; family Streptomycetaceae; genus Streptomyces; species Streptomyces sp. NPDC093089. The sequence goes on from NZ_JBIVPA010000014.1 coordinate 97,181, forward strand.
GCCGACCGACGCAGACTCTGCGCGCGCACGCCGGCGAAGGTTTCTTCACCAGGCGAACAGCGTCGTTCCGAAGGTCACGCAGGCACGCAGGTCACGTGGGAGAGAACCGATGAGCATCCGCGACGTCTACATCGTCGACGCCGTCCGCACCCCGATCGGGAAGTTCGGCGGCGCCCTCGCCCAGGCGCGCCCCGACGACCTCGCCGCCCATGTGGTGAAGGCCCTCGTCGACCGCACGCCCGCGCTCGACCCGGCCCGCGTCGACGACGTGTACTTCGGCGACGCCAACGGCGCGGGCGAGGACAACCGGGACGTGGCGCGGATGGCCGTCCTGCTCGCCGGACTGCCCGTCTCCGTCCCCGGCGTCACCGTCAACCGCCTCTGCGGCTCCGGCCTGGAGGCCGTGATCCAGGCAGCCCGCGCCATCGCGCTCGGCGACGCCTCCGTGGCCATCGCCGGCGGCGTCGAGTCGATGTCCCGCGCGCCCTGGGTCCTGCAGAAGCCCGAGCGGGCCTTCCCCGCCGGTCACCAGCAGCTCCACTCGACGACCCTCGGCTGGCGCATGACCAACCCGAGGATGCCCGCCGAGTGGACGGTCGCGCTCGGCGAGGGCGCCGAGCTCGTCGCGGACCGGCACGGCCTCACCCGCGAGCAGCAGGACGCCTTCGCCCTCGCGAGCCACCGCAAGGCGGCCGAGGCCTGGGCGAAGGGCCTGTACGACGACGAGGTCGTCCCCTACCCGGGAGTGGACCTCGCCCGCGACGAGTGCATCCGCGACGCCACCTCCATGGAGGCGCTCGCCAAGCTCAAGCCCGCCTTCCGCACCGAGGGCGGCACCGTCACCCCGGGCAACTCCTCGCCGCTCAACGACGGCGCCGCCGCCCTGCTCCTCGTCGACGAGGAGGGGCTGCGCGAAACCGGCCGCGAGCCGCTCGCCCGCATCCGCACGTCCGCGGTCACCGGCATCGAACCCCAGCTCTTCGGCCTCGGCCCGGTCGCGGCGGTCCGCCGGGCCCTGGAGAAGTCCGGCCGCTCCTTCGCCGACCTGCGCACCTTCGAGCTCAACGAGGCCTTCGCGGCCCAGGCCCTCGGCTGCCTCGCCGAATGGCCGGAACTCGACCCCGAGATCGTGAACCCGCGCGGCGGCGCCATCGCCCTCGGCCACCCGCTGGGAGCCTCCGGCGCCCGCCTCGCCGGCTCGGTGGCGCACCAGCTCGCCGCCGCCGGCTCCGGCACGGGCCTCGCCGCGCTCTGCATCGGCGTCGGCCAGGGACTCGCCCTGGTACTGGAGCGCTGAACCCGCCCCGCCCGCACCGGGCGGGCGCGGACGCACGCGAGAGGGGTACGGGAGGCTCTCCCGTACCCCTCTCGCGTCGGCGGGTTCGGGGAGGGAAGGGCTCCCCTCCGTACCCCTCTCACGCGGGCGGTCCGTACCCCTCTCACGCGAGAGGGGTACGGAAGGCCTCCCGTACCCCTCTCGCGCGGGGCGGGTACGGGAAGGCGGTCTCCCGTACCCGGTCGGCCCGGGGTGGTTCCCCGCGCGTCACGCCCCGCGGGTCACTTCTGCTGCGCGGCCTCGACGGACTTCCGGACCTCGTCCATGTCCAGCTTCCGCGCCTGGCCGATGACGTCCTCCAGGGCGGCCTCGGGCAGCGCACCCGGCTGCGCGAACACGGCCACGTTGTCGCGGACGATCATCAGCGTCGGGATCGAGCGGATCTCGAAGGCGGCGGCCAGTTCCTGCTGCGCCTCGGTGTCCACCTTCGCGAAGACCAGGTCCTCGTGGCGCTCGGAGGCGGCCTCGAAGACGGGGGCGAACTGACGGCAGGGACCGCACCAGGAAGCCCAGAAGTCGATCAGGACGAAGTCGTTGCCGCTGACGACCTCGTCGAAGTTGTCCTTGGTGAGCTCTACGGTGCTCATGCTTCCTGCCTTTCGGTGGTCTCCTGGCGGTGTCCTGACGGTCCCCTGGGGACTCGCCCCGCACAACGGCGTATCGAGCCGCGCTATTCCGGACCGCTGCCAGCAGACTGGGACCCATGACACGAACGGTGGATGCGGTGGATGCCGAGCACGCGTACGACGTGGTGGTCCTGGGCGCGGGACCGGTCGGCGAGAACGTCGCCGACCGGGTGCGGGCGGCCGGCCTGAGCACCGCGATCGTCGAGAGCGAGCTGATCGGGGGCGAGTGCTCGTACTGGGCCTGCATGCCCAGCAAGGCGCTGCTCCGCCCCGCGCTCGCCCGCTCCGACGCCCGGAAGGTCGCCGGACTCCGCGAGTCGGTCTACGGCCCGCTGGACGCGATGGAGGTGTTCGCCCACCGGGACACGGTCGTCGGCCACTGGAAGGACGACGGCCAGGTGGACTGGCTCGACTCCATCGGCGCCCGGCTCTTCCGCGGCCACGGCCGGCTCACCGGGCCGCGCACGGTGGAGGTCGCGGGCCCGGAGGGCGAGCGCCACCTGCTCACCGCCCGGCACGCGGTCGCCGTCTGCACCGGCACCCGCGCCGTCCTCCCCGACCTGCCCGGACTGCCCGCGGCGCACCCCTGGACCAGCCGCGAGGCGACCAGCTCCGACCGCGTGCCCGAGCGGCTCGTCGTGGTCGGCGGGGGAGTGGTGGGCGTGGAGATGGCCACCGCCTGGCAGGCCCTCGGCGCGAAGGTGACCCTGCTCGTACGGGGCGGGGGCCTGCTGCCGCGCATGGAGCCGTTCGTCGGCGAGCACGTGGCCGCGGCCCTCACGACGCGCGGCGCGGACGTCCGTACCGGGGCCGTCGTCACCGCGGTGGTACGCGACGGGGGCACGGGTCCGGTCACCGTGGTCCTGGAGGGCGGCGACCACGTCGAGGGGGACGAAGTGCTGTTCGCGACCGGCCGCGCCCCGCGCACCGACGACATCGGCCTGGAGAAGGTCGGTCTGACCCCGGGGTCCTGGCTCGACGTCGACGACAGCCTCCTGGTCACCGGCAGCGACTGGCTCTACGCCGTCGGGGACGTCAACCACCGCGCGCTCATGACCCACCAGGGCAAGTACCAGGCGCGCATCGCCGGAGCCGCCATCGCCGCCCGCGCCCTGGGCGACCCGGCCCTGGACACCGGCCGCTGGGGCGCGCACGCCGCCACCGCCGACCACGCGGCCGTCCCGCAGGTCGTGTTCAGCGACCCCGAGGCGGCCGCCGTCGGCCTCGGTCTCGCCGAGGCCGAGCGCGCCGGCCACCGGGTCAGGGCCGTCGACGTCGACATGCGGCAGGTCGCCGGGGCCGGCCTGTACGCCCAGGGCTACCGGGGACAGGCCCGGATCGTCGTCGACCTCGACCGGGAGGTCCTCCTCGGCGCGTCCTTCGTGGGCCCCGGCATCGGGGAGCTGCTCCACTCGGCGACGGTCGCCGTCGCCGGCGAGGTCCCCATCGCCCGCCTCTGGCACGCCGTCCCGTCCTACCCCACCCTGAGCGAGGCCTGGCTGCGCCTCCTGGAGGCCTACAGGGGCTGACTTCTCGTCACTTCGCGGCGACCGTAACAAGGCTGACTCTGCGTCACCTTGCTTCCTGTGTCACTTGGTCTCTGCGGCACTTGGCCTACCGCGTCGGGAGTCCGCCGCCCTCGGAAGCGTACGGAGCGACGAGCCGCCGCGCCGCCGAGCGCGCGGTCTCCAGGGCGGGGCGCGGATCGCGCCGGGACTCCTGCCCCAGGACGACGCGGGTGCTCAAACCGTCCAGCAGGGCCAGGAGTTCGGAGGCGCGGGCGGTGGCGTCCAGGGGTGCGAAGCGACGGCGTGCGACGCCCGCCGCCAGCAGGGCCTCCAGGTCCTCCTGCCAGCCCCGGTCGAGCTCCTCCTGGGCCTCGCGGAGCGCGCTGTCGCCGGGGGTGCGGGCCCAGAGTTCGATCCACAGCGTCCAGCGCGGGTCGCGGGTGCCGCGCGGCAGGTAGAGCCGCAGGAAGAGGTCGAGCTTGCGCTCGGCCGTGATCCGGCGGGCGAGGAGCGCGCGCCGCTCCTCGGCGAGCGCGGCCTCGCTCCACCGGAGCGCGGCGAGCAGGAGCAGGTTCTTGCTCCCGAAGTAGTACAGGATGTGGCCGCCGCTCGTGCCGAGCCGCTCCGCCAGCGCGGACATGGTGAGCGAGGCGAGGCCGTCCTCGGCGATCGCGGTCATGGCCTCCTCGAGCATCCGCTCCTGGGTGACGTGTCCGTCCCGTCGTCGTGCCGCCCCTGCCACCGCAGCCGTCCCCGTCCTGCCGTTCCGTGTCCCTGTGCGTCCGCTGTCCGCGAGACCGACCTTAACCGCAACCTCCGGAGGTCTTGACGCGGCCGGAACTCATCGCACATCTTGAATGCCGTTCTAAGACTTAGAACGGCATTCAAGACAGGAGCGCGGTGTGCTCGGACACGAGACGGAGCCCGTGACCACGGGCCGGACGGCGACCGACGAGGTCTTCCGGGTCGAGGAACACGGCATCGACCCCATCCCCGACGCCGAACGGCACGGCGGAGCCAAGGACGTCTTCTGGCTCTGGTTCGGCTCGAACCTCACCTTCACCTACGTGATCAACGGCGCCCTCGCCGTCGCCTTCGGCCTCTCCTTCTGGCAGGCCACCGCCGTCGTCGTGATCGGCGGCCTCTCCTTCCTCGCCATCGGCGCGGCCGGCCTGAGCGGCGTGCGCACCGGCACCGCGACCCTCGTGATCTCCCGGGCCGCCTTCGGCACCCGGGGGAACTGGCCCGCCGGGCTCCTCAACTGGATCGTCAGCATCGGCTACACCATCGTCAACACCGTCGTGGGCACCCTCGCCCTCGAAGCCTTCTTCGCCGACCTCGGCCGGCACGGCGGACACGCCTCCCGCGCCCTCGCCCTCGGCGTCACCCTCGCGCTGACCTTCGCCGTCGCCCTCTGGGGCCACGCCACCGTCCAGTTCGCCGAACGCTGGATGGCGTACGTCCTCGCCGTCGGCTTCGCGGTCCTGCTCGTCCTCGTCCTGCCCGGCGCCGACACCTCCGCACCCGCCTCCGCGCCCGGCGCCTCCGGCTGGAGCCTCGCCTTCGTCGTCATGCTCGCGGGCCCCTTCTCGTACCTCCCCATGCCCGCCGACTACACCCGCTACCTGCCCCGCGCGACCACCCTCAAGGCCGTCACCTGGAGCGGAGCCCTGGGCGGCTTCCTCTCCTCCGTCGCCCTCGGCGTCGCCGGAGTGGCCGCCGCCACCCAGGCGGACATGACCGACGCCGTCGCCGGCACCGAGAGCCTCCTCCCCGGCTGGTTCCAGCCCCTCTTCCTCGCCCTGGTCCTCGGCGGCTCCGTCACCAACTCGATCATCACCCTCTACTCGTCCAGCCTGAACCTCCAGGTCCTCGGCATCCCGTGGAGCCGGGCCCGCGCCATCGTCATCAGCGCCGCCGTCACCGCCGCAGGCTCCCTCGGCGCCCTCTTCCTCACCGACTTCACCACCTCGCTCCTCTCCTTCCTCTCCCTCCTGATCATCGTCTTCGCCCCCTGGGGCGGGGTCTTCCTCGCCGACATGGTGCTCCGCCGCTGCACCTACGACTCCGCCGGCCTGCACACGGGCGCCGGCGGCGCCTACTGGTACCGCGCGGGCTGGCACCCGGCCGGTCTCACCGCCCTCCTCTCCGGCCTCCTGTTCTCCGCCCTCACCTGCGACTCCGAGCTCTGGACCGGCCCCCTCGTCGCCCCCCTCGGCGGCGCGGACCTCACCCTGCTCGGCGCCGCCGTCTCCGCCCTCGTGTACGTGCTCCTCGCCCGCGGCCACGTCACACCGATCCGGCCCTGAGGCCCGCAACCCGACCCTTTCCCGAACCCCCGCGCCTTCCCCGACCCCCAGGCCTTCCCCGACCCCCCCAGGCCTTCCCGCACCCCCCGCCCCTTCCCCGTACGCACGCAACGCACGTCACGGAGTCACCCCGCATGAACAGCGCGCCCCCCACGTCCACCCCCACCCCCGCCGACCTCGTCCTCGTCGGGGCCCGCATCCACACCGTCGACCCGGCGCTCCCCGAAGCTCAGGCGCTCGCCGTCCGCGACGGCCGCATCGTGTGGATCGGCTCCGACTCCGGGGCGGGCGCCTGGACCGGCCCCGATACCGAAGTCCTCGATGCCCGCGGGCGGCTCGTCCTGCCCGGATTCGTCGACGCCCACAACCACGTCCGGCTCGGCTCCGACGACGCCTGCGTCCAACTCGCCGGCGCCCGCACCCTCGACGCCGTCCACGCGCGCATCCGGGACTGGCACGCGGCCCACCCCGACGCCGAGTGGATCGAGGCCGAGGCCTTCGACTACTCCGCCGTCCCCGACGGGCGCATGCCCACCGCCGCCGACCTCGACCCGGCCACCGGCGACACCCCCGCCCTCGTCCTCAGCTACGACGTCCACACCGCCTGGCTCAACACCGCGGCGCTGAAGCGGCTCGGCGTCGACCGCGACCACACCGACCTCCCCTTCGGCCGGGCCGTCACCGACCCCGAAACCGGCGAACCCACCGGATTCGTCAAGGACTTCGCCGTCAAGGGCCTCTCCCGCGACGGTCACCGCGCCCTCCGTGAGCTCGGCCTCCCCTGGGCCTCCCCGGACCGTCAGTACGGCCGACTCGCCAAGAGCCTGGACGACGCCATCGGCTACGGGATCACCACCGTCGTCGAACCCCAGAACTCCCTCGACGACCTGGCCCTCTTCCAGCGCGCCCGGGCCGAGGGCAGGCTCCGCTCCCGGATCGTCGCCGCACTCTTCCACCCGCGCGGCACGACCGACCGGGACCTCGACGAATTCGAGCAAGCGGCAAGGGAGTTCGCCGACGACAGGCTGCGGGTCGGCCCGCTCAAGCTGTACATCGACGACGTCGTGGAACCGCGCACCGCCGCGCTCCTGGAGCCGTACGCGGGCTGCTCCCACCACCGGGGCGACACCTTCTACCCCCCTGAGGAGTTCGCCGAGCTGCTCACCCGCCTCGACGCCCGCGGCTTCCAGTGCTTCGTCCACGCCACCGGCGACCGGGGCATCCGTACCGTCCTCGACGCCGTCGAGCGGGCCCGCACCGTCAACGGGCCGCGCGACGCGCGCCACCAGGTCGTCCACGTCGAGTGCCTCGACCCCGACGACACCCCGCGCTTCGCCGAACTCGGCGTCGTCGCCTGCATGCAGCCCCGGCACGCCGCCCCGGACATCGCCGGACCCGGCCAGGACTGGGCCGAGAACGTCGGCCCCGACCGCTGGCACAAGGCCTGGCCGCTCCGCAGCCTGCACGCCGCCGGCGCCGTCCTCGCCCTCTCCAGCGACTGGAACGTCGCCGAGATGGACCCCATGGTCGGCATCCACGCCGCCGTCACCCGACGCCCGCCCGGCGGCGGACCGGCCTGGACGGCCGGCGAGACCCTCGACGTCGCCACCGCCGTCGAGGGCTACACGATGGGCTCGGCGTACGCCAACTTCCTCGACCACGAACGCGGTTCGCTGACCGTCGGCAAGCTCGCCGACTTCGTCGTCCTCTCCCGCGACATCCTCCGCATCGCCCCCGACGAGATCCCCGGAACCGTGGCGGAGACCGTCGTCGTGGGCGGAGCGGTCGTCGCGGGGCTCGCGCGGGCGGGTGTACGGACTCCGGCGGAGTGACGGGCGCGGGTGTACGGACTCCGGCGGAGTGACGGGCGCGGGGAGCACGCCGCGGGCGAGGATCAGGACGGGTGCGGGGCGTGCCGCGTCCGAGGGGCGTGTCGAGTGCGGGGAGCGCTGCGCTGCCTCCCCGCACCGGCCCCCGCCGCCGTCCCGTCCCGTCCCGGTGCGGTCAGCGGTCAGTGGCCACCCTCTCCGGACGTCACCGCCATCCGCCGCTCGAAGCGACCGCCCGCGTCCCGCGACTCGTACACCCCGTCCTGCGTGGCGACGAGCAGCCGGCGGGCGTCCACGGCGGTGAGCGCCTGCGGAGCGCCACCCGGCACCGCGGCGACGCGGGTCCAGGAGCCGCCCCCGTCCGCGCCGCGGAACAGGACACCGCTCGGGTCGACGCCGAAGAGGGCGTCGGGCGCGGCCCACGACACGTACGCGAGCACCTGCCCGGAGGCGGGCGTGAAGGTCCTGCCGCCGTCCGTGCTGCGCACCACGCCGGTCTCGGTGGTGGCGAGGACGGTGCCCGGGGTGGCGGGGGAGACGGCGATGTCGTGGGCGCGCAGGGCGGCCCGTTCCTCCCATCGCACGCCGTCCGGGCTGACCCGCAGGAGCCCGTTCGCGCTGTCGTAGCCGTAGACCGTGGAGTCGGGGGCGGAGTCGAGGGAGTGGAAGTCGACCTCGCCCCCGAGCGACTTCTCCTGCCAGGAGCGGCCGGAGTCCGTCGACGCGATGAGACCGAGGTCGGCGGGGCCGCCGCTGCCGGGGGCCGGGTGCCCGCTGGCGAGGAAGGTGCCCGAGGCGGTGACCGTGAACCCCATGAAGTCGTCCCGGCGGTCGCCGACCGGTACCGGTCGACCGTCGGCGCCCGCCGTGCGCAGCCCCTCGTGGGTGGCGACGTAGAGCGTGTCGCCGCGGGCCCCGAGGCCGTGGATGTGGCTGAGGGAGGCGGCGGAGTCGTCGCCGGTGCCGGCCGGGCCGGGGGACGACGTACAGGCGGTGAGGGTCAGGGCCAGGGCGACGGCGGCGGTGAGGGCGGCGGTGGTCGTGGTGGCCGAGCGGTGGCCGGAGGAGTGCGTCTGCATCGTTCATTCGCCTCGGGTGCGGGGGTGTGAGCGGGCGGGAGGGCCGTGGTGCGGGAAGGCGTGGGTGCCGGGGCACGGCGGCGGGGCGGTCCGTCCCCTCCGGGACGGACCGCCGTGGCACGCGTGCGTGCTCGCCCACGGGGACGGGATCAGAGGCGGTCGAGGATCTTCCGCAGCGCGGCGATCTCCGCGGACTGGGTCCGGACGACGTCGTCGGCGAGCGCCTTGGCGGTGGCGTTGCCGCCGTTCTTCCGCTCGTCCTCGGCCATGGCGACGGCACCCTCGTGGTGGGCGATCATCAGCTCGGCGAACTTGCGGTCGAAGGCCTTCCCCTTGGCGGCGGCCAGGTCCTTCATGTCCTGCTCCGACATCATCCCGGGCATGCCGTGCCCGGAGCCGTGGCCGGCGGACTCGGGCCTGCCCCACCCCTTGAGCCAGCCCTTCATCTTCGTGATCTCCGGGTCCTGGGCCCGCTCGACCGCGGCGACCAGCTCCTTGACCTCGGAGTCCTCGGCCCGGCCGGTGGCGAGCTTCGCCATCTCCAGGGCCTGCTCGTGGTGGGGGATCATCATCTGCGCGAACATGACGTCCGCGTCGTTGAAGGCGCCGGGGGCGCCGGCCTCGGCGGCGGCCCCCGAGGCGGTGGCGGACGCGGGCGCGGAGGGGGCGGCGGGAGCGGTGGCGGTCTTGCTCCCGTGGTCCATTCCGCTCATCGGGTCGTCCGTGCCGCAGGCGGAGAGCAGGAGCCCGGCCGCGGCGACGGCGCCGACGAGGGCGGACTTCCTGGCGGTGCGGTTCGTGAAGGAACGCATGGGGTGACACCTCGTGTGCTGGTCGTACTGACGGAAAAAGGCAGGCCGAAGACGTTCACGGGCAGCGCGAAGCGCCCGCGGCGGCGTGACGGCCTAGATCCGCAGGACGGACAGGAGAGCGAGGTCGGGGGGTCTGCGCGGCGGTGCGTGCGGCGCCGGCGCGGGTGTGAGCCGCGCGAGCAGGAGGGCGAGCCACTCGGGGCGGCGGCCGAGCGCGGCCCGTACGAGCCCGGCGAGCAGCCAGGCACCGAGGACGGCCACGCACAGGGTGGTCATGTCCATCCCCGTACCGGGATCGTGCCGCGTGCCGCTCCCCTCGGAGCCCTCGGAGCCCTCGGAGCCCTCGGAGCCGTGGAGGCTGTGGGGGGCGGAGGCTCCGTGCGGCGCGGTGGCCCCCGCGGCGTGCTCGGGTGCCCCGTGGGAGGAGGCGGAAGCGGCGGACGCGGACGCGGTGTCCGTGCCGTCGCCGGAGCCCGCCGGGTGGCCGACCGCGTGCATCAGGAACACCCCGAGCGCGAGCACGACGACGAGCAGGAGGTGCCCCGGGGCACCTCCTGCTCGTCCGCCACGTTCAGCTCGGTGTGCAGCCACAGCCAGGACCTCCTGGCTGGAATATACCGTGCGGGGGTATGTGATTCACGTCAGGAGGGGAGCTCTCCCGACATCGCGGCGGCCATCCGCAGGTGCGGCGCTGCCTCGGCGGTGCGCCCCTGGCGCTCCAGGGTGCGGCCGAGCATCAGCCGGGCGTAGTGCTCGACCGGGTCGCGGTCGAGGACGGCCCGCAGCTCGGTCTCGGCCTTGGAGAGCTGGGCGGAGTGGTAGTAGGCCCGGGCGAGCAGGAGCCGCTGGGCCGTCTGCTCCGGGTGCTCGGCGACCAGGCCGAGCAGGATGCGGACGGCGGTTCCGTACTCCTTCGCTTCGAAGAACAGCTGGGCGCGGTCCCAGCGCTCTCCGGCTGTTCCGAACTCGTAGTACGTGTCGCTCACTTGCTGTCCCTTTCCAGAGTCCCGGATCTGCCACCCTGTGGGGTGGTCGATCAGGTCAACACGGCTAGGTGGTTGAACATTCCACCATGGTCGGCCTCGCCTCCCCGGGAGCGCCCCGGCACCCGGGAACCGGACAGGAAAAGGTTGAGCGACATGAGCAATCTCGATCGTCAGGCCACGCCCACCGTGTGCGGCGGCCGCGGCTTCGTCGTCGCCGAGCCGGTGCGGGAGCTGCTCAGCCCCCGCCGCGTCCAGCTCGGCGAGTCGACCGAGGTCCGCCGCCTCCTCCCCAACCTGGGCCGGCGCATGGTCGGCGCCTGGGCCTTCGTCGACCACTACGGCCCCGACGACATCGCCGACGAGCCGGGCATGCAGGTCCCGCCGCACCCGCACATGGGGCTGCAGACCGTCAGCTGGCTCCACGAGGGCGAGGTCCTGCACCGCGACTCCACCGGCAGCCTCCAGACCATCCGCCCCCGCGAGCTGGGCCTCATGACCTCGGGCCGGGCGATCTCCCACTCCGAGGAGAGCCCCCGCCCGCACGCCCGCTTCCTCCACGGTGCCCAGCTCTGGGTGGCCCTCCCCGACGCCCACCGCCACGTCGAGCCCCACTTCCAGCACCACGCCGAGCTGCCCCACGTCACCGCCCCCGGCCTCACCGCCACCGTCATCCTCGGCACCCTCGACGGCGCCACCTCCCCCGGCACCACGTACACCCCGCTCGTCGGCGCCGACCTCGCCCTCACCGCCGGCGCCGACACCCGCCTCCCCCTCGACCCCGACTTCGAGTACGCCGTCCTCGCCATGTCCGGCGAAGCCCACGTCGACGGCGTCCCCCTCCTCCCCGGCTCCATGCTCTACCTCGGCTGCGGCCGCACCGACCTCCCCCTCCGCGCCGTCTCCGACGCCGGCCTCATGCTCCTCGGCGGCGAACCCTTCGAAGAGGAACTCGTCATGTGGTGGAACTTCGTCGGCCGCACCGACGACGAGATCCGCCAGGCGAGGGAGGACTGGATGACCGGCTCCCGCTTCGGCGACGTCAAGGGCTACGACGGTGACCGCCTGGACGCCCCGGAGGTGCCGGCGGCCCACCTGAAGGCGCGGGGGAGGATGCGCTGACCTGGGATTTCCTCCTTCTGGTCGATGCTCGGAGGAGGTGCGCCCGGCCGTGCCTCCGACTGTCGGCGCGCCGGCGGGAGGGGTGGTTTCGCAACCCCTCCCGATGGCGTGGCTGGTTCGGGACCAGAACGAGTCGACGACGCAGCCGCGCTGCTCGAGCCGCGCGGGTTCGCGGGTTCGGATGGTGCGTCCGTCCCCGAGTGCCGGACCTGCCGCTCATCCTTGGGCAGCAGCAGCTCGGTCGCCGACCGCAACTCGTCATCGAGGCGGTGTGAGCCCCGGTTCGATGGTCGAGCGGAGGTGGATCCGGGTCGTGCCCGGCGTGTACTCGTGAGAGAACACCCTCACGCAGTACGCGAGGTGCTCGGCGTCGGGCGAATCCACGTTGTCGGGGCAGAACCCGCCCGTCAGCATTCCGTCGACGAGCGTCTCGGGCTCCGGAAGCCCGAGGTGCGTGAATCCGGCCGCCGGACGGTAGTCCGCCGGTTCGGGCTCCAGGTTGCGGGTCATGCGGGCGCCCTGGGGCGTCAGCGGGGCCAGGTACGCCTTCGCTTCGCTGGTCGGCAGGGTGAAGCTCAGCGACCCCGTGTCGTACCGCTCGCCGACCTTGTATCCGGCCCGCCGGTCCGCGGCGTTCTCCGGGACGCGCAGGCCGATCTGCCCACTCATCCGCGCGGGTGTGGCTCCGGCCTCCCAGCAGCACTCCTTCTCCTTCGCGACCGAGTCGGACAGCCACTTGTCCGCCAGCAGGTAGAACGCGCCGACGGCCACGGCGACGACCCCGACGAGCCCCGCGGCCGCGGCGAGCAGCCGACGCCTCAGGCGCGCGCCACCCGGCCGCACGCTGTCCACACCACTCACCTGCCCGTACCCGCCCGTCCCTCGCGCGTCTCCCGGCCGTTGTCCGTACGGCCTCCCTCGCGACCCGGCTCATCGGGTTCCGGCAGGGGACCGGAGTTCGGCGTGGAAGAGCCGAGATCGTAGTGCTTGACGGAGCTGCTTCCCGACATGTCGAACTCCTGCGCGAGGCCCGTCGTGTGCAGTCGTGCCATCTGGCCGTCGGGAAGGTCCATTGCACCGAAGATGTCCACGCCCTTGTCCTCGTCCCAGTTGTAGCGGTCCCAGGCGTTGGCTTGATAGTCGAGACCGACCTTGGGGTTGCCGTCGGCGTCGGGGACGACCGTGACGACGCCGGTGACGTTCGCCCTCGTGGAACCGACCGCGTAGAACCAGTTCGGGTCGTTCTCCTTGGTGAAGCTGTAGTCATTGATGCTGGGCGTCTCCACCGGGATCGACACCGGTTTGCCGCCATTGGCCTTGAACTCGGCGAGAGCCATCTCCCGCCATTCCTCCTGGTACGTCCTGACGTGCCCGTCGACGTGCTTCCTGAAGCCGTCGCCGTCGGCCGTCATCTTGTCGACAGGCAGGTCGAGGGGCTTGCCGTCGTTGTCCAGGTAGTGATCCATTGAGGGGCTCCCAGCCCATCCGGCTCAGATCGACCAGCCGGCGCAGCTGCGGCTGCGGCTCGGAGAAGAGGTACGTGCCGCCGCCGAGCCACGCGTCCCCGGGCCGCCAAGACCCGCTCCGCCGCGCGTCCCGCACGTCCGCGATCGTGCTCGGATCCATCCCTGCCCATGCCTTCCGACCGGTGTCCTCAGGCCAGTGAAGCCGGAGGAGGGCGGCGGAACGACTGGACGGGAAGCCGGAAATCGTCCACCTGCCGGAGCCGTGTCCTGGAGGATCAACCGAGAGCTGTTCTGGGCCTTGGCTTTGGTATCTACGTTGTCTCTTCTCGTATTCGCCTTGTGAATGTGAGCTCGGGCCCGTCCCGTGACCGTGCTAGGAGCCTCACATGCACGTCGGTCATCTCCTCCGTCTCGACCGTCTGGATCTCGCCCTCGTCTGGGGCGACGAGGCGCTGCTCGGACAGGAGATCGGCGGTGTGACGGCGACCGACCTGGAGGATCCGGCGCGCTTCCTCCAGCCGCGGGAGATCGTCCTCAGCGGACTCGTGTGGTGGACCAGGGACGGGGATCCGGGCAAGACCGAACGCTTCGTCTCCGCCCTGAGCGAGGCGGGAGCGGGGGCGTTGTTCGCGGGGGAGGAGACCCACGGGGAGGTGCCGCGAGAACTGGCCGAGGCGTGCCGCGCGCACCGCGTGGCCCTGATCGCCGTGTCGGCCCGCACGACCTTCCGGGCGATCACCGAAGCCGTCTACCTCCGGCAGTGGAGTGAGCACAGCCGTCGGCCCGCGGACCACTTCGCGTTGCCGGAGAACGTCTGCCTGGACCTCGACCGCGCGCTGGAGGGCGGCGCGCCTGCCGGTGACCTGCTCGCCCGGGCGTTCGCCCACCTCGGCACGCCCGCCTGCCACTTGCTGACCCGCAGCGGTCGCACGGTCGCCCGGACCGGGGCCGCACGGGCCGAACTCCCTGCGGCACGGGCCGCGGCGCCGGCGTCCCCCGGCGTCGCCGGCCTCGGTGACCTCGACGGGCTGGGCAGGCTGATCGCCGGCATCCCCGCCGACGTACGGAACGCGTACCGCGAGACGGTCCTGGGACCGCTCCTCGGCGCAGGTCGGGGGTCGGGCACCATGCTCCTCGACACTCTGGAGGTCTTCCTGGCGCACGACTGCTCGTGGGCGAGAACCGCCGAGGCCTTGCACGTCCACGTCAACACGGTCCACTACCGCATCGAACGCGTCGAGACCCTCACCGGCCGCGACCTCTCACGCCTCGACCACAGGGCGGGCCTGCGCGCGGCACTGCTCTGCCACTGACGGACCGCTCGCCGGAAACGGTCAGGGCAGGTCGATGTGCACGTTCGTCGACTTCACCCGTGCGGTCACCGTGACCCCGACGCCCAGCCCCAGCTCCTCCACGGCCTCCCGCGTCACCAGCGACACCAGACGGTGCGGGCCCGACTGGACCTCCACCTGCGCGGCCACGTCGTCGACCTTCACCCCGGTGACGATCCCCACGAAGGAGTTCCGCACGGAGGTCGACACCTCGTCCTCCGGAACGGCGTGGAGCCCCGCGCCCCGCTCCTGGGCGAAGCGGGCCAGCGCCGTCCCCTCGATCACCCGCTTGCCGGCCCCGTCCCGCTCCATGGCGAGCCTGCCGCCGTCCGCCCACCGGCGAACGGTCTCCGAACTCACTCCGAGCAGCCGAGCTGCCTGCCCAATGCTGTATGACGGCACCACCGCACTCTAGGCCACGCCCCCGCTCGGCCGGCGTCAGCCGCCGTGCCGGTCGCCTTTCGGTCCGCCGTTCGTCGGCCGGGTCGGAACGGTGTGGGAGCTCGCGGCCGCCGCGGCGGCGTAGTGGACGGCCGTGGGCGGGCCGATCGGCCGGATGCGGCCGACGAGGAGGGCGAGCCCGAGCCCGACGGCGAGGACGACCAGCGGGACGACGAAGGTGGCGTACTTCCAGGACGAGTCGACGAAGGCGAAGACGACGAAGGCGGCGGTCGCGACGGCGAAGCCGGACGCGATGACCGTACGGGCTCCGAGCCGGTCGACGAAGCGGGTGATCAGCGGGGCGGTCACGACGATGCCGGCCGCCGCGGGCAGCGTGGCCACGCCCGCCTGCAGCGGGCTCATGCCCAGACCGTCGGCGTTCTGGAAGTACAGGCTGCAGATGTACATGATCGCGTTGATGCAGCCGGCCACCACCAGGATGGCGACGCTGGAACCGACCAGGATCTTGTTGCGGAGCAGCGCGAGCTCGACCAGCGGGTGCGCACCCGCTTCTCCACCAGGACGAAACCGACAACGGACACCGCCGAGATCGCGAAGCACCCGAGGGTCGGGGCGCTGAGCCAGCCCCAGCCCGCGCCCTCGGTCACCGCGAAGACGAACGGGACGAGGACGGCGGAGATGAGCGCCGTGCCCGCCAGGTCGACGGAACGGGGACGCGAAGGGTCGCGGGACTCCGGCACCGCGCGGAGGGTCAGCGGCACGCACAGGGCCGCGATCCCCGCGTCGATCCAGAAGAGTCCCTGCCAGCCGGTGATGTCGACCAGCACGCCGCCGAGCAGCGGCCCGGCGGCGGCACCGGCGGCGGAGGCCGCTCCCCACAGGGACACCGAGCGCATCTGCGCGTCGCCGGAGGCGCCGGCCGACAGGAGGCTGAGCCCGCAGGCCAGGATCGTCGAGCCCGCCGCGCCCTGGATCGCGCGGCCGACGATCACGGTCGCGCCGCTGCCTCCCGGTGCGATGAACACGCACGAGGCCACGAACCAGGAGCAGGCCGCAGAGGAAGATGCGCCGGCGTCCGAAGATGTCGCCCAGGGCGCCCGAGGTGACGATCACCGCCGCACCGACCAGCGAATAGCCGGTCACGGCCCACTGCAGGGTGGCCAGGGAGGCACCGGTGTCCTCGCTGATGGCCGGCAGGAGGATGCTGACTGCGGAGGTGTTGGCGTTGACGACGAAGGCGGAGACGCACGTCGCCGTCAGCACCCCGGCGCCCGCGCGGGCGGATGCCTCCGGTGCGGCCCCCCCGTGGCCGCGCTCACTCGGCGGACCCGGGACGCTGCTGCGCCGCGGCTCCACCGCGCCCGAGGCGTCCACGACGCTGATCCCCCACACGTACTGCCCTCATGAGCGCCCCGGATTCAACACATGGTCAGACTGGCGCCAGAAAAAATAGGACGGCAGTCCCGATCCACGCGGCAGACCCTCCGTTCGGCGGACGCGTTACACCCGTACGACCCTGCCGGAAGGACGGAGGGCGGGGGGAAGGGTGCGGGCCGCACCCGCCGTCCGGCCCGGTGTCGACGAGCACCTCGGGCCGCTGGAACTTAGCGTGGAGGGACACCACGCATGTGACGGAGGGACCAGGGCATGGACCACGGCATGCACGACGCCATGGACAAGGCCAAGGGTAGGCTCAAGGAGATCACCGGAAAGATCACGGGCCACGAGCGCCTAGAGGCCGAGGGCAAGACGGATCAGATGAAGGTCAAGATCCGTCAGAAGATGACGAGCGTTCGGCACCGAGCCGAAGGCATCAGGGATTCACTGAAACGCGACCACTCCTAGCGTGGCCCACCGCGATCCGGACGACGCCGAGCGGCCCGAGGGCCGAGGACGCCGAACCGCGGACGGCCGCGCGCCTGACGGCCGCGCGCCCGACAGAGGTGTACCCGACGGCGGTGTGCCCGGCGGCGGTGTGCCCGGCGGACGCGCGCGCGGCCGGTGGCGCGGGCCGATCGGCACCTGGCCCGCCGTAGCCCTCACCGTCGTCGTCCTCGTCGCCGCGAATCTGGTGCTCCACCGCTGGACCGGCCCGCTCCGCCTGGCGGCGGCCGTCGCGGTCAGCGCCCTGCTGCTCGGCGTGCTCCGCTGGGCGGGAGGCACCCTGGACGACGCGGGCCTGGCACGCCGGACGCTCGGCCGCGGCGCGAGGTGGGCGCTGGCCCTGATGGGCATCGTCGCCCTGGTCTACGCCGTGGGAGCCCTGCTGCCCGACACCCGCTCGCTGTTCGAGGACCGGCGGTACGACGGGATGACGGGGCGGGAGATGGCGGCGCGCGTGCTCGTGGTGGTCCCCGTCGGCACCGTACTCGTGGAGGAGATCGCGTTCCGCGGCGTGCTCTACGGACTGGTGCGCCGGGCCCGCGGGACCTTCTGGGCGACCACCGTGTCGAGCGTGCTGTTCGGCCTGTGGCACGTCCTGCCGTCGCTGCACCTGGCGGCGGCGAAGCCCGCGCTGACCTCGGTCCTGGGGGACTCCCCGTTCGCTTCCGTGCTCGCGGTCCTCGGCGCCGTGCTGTTCACGGCGGCGTCGGGGGTCCTCTTCTGCGAACTGCGACGACGCAGCGACAGCCTGCTGGCACCCATGGGACTGCACTGGGCGGTCAACGCGTTCGGCTACGTCGCCGGCTTCCTGCTGCGCTGACGACGCGTGGCTGACGACGCGTGGCCAGCGACGCGTGGCCGGCGACGCGCGGCCGGCGACGCGCGGCCGGCGACGTGCGGTTGACGACGTGCGGTTGACCACGCGTGCACGGCTCCTCGCGCCGGCTTCCCGCTGTGCTGACCACGCGTGCGGCTCCTCGCGCCGGCTTCCCGCTGCGCCGAGCGCGCTCCCCGAGGCGGGCGGGGGTCATTGCCCCGGCGGCTGGATGACGTCCCGCAGCCGGTCCAGGTCCTGCGGCGTGAAGCCCGAGGGCCGCATGACGGCGTTCCAGCCGTCGACGTACGCGGCCTTGTACGTGTGACCGTGGCCGTCCGGCACGCCCGTGGAGAACGGGAGGTCAGCCGTGACCTGCCAGAAGGTCACGAAGGGGATCCAGACCATCTCCTCGAGCACGTCGCTGCCGGGCGCCTCGCCGATCCAGTCGGGCTCGGAGAGCGCCAGGTTCGGGCTCCACCAGACGATCGGGTCGGACGGGTGCATGAGGTACAGCACCCGCGTGCCGTTCCACGGCTCGCCCACCGGAGGGATCGTCCCGGCGGTCGGGTCGTCGGTGAACCGCACGGTCCGACCCTGCCGGTAGACGGGCTCGATCTCCGGACTCCCCGCCTCGCGTTGGTCACTGAACTCGCGGAACAGGGTGTTGAAGTTGGGCGGGCCGGCGAACAGGGTGCCGGCGGTGCGGTTGCGCAGGTCGTACTCGCCGCTGAAGGCCGCCTCGCCGCCGAACGACCCCAGGCTCTCGCCGGCGACGAACAGCCGCGGGCGCTGGTCCTGGGGCAGCCTGGACCAGACGTCGTAGACCGCGTCGAAGAGTTCGCGGCCGGCCTGGCGCGCCTTGGACTGGTCCACCAGGTACGAGAGCCACGACGGCAGGTACGAGTACTGCAGGGCCACCGTGGCGGAGTCGCCGTTGCCGAGGTACTCGAACGAGTCCACGGCGGCCGGGTCGACCCAGCCGCTTCCCGTGGTCGTCATGACGAGCAGGTTCGCGCGTTCGAAGCCGCCGGCCCGCCGCAGGTCGGCGACGGCCCGTTCGGCGCGTGCCTCCGTGTCGTCGGCGGTCTCGAGTCCGGCGTAGGCCCGGACGGGCTCCTGCGCCGGGCGGTGGGTGAAGGCGCCGATGTCCTGCGCCGTCGGACCGCTACCGGTGAAGGCCCGGCCCTGGTAGCCCAGCGTGTCCCACGGCACCAGGGAACCGG
Organism: Streptomyces sp. NPDC093089; assembly: GCF_044754405.1. Taxonomy (NCBI): domain Bacteria; kingdom Bacillati; phylum Actinomycetota; class Actinomycetes; order Kitasatosporales; family Streptomycetaceae; genus Streptomyces; species Streptomyces sp. NPDC093089. The sequence goes on from NZ_JBIVPA010000014.1 coordinate 115,908, forward strand.
GCCCGCCGGAGCGCAGGGCGGACGTGGGCTGCTGCACGCCTTCCGGCGTCGTCGTGTCACGCACCGAGAACGCCTCGTTGGCCGCGTTCACGATGCCCGCCAGCAGGACGCCGCTGATCACGGACCACGTCAGGCCCGCCACCACGACCCAGCCGACCACCCGGGCCGCGCGCGGCCCGATCCAGCGGCGGAGGAGCCGGGCGAGCCACCGGTACAGGCGTCGCAGTCCCCGGCCCGCGAGCAGCAGGAGCCAGAAGACGAGCGCGGCGACGAACGGGCAGGCGACGGCGGTGGCGACGTTGTAGTCGGTGACCCCCATGAGCTCGCGGATCTCGTGCTGCCAGTACTGGCCGAACCCGAAGGACAGGCCGAACAGCACGACCGCGCAGATGACGAAGACGCGCCACGACCCGTACGAGGCCTCGCGCGGCTCCCGGTCGGCGAACGCGCGCCACACGTAGGCCGCGACCAGGCCGAGCCCGTAGCCGATCGCCCCGCTGATGCCGGCGATCAGCCCCTGGAGCACCCCGCCGCGAGGCAGCAGCGACGGCGTGAAGGAGAGGCAGGCGAGGAGGAGGGCGCCCCAGCAGCCGGGGAGCGTGAACCGGAGCGACCGGCGGATCTTCCCGGAGCCGGTCGCCGGTTCGGCGGCCTCGGCCTCCCCGGGGCCCGGAGGATCGTCCGGCGGGGACGTGTGCGCACAAGGAGCCATAGCTGACCTCCGAGGCAAATGATCCCAAGCCCGGACCGGACCCGCCACCCGTGGCTCTGCGCGCCGTACGCACCCGCCGGCGGGGTCCGTGTGCCGCATCACGCCTACGCGCCCGCAGCCTTGTACGGGCGCCTGAACGCGGGAGCCGCATTGCGGCGGGAAAACAGGCAGGTCCGTCGATCTCCCGAGAACCGCGGAAGTGGCCGGACCGAACTGTCTCCTTGATTGACAGGCCATCAATTCCGAGGCCGATAATCCCGGTCGCAACGCCGAGTCGGAACGGAGAAATCTCCGTCCGGCCATGTCGGCGTGCCCGCGCTTGCCCGTACGGGGAAGCGGGGTCGACGAAAGGGACGGGCGTGAAAGTGAGAAGGGGGAGATTCGTCTCCTGCCTCGCGGTGACCGCGCTGGCGAGCACCATGCTGCCACAGGCCGCTTATGCCGCAGGGTTTCCGAGGGGGAGGGAACGGGCATCCTCGATGCCTTCAAGGGGTGGTTCTCGTACGACGAGGAGGACAAGTCCGGGGAACAGGTCGCCGGCGGAACTCCGACGCTGCCGAGCCGCGAGAAATCACCGAAGGGCAAGCCGGCGGGCAAAGCGAAGCGCGTCGCCGAGCTGACGGGAAAGCACACGGAGAACGCCCGCTACCGGATGCTCTCCGACGGGCGGGTCCAGGCCGAGGTGCCGGCGGTTCCGTCCGGCTACCGGGCGGGGAAGTCGTGGAAGGACATCGACCCGACGGTCACCCCGGACGCGAAGTGGCCGGCCGCGCCGGAGCGGCGGTACCCGGTCACGATCGACCCGACGATTCCGGCTGCCAGGACAGCAGGAAGAGCGAGCTGTACTGCATGCCGCTCGACGGCGCGGGCCGCTCCCAGTCCCAGTGCCGCCGATCCGATGCCCGACCGGATCGACATATCCTGGACCAGTTCGAGCGGCGCCAGCGACTCGGTGCCCGTCTACAACACGCCGTAACGGGATTCCGGGGGGCGTGTCGGACATCCGGCGCGCCCCCCGGTCCCCTCCTTCGCGGCGTCAGCACCTTGAGATTCTTCAGTTCTTCGATCGGAGTGTGGAAGGAATGTGGGTCGCGCGCCTCGCCGAGGCCACCAACTGGGAGCCGCTTCGGCTGGAAATCCCCTGGGACCGCATGGAGGAAGACCTCGGCACGGCGCTGCCCGAGGACTACAAGAAGCTCTTCGAGACATTCGGCACGGGTGAACTCTCGAAATTCATCAGGATTCTCGGCAGCGACGCCACGGGCCAGTTCGACCTGCCCCACATCTGGCACTCCTACCTCGACACCAGCCCCGAGGCAGGACCCGATCCCGTCCTCGCGCCGTACGGGATGTACCGGCCCGGCCGCCGGGGGCTGATCCCGTGGGCCTTCGCGGAGATGGACTGCAGCTACTTCTGGCTGGCGTCCGCGGACGAGGACCCGGCGACCTGGCCGATCGTCACACGGGGCAACCCGTACCCCTGGCAGGAGGTGGGCGTGTCCACCTCCGAGTTCGTCCACCGCGTCCTGACGGACCCGGAGTTCGAACCCTTCTCCGTCGCGCACCTGATGCCGACACCGGACTTCTACCCGATCGTCCCGATCGGCTCGGAGTCATGAACGACCGCCGCCCGCGCCGGCTCGCCGGACGGCTGACGGCCGCGGCGGGTCTGGCAGCGGCCGCGTGCGCGGTCGCGCTCCTCGCCACCGGGTACACCTCGGCCGTCGTCGGCGGCGAGGCCATGGAACCGACGTACCCGCGCGGCGACCGCGTCTTCTTCGAGCGCGTCGACGCGTCCGAGGTCAGGCGGGGCGACGTGGTGCTCCACGGCACCGAGGGCGCACCCGACGGCAGGCCCCTGCTGCGTCGGGTGATCGGCACCGGCGGCGACCACGTCAGCCAGATCCCCGGCGGGCCGGTCACGGTGAACGGCCGGCCGCTGACCGAGCCGTACGTGAAGGACGGCGATCCGTCCGGCACGGCCCCCGCCTACGACGTGGTGGTGCCCGAGGGCCGGCTGTTCCTCCTCGGCGACCACCGCGCCAACTCCAACGACTCCCGCTTCTCCCTCGCCGCACAGGCCGGCAGCATCCCGGCCACCGCCGTCCGGGCCCGCGCCCTCGACAGCCATACGGGACCGGCCCTGCTGGCACTGACGGCCCTGCTCGGTCTGCTCGCGGCCGCGGGCGGGCTCACGCGGGAGTGGGCGTCGCGGAGGAGCCGGCGGGGTCCGGCGCGCTGATCCGGTCCGGCGGGTCAGCCGAGCGCCGCGGGGGAGTGGGCGTTGCGGAGGAGGAGGCGGGGGTGCCGGTGCCGTCGGCGGGGACGGACCAGAGGTCCTTGGTGCCGTCGTCGTGCTGCTGGGCGTAGGCGAGGGCGACGACTACGAACTCGGCGGATCCGGCGGCAGCGACGTCTTCGACGCCGGCCACCGCGAACTGCGGGCCGGTCACGCCGCCCCGGGCCGGGCGGCCGCGCGCTCCGACGGCTCCGAGGCCTCCTGGTCGTCGACGGGCCGCTTCGTGTCCCTGGGCCTGGAACACATCCTGGGCGGCATCGACCACGTGCTCTTCCTGGTGCTCCTCCTGCTCTGCGGGGAAGGATGGCGCGCGTCCTCCGCCTCGCCACCGGCTTCACCGTGGCCCACAGCGTGACGCTCGCGCTTGCCGTGCTCGGGTGGGTCGACGTCCCCACCGAGATCGCCGAGCCCCTCATCGCCCTGTCCATCGTGTACGTCGCCGTCGAGAACATCACGCGCGGAGAATCGCGGCACCGCGTCCTCGTCGTCTGGCGTCGTCGGCCTCGTCTGGTTCGTCGAGCGCCTGCTGCCGTCGGGCGGCGCCGCGTAGCCGCTCCCGGGGTCCCCGTACCCCAGGGGCCGTGACCGCTCCCGGGGTCCCCGTACTCCAGGGAGCGGTCACGGCCCCGGTGCCCCCGTACTCCCCCGGGAGTAGTCACGGCCCCGGGACGCCCCGGGGAGTAGCCCCCGACTCGGTCTCCAGCGCGACGAATCCCCCTCCCGGCGGCGGGAGTCTGGGACGGACACGACGGAGAACGACGGAGGGAGGCCCGCGATGGGGGGCCGCAAGAGGATCGTCGGCTGGGGGGTGCTGGCGCTGTGGGTACTGGTGATCGCCCTGGCGGCGCCGCTCGCCGGGAAGCTCGGCGACGTACAGCGCGACCGTGCCGTGGACTACCTGCCGGCGAGCGCGGACTCGACGCAGGTGGCCAGGATCACCGAGCAGTTGCCCGGAGGGGACTCCACCGACCTCGTGCTGGTCTACCACCGGGAGGGCGGGCTGACCGCCGCCGAGCGGGACACCGCCGCACGGGAGGTGGCGGAGGTCGCCGCCGAGCACCGGCTGACGTCGACGCCGAGGCCCGTGCCCTCAGCGGACGGCACCACCGTGATGTACGCCGTGTCCAGCAACGAGCCCGGTGCGGACGAGGAGGCCAGGGACGCCTTCGTGCACGACGTCCGGGAGACGGTGAGCGGCGAGGTGGGCGGCCCCGGCGCGCTCGCCACGGACGCGAGCGAGGTGTACGAGTCGCTCGACGGCCCGCTCCTCTACACGACCGTCGCGGTCGTCGCGATCCTGCTGATCGTCATCTACCGCAGTCCGTTCCTGTGGCTCGTGCCGCTGGTCGTCGCCGGCGTCGCGGACTTCCTGTCGATGGCCGTGACCTACGCCCTCCACCAGGGGTTCGACATCAGCGTCTCGGGCCAGAGCACGGGCGTCATGACGATCCTGGTCTTCGGCGCGGGCACGGACTACGCGCTGCTGCTCGTCTCGCGCTACCGGGAGGAGCTGCGCCGCGTGCCGCGCCCGTACGACGCCATGGCCGCCGCGCTGCGCGGCTGCGGGCCCGCCGTCCTCGCGTCCTCGGGGACCGTCGCGCTCGGCATGCTCTGCCTGCTCGCCGCTGACATGAACAGCAGCCGGGGCATGGGGCCGACGGCCGCGGTCGGGGTGCTGTGCGCGCTGGTCGCGATGACGACGCTGCTGCCCGCCCTGCTCGTGGTGCTCGGGCGGCGGGTGTTCTGGCCGCTGATCCCGGAGTACGGGAGCGAGCCGAAGGCCGCCCGGCGGTCGCTGTTCGCGGCGATGGGCTCCTCGGCGGGCCGACGGCCGCTCGCCGTCCTCCTCGCGGGCGCCGCCGCCCTGGCCGCCCTCGGGCTCGGCGCGCTGAACCTGCCCGGCGCCCTGAAGCAGGAGGACTCCTTCAGCACCACCCCGGAGGCGGTGGCCGCGATGAAGACGCTGGCCGCCGCCTATCCCGAGCTGGGGACGCAGCCGATCACCGTCGTCGCCCCGACGGCGGGCGCGGCCGGCGCGCTGGAGACCGTGCGCGCGACGGGCGGCGTCGCACAGGCCGAGCGCGGCCGGAGCGGCGGCGGCTGGACGGAGATCTCCGTCATCGCCGCGCACCCGCCGCAGTCCGCCGCCGAGACCGCGACCATCGAGGAACTGCGGTCCGCGCTGGGCGACGGCGTGTACGTCGGCGGACCGAGCGCCGAGCAGCTGGACATGGCCGACACGAGCGCCGGGGACCGGAACATCGTCGTCCCGCTCGTCCTCGTCGTCGTGACGATCGTGCTGATCGTGCTGCTGCGCAGCCTGGTCGCTCCGCTGGTGCTCGTCGCCGCGGTCGTCGCGGTCTGGGGCGCGGCCCTGGGCATCGGGGGCCTCGTCTTCGAGTCCCTCTTCGGGTTCGGGGGCACCGATCCCGGCCTCGGGCTGCTCTCCTTCGTCTTCCTCGTCGCCCTCGGCGTCGACTACGGGATCTTCCTGATGCACCGGATGCGCGAGGAGTGCCTGAAGGGGACGGAGCCGGGCGCGGCGGCCCTGACCGCGCTGCGGACCACCGGCGGGGTGATCGCCTCGGCGGGGCTCGTCCTGGCCGCCACGTTCGCGGTGCTGGTCAGCATGCCGATGGTGCAGCTCGCGGAGCTCGGCTTCGTGATCGCGGTCGGCGTCCTGCTCGACACCTTCCTGGTCCGCACGTACCTCGTCACCAGCGCGAGCGTGCTGCTCGGCCGGAAGGTGTGGTGGCCGGGTCCGCTGGCCAGGAGGACCGGGGCGGACCCCGGTTCGGAGGCCGCGGCCGAGCCGACGCCCGTACGGGTCTGATCAGGGGCGGGTGGGGGCTCCCGGGGCTACCGGGGGCCCCTGCCCGCGGGGAGGATGAACACCATGGACTTCGCAGCGGCCTTGATCCGCGACCCGCGGGCGGCGCCGTACCGGACGCGGTGCGACGTGGCGCTCGCCGCGGGCTTCGCGCTCGTCGCGATCGCCCTGGCGCTGACCGTCGACGACGGCCGGCGGCCGGACGTGCTGGGGTGGGCGCTGCTGCTCGCCGCGCACGTCCCGCTCGTCTGGCGGCACAGGGCACCGCTGGTGGTGCTGCTGGCGGTGGTGGCCTGCGTGGCCCCCTACCACGCGCTCGACTTCATGCACCTGGCGCCGATACCGGCCTCGATGACCGCGCTGTACACGGTCGCGGCCACCGGTCGGCCGCAGCGCACGCTGATCGTGGGGCTGGCGGTCACGTCCGTCACGCTCACCATCCAACTCGTCGTCAACCCGCACGAGATGGTCGAGCTGCTGAGGGTCTCCGGCTGGGTGATCGCCATGCTCGTCTTCGGCGCGAGCATCCGGCTCCACCGGCAGCTGGTGGCGGGCGTGGTGGAGCGGGCGGAGCGCGAGGGGGAGCGGAAGGCCGCCGAGGAGCGGCTGCGCATCGCGAGGGACCTGCACGACCTCCTCGCGCACTCGATCACCCTCATCGGCGTGCAGGCGTCGGTCGCGGCGCACGTCCTGGTCGCCGACCCCGACCGGCTCGACCGGGAGGCGCTCGTCCGGGCGCTGGAGGGGATATCCGAGACGTGCCGGGACGCCCGTGCCGAAGTGCGCACGACCCTGGACGTCCTACGGGCCGCCCCCGAGGGCCCGCTGCCCGACCTGGCCTCGCTGCCCGATCTCGTACGGCCTTCGGGTGCCGACCTGACGGTACGTACGGGTGGGGCGAAGGTCCCGGCGGCGGTGGGCGCGGCGGCGTACCGCATCGTGCAGGAGTCCCTGACCAACGCCGTGCGGCACGGAGCTCCGGACGCCCGCGTGCGGGTCGATGTCGGCCTGGCCGAGGAGGTGTTGACCGTACGGGTGACCAACAGCGGCGCGGCGGCCGGTGGCGGCGACGGGGGAGGCGGACACGACGGGAACGTCGTCGTGAGCGGCGTCGGGAGCGCCGTCGGGGGCGGCGGAACCGCGGGACCGGGTGCGTCGGGTGGATCCGGTGGGTCGGGGTACGGGATCGTCGGAATGCGCGAGCGGGCCAGGAGCGTGGGCGGCACACTGAGCGCGGGCCCGCGCGACGGCGGGGGTTTCGAGGTCACGGCGGCGCTGCCGCTCGCGGTGGGGGAGGTGGCGGTGTGATCCGGGTGCTGCTGGCGGACGACCAGTCGCTGGTGCGGGCGTCGTTCGCGATGCTCGTCGAGTCGGCGCCCGACATGGAGGTCGTGGGGCAGGCGGCCAACGGCAAGGAGGCGGTGGAGCTGGCCCGTTCGGCGCGGGCGGACGTGGTGGTCATGGACGTCCGGATGCCGGAGCTCGACGGGATCGGGGCCACCCGGCTGATCGCCGCCGACGAGGACCTGGCCGGGGTGAAGGTGCTGGTCCTGACGACGTACGACACGGACGAGCACGTCGTGGAGGCGCTGCGGGCCGGTGCCTCGGGGTTCGTGGTCAAGGACATCAGGCCGGCCGAGCTCCTCGGCGCGATCCGTACGGTGGCGGCGGGCGAGGCGCTCCTGTCGCCGGGGCCGACGTCCCGGCTGATCGCGCGGGCACTGGCGCTGCCCGACCCTCCCGTGACGGGCGGGCCGGAAGGGCTGTCGGACCGCGAGCGCCAGGTGCTCGCGCTGGTGGCGCGGGGGCTGAGCAACACGGAGATCGCGGAGGCCCTGGGGCTGTCGCCGCTCACGGCGAAGACCCATGTCAGCCGGATCATGGGCAAGCTCACGGTGCGGGACCGGGCCCAACTCGTCATCGTCGCGTACGAGTCGGGCCTGGTGGTCCCGGGCGTCGCCCCCGGCGGCCCGTACGACTAGTTGCCAAGTTTCGCAATTGATGGTTTCGCTCTAGACTCGCCGCGTGAACGAGAACCTCCCTCCCTGCCCCGAGTGCTCCGGCGCCTACACCTACGAGATGGGCGCGCTGCTCGTCTGCCCCGAATGCGGCCACGAGTGGTCCCTGGCGGCGGGGGTGGCCGACGGCGCCGGTACCGGCGGCGAGAAGGTGATCAAGGACGCGGTGGGCAACGTCCTCGCGGACGGCGACACGGTGACCGTCGTCAAGACGCTCAAGGTCAAGGGCAGCCCGACCGGCATCAAGGCCGGGACCAAGGTCCGCAACATCCGGCTCGTGGACGGCGTCGACGGCCACGACATCGACTGCAAGGTCGACGGCTTCGGGCCCATGCAGCTCAAGTCCAGCGTGGTCAAGAAGGCCTGAGCGGCCCCCGGGTCGCCCGCGGCCTCGCGGCTTTACGAGTTGCATAATTTAGCAATTCACTACATCGTGAGGTGTGCCGCGCCCGTAGGTAGCCGCGGGCGCGGCACCGAGCGAAGCCCCGACGGCCGGGGCGGGAGGAGGATCCGAGACCGTGCCGGTACCGCTCTGCCAGGCCAAGGCCGACTTCTTCCGGATGCTCGGGCACCCGGTGCGCATCCGCGTGCTCGAACTGCTGCAGGACGGCCCCGTGGCCGTACGCGACCTGCTCGCCGCCATCGAGGTCGAGCCGCCGGCCCTCTCCCAGCAGCTCGCGGTGCTCCGGCGGTCCGGCATCGTCGCCTCGTCACGCGACGGCGCCACCGTCGTCTACCGGCTCGCCGGCGGCGACGTCGCCGACCTCCTGCAGGCCGCACGGCGCATCCTCACCGAGATGCTCGCCGGCCGGAACGAGCTCCTCGACGAACTCCGGGAAACCGAGGGCGCGGCCCGATGAACCCGTTGAGCGACGCCCTGACGGCCGCCCGGCACCGGGTGCGCCCCCTGCTCCCCGCCCGCGCCGACTTCGCCGCCATGGCCCGCGCGCCCCGCCGCGACCTCCTGGCGGGCCTGACCGTGGCCGTCGTGGCGCTGCCGCTCGCGCTCGGCTTCGGAGTCTCCTCCGGCCTCGGCGCCGAGGCCGGCCTCGCGACGGCCGTGGTCGCCGGCGCCCTCGCCGCGCTCTTCGGCGGCTCCAACCTCCAGGTCTCCGGGCCGACCGGCGCGATGACCGTCGTCCTCGTCCCGATCGTGGCGCGGTACGGCCCCGGCGGCGTGCTCACCGTCGGGCTGATGGCCGGACTCGTGCTCATCGCGCTCGCGCTGGCCCGGGCCGGCCGCGCCATGCGGTACATCCCCGCTCCCGTCGTCGAAGGCTTCACCCTCGGCATCGCGTGCGTGATCTTCCTCCAGCAGGTGCCGAACGCCCTCGGCGTCCCCGAGCCCGAGGGCGAACGCGTCCTCGCGGTCGCCTGGCGCGCGGTGGAGGCGTTCGCCGGGACACCCCACTGGACGGCGGCGGCCCTCGCCGCGGGCGTGGCGTGCGCCATGCTCCTCGGCGCCCGCCGGTGGCCCACCGTCCCCTTCTCGGTCGTGGCCGTCGCCGCCGCGACCGCGGCCGCCCAGGTGTTCCACCTCGACGCGGCCCCCATCGGCGACCTGCCGGCCGGGCTGCCCGCCCCCTCGCTCGACTTCCTCGACCCCTCCGCCCTGGGTTCCCTGCTCGCGCCCGCCCTCGCGGTCGCCGCCCTCGCCGCCCTGGAGTCCCTGCTGTCCGCCACCGTCGCCGACGGCATGACCGTCGGACAGCGGCACGACCCCGACCGCGAACTGTTCGGACAGGGCATCGCGAACCTGGCCGCGCCGCTCTTCGGCGGCGTCCCCGCCACGGCGGCCATCGCCCGTACGGCGGTGAACGTCCGCACCGGCGCCTCCTCGCGGCTCGCCGCCCTCACCCACGCCGCGGTCCTCGCCGTGATCGTCTTCGCGGCGGCCCCGCTGGTCTCGATGATCCCGCTCGCCGCGCTCGCCGGCGTCCTGCTCGCCACCGCGATCCGCATGGTCGAGGTCGGCTCACTGCGGGCCATGGCCAAGGCGACCCGCTCCGACGCCGTCGTCCTCGTCCTCACCGCCGTCGCCACGCTCGTCCTCGACCTCGTGTACGCGGTGATCATCGGCCTGGTCGTCGCCGGCGGCCTCGCGCTGCGGGCCGTGGCGCGGCAGGCCCGGCTCGACGAGGTCGACCTGCGGGCCGAACTGCCGGGGGAGCACGGCGAGGAGGAGCACGCCCTGCTCGCCGAGCACATCGTCGCGTACCGCGTCGACGGCCCCCTGTTCTTCGCCGCCGCCCACCGCTTCCTGCTCGAACTGTCCGAGGTCGCGGACGTCCGGGTCGTGATCCTGCGCATGTCCCGCGTCACCACCGTCGACGCCACCGGCGCCCTGGTCCTCAAGGACGCCGTCGAGAGGCTGAACCGGCGCGGGATCGTCGTCATGACCTCCGGCATCCGCCCCGACCAGCGCCGGGCCCTCGCCTCCGTCGGCGCGCTCGACCTCCTCCGGACCGGCGGACGGGATTACCCGACCACCCCCGAGGCCATCGCCGGAGCCCGCGCCCATCTCCGGGGCACCGGGATCCTGCCCTCCCCCTCCCGCGCACCCGCACGCGTGGAACCGCCCCGGAGAACCCGCACGCCATGAGGCCGACCCGGAGGGGCGAAGATGGTGTCCATGGTGAAGTACTCCGGATGGACGCGAGGGACAGGGCGGGCGCGCAGGCGGCCGTGCGGCGGGACGGCGGCCGGCTGCTCGGATCGGCGGTGGGGGCAGTGAGCACGCCGCTCTACCAACTGAAGGCCGAGTTCTTCAAGACCCTGGGACATCCGGTGCGCATCCGCGTCCTGGAGCTCCTGAGCGAGCGGGAGCACGCCGTCTCGGAGATGCTCGCCGAGGTCGGGGTCGAGCCCGCGCACCTGTCGCAGCAGCTCGCGGTGCTCCGCAGGTCGAACCTGGTCGTCGCGCGCCGCGAGGGATCGGGTGTCTACTACTCCCTGACCACTCCCCAGGTGGCCGAGCTGCTCGCCGTGGCCAGGACGATCCTGTCGGGCGTGCTCGCCGGCCAGGCCGAACTGCTCGCCGACCTCCGCGCCGCCACGCCGGGAGCACCACCCACCGCCTGACCGCGGCCGCATGCCGGGTCGCCGCCCCCGCCGCACATGGACAGCGCTTTGCGCGGCGGGGGCGGCGGCCCTCCCGACGAGGACCCGCCGCCGGACGCGTTCCGCCTCCACGGCGACACGGGCGTCGCGCCCCCGTGATCGTGGGCCGGCCGGACGCGTGCCCCCGGGCGTGCACCGGGTGCGCCCCGGGTGTGTTCGGGTGTCACCTGTTCGGGGCCTGTGCGCGGTGGTCCGGAGGTGGCTTCATGGGGCTGGCGCCCCGGCCGGGGCGTCGTTCGTGCGTTCCCGAGGCGTCGCGTGAGGTGATCTGGGATGGCGACCGACCGGTACGGCCACTTCCTGTACGAGGGTACGGAGGAGGGGGCGGCACATCTGGACCGGGCGGTGGAGGCGCTGCTGTTCTTCAGGCCGGAGGTGGTGACGGCCGTCGGGGACCTGCTGGCGGCGGACCCGGTGTCGCCCGTGGGGCAGGCGTTCGCGGCCTACCTGGGGGTGCTGGGAACGGAGCCGGCCGACGCCGCCGTCGCACGGGGCCGGTTCGCCGCGTACGCCGCGGGCCTCGACCGCACGGCCCTGCCGCCGCGCGAGCGCCTGCACACGGCGGCCGCCGAGAGCCTGCTCGCCGGCGACCTGCGGGGGGCGAGCGGAACCCTGGAGCGCCTGACCCTGGCGTACCCGCGCGACGCGCTCGCCCTGTTCGTCGGGCACCAGCTCGACTTCCTCACCGGTGACGCGGTGCGCCTGCGCGACCGTGTCGGCGGCGCGCTGTCCGCGTGGGACGCGGACGACCCGCACCGGGGGCCGCTGCTCGGCATGTACGCCTTCGGCCTGGAGGAGTGCGGGCACTACGACCGCGCCGAGGAGGTCGGCGCGGCCGCCGTCGCCCGCCACCCCCACGACGTCTGGGCCGTCCACGCCGTCGCGCACACCCACGAGATGCGGGGCCGGTACGCCGAAGGCGCCGCCTATCTCGAAGCCCGTGCCGGGGACTGGTCGGGCGGCAACTTCCTCGCCGTGCACACCTGGTGGCACTACGCGCTGTTCGCCCTGGAGGCCGGCGACACCGACACCGCGCTGCGCGTCTACGACGCGAACCTCCACAACGAGTCGTCCGCCGGCCTCGCCATGGAACTCCTGGACGCGGCCGCCCTGCTGTGGCGGTTCCACCTGGCGGGCCTCGACCAGGCCCCGCGCTGGGAGGCGCTCGCCGACTCGTGGACCACACGGGCCGACCCGCCGTTCTACGCCTTCAACGACGTGCACGCCGTCATGTCCTACGTCGGGGCCGGCCGCCCCGCCGAGGCCGAGCGCCTCATCGCCGACCGGCAGCGGTGGCTGGAGCGGACCGGGGCGGGCGACGTCACCAACGACGCGATGACGGCGGAGATCGGCCTCCCCGTCTGCCGGGCCCTGGTCGCGCACGCGCACGGCGACCACGGGACCGCGGTGGACCTGCTCTGGCCCCTCCGCCGACGCTTCCACGAGTTCGGCGGCAGCCACGCCCAGCGTGACGCAGTCCAGAAGACCCTCCTGGAGTCGTCCCTGCGGGCCGGTCGGCACGACCTGGCCCGCGTCCTGATCAGCGAGCGGACCGGACTGCGCCCGGACAGCCCGTACAACCGGCTGAGCCAGGCCCGCCTGGCCGCCGCGCTGGGCGGCGGCGCGGAGGAGGGCGTGCGGTAGGGGTGGAGGGGGAGGGGGCGGACGGGGTGTCGCGGGCTTTCTATCTCCAATCCACGTTGTTCCTAGAATGGTCGCGTGGAGGACATCGATGTGATCGCGGTGCTGCAGGATCCGGTGCGGCGCCGACTGTACGAGTACGTGGCCGCGCAGGGTCGTGAGGTCGGGCGCAACGAGGCGGCCGAGGCCGCCGGGGTGGCGCGGACGCTCGCCGCGCACCATCTGGAGAAGCTGACCGAGGCCGGCCTCCTGGAGAGCGGCAGCCGTCGGCTGACGGGCCGTTCGGGGCCGGGGGCGGGGCGTCCCGCCAAGGTGTACACGCGGGCGCGGGTCGAGCGGTCGGTGTCGCTGCCCGCGCGTGACTACCGCACGGCCGCCGAGCTGCTCGCCGAGGCCGCCGAGGAGGCCGGTCTCGACGCCGGGCTCTGCGCGGCCGCGCGGCGCAGGGGCGAGGCCCTGCGGGGCTCGGCGCCGGTCTGCGGGGACCTGGACGAGGCCGTGGAGATGCTGACCCGGCGGGGGTACGAGCCGCATGTCGAGGATGGCGGTGGCGGCGACGACGGCGATGGTGATGGCGAGGGTGGGGCGGCCGGTCCGGTCGCTCGTGTCGTCCGGATGCGCAACTGCCCTTTCCACACGGTCGCCGAGCGCTTCCCGCCGCTGGTCTGCGGCATGAATCTCGCGCTGCTCGAAGGGCTGATCGGGGAAGGGGGCCCGCTCCGGGCGCGGATGGACGCGCGGCCCGGGGAGTGCTGCGTGGTGGTCGAGACTTCTAAAAACAATGAAGATTGACATAGAAAAGCGGGCCGTGCTGGGATGAGGCCATGACCGCATCCGAGCACGCCGCCCACCTCGCCCAGCTCAACGTCGCCACGCTCCGCCATCCGCTCGACGACCCGCGCGTGGCGCCGTTCGTGGAGATGCTCGATCCGGTGAACGCCGCCGCCGACGGCGCGCCGGGCTTCGTGTGGCGGCTCGTGGAGGACGGGGCGGCCGACGCCACCGGCCTGCGCCCGGCGGGGGAGGACGTCATCGTCAACCTCTCGGTGTGGGAGACCCAGGAGGCGCTGTGGGACTTCGCCTACCGCAGCGGGCACCTGGAGGTGATGCGGCGGCGCAGGGAGTGGTTCGCGCGGCACGTCGAGGCGCACCTGGTGCTGTGGTGGGTGCCCGCGGGTCACCTCCCGACCGTCGGCGAGGCGATGGAGCGGCTGGCGGACCTGCGCGAGAACGGTCCGTCCCCCCGCGCCTTCACCTTCGCCTCCTCGTACGAGGCCGCCGAGGCCGCCCCGTCCCTCCAGGCCGCGCCGCCGCCGACGGTCTGAGGCGGGGGCTTCCTCGGGACTCGCCGCCGACGGCCCGGGGTGAGGGCCTCCCTCGGAACCGGATGCCGACGGTCCGAGGCGAGGGGCCTCCCGCGGAACCCGCCGCCGACGGCCCGGGGCGGAGGGGCCTCCTCAGGACCCGATGCCGGCCGGGACCGTCAGGTCGGCGGCCGTGGCGGCCCGGACCTCGTCGAGGGTGACGCCGGGGGCGAGTTCGACGAGGGCGAAGCCGTTCGCGGTGACGTCGACGACGGCGAGGTCGGTGATGACGCGGTCGACGACGGACCGCCCGGTGAGCGGCAGGTCGCAGGCGTCCACGAGCTTGGGGCTGCCGTCCTTCGCGGTGTGCTCCATGAGGACGATGACCCGGCCGGCGCCGTGGACGAGGTCCATCGCCCCGCCCATGCCCTTGACCATCCGGCCGGGGATCATCCAGTTGGCGAGGTCGCCCGAGGAGGAGACCTGCATGGCCCCGAGCACGGCGGCGTCGACGTGGCCGCCCCGGATCATGCCGAAGGACAGGGCGGAGTCGAAGAACGAGGCGCCGGGCAGGGTGGTGACGGTCTCCTTGCCGGCGTTGATCAGGTCGGCGTCCAGCTCGTCCTCGGTCGGGTACGGGCCGACGCCCAGGATGCCGTTCTCCGACTGCAGGACCACCTCGACGCCGGGCGGCAGGTGGTTCGGGATGAGCGTGGGCAGGCCGATGCCGAGGTTGACGTAGGTGCCGTCGGTCAGTTCCCGGGCGGCGCGGGCCGCCATCTGCTCGCGGGTGAGCGCCATGTCAGGCACCGCCTTCCTGTCGAACGGTACGACGCTCGATGCGCCGCTCGGCCGCGGGATCGCCGGGGGACACCCGGACCACGCGCTGGACGAAGATCCCGGGCAGATGGACCTCGTCGGGGTCGAGTTCGCCCGGCTCGACGAGGTGGTCCACCTCGGCGACGGTGATCCGGCCCGCCATGGCGGCGAGCGGGTTGAAGTTGCGTGCGGACGACCGGAAGACGAGGTTCCCGTGCCGGTCGCCGATGGTCGCGCGGACCAGGGCGAAGTCGGTGGTGATGCCGTGTTCGAGCACGTGCGGACGGCCGCCGAAGTCGCGGGTCTCCTTGGCGGGCGAGGCGACGGCGACCGAGCCGTCGGCGGCGTGACGCCAGGGCAGCCCCCCCTCGCCGACCTGGGTGCCGGTTCCGGCGGGGGTGTAGAAGGCGGGGATGCCGGTTCCGCCGGCCCGCAGCCGCTCCGCCAGCGTCCCCTGGGGCACGAGTTCGACCTCGAGCTCGCCGCTCAGGTACTGCCGGGCGAACTCCTTGTTCTCCCCCACGTACGAGCTCGTCATGCGCGAGATCCGGCCGGCGGCGAGGAGCAGCCCGAGGCCCCAGTCGTCGACGCCGCAGTTGTTGGACACGATGTCGAGGTCGTTCACCTCGCGCTGCCACAGCGCGTCGATCAGCGTGCCCGGTATCCCGCACAGCCCGAAGCCCCCCACCGCGAGGGAGGCGCCGTCGGGTATGTCGGCCACCGCCTCCGCTGCGCTCGCGACTGTCTTGTCCAGACCCATACGGTCCCCTTCCCTCGGGCGAGCCGGGTCGACCTCGCAGGTCAGAGCCGGTGCCGGTACTACCGAACGGCTGCGAGCCTAGGCAGGCGGCAGAAGGGCGGACCATGTCTGTCATCCACACATCAACCCCTGTGCAGGTAGCGGTAACCACCTGGGTGGGGGCGGTGTCCGGGGCCGGAACCGGCACCTGGTGCCTGCTGCGGGGTCCGAGGGCAGGGTGACTCCCGACCCCACGGAATCTATGGCGTCAGGCGCCACTGCCAGACACTGTTTTATGGGGGATGCTCACATGGGACGGCATCGAGACGCTCCCTAATGTTTCCGGCCATGACGAACACATTTCTCGCCCCGGCTCCTCTGCCGCCACCCAGCGCGGCGGTGGACCTGAGCGGGCGTACGGCTCTGGTGACCGGCGGTGGAAGCGGCATCGGCAGGGCCTGCGTGCTCGCCCTGGCACAGGCGGGGGCCGTCGTCCACGTGGTGGACCGGGACGCCGCCGCGGCCAAGGCCGTCGCGGAGATCGCCGGCGGGAAGGCGCACGTGGCCGACCTCGCGGACGCGGGATCCGTCGACCTCCTCCCGGCCGAGGTCGACATCCTCGTCAACAACGCCGGCCTCCAGCACGTGGCCCCCCTCACGGAGTTCCCCCCGGAGCGCTTCGAGCTCATCCAGAAGGTGATGGTCACCGCACCGTTCCTGCTGATGCGCCGGGTCCTGCCGCACATGTACGCCCGCGGCTGGGGCCGGATCGTCAACGTCTCCAGCGTCCACGGACTCCGGGCCAGCGCCTACAAGTCCGCCTACGTAGCCGCCAAGCACGCCCTGGAGGGGCTCAGCAAGGTCGCCGCGATCGAAGGCGCGCCCCACGGCGTGACCAGCAACTGCGTCAACCCCGGCTACGTCCGCACCCCGCTCGTCGAGGGCCAGGTCCGGGACCAGGCCGCCGCCCACGGCATCAGCGAGGGCGACGTCCTGACCGACGTCCTGCTGGCCCGCTCTCCCGTCAAGCGCCTCCTGGAGTCCGAGGAGGTGGCCGCCGCCGTCCTGTGGCTCTGCGGCCCCCACTCCGGCTACCTCACCGGCGCGTCCCTGCCCCTCGACGGCGGCTGGACCGCCGGCTGAGAACCCCGGCCGGCCCGCGGGCTGACAACCCCGGCCCACCTGTGGGCCGAGAGCCCCGGCCCGCCCTCCGGCCGAGCACCCCGGCCCACCCTCCGGCCGAGCACCCCGGCCGACCTGCGGCCCCTGCGCGTACCACCCGTACCATCCCGTCCCGTCCCCCCTTGTGAAAACCCGGTGAACCCATGTCTGACACCACCACGCCGAGAGGCGGCATCGGCCGCATCGTCGGCGCGAGCCTGATCGGCACCACCATCGAGTGGTACGACTTCTTCCTGTACGGCTCGGCCGCCGCCCTGGTGTTCAACACGCTGTTCTTCCCCACCGCCGACCCGCTGGTGGGGACGCTGATCGCGTTCATCACCTACGCGATCGGGTTCGCCGCCCGCCCGCTCGGCGGCATCGTCTTCGGCCACTACGGAGACAAGATCGGCCGCAAGAAGCTCCTGGTGCTCAGCCTGCTCATGATGGGCGGCGCGACCTTCGCGATGGGCCTGCTGCCCACGTACGACGCGATCGGCGTCTGGGCGCCGATCCTGCTGACGGTGCTGCGCCTGGTCCAGGGCTTCGCGCTGGGCGGCGAGTGGGGCGGGGCGGTCCTGATCGTCTCCGAGCACGGCGGCGACAAGCACCGCGGTTTCTGGGCCTCGTGGCCGCAGGCCGGCGCCCCCGGCGGCAACCTGCTCGCCACCGGCGTCCTCGCGCTGCTCGCCGCCGTGCAGTCGGACGCCGCCTTCCAGTCCTGGGGCTGGCGCATCCCGTTCCTGCTCTCCGGCCTGCTCGTCATGATCGGCCTGTGGATCCGCGTCTCGGTCTCCGAGTCCCCGGTGTTCCTGGAAGCCCAGGCCAAGGCCGAGGCCGCCGCAGCGGCGGGCGTCAAGGAGGAGGCCCCGGTCGTCGAGGTGTTCCGGCGCAGCTGGCGCGAGGTCCTCTCCGCGATCGGCACCCGCTTCGGCGAGAACATCTCGTACTACATCCTGACCTCGTTCCTCCTCGTGTACGTCACCACCCACCTGGGACTGCCGAAGAGCACCGCCCTGAACGCCGTCCTGATCGGCTCGGCCGTCCACTTCGTCACCATCCCCCTGTGGGGCGCGCTGTCCGACCGCATCGGCCGCCGCCCGGTCACCCTCATCGGTTCCGCGGGCATGGCGATCTGGGCGTTCGTCTTCTTCGGCCTCGTCGACTCCAAGTCCTTCGTGGTCATCGCCCTGGCCGTCACCGCCGGCCTGCTGCTCCACGGCGCGATGTACGGACCGCAGGCCGCGTTCATCTCCGAGATGTTCGACACCAAGGTCCGCTACTCCGGCGCCTCCATGGGCTCGCAGCTCGCCTCGATCATCGCCGGCGCCCTCGCCCCGATCATCGCCGTCGAGCTCCTCAAGGACTACGGCAGCTCCACGCCCATCAGCGTCTACCTCTGCGCCGCCGCCGTGATCACCACCATCACCGTGGCCGTCACCAGGGAGACCCTCGGCCGCGACCTCAGCCGCACCCGGGACGAGCAGCAGGCCCAGGCGCCCTCCGCCCCCGTCCCCGCGAGCGACCGCGCCTAGGCCCTGCCGGAGCAGGCCCGGGGCGTCCCGGGCGGGTCCCCCCTGACCCGCCCGGCACCGCCGCACCCCACCCCGTACACGGCCCGCGAGGAGGCCTCATGACCGCCGACCGTCGAGCCGACGCCGGGACGCCGACGCCCGGCGAGGGCCGCGTGCCGGCGAGCGGCGGGGCCGGGGCGGCGGCGGTGAGCAGCGGGGCCCGGGCGCCGGAGCGTGACGCGGCCGGATCGGCCGGATCGGCCGGATCGGTCGGACCGGTCGGAGCGGCTGGAGCGGCGGGCCAGGGCCGGCCCGAGGTGGTGGCGCCCGCGGCGGCCGCCGCGCGGAGCCTGCTGGACCTGCTGGCCGCGGGAGCCCCCGCTGAGCAGCTCGCCGCCCAGCCGGCCCGGTCGCGGGCGGGAGGGGCCGGTACGGCGGAGGCCGCCTGGATCGAGGAGACCACCGAGGTCGCCCTGGGCGTGCGGCGCGTGCTCGACCAGTACCGCCGCAGGGAGGCGGAGCTGGTGGCACTCTTCGACACGGCGGGCGACCTGGCGGGGCTGCGGGACCTCGACGCCGTGCTCCGCGCCATCGTCCGGCGGGCGAGGACGCTGCTCGGCACCGACGTCGCCTACCTGACGCTCAACGACCCGGTCGCGCAGGACACGTTCATGCGGGTCACCGACGGTTCGGTCTCCGCGGCCTTCCAGCAGCTCAGGCTGGGCATGGGGGAGGGTCTGGGCGGGCTCGTCGCGCAGACCGCCCGCCCCTATGCCAGTACGGACTACCGCACCGACCGGCGCTTCCGGCACACCGGCGCGATCGACGACGGGGTGGCGGAGGAAGGGCTGGGCGGGATCCTGGGCGTACCGCTGCGCGTGGGCCAGGAGATCATCGGGGTGCTGTTCGCGGCGGACCGGGCGCCCCGCGAGTTCACGCCCGACGCCATCGCGCTCCTCGGCTCGCTCGCCGACCACGCCGCCGTCGCCATCGACAGCGCCCGGCTCCTGGACGAGACCCGCTCCACCCTCACCCGGCTCGAAGCCGCGAACGCCACCGCCCACGCGCACAGCGAGGCACTGCACCGGGCCTCCGACGCCCACGACCGCCTCACCAAACTGGTCCTGAGGGGCGCGGGCATCGACGACGTGGCCGCCGAGATCGGGGCGCTGCTCGGGGGCGGGGTGGCCGTCCACGACACCGACGGCAGCGAACTGTCCCGGTCCGGCACCGGACCCGTCACCCCCTCCGCCGAAAGCCTGGCCGTCTCGCACACCGACGGCAGGGCCGTCCACGCGGACTCCGTGTGGACGTGCGCCGTCCTGGCCGGAACCGAGGCCCTCGGCAGCATCGTGCTGACCGGGCGGGCCGACCTCTCCGAGGCCGACCGGCGCCTCTTCGAACGTGCCGCGCTGGTCACCGCGCTGCTGCTCCTGATGCGCCGGTCGGTCGCCGAGACTGAGGACCGGGTGCGCGGCGAACTCCTCGACGACCTCCTCGTCGACCCCGCTGCGTCGCCGCGCCGGGACGGCGGAAGCCTCGCCCTGCGCGCCCGGCGCCTCGGCGTCGACCTCGCCCGGCCCCACTCCGTCGCCGCCCTCGACTGCGAGCCCGCCCTGCGCGCCCGGCTCTCCGACGAGACCGCCCGCAAGGCCCGGGCCCTCGGCGGTCTCGCGGGCACCCGGCACGGGCACGCCGTCCTCCTCGTCCCCGGGGACCGCCCCGGGCCCCTCGCCCGCACCCTCGCGGCCGACCTCGCCCGTACCCTCGGCACGCCCGTCACCGTCGGCGCCGCCGGCCCCGGACACGGACCGGAGCACCTCGCCGCCCTCCACGCCGAGGCGCTGCGCTGCCTGACGGCCCTGCACGCCCTCGACCGCAGCGGAGAGGGCGCCGACATCGCCGAGCTGGGCTTCATCGGCGTCCTCCTCGGCGACCGGTCCGACGTCGGCTCGTACGTCGAGCGCGTCCTCGGCCCCGTCCTCGCCTACGACGCCGAGCGCGGCACCGAACTGGTCCGGACCCTCCGCGCCTACCACGAGCAGGGCGGCAGCCTCTCCCGCGCCAAGGAAGCCCTCCACGTCCACGTCAACACCGTCGTCCAGCGCCTCGACCGCGTCGCCCAACTCCTCGGCCCCGACTGGAACACCCCCGCCCGCGCCCTGGAGACCCACCTCGCCCTCCGCCTCCACCAGCTCGCCAGGGGCGCCACCGGCGGCTGACGCCGTACGGCTTCGCTCCCGTACGGCTCCGCCCCCGTACGGCGGCCGGGAAGGAGGGGCGGGCAGCGCCACCGGGCGGGGTCGGCGGCAGGGGACCAGCAGCCCCCGCACAGCCGTTTCCCGGTCAGTTTCCGGTCAGTTCCCCTCACTCCGTGGGCTACGCTGCGCCCGCGAAACCCGACCGGAGCGAGGGACGGCACCGATGCGAGAGAGCGTGGAGCAGCGGCACCGCCGGATCCTGCGGGTGGTGCGGGAGCGCGAGAGCGTGCGGGTCGGCGAACTCGCCGCGGTTCTGGGCGTGTCCGTGGAGACCGCCCGGCGGGACGTGGCCGCCCTGGCCGACGTCGGACGGGTGCGGCGCCTGCACGGCACCGTCACGTGGCCGACCGCACCGCTCAACGCCCGCGACGCGCGCCTCGCACGCCGGAGCGCACCCCCGGCGCCCAGCGGACTCGTGCTCGGCATGGTCGTGCCCGTGTCCGACTACTACTTCCGCGCGGTCGTCCAGGGCGCCCGCCAGGCCGCGGCCGACGTCGGGGCACGGCTGCTGGTCGGCATCACCGACTACGCGGCCGACCGCGACCTCCAGCACGTCGCCACCCTGCTCGACGCCGGCGTCGACGGCCTCCTCCTCGCCCCCAGCTGGTCCGTCGGCGGCCCCACCGCCGAGGAGGCCGCCCGCTTCGCGGAGCCCGCCGTGCCCGCCGTCCTCGTCGAGCGCCGCATCCCCCTCGGCGTGCCCGGCTCCCACCTCGACCGCGTGGTGTCGGACCACGCCGGCGGGGCGGCCCTGGCCGTCCGGCACCTGGCGCGGCTGGGCCACGGCAGGGTCGCCCTGCTGGCCCGGCACACCCACACCCGCCCCGCGGTGCGCACCGGCTACCTCTCCGCGGTCCGGGCCCTCGGGCTGCCCGACGACGACCTCTCGCCGGCCCCGACCGTGCCCTGGGGGCACCCCGACGACATCGTCGCCAGGGAGCACCTCCTCCGGCTCATCACCTCGGGCGAGGTGCGCGCCGGGCTCGTCCACACGGACATCGACGCCCTCAACCTCCTCCAGTGGCTCACGGCCCACGGGGTCCGCGTCCCACGCGACTTCGCCCTCGTCTGCCACAACGACGAGGTCGCCGCCCTCGCCGACATCCCCCTGACCTCCGTCAGCCCCGCCACCTTCGCGGTCGGCGAAGCGGCCGTCCGCCTCCTCGTCCGCCGCCTCGAAGACCCCGACGCCGCCCACTCCGCCGTCGAATGGCTACCGCGGCTGATGATCCGCGCCTCCTGCGGCGCCACCCCGACGCCACACGCCCCGGAGACGCGCTAGGACTTGTCCGGCCGGTGGAGGTGGGCGGGAGGCGAGGGTCCGGGCCGCTCGCGCGGCGGGTCCGCCTCCCCCGCTCTCACCGTCCTTTGGTGAGAGCGCCTTTGAGGAAGGCACCGCCTTGGCGGATGGCGGCCTCGGTGGGCGGACTGTCGCGTAGAGCGTTCAGAGACGCGAAGTCGTGGACCGCTCCGAGGTGGCGGACGGCGGTCGCGGCCACACCGGTACGGGTCGCCTGCTGCTGCGCGAGCCGGTGACAGCCATGGCCCCGAGGCTCATCGATGTCGGCCGGGACACACCTGTTTCTACGCGGCGGGTGAGATCGACTGGGACGGTCTCGGTCGACTCCACCATCATCCGTGCGCATCAGCACGCGGCCGGCGCCCGGGCAGGTGGAGCGGCCGTCCCGGACGGCGCGCGAAGCCCCGCCAGCAATGGACGGCGTGTTCGAGCGCCCGGGCGGGAAGGCCGCGTTCGGCCTCGAACCGGGCTGCCTGGCGACACGTGTGGGGTGAGAACTGTGAGGACCGGCGCCGGTAGTCCCGAAGACGGGACCGGAAGGCAGCGTCCAGACGGAGAGCAGCCGCCGTCTTGCGGGGCACGGCTCTTCTTTCGAAGTGGCGATCTCGGCAGGTCACTCTACTGTCTGGTCTTGCGGTGGTTCACGTCCTGAGCCAGATGGCCAGCGCCGCGGCGGTTGCGGTGCCGAGGTAGACGTAGCCACGTTTGTCGTGTCCGGTGGCGACGGCTCTGGCGTGCTTGGGCCTGTCGACGGCCCGTTCGACGGTGTTGCGTTTCTTGTACCGCTCTTCACCGAAGCCGGTCGGCCGTCCGGCGCGGGAGCCTTTGCCGGCCCGGCGTGACGATCAGGGACAGCGGTCGGCAGCGGCCGTCCGTGCTCAGGTGGAGCTTGCTGGCGGACCCGCCGCGCGGAGAACCCTTTGGCCGGCATGCGGGGGCGTTGCTACGTTGCCGGAGGCCGTGCGAGAGAACGAGGAGGTGGTACCCGTGAACGCAGGATCGACATGGGTGCTCCCCTCCGGGGTCACGGTCGGGCGATAGGTCGTCCGGGAGCGCCGTACCGCAGCTCTCCCGAAAGGCACGACCACGACCCTTCGCTTCACGTCCGAGCAGCGCCTCGACGACGGCGTTCTCGAACGCGCATTCACCCTCGGCGAGATCCCCGGCACCCTGTGGGCGCCGCGTTCGCCGTATTTGTCCCGCTGGTCCTCATGGCCCACAACAACGGCCTGCCCAAGAGCGACCCCCGGCTGATCGCCCGCGCCCGGCACACCGCGGCGGCCGGCTACGCGGTGGCCACGATCGATGCCGTGGGGTGCGGCGACCGGCCCCGCTCCGCCGCCGACGAGCGGGTCCGCGCCGACCTCCGCCGGGCGGTGCGGGCCGGTGAGCCGGTCGACGAGATCTTCGAGTCCCTGGTCGGCCCCCTCGTCGAGCGCGCGGTGCCGGAATGGCGGACCGCTCTGGACGCCCTCCTGGAGCTGCCCGGGATCGGGGGCCCGGTCGGGTACTCGGGGTGGACCGCCCTCGGCATCCGCCTCGCGGTGCTCGAACCGCGCATCGCGGCCGTCGGCTTCTTCGCCGGGGGATTCGTGCCCCGCGCCCAGCGCGAGGAGGCCCGGCGGCTCACCGTCCCCCTGCTGTTCCTGCTCCAGTGGGACGACGAAGGGAACCCGCGGCAGCGTGCGCTGGACCTGTTCGACGCCTTCGCGACCGAGGAGAAGACGCTCCACGCCAACCTGGGCGGCCATGTCGGCACCCCGTGGTTCGAGGTGGAGGACGGGGCCCGGTTCTTCGACCGGCACCTGAAGTAGGGCCGGGCCGCCCGCCTCCGTCCGGGTCCCGTTGCCTGCCCGGTTCCCGCCGCCTGTCTCCGTCCCGGTCCCGTTGCGGCCGTGGCGGAGGGCGCGGCCGCAACGGGACCGGGGCAGGTCCTGTGTCGTGGGAGGTTCGGGCGGGGTCGCGAGGGTCTTCCGGATCCTGCGGCCCCGCCCTCCCGTTGACCGAAAACTGCCCGATTCGACGTCGTCCCTTGACGGATAGAAAGCGCTTGCGGAGGCTGCGGGGCAGGCATTCGTCCCCCGACTTCCTCCCGTAAAGGCTGGTCTCTCATGGGCTCTTCCCTGCGCCGCCGTACGTTCCTTCAGGCAAGCGGAGGCACCGCGCTGACGCTCGGACTCGTCGGGGTCGGCGCCGCGCCGGCCGTGGCGGTGGAGGCGGACGCGCAGGAGTTCGCCGCGTTGCGCGCCACGTGGCGGGGGCTCGTCCTCGGTACGGGGTTCAGCCCCACGGCCGAGCCGTTCAAGTCGCTGCTGGCCGAGCTCGGCAGGACGGCGCGGGGGCATCTGGCCGCGATGGCGCCGGCCGAGGGGTCGCTGTGGCCGGACGCCGTGTGGCGGGACCCCGAGCCGGACACGGACGCGGAGTCGTACGCGTTCTCCGCGATGATGAACGAGAGCCTGAACCGGCTCGGCACGCTCGCGCAGGCGTGGGCGCAGCCCGGCACCGGCCTCACGGGGGACCCGGCCGCGCTGGAGGCCGTGCTGGCGGGGCTGGAGCACGTACACGCGCAGGTCTACAACGAGACGACGACGCGGTACGGGAACTGGTGGAACTGGCAGATCGGGGGACCGCAGGCGCTGATGGACACGTGCGTGCTGGTCCACGAGCACCTGACGGCGGAGCGGATCGCGGCGTACTGCCGGGCCGTCGACCACTTCGTGCCCGACTCGGTCTTCGACTCGTACACCGGCACGTCCACCGGGGCCAACCGCGTGGACCTGTGCCGCAGCGTGATCCTGCGCTCCATCGTGGGGGAGGACGCCGACCGCCTCGCGCGGGCCGTCGCCGCGCTGAACCCCGTCTTCCCGTACGTGACGGGCGGCGACGGCTTCTACGCCGACGGGTCCTTCGTCCAGCACCGGAACGTCCCGTACATCGGCGGCTACGGCTCCGTCCTGCACGACGGCGTCGGGCGCCTCATGGCGCTGCTGCGCACGTCCCGGTGGCCGGTGGACTCGCCGGACGCGCAGCTGTTCCTCGACACCGTCGAGAACGCCATCGCGCCGTTCGTGCACAACGGCCTGATCATGGACAACGTGTCCTCGCGCGGCATCAGCAGGGCCGGGACCTCCGAACACACCAGGGCGCACGCGCTGCTCGCGACCATCGTGCTCGTCGGACAGGGCGCGAGCGAGGCGGAGAACGCCCGGTGGCGCGCGATGGTCAAGGGGTGGATGCAGCGCGACTACTTCGCCCCGCCGCTGGGAAACCCGAAGCTGAGCCTGGTCCGCGCCGCCCTGCTCCAGTCGGTGCTCGACGACACCTCGGTCACGCCCGCGCCCGAACCGGTCCAGCACCGGCTCTTCCACCACATGGACCGGGCCACGCACCGCCGCCGCGACTGGTGCGCCTCGGTCTCCATGGCGTCGAAGCGCATCGCGCACTACGAGTTCGGCAACGGCGAGCACGCCCGCGGCTACCACACCGGTGCCGGCTGGCTCTCCTGGTGGGGCGACGACTTCGGCCTGGAGCAGTACTCGGACGCGTACTGGCCGACCGTCGACCCGTACCGCCTGCCCGGCATCACGGCCTCCCGCAAGCCGCTCGCCGACGGCGAGGGCGGCAACTGGGGCCAGCCCATGCCGAACGCCGCCTGGGTCGGCGGCACCACCGACGGCGAGTTCGGCGCCACCGGGCAGCACCTCGTGGGACTCTCCTCCACGATGAACGCGAGGAAGTCGTGGTTCTGGCTGGACGACTCCGTCGTCTGCCTCGGCGCCGGCATCACCTCCGCCGACGGCCACCCCGTGGAGACCACCGTCGACAACCGCGCCCTCGGCACGACGGGCACGCCGGCGCTCACCGTCGACGGACGGGTCCAGCCGGACGCCCAGGGCTGGCGGCGGACCTTCGACGACGCCGGCTGGGCGCACGTCGCGGGCCACGCCGGCTACGTCTTCCCCCAGGGGCTGACCCTGAGCGCCGTACGCGAGGAACGCACCGGTTCCTGGCGGGACATCAACACCGGCGGCCCCACCGCACCGCTCACCCGCCGCTACCTCACCCTCTTCACCGACCACGGCACCGACCCCGCCGACGCCGGCTACGCGTACGTCCTGATGCCCGGCGCGAGCGCCGCCGCCACCGCGCGGCGGGCCGCCGACAAGGGCGCCCTCCGGATCCTCGCCAACTCCGGTTCCCAGCAGGGCGTCCGCGTCCCCCGGCTCGGCCTCACCGCCGTCAACTTCTGGGCGGCCGGCACCGTGGGACCCCTCACCGCCGACGCCCCCGCGTCCGTCCTCGTCCGCGAGCACCGCGACGGCACCGCGACCGTCGTCGTCTCCGACCCGGCCCGCCGGGCGACCTCCCTCACGGTCGTCTGGGCCAAGCGCGTCTCGGCCGTACTGTCCAAGCCCGCCACCGTCACCGCCGCCACGACGGGCGCCACCCTGCGGCTCTCCTTCGGCGACCTCACCGGCGCCGCCGGCGCCCCCCAGAAGATCCGGGTCCGGCTCGGCTGACCCCGACTGCCCGACTGCC
The DNA here is from genome assembly GCF_044754405.1 of Streptomyces sp. NPDC093089. Classification (NCBI taxonomy): domain Bacteria; kingdom Bacillati; phylum Actinomycetota; class Actinomycetes; order Kitasatosporales; family Streptomycetaceae; genus Streptomyces; species Streptomyces sp. NPDC093089. The sequence continues at coordinate 142,168 of NZ_JBIVPA010000014.1, forward strand.
CGACTGCCCGGGCGGGGGGGGGGGGGGGGTGGGGGGGGCGGGGGGGGGGGGGGGCCCCCGGGGGGGGGGGGGGGGGGGGGGGGGGGGGGGGGGGGGGGGGGGCGGGGGGGCGCGGCCCGCGGGGGGGGGGGGGGGGAGCCAGACGTCGGTGGCGCGGCGGGCGATGTCGGCGAGGAGGAGCGGGGGGAGGTG
>NZ_JBIVPA010000014.1:142369-273565 GCF_044754405.1 Streptomyces sp. NPDC093089
GGGGGGCGCGGCCCCCCCCCCCCCCCCCCCCCCGCCCCCCCCCCCCCGCGGCGGGGGGCGGGCGGGCGGCCGCCCCCCCCCCCACCCCCCCCCCCCCCCGCCCCGGGTCGGGCGGTCGGACGGCCGGGCGGGATCAGGCGTCCGTGAACAGATCCTCGCGTGCCTCGTCGAGGACGAAGCCGTTGTCGAGGCGGACGCGGACCGTCACGCGGAGGCGCTGGGACTGGTGGGCGTGCCAGTCGGCTTCCAGGGAACCGACCTGGTCCTCGAGTTGCCTCCGGCTGCCCGGGGGCATCTGCGGGCCGAAGTCGTCGAGGAGGGACTTGAGCCGAAGGTACTCGCGGACCTCGTGGCTTTCCCGCTTGGGGTGCTCGTCGACCCGCTCGACCGTGCCCTCGGTGCCGGCGGCCAGGGAGAGGGACCCGGCGACGACGTCCGCCGGGTCGAAGGAGTCCGGGGAGTCGGCGGAGCCGGTGGAGGAGCGCGGAGAGTCCCCGGCCAGGGTGAGCGAGCCGGCGAGCCGGACGTCTGCCGCCAGCTTCACGCGCTGGCCGTCGTGGAGTGCCATCGATGCTTCATCTCTTCGGTCGGTCGATCGGTCGATCGGTACGGGGGGCGGTGGGTCGGGTGGTACGTGTGGGCTCATTGTGGTTCGTCGGGTCAGGCGCGGGTGGAGGCGGGTGAACTGAGGGCCCTTCCGAACGGTCGGGGAGGAGTGAAACCTTCCCGGCGTATGTACCGTCCTCTCTCCTGGGAGATGGTCGGAGCACACGGGGAGTGGGCATTCCATGGGGCAGCAGAACACGTACAGGACGCACATAGCCGTGGTGGCCTCGGCGGTGGGGATCAGCCTGGCGGTGTGGGCCGCTGCCGCGCTGACGGACACGGAGGCCGCCGCGAACGCGGGGGCGCGGCCGGGGGAGCGGACGCCGTCGAGCCAGGCGGAGAAGCCGGCGCGGGTTCCGGCGCAGCGGATGCCCGAGAGCATCGCTCACGCCGCGGAGGCGGGCGGTGAGGCCGTGAACATCACCATCGACGACGGGCCGGACCCGCGGTGGACGCCCCAGGTGCTCGACGTCCTCCGGCAGAACGGCGTCAAGGCGGTGTTCTGCATGATCGGGCCGCAGGCGAAGGCGCACCCCGAGCTCGTCAGGAAGGTCGTCGCGGACGGCCACCGGCTGTGCGACCACACCATGACCCACGACACGTCGATGGACAAGAAGTCCGTCGCGTACCAGAAGCAGCAGATCCTGGACGCGAAGAAGATGATCGAGGACGCCGCCGGGGGTGCGAAGGTCGAGTACTACCGCGCCCCGGGTGGCGCGTTCACCCCGGACAGCCGGCGGATCGCCGCCGCGGCGGGGATGCGCCCCCTCGGTTGGAACGTCGACACCAAGGACTTCGAGCTGCCGGGGGCGGCCTCGATCGTGAACACGGTCAAGGGCGAGCTCTCCAACGGGCCGACGATCCTCTTCCACGACGGCGGCGGCGACCGCGGCCAGACCGTGTCGGCGCTGCGGCAGGTGCTGCCGTGGCTGAAGGAGCAGGGCCACGCCTTCAGCTTCCCGGTGCGGACGGCTCCCTGACCCGCCGTCGTCCTGGTTCGACCCCTCGCGTGTTACTCGCTGGTACGGAATGATGGAGGGCATCCATCCATACGGCCGGGGGCTGAGGCAGCTGTGACGACTTTCGAGGAACGGGCCACGGTGCACGCGTTCCGGGACGACGCCCTGGGGGAGCACGACGCCGTGGGTCTCGCGGCGGCGATCCGGCGCGGTGAGGTCGGCGCGGCGGAGGTCGCGCGGGACGCGGCCGAGCGGGTGCGGGCGGTGGAGGCGCGGCTGCACGCGGTCCAGGCGTACGTCGAGGCCCCGACGCCGTCCGCCGGGGCGGGCGGCGCGTTCGTCGGAGTGCCGACCTTCGTCAAGGACAACACCGACTACCGGGGCCTGCCGACCGGCCACGGCAGCGCGGCCTTCACGCCGAGGGACGCGCGGCGGCACGCGCCGTTCACCCGGCAGTTCCTGAGCAGCGGGGTCACGGTGCTGGGCAAGACCCGGCTGCCCGAGTTCGGGTTCAGTCCTTCGACGGAGTACGAGGACGCCGAGCCGGTCCGCAACCCGTGGAACACGGGCTACTCTGCCGGGGGTTCGTCGGGCGGCAGCGCGGCGCTCGTCGCCGCCGGGGCGGTGCCCATCGCCCACGCCAACGACGGCGGGGGATCGATCCGGATCCCCGCCGCCTGCTGCGGTCTCGTCGGCCTGAAGCCGACCCGGGGCCGGGTGGTGGCGAACGCGCAGAGCCGCCGACTGCCCCTCGACATCGTCTCCGACGGCGTCGTGAGCCGTTCCGTGCGGGACTCCGCCGCCTTCCTCGCCGCCGCCGAGACCTACTGGCGCAACCCGAAGCTGCCGCCCGTCGGCCTGGTGGAAGGCCCCTCGGGGAGGCGGCTGCGCGTCGGTTTCATGCTGGACTCGCCGAACGGGGTCCGGTCCGACGCCGTCACCCGGGCGGCCGTCACCGGCACCGTGGCGACGCTCGAACGGCTCGGCCACACCGTGGAACCGGTGGCGCCGGCCATCGACCCCCGCTTCACCGACGACTTCCTCACCTACTGGGGACTCCTCTCGTTCCTCATCGGGCGCACCGGCCGCACCTTCGGCCCGGACTTCGACCGGCGCCGGATGGACGGCCTGAGCCGCGGACTCCACGAGACGTACGTGAAGAACTGGCGGGGCACCCCGGGCGTGCTGCGCCGGCTGAGGCGGACGAAGGAGGCGTACGCGGCGGCGTTCCGCGGCTTCGACCTCCTGCTCTCGCCCGTCCTCGCCCACCCGGCACCGCCGATCGGGCAGCTCAGTCCCGCCGTCCCGTACCCGGAGCTCGTCGAACGGATCCTGGGGTACGTCGCCTTCACCCCCGTCGACAACATCGTCGGCACGCCGTCGATCTCGGTGCCGACGCCCGACGCGACGGAGGACGGGCTGCCCGTCGGTGTCCTGTTCTCCGGCCGTCCGGGCAGCGAGCGCACGCTCCTGGAGGTGGCCTTCGCCCTGGAGGCCGACCGTCCCTTCCGGCGCGTCCAGGACGCCTGACGGCACGCCCTCAGGGTCCGGCCGGTTCCGCCGCCCGGTCCGCCGGTCGCGCGGCCTTCTCTTCCGCACCCGCGGTCCTCGCCGCCGGGGCCCCGGTGGTCCCCGCCGGATCCCCGGCCTCCTCGGCAGGGGCCCGGCCGAGGCCGCGGACGGCGGGCAGGGCGAGCATGGCGGTGAGGCAGACGACGCCCATGACGGAGGAGAAGAGGAGCACGCGGTCGGCTCCGAAGGCGTCCGCCGCCGGGCCGGCCAGGACGCGGCCGAGCGGGATGACGATGATGGACCCGGCGATGTCGTAGGCGGAGACGCGGCTGAGGACGGCCAGCGGGATGTGGGACTGCACGCTGGTCGCCCACATCACCCCCCAGAAGGCGAAGCCGCAGCCGGCCACGACGCCGGTGAGCGCGGTCACCGTGAACGACCAGCCGAGTGCGGGGGCCAGCGGGTTGAGGGTGAAGAAGAACATCGCGCAGGCCCCCGCGACCAGCGGCCTCGCGGGCCGGACGCGCATGCCGAGCAGGCCGCCGACGATCGTGCCGGCGCCGTCGGCGGACGCGATCCAGCCGTAGCCGCCCGCGCCGTGCTGCTCGGTGAGCAGAGCGGCGCCGAGCGGCACCGACGGGCCGAAGACGAACAGGCCGTAGACGGCCCAGACGACGATGACGCCCCAGAGCCAGGAACGGGACCGGAACTCGTGCCACCCCGTGGCCAGCCGCCGCAGCAGCGGGTCGTCGCCGTCGTCGCCGTTCTCCCCGGCGCCGCTCAGGTGGCGCAGCGACAGCAGGCCGAGGGCGCTGATCGCGTACGCCGCGGCGATGACCAGGAAGGAGCCCGCCACGTTCCAGTAGGCCGCGAGGAGGCCGGCGAGACCGGGGCCGAGCAGGGTGCAGATCGCCTCGGAGATCCGCAGCAGCGCGTTGGCCCGCTGGATGTCCTCGGCGACCTGCGGGACCAGGGCCGCCAGGCCGGGCTGGAACATGGCGGTGGCGGCGCCGCTGACCGCCATCAGCGCCATGACGTGCCAGAGCCGTATCCCGCCGCCCGCCAGCAGACCGGCGAGGGTGAGCATGGTCGCCATCCGCACCGCGTCGGCGCCGACCATCATCACCTGGGGGGTGAACTTGTCGGCCAGCGCCCCGCCGAAGAGGATCAGCAGCACGATCGGGGCCATCCACGCGGCCAGCGTGTAGCCGACGCCGCCGGCGCCGTATCCGGCGGCCAGAACGGTCGTCGTGATCGAGACCATCAGCATGCCGTCGGCGAGGAGCGACGTGCTGCGGGCGGTGAAGAAGCGGCGGAACAGGCCGGACCGCCAGGGGCTGGGGAGAGCGTCGGGCTTCCGCCGGACGGTCGTGTCGTCCATCGTCATGTCACATCCGCCGGTCGCGGCCGGTCCCTTCCACGAGTGTCCGCCGACGCAGCCACGCGCTGCTCGGCTCGGTGTCCGCCGGCGGGTCCTGGACGATCACGTACCGGCGCGGGGCCAGTACTCCGGGACGGCCGGGCAGGGTCTTCATCAGCGCCGCGTGGGCGTCCGCCGGGGTCGGCGGCGCGTCGCCGCCGGCGATGTACGCCGTGAGGCCCGGCCCGTCGCCGCCCCCGGACGAAGCGTCGTGCGCCGCGCGGTCCGCTCCGTCGCCGTCCCCGGGCGCCGCGTCGAGGACGACGTGGACGGGCAGGCCGCCGAGGGCCCGGCCCAGGGCGTCCGCCACGGCCGGCGGTGAGACCCAGGAGCCGTCGACGACGCTCCAGTCGGGGCCGCGCTCGACGGGGCGGACGCCCGTGACGTCGGTGAGCCGGGCGAGCGGCACGTCCGCGTCGGCCGCCGCCTCCAGGAGCCGTACGAGTCCGGTGAGGAAGGCCTCGGCCTCGGCGCGGGGGAACAGCGCGGGGTCCGCCCACAGCGAGAGGTGGAGCAGGGGGTCGGCCTGGTGGACGAAGGCGAGGAGTCGGGTCGGCAGGACCTGGTCGGGGCCCCGGCCCAGCTCCAGGTCGGGCCCGGGTTCGTCCACCGGGGACGCCGGCGGGGCCGCGAGGCTCGCGGGGAGCGTGCTGACGTCGTTGAAGACGACGTCGCGCGCGAACGCGCTGCCGCGCTCGAAGGTGGTCCGCCCGATCATCTCCCACAGGGCCACGGCGTCGAAGCGGCTGTGCCGGTAGGCGTTGAGCGCCGCGCCCCAGGCCTTGCCGAGGAGCGCGTCGAAGGACGGCACGCGCAGGTCGAGGCAGAGCAGCGCGTCCTGCGAGAGCGTGTTCACGGAGCGGGCCAGCCGGGGCTCGTACCGGTTGGAGGTCGGCACGGCGGTGACGCAGGCGGTCTGGCCGGCGCGGTGGGCGACGAGCGCGCACCAGGCCGTCAGGAGCACGGTGGCGGGCAGGCCGCCGGTGCGTTCCGCGACGCGGGCCAGCGCCCGGGCGCCCCGCCGGGACCTCAGGACGACCGACGGCGTCTTCACGTCGGTGCCCTCGGCGCCCGGCTCCGCGAACATCGCCTGCGGCCCGCCGCGGATGATCCGCTCCCAATGGGCGAGCGCGGCAAGGGACTTGCGCACTCCGGCCGGGGTCGCCTCCTCGGCGGCCAGGTCGAGCGGCGTGAGGGCCGTGACGTCCGGCAGGTGTGAGCCGGCCAGCAGCGCGAGCCATTCCTCGCGGAGCACGGCGAGGGCCCCGACGTCGGTCACCGCGTGGCTCGCCGCGAGGGCGACGAACGCCGGTGCGCCGGCCGCGGATACCAGGGACACCCGCAGGGGGAAGTCCCGGTCGAGGTGGAAGCGGTCGGTGCGGGCCGCGCGGGCGACCGACTCCGCGTAGCCCGCCGCGTCGGGCGGCAGCTCGTCGTGGTCGAGGAGGGTGAGCGTGAACTCCCCCTCCGAAGAGACCACTTGCTCGTGCGGTACGCCTCCGCCCGGGGGTGCGGGAAACGTGGTGCGCAGGGCCTCGTGGCGTATCACCAGGGCGCGCAGGGCGTCGATCGCCGCGTCCGTACGGGTCCCCGCCGGCACCGGCCAGACGTCGTGGATGTTGATCTGCACGGGTTCGTCGCGCAGGATGCAGCGGATCATGTTGGCCTGCCCCCGTGTGACGGGGCCCCGTCGGGCCTCGCCTCCCGCGTACGGGACGGTGACGGTCGTCGGGCGGCGGCTCATGCGAGGCCTTTCACGGAGTGCGTGGCCCGGACGAGGGGCTCCCAGGCGTCGATCAGGAGGGCGAACTCCTCCATGTCCTGCCGGGCCTCGTCGAGGAGCCGCCCGGCGCGCGCGGCGAAGACGTCCGCGGCCTCGGCGTAGCGGCCGCCCAGCTTGCGGTAGGAGCGGTCGAGCACGTCGAGCCGTGCGACGTTCTCGGCGGGGTCGAGCCCGGTGCTGTCCCGGACGAACGCGGCGACGGCGGAGGCGCGGACGTGCCCCGCCTCGTCGAGCAGCGCGTCGCCGGCCGCCGCCATGCGGGCGTACACGGCATTGAAGTACGCGGTGGACAGCAGGTACTTCGCGAGCCGCAGCTGGTAGGCGAGAAAACCCTGGTCGGAACGGCGTTCGCCGGTGTGGTAGTTGACGATGTGCCGGTTGTGCAGGACGCCGGGCAGCCGGGCGTCGTACACCAGGTGGATGAGGAAGTAGTCGCTGCCGATGGTGTCGGTCGCCGGGGGGAGCGGGACCCGGCCGTAGACCTCGCGGTCGAAGCCGATGTTGCACATGTCGACCCGCATCGGGCTGACGCTGGTGAGCGTGGTCCGGTCCGCCGTGAACGCGGCGGTCCCGGCGCCGCGGAAGGACTCCTGGATCAGGTTCGCGCGCCAGATCCCGGGGGTGTCGTCGGGGATCGAGAGGCCGATGACGTCGCGGTAGACGGCGGGGTCGAGTCGGTGGATCTCCTCGACGTCCACGGACATCTCGCCGACGAACGACCCGCCGACCATGGACACCGGCCGGTCCGCGCACGCGGGGTCGAGCCGGCCGCGGGTCACCAGGCCGGCCACGTCGGCGGCCCGGCGCCCGAGGGAGGCGAGCTCGTGGTGGAGGGGGAAGACCGGCTTCCCGTCCAGGTACTGGTAGCGGCTGTCGGAGTCCCGGCGGTGCACCGACGCGCACCCGAGGGCCTCCGCGACGAGGAACGCGCGGTCGGTGCAGGCGCCGTAGGACACCCGGTCCGGCAGCAGCAGGCCGAGCACCCGCTCGGGTTCGGCCACGCCGGAGGCGGCGAGCGAAGCGCGGAGGAAGGCGCGCTGCTCGTCCTCGTCGAGGTGGTGGACGACCACGCCCGGGGCCGGGGGCAGCGCGCGCACCACCGCCCGGTGCCGGGCGCGTACCGCCGCGTCGGAGGAGTCCAGGATCAGGAGCCGTACCTCGACGCCGAAGTGCGAGGCGCCGTGGGCGGCCTCCTCGGCGACGGCCGCGATCGTGTCCGCGCAGGCGCGGTCGGTCGGAAGGGTCAGGCAGACGCGGCGCACGCCGGTTCTCCGCTCTGCGCGGACACGGCGGAGGCCGCGGCGGGGACGGCTGCGGTGGTGGCGGGGGCGGTTGCGGCGGGGACGGCCGAGGAGGCCGGAGCGGTTGCGGCGGCCGCGGTGGGGGCCGGTGCGGCGGCGCCCCGGCCCGCGTCCTTCCATGACGTGAGTCCGAGCAACCGGCTTCCCAGTTCGGTCAGTTCGGCGGTGGGGTAGCGCTGGGACTCGTGGAGGACCGGATCGCCGACGAGGGTGCGGTTCCAGCGCGGGGTGCGCAGGTGGCGCCAGGAGTCGACGCGGGACTTCCGCAGCCGCTCGTGCTCTTCGAGCGCCGGCATCATCGACAGGTACTGGACGGCGCGGACGCCGTCCGTGGAGACGTTGCGCGCGACGCCGTGGGCGAGGAGGCCGTTCCAGATCAGCAGGTCGCCGGGGTGCAGGTCGGGCCGGACGACGGGGAACTCGGCGCGGTCCACGGCGGGGCGGAGGGGGTCGCGGTCGGCGGGCTGGCCGAGCTTCCACTCCTCGAACCGGCGGAAGAGCTCCGGGTCGCACTGGAAGCCGCCCGTCTCGGGGCGGGTGTCGTTGAGCGCGATGATGCCCTGCACCCGCTGGGGCGGGACGCCGAGCGTGGTGTCGATGTCCCAGTGCAGCTCGATGTCGAAGCCGCGGTCGCGGGCGTCGATCAGGGCGCGGTCGCGGTTGCGGACGTTGGGCGGGTTGAGGTTGAGCCGGTCCAGGGTCACCCACAGCTCTTCGCAGTCCCACACGTCGACGAAGGCGTCGTAGACGCGCTGCGCCTGGCGGTTGTCCCAGAGGAGCTGGTGGTGGTACGCCTCCACGAAGCCGTACACGTGGAGCTGCCGGTCCAGGGCGGAGCGGAACGGCCGGTCCTCGTACCAGCCGTCCGGCTGCTCGGGGTCGAGCCCCTGGAAGTCCCAGGTGAAGTCGAGCAGTCGCCGTGCGGTCTCGGCCGGGACGGCCTCCCGCACGACGACGTAGCCGTACGTCTGCCAGTGCGCGAAGTCCTCTTCGGAGAGGACCCGCAGCGGCCTCGACTTCTTCAGCTCCCGGAGGGTCGTCTGCGCCAGGTAGGCCTCGCCGTCGGCGCTGAAGTAGGGGCGGTCGGTCGCTGCGCGGTGGAGGTGGGGGCGGCGCGGTCGGCGGTCGGCGGCGGGTGTCGTCACGGGGTCCCTCCGGGGCGGGGTTCAGGGCCGAGGGCGGTCGCTTCCGGCGGTGGTTCGGCGGGCGCGCGGGCGCTGCGCCGGCGCCGCGGAGAGGGGAAGGCCGTGCCGCGGCGGGGTGCTGAAGCCATGTCGTTCAGCAGAATTGGTGTAGACCATATGTTCTGTCAAGTGGGGGGTCGACATGCGGAGTTGTGTCGCTTTCGCGTGGCGCGGGCGTGGGGTGAGGGGGTGTCGGGCCGGTTCCGGATGGGCCGACTTTGGTCTAGACAACTCGTCGACGACTGGCCTAGGGTCCTGTGTGCGGACCCTGACCTGATGAGCCGTCAATTCGCTGTGCCGCCAAGCGCGTCCGCGCGCCGGACCGGCATGCGCCGGCCCTTCCGGCGCCCTTTCCGGCTTCCGAAGCCCCCGACTGTTCGTCCACGCCCTGAGGGAGCGGTTTCCATGAGCACACCCGGCACCACGGCCCTGCCCGACGGCGGCCTGAGGAGCCCCGGTGCGGGCCTGATCACGCTGGACCCGGTCCACACCGCCCTGCTGCGCGGCCTCGACGACCTGCTGACCGGACTGGCCGGGCGCCTCTCCGCCCCCGAGGTGACGGGGCCGCCGCTGCTCTCCGTCGAGAGCCTCGCGCGCCTCGACTTCTTCCGGAACTTCCCCCACCTCGGCGTCTCCGCCGGACGGTTCACCCCCGAGGCGGTCGACGGCCTCGCGGCCGGCGAGGAGCCGGGAGCGCTGCCGCTCCGTCCGACCGGGTACCTCCTGCCGTCCGCCACCTGCTACGGACTGCTCCTCTCCCTGGAGGGCCGGGACGTCGGCGAGGCCGGACTGCGGCTGTCGGCCGCCGGCCGCTGCTTCCGCAACGAGACCCACTACGACGGACTGCGCCGCCTGTGGGGCTTCCACATGCGCGAGGTCCTTTACCTCGGCACCAAGCAGGGCGCGGTCGAGCACCTGGAGGGCGGCGCCGAGTTCGTCCGGGAGCTGGCCGGCCGGCTCGGCCTCTCCCTGACCCGGGCCACCGCCGACGACCCCTTCTACGACAAGGGCGGCTCCCGCGCCCGGCTCATGGCGCTCGACCCGGTCAAGCACGAGTTCAGCGCCCCCGACGGCACCGCCATCGCCTCCGTCAACCGCCACCGCAACTTCTTCGGCGAGCGCCTCGACATCCGCGCCGGCTCCCACGGCCCCGCGTACAGCGCCTGCGTGGCCTTCGGCGTCGAACGCTGGGTCCACGCCATGGTCCTCGCCCACGGCACCCCCGAGCGGGCCCTCGACCGGGTCCGCGACGCCGCCGCGCTCTGACCGGGGACCCCGGCCACCGCACCCTCCCGCCCCCGATCCGACGCACCACCCCGGTACGACGACACAGGAGCAATCCCGCACCATGGAACGCATCTCCGACTGGCTCCACGAGAAGAACCCCGGCCTCGACGGCCCGATCGACGCCGACGAGGACCTCATCGAGGCCCGGCTCATCGACTCCATGGACTTCCTGGAGTTCATCGACCTGCTCGAGGACATGTCCGGCAGCACCATCGACCTCCAGGAGGTCACCATCGACGACTTCCGCACCCTGAACCGGGTGCGGGCGCGCTTCCTGGACACCACCGGACCGGCCGCGGCCCCGGCGGCGGCCGGATGAGCGCCCGCCGGTGACGAGCGGCCCCGCCGTGCCGGGGGAGGGGCGTCCCGTGTGGGCCGCGCTGGCGACCACCGCGGAGGTGCTGGCCCACCCCGAGCTGCACGAGGGGCTGCTCGCGCCGTGGGAACTGCGACGCCTGGACCCGATCCGGCTGCCCTCCCGCCGCGACGACGTCCTGGCGGCCCGGCTGCTGCTGCGGCTCTGCGCGGCCCGGTTCACCGGCCGGCCTCCGCACGCGTCCGCCCCGGCCCAGTCCTGCGCCGCGTGCGGACGGGCCGGGCACGGCCGCCCCTTCCTGCCCGGCCGCCCCGGGCTCGGGCTCAGCGTCAGTCATGCCGACGGCCTCGTCGCCGCGGCCGTCGGCCCCGGCGCCGTCGGCGTCGACGTGGAACCCTCGGCGCGGCGGCCCGGCCCCGTGTCCGTCCTGCGGCGCCTCCTCCCCGAGGTCGACGTCAGGGCCGCCGCGGCCCGTCCCGACCGCGACGCGGCCCTCCTCCGCCTGTGGGTGCGCCACGAAGCCCTCTTCAAGGCCGGGGATCCCGCCCTCCGGCTCCTGGAGTGGACCGACCCCCGCCGCGCGGCCGTCGTCGCCGTCGCCGCCACCGCCCCGGTCGCCGTCTACTCCCCGGCGCCCGGTGGCGCCTGGTCCCGGGTCGCCGGGGTCCCCGGGTCCGTCAGGGGGCCGTCCCGCCCGCGTCGAGGATCGGCCGCCGGAGCGTCTTCGGGGTGGTGACGCGGTCGGCGCCGGAGAGCTGATGATTCGTCATGAGGTGTCCCCCCTCCGGTGTCTCGGGTGCGGTGTCGTGGGCCCCGCGGGGCAGGGGCGACCATGAAACCTCAAGTGTCGTTGAGGTCGACCGTGCGATTTCCCGGACTGTGCGGGAGTTCTCCAAACCCTCACCAGGGTGTCGCGTCGCGGGTCTTGCGCCCGGCTGCGGGGCTCTCTAGTCTCCGCCAATGGTTAGGAATACTTCCTATCTATTGTCCAGGGAGAGAAAGGGAGTTGTCATGAGGAGACGAAGCGCCTCGCTTCTCGGACTCGCGGGTCTGCTGGCGTTGCCCCTGACGGTCATGCCCCGGGCGGAGGCGGCGGACGGGCTCGTGTCGGGCGGGAAGGCCGTGACGGCCTCGTCCGTCGAGACCTCGGCCCTCGGGCCCGGACTGGCGGTGGACGGGAACACGGCAACCCGCTGGGCCAGCCTCGAAGGGATCGACCCGCAGTGGATCCGGGTGGACCTCGGGGCGAACCACGCGATCTCGCGGGTCAAGCTCAACTGGGAGGCCGCGTACGGCAAGACGTACCGCATCCAGACCTCGGCCGACGGGACGAACTGGACCGACGTCTACTCGACGAGCGCGGGCGACGGCGCCACCGACGACCTCACCGTCTCCGGCAGCGGCCGCTACGTGCGGATGTACGGGACCGGCCGGGGGACGGCGTACGGCTACTCGCTCTGGGAGTTCGAGGTGTACGGCGCGCCGACCGGCGGCGGGGGAGGCGGCGGGACGGCCGTGCCGTTCGGCAGCCACCTCAAGCCGTACGCCGCGGGCATGCTGAAGCCCTCCGGCACGCAGGCGTCGAACGACCAGAAGGTGGTCGACTACTACAACAGGTGGAAGTCCGCCTTCGTCCGGCAGAACTGCGGCAACGGCTGGTACCAGATCATCTCGCCCGACGCCGACCACCCGTACGTCGCCGAGGCGCAGGGCTACGGCATGGTCGTGACCGCGACGATGGCGGGCGCCGACCCGGACGCCAAGAAGATCTTCGACGGCCTGGTGAAGTGGAAGATCGACCACCCGTCGTCCATCAACCCCAACCTGCTCGCCGCCGAACAGGACACCGCCTGCAGGAGCGTCAACGGCGGTGACGGCGCCACCGACGGCGACATGGACGTGGCCTACGGCCTGCTCCTCGCCGACAAGCAGTGGGGCAGCACCGGCACGTACAACTACAAGGACCTCGCGCTCAAGCACATCGCCGCGATCAAGAAGGACGAACTCAACCCCACGACCAAGCTGTTGAAGCTCGGCGACTGGAGCAGCTCCGGCGACCAGTACTACTGGATCACCCGCACGTCGGACTGGATGGTCGACCACTTCCGTGCCTTCCGCACGGCCTCCGGCGACACGACCTGGGACGCCGTGCGCACCGCGCACCAGAACCAGATCTCCCGGCTCCAGTCCACCTACGCCTCCGGCACCGGACTCCTGCCCGACTTCGTCGTCGACACCAACACCACGCCCAAGCCGGCCCCCGGCCAGGTCCTGGAGGACCCGAACGACGGCGCCTACTGGTGGAACGCCTGCCGCACCCCGTGGCGCATCGCCGACGACGCGGTGACCAGCGGGGACGCCACCTCCCTCGCGGCCGCGCGCAAGCTCAACGGCTGGATCAAGACGAAGACCGGCGGCGACCCCAACAAGATCGCCATCGGCTACAAGCTCAACGGCACCCAGATCTCCTCGGGCAGCGAGGCCGCCTTCTTCGCCCCGTTCGCGGTGGCGGCGATGACCGACTCCGGCAGCCAGGCCTGGCTGGACGCCCTCTGGAACAAGATGGTGGCCACGCCGATCGACACGAGCAGCTACTTCTCAGCGAGCATCCAGCTCCAGGTCATGATCACCGTCTCGGGCAACCACTGGGTCCCGTAGCCCCCGGGGGACGGACAGGCCCCTGAGATAGGCGGACAGCGCGGCCGCGGTCCCCGCGAGCGGGAACCGGGCGCCGAGCTGTCCGTCCGGACGGACCACGAGACCGGTCGCGCCGTCGGGGAGGTAGAGCCGTGCGAACTCCCCGGCGGCGTCGCGGTAGCAGGCCGCGGGAGGCCCGCCGGGCGCGCCGTCCCGCGCGTCCCTGGCCAGGACCGCGACCACCGGCACGGCGCTCACGGTCCTGGCCGCCTCGGCCGCCCGGGCCAGCGCGGTCGCGTCGTCCCCGTACAGGATCACCACGTGTCCCACCCGGCCGCGCAGGACGTCGAGCAGACGCAGCGGGTACACGGCGACGGGCGTCGTCAGGCCCGCGCAGTCCGGGGCGCGGTCGCCGGGCTGGGGCGCCTCGTCCGGCCCGTACGGGGCGCCGGACAGCGGGCCGCCGCGGTAGCCGACGAGCAGCTGGGCCTCGCGGAGCAGGAGGGCCCGTCGCTGGTCGGGGCCGGGCTCCATGCCCTGGACGGCATGCCGCACGGTCCGCCCCACGACCTCCTCCCCGACCGGGCGACGCTCGGCGTCGTAGCTGTCCAGCAGGGCGGGTCCGGCGCCGCGGAGGACGAGGGCCAGCTTCCAGGCCAGGTTGCAGGCGTCCTGGACGCCGGTGTTCATGCCCTGGGCGCCGACCGGCGGATGGATGTGCGCCGCGTCCCCCGCGACGAACACCCGCCCCTTCCCGTAGCGGTCGACGATGCGGTGGCTGATGCGGAACACCGACGACCAGCGCAGCGCGGAGAGCCGCGCGGGCCGGGGCGCCAGGCGGTCGACGACGGCCTGGAGCTCGGCGAGCGAAGGACCGGTGCCGCCCTCCAGGCCGTGCGCGACACCGTCCCCGGCGCCGTCCGGGGACGCGGACGCGGCGGGCGCCTTCATCGACATGCGGTAGCGCCCCGCGCCCGGCAGCGGGATGCACACCAGGAGGTCCTCGCCGGTGCCGTCCGGCGACGGGCCGCTGGAGCGCACGCCGTACCCCCGGGGCAGGTCCCAGTCCGCCTCGACGTCACCGAGCATGTACGTCTCCGGGAACGCCGACCCCTCGTAGGCCAGGCCCAGCGTCTTGCGGACCACGCTGTGCGCGCCGTCGCAGCCGATCAGATAGCGCACCCGCAGCTCCTCCTCGGTGCCCGCGGCGGTGCGCAGCCGCGCGGTGACCCCGTCCGGGTCCTGGGCGAACGACAGCAGTTCGGTGCCGCGCTCGATCGCCGTGCCCAGACCGGCGACGTACGCCTCCAGGAGCCGCTCGGTCTCGTACTGGGGCAGCGCGGCGAATCCGTACGGCACCTCGGGCGGCAGCGCGAGCTCGATCCTCGCCCGCTCCCGTCCGTCGGCGTAGATCAGCTGGCCGCGCAGCGGAACGGCGGCCTCCAGGACGTCCCTGACGAGACCCATCCGGTCCCAGAGTTCCAGCGTGCGCGGCTGGATCCCGACCGCCTTCGCGTACGGCAGCCGCTCCGGCAGCCGGTCGACGAGCCGGCAGCGCACCCCGCGGCGGCGCAGCTCGGCGGCGGCGCTCAGGCCGACCGGCCCCGCGCCCACGACGAGCACGTCCGTGCCGGCGCCGACGCCGTGGGTGTCCGTGGGGGAGTGGACCATCGCTGCCTCCCGTGTCGCCTCCCGGCCTCCGGTGCGGATCCCGTACGTCCATGGTCGCCCGGTGGCGCCCGCCCGGCGAGCCCGGCGGGGTACCCACGGGCCCCGGAGGCCCCGGAGGTGCGGAACCGGACGGGACCCTCCGGCGTCCGTCACCGGCATGAGCGAGAACCCTTCACCCGGGGCCGAGCGGCACGGAGACCAGGAACACGGGTCCGAGGAGCACGGAGGCTGGGCGTACGAGGACGAGGAGCCGGGGTACGAGGACCACGGGGACGAGGGCGAGGGGAACGAGGACGAGGACGACGAGGACGGCCGGGCCGAGAGTGCCGTCGGCTGTCTGCTCGCCGTCGCCGGCGTCGCGGTCGTGGGGGCGTTCGCACTGACCCGGGCCGCGTACACGATCGACGGAGGCTTCGAGGCGCACGCCAGGGACTGGGGAGTGATCCTCGTCGAACTGCCGCTGATCCTGTGCGCCGGCCTCGTCGTACCGCCGCTCACCTACACGGCGGCCACCCGGTGGCTGCGGCCGTGGCAGGCGGCGCTCCTCTGCGCGGCGGTCGTCGGCCTCGGCCTCTGGGGGCTGGCGGCCGGCTGGAATCCGCCGCAGGGGCCCGATCCCGGTTACGGGCCCGGAATCTGACGGTCTTTCGAGGTCCGTTCGCCGGAAGGGGTACGGTGCGGGGGCGCGGCCGCACCCCTGGCCGCGGCGCGGCCGGAGCATCCCACGGGATCCGTGAGAGAAGAGCGAGGAAGCCCATGACGGCACAGGAGCGGCACCCCCCGGTGGCGGTCGTCTCGTACCCGGTGGGTCATGTCGTCGGCGGGCGCGTCGAGGTGCGCGACGACGAGTGGGGCGACGTCGAGTCGGTCGTGCGGCTGGACGCGGAGGCCTTCGGCCCCGAGGCGCTCGCCGGCCTCGACGCCTTCTCGCACCTGGAGGTCGTCTACCACTTCGACCGGGTGCGGCCGGACGCCGTCCAGACCGGCGCCCGTCACCCGCGCGGCAACGAGGACTGGCCGCTGGTCGGGATCTTCGCGCAGCGGGGCAAGAACCGCCCCAACCGCATCGGCGTCTCGCGCTGCCGTCTGATCCGCGCGGACGGCCTCGACCTCCACGTGCGGGGCCTCGACGCGGTCGACGGCACCCCGGTGCTCGACATCAAGCCGTACATGGCGGAGTTCGGCCCCCAGGGGCCGACCGAGCAGCCGGCGTGGGCCGACGAGATCATGCGCCGCTACTACTGAGCGGCCGTCCGGGGCCGGACGGCCCGGTGCACCGGCGTACGGAACGCGAACCAGGGTTTGCCCGTGCGCGTACTGCTGGTGGAAGACGACGAGCCGGTTACGGAATCCCTTCGACGCGGGCTGCTGCGCTACGGGTTCGAGGTGGAGTGGGTCACGACGGGGACGGCGGGGCTCGCCGTCACCACCCCGTACGGCCCCGTGCTCCTCGACCTCGGGCTGCCCGACACCGACGGGCCCGACGTCTGCCGGGCGCTGCGGCGCCGCGGGGACGTCCCGATCATCGTGATCAGCGCGCGCAGCGACGAGACCGACCGGGTGGTCGGCCTGGAGATCGGCGCCGACGACTACGTCTCCAAGCCCTTCGGGGTGCGCGAGGTCATCGCCCGGATCCGCGCCGTGATGCGCAGGGTCCGGCCCGCCGAGCAGTCCTCCGGGCCGCAGCGGTACGGGGCCAGGCTCACCGTCGACCGCAAGGCGGCCCGGGTCCGGCTCTCGCGGTGGCCGCCGGGCTCGGCGCGATCGTGGCCCGACTCCTCACCAAGCCGCTGCGGCAACTCGACGACATGGCGAGCCGGTTCGGCGACGGCGACCTCACCGCCCGGTCCCCCGTCACGGGACCGCAGGAGACCCGGACGCTCGCCCGCACCCTGAACCAGGGTGCCGAACGCCTCGACACCCTCGTCGCCTCGCAGCGCACCTTCGTCGCGGACGCCTCGCACCAGCTGCGCACCCCGCTGACCGCCCTGCGGCTCTCGCTCGACAACATCGCGGACGGCGTGGAGGACGAGTTCGTACGCGAGGACGTCGACCAGGCGACCGCCGAGGTCGTACGGATGAGCCGCCTGGTCAGCGGCCTGCTGGTGCTGGCGAGGGCCGAGGCGAAGGTGTCCGCGCCCGAACCGCTGGCGCTGCGCGAACTGGTCGAGGAGCGCCTGAACGTGTGGCGCCCGGCCGCCGACGAGCGCGGCGTGACGATCGTCCTCACCGGCGACCCCGACGCCCGCCCCGGGTGCTGGCCGGGCCCGGCGACCTCGACCAGGTCCTCGACAACGTGCTCTCCGACGCCCTGGAGGTCTCCCCGGACCGGGGCACCATCACCGTGCGGGTGGAGCAGGGCGGCCCCGAGGAGGCGGTTATCGACATCCTCGACCAGGGCCCCGGGATGTCCGCCGCCGAACAGGCCCGCGCCTTCGACCGGTTCTGGCGCGGTCAGGGACTGACCGGCCGCACCGGCTCGGGCCTCGGCCTCGCCATCGTCAGACGGCTGGTGACGGACGACGGCGGCCGGGTCGCCCTGCGGGACGCGCCCGGCGGCGGACTGCGCGTGCGGATCGTGCTGCGGACCGACGCCGACGCGCCGCGGCGGATCAGCCCTCGGCCGGCAGCACCGAGGAGTGGTGGTTGACGATCGGCCAGGTGCCTTTCCGCTTCTCGTGCTCGTAGGTGTACCGGGCGTCGACGGCCCGGGTGACCCCGGTCCTCGGGTCGGTGAGGTGGAAGCGGTAGACGCCGGCGTCGAGCGCCGAGTTCCGGTCGCGGACGTGGATCACCGAGCGGACCTTCTCGCCCCGCTGCTTCTTCCGCAGGAAGTGCTCGAAGTAGTCCGCGATCTCCGCGTGGTTCGTGCGGATCCGGGGCGACGAGGTCGGCAGCAGCACGGCGTCGTCGGCGTACAGGTCGGCGACCTTCTCCGGGTCGCCGGCCGGCAGCGCCGCGTTCCACCGGTCGAACAGCCCGGCGATCCCGCGCTCGGTCACCCTGCCCTGCCGGTCGCCGCCGCGGTCCTCCTCGCCGGCCTGGGCCACGCCCACGCCGGCGGCGAGGGCGCCGAGCGCGGTCACGGCCGCACCGCCGGCCATGGCGGCGCGGATACGGGGCCTACGGTTCATCGGGGCTCCTGAGGTGAGGGGACTTCCCCCGGACGCGGACGCGTTCGGGTGGTGCCACTCTCGCCGCGGCCGGGCCAGGCCCCGCACAGCGGACGGCCAGGGCCCGGACAGGACTCGGGAAGGATCCCCGTCGGCGGGCGCCGACCGAATCGGCGTCAGGGCTTCACGATGCCGCGGACGACCCCCAGGTCGAGCAGGTCCCTTGGCCGCAGCCGGAGTTGGTCCGCCGTCGCGTCGGCCTCCTCCGGCGCGCGCTTCAGGATCGACGCCGCGAGCTCGGGGGCGATGACCGAGAAGTAGCTGTCGGGGGTGGCCCAGAGGTTGTCGGGGGCGGCGAGGGCGAGGGCGCCGCCGGAGCCGCCCTCGCCGATGAGGAGGGAGGTGAGGGGGACGCGGGCGGTGGCGACGGCGGCGAACAGGTCGGCGATCGCGGGGCCGGCTCCGGCGTGCTCCGCCGCCGGGTCGTTGGCGGCGCCCGGGGTGTCGACGAGGGTGAGGACCGGGATGCCCAGCCGGTCCGCGAGCCGGACGAGCCGCGCGGCGGTACGGAAGCCGGCCGGGCGGGTCGCGGTGCCGCACTGCGCGGCGAACGCGACGGTACGGCCGTCGGGGAGCCGCCCGAAGCCGCAGCGCATCCCCGGGTCGACGCCGCCGCAGCGGTCGCCGGAGATCTCCTCGCGCAGCGTGAAGTGGGCGTCGAGGTACGCGGGGGCCCGGGGCCGGTCGGGGTGCCGGGCGTCCGCCACGGCCTCCCGGCCGCTCGCGGCGGGCTCGGTGCCCGGGGCGGAGAGGGCGTGCGGCGGCGGGACCGGTCCCTCGGCGGGCCGGGTGAGCAGACCGAGCCAGCGCCCGAGGGCGGCGCGCAGCGCTTCGGGCGGCACGATCGCGTCGACGTGGCCGTGGGCGAGCTGGGCCTCGGCGGTGTAGGCGGCGGGGTCCGCGTCCGGCGGGCGCACCCGCGAGCCGGCGAAGCCGACCTGGGCCCCCGGCAGGGCGAGCACGACGTCGGATCCGGCGCCCAGCGTCGCCCAGCCACCGCCCGTCGTCGGGTTCCGCAGGACCGCGATCTGAGGCAGCCCGGCGGCCCGGGTGAGCGCCGACTCGCGGGCGAGGTACTGGAGCTGGAGGAGCGCCCGCATGCCCTCGTGCATCCGGCTGCCGCCCGTCGCCGGCAGGACGACCACGGGCAGCCGGCGGGCGCGGGCCAGCGCGTGGGCGGCCGCCGTGCGCGCTCCCGTCCGCTCGCCGAGGGAGCCGCCGAGGAACCGGAACTCGAAGGAGATCAGCACCACCCGTACCCCGCACACCGTGCCGGTGCCGCAGACCACCGACTCGGTCTCGCCGGTGCGTTCGGCGGCGCGCGCGTGGGCGTCGGCGTAGCCGGGCCAGCCGATCGGTCCGTCGCCGTCCAAAGGCTCCTCCCCGTAGGGGAGTTCGGTGAAGTCGTCCGCCACGAGGGCGATCGCCTCGCGTGCCGTCCTCGGGTCGCTCATGGGGGCCTCGCCGCTCGTCGCCGGAGTGTGCGTACGGGTGGGGTCGGGGCCGGCGCGGAGGCACGGCCCGGTCGTGCGTTCCCACCGTACCGCCCGGTCGGGCGAGGGCCGGGCCGCGCCGGTCGTACGGCGTTCGAGTGCGGAGGCGCGACCCCGGAGACCCTCCCGGACAGGGCCGTCCCCGGACAGGGCTGTCCCCGGGCAAGGCCGTCCCCGGGCAAGGCCGTCTCGCTCCCCCCCGCCGGGGCCGCCTCCTCGGGCGGGGGCCCGGCCGGGTCCGTCCGCGGTGGCAGCTCGCGGCGGGCTGCGAGCTCGTCGGTCGTCACCGAAGGCCGGGCGCCGGCCGGGCGTGGACCCGGCCGGACCGGTGCGGGCGGGTCGTTCAGGCCGTCCCGGCCGCCGTCGGTGCCTCCGTGGCGCGTCCGGCCGTCCCCGGCTTCCGGCGCCGGAAGAGCCGGCGCTGCCGCGGCGGCCGGTCCGGGAGCCAGCCGAAGGCGAGCGAGCTGCCGATCAGCCCGAGCATCATCCCCACGAAGAACCCGCCCAGGTTGGAGGTCACCCAGCTCCCGAGGGACGCCAGGACTCCGACGACCGAGTAGAAGAGCCGTTGGCGGGGGTTGAGGACGACGAGCAGTCCGCAGATCACCATGAGGCCGGGCAGGACGTAGCCCACCAGGCTGTCGGCACCCGCCGTGAGGATCACGTTGATGCTCGCCCGCTGGGTCAGCAGGATCTCCGCCCCGCCCAGGGCGAGCGCGACGCCGGCGCCGAAGGGGCGGCGGTGCCGCCAGCGCCGGAAGGTTCGCCAGGGGTGCCGGGGACGGCCGGGCGCCACGCTCAGCAGCCCTTCGAGCTGAAGCGCATGTGCAGGTCGGGCAGGGTGAACCGGACGGCGGTCGTGGCGTAGTTGGTCTGCCGCAGGTCCTTGATGGTGACGGTGTCGGCCTGCTGCCCGAAGGAGCCGAGGGGGCCCTTGATCGGCGGCTTCTCGAAGGTGCTCGCGTCGCCGCCGATCTCGATGTTGTCGAAGTCGGCGACCTTGCCGCTGATGTCGGTGGAGTCGGTGGTGAGCCCCGAGGCCTTGACCGGGGTCCCCTCGCCGCCCGCCGTGATGTGCAGGTACGTGCCGCCGAGCTCCACGCTCTGGCAGAGGTTGGTGAGCTTCGCCTCGCGGATCGCGGTGACGATGACCAGCACCTGACCTCCGGTGTCGCCGGCGTTGGGGCTGCCCTCGGCCATGTTGTCGAGGGCGCCGAACTGGCCGAAGCCGGTGCCCTCCATGGAGTCGGCGGTGACGGTGAACGGCATGCCGGAGATGGCGAACTGGGCGGCGAGCGCCCCTTGCGCGGTGAGGACGACGAGGGTGGCGGCGACGGCCAGGGCGGGGCCGCCCATCAGCGCCGCGCGGCGGTAGCGGACCCGGCCGCGCCTGCCGGGACCGTCCCCGGTCGCGGCGGGGTTCGTGTGCTGGTCGGGGGAGCCTTCGGACAGGGCCATGCGGTGCTCCTGACATGAGTGAGGAAACAGACCTGCGCGGCGACGTCCTGGCGCGGACCGTCCCCCAACCCGCCCGGGTCTTCCTCGCGTGGTGCGGAGGCAGACGTGCCGCAGGGGACCGATCGGACCGTAAGGCTTGCTGTTACCCGGGGTCAACTCCCTTGCATCGACGGCCTTCTGGGCAGTCGGCGATCGATCATTCGGAGGTGAAGGGGGCCACCACGACGTGTACCAGACTGTCGAGGAGGAGCGGGATGTCGGTGAACCGCCCCTCGTCGACCGCCCGGTGGACCGCGGCGTGCACGGCACCCACCACGATGTCGACCAGCTCGCCCCGCGGCACCCAGGCCGGACCCGGCGGGGCGTCGGTGAAGAACCAGCGAAAACTGGCCAGAAGTTCGGCGCGGGCCCGGCGTCCCGCCGGCCCCAGGGACTCGATCTCGACCACCATCGTGGCGAACGCCGGGGTCTGGGTGAGCAGGGTCAGGAGCACCCGCAGTCCGGCGCGCACCGCGGCCGGCCAGTCCGCCGCGCCGCCCGCCTCCTCGTACGCCTTCCGCATGGCCCGCACCACCTGCTGCGTACCGCCCCGGTACGCGGCGAGGACGGCGTCCTCCTTGCCGGAGAACAGCTCGTAGAAGACGGGTCGGGTCACTCCGGCGGCCCGGCAGATGTCGCTGATGCGTGCGCCCGCGTAGCCGTTCGC
Source organism: Streptomyces sp. NPDC093089 (assembly GCF_044754405.1). Classification (NCBI taxonomy): domain Bacteria; kingdom Bacillati; phylum Actinomycetota; class Actinomycetes; order Kitasatosporales; family Streptomycetaceae; genus Streptomyces; species Streptomyces sp. NPDC093089. The sequence goes on from NZ_JBIVPA010000014.1 coordinate 163,876, forward strand.
CGCGACCGTCCTCGCGATCCCGTCGAGCAGTCGCTCCCGCTGTCGCGAGGCCACCTCCTCGGGCGTCAGCCGGCGCGGTCCGGGGCGGAGCGAGCGCTCCGGCTCGCGTCCGGAGCGGGCGCCCGGCAGGACGAGATCCTCCTCGGTTCCGCGAGCACTCGTCATCGGCCACATCCTCCCGGGGTTGTTGACGTCACATACTCGACAGGATTACAACCCTCATGGGTTTTCCTCTTGGTGCGCCGAGCGGGGGAGCCGCTCCCCGCGGGACGGGGCGCGTCCCCACCGCGCACCGCACCGAGTATCACGCTCCCGCACCTCTCGCGACACCGCTGCCGGACATCCGTGGCGCCGGATCGTCCGGCGGCGGCCGCGCACCACCCCGTAGAGCGGCACACCGTCACGTCACGCCGCGCACCACCTCGTCGAGCCGCGCACCCTCGTGCTGGCCCCCTTCACGGGCATCCCCACGTGCGTTCGGTGCCACCCCCGCACCGGTCCGCGCTGCCCCCCGTACTCCCCGCGTACCCACGCGCACCGCCGAGCACAGCCGAGTTCCGCACCCCCACTCCGTACGGAAGGAAGCACCCCCATGCGCAAGCGCGCTCTCCTCGTGTCCATCGGCCTCGCCGTCACCGCCACGCTGGCCGCGACCGCCCAGGCCGGCGCCTCGGGCGCCGCCGCCGGCAACGTCCTCACCACCGGCGGCGCGGGCGGCACCGCCGTCGCCGTCGGCGACGTCCTCTCCGCCTCGCTCTCCACCGGGACCAAGGCCAGGATCGCCACCACGGCCGGCGGCAGCACCGGCATCACCTGCAACACCTCGGCGTTCACCGCCACCGTCACCGGCAACCCCGCCGCACCCGGCACCGCCACCGAGTCCGTCACCGCTCACACGCTGAGCAGCTGCACCACCAACATCGTCGGCGCGACGGGCGTCCAGAGCATCACCGTCAACAACCTGCCCTTCGCCGCCGCCGTCACCTCCGGCGGGTCCCTCACCGTCACCGCGGGCGCCGCGGGCCCGATCCAGACCACCCTGAAGATCAACACCATCCTCGGCCTGACGACCTGCGTCTACCGGGCCACGAGCCTCACCGCCACGCCCTCCAACACCGACAACTCGCTCACCTTCACCGACCAGCTGTTCACCAAGACCAGCGGACCGGGCACCTGTCCCGGCAGCGGCTACTTCTCCGCGAAGTACGGGCCCGTCCTGGACACCAGCCAGGCCGGCAGCCCCGCCGTCTTCGTGAACTGACCCGCCCGGCCCCGGGCCGTGCCCCCTTCCGCGTACGAGGAAGGGGGCACGGCTCACGCCAGGACGCCGCTCCCGTGCGGGGCGTAGAGGTCCAGGAGCCGGACCCGGGTCACATGGAGGCGATGGGCCAGGATCGACCCCACCCAGAACACCACCGACGCGCCGAACTCGGCGTCCGAGCGGCACATCGACCGGACGGCGGGGGCGTCGAACTCGTACGCCCGCACGGGCGTCATCGCCTCGGCCCCCGACTGGCAGAGATACGGCGGGAACAGCCAGGAGAGCCCCACCAGCTCCCCGTGGTGCAGGGTCTCGATCACGGGCGACCCGCGACCCGGCACCTTCGCGTCGAGCGTCACGGCGCCCGTCTTCACGATCCAGAACCGGTCGGCGTACTGCTGCTCCTCGAAGAGCCGGTGGCCGGAATCGAAGTAGACGTCCACGGCGAACGCCATCAGGCGCTCCCGGTGCTCCGGCGGCAACGTGCTGACCTTGGGTGCGGCACTGCTCATGGCGGACCCTCCTCGCACACTCGATTCCCACCCCCAGTGTCCGCCAGGGCGCCCAGGTGCGCAGGGATCCGGCGGCGCGGCGCCCGGGAGCGTGCGGCGGCGGGTCCCGGTCGCCCGGGGAGGCGACCGGGCGTGCGGCTCCTCCGCCCTGCCCGTAGCGTGGCCGCCGGGGTCACGGGGAGGGGCCAGGGGCGGGATCCATCCCTCGCGCAGATCGGTACGGAACCCATGGCAGACAAGCCCACGATCGTCCTGGTGCACGGCTTCTGGGGCGGCGCCGCCCACTGGGCCAAGGTCATCGTCGAGCTGAGGAAGCGCGGCTACGACAAGCTGCACGCCGTCGAGAACCCGCTCACGTCCCTGGCCGACGACGCCGAACGCACCCGGAAGATGGTCGCGCAGGTCGACGGGCCCGTCGTCCTCGTCGGCCACTCCTACGGCGGCGCCGTGATCACCGAGGCGGGCGGCCTGCCCAACGTCACCGCCCTGGTCTACATCGCCGCCTTCGCCCCCGCCGAGGGCGAGAGCCCCGGCCGGATCAGCGAGGAGAACCCGCCGGCCGCCTTGGACAGCATCGCGCCCGACTCCGACGGCTACCTCTGGGTCGCGCAGGACAGGTTCCACGAGAGCTTCGCCCAGGACCTCGCCGAGGACGAGGCCCTCGTCATGGCCGTCACGCAGAAGGCCCCCCTCGCCTCCACCTTCGGCGACGCGGTCACCGAGCCGGCCTGGCGGACCAAGCCGTGCTGGTACCAGGTCTCCACCGAGGACCGCATGATCCACCCGGACAACGAGCGGCGCATGGCCCGCCGCGCGAACGCGCGCGAGGTGGTCGAGCTCGACGCGAGCCACGCCTCCCTGGCCTCCCGTCCCTCCGAGGTCTGCGACCTCATCGAACGGGCCGTCCAGGCGACCGCCGGCTGACCCGCCGCGCCCTCCGCGCGCGCGTGAACCCCTCCCGGGCGTCACGCGCGCGCGTCCGCGCGCTCACCCTCCGCATCCGCCGCCCGGCGTGCGCGGGCCGGGGGGAGGGCGGAGCATGAACGTGGGAGGGAGCGGCAGAGCGGGGGCGTGACGCAGGAGGGTGCCATGCCCGTCCCGGACGGTGGTGACGCGCTCGTCGTGCTGCGCGGCGTCGACAAGCACTTCGGCGCCCTGCACGTCCTGCGGTCCATCGACCTCACCGTCCACCGGGGCGAGGTGGTCGTCGTCATCGGCCCCTCCGGCTCCGGCAAGTCGACGCTCTGCCGGGCGATCAACCGCCTGGAGACCATCGACGCGGGCGAGATCGTCGTCGACGGACGCCCGCTGCCCGCCGAGGGACGGGAACTCGCCGCCCTGCGGGCCGACGTGGGCATGGTCTTCCAGTCGTTCAACCTCTTCGCGCACAAGACCGTCCTCGACAACGTCACCCTGGGGCAGATCAAGGTCCGCAAGAAGAACCGGAAGACCGCCGAGCAGCGGGCCCGCACCCTGCTCGACCGGGTCGGGGTCGCCAACCAGGCGGACAAGTACCCGGCCCAGCTCTCCGGGGGCCAGCAGCAGCGCGTGGCCATCGCCCGCGCCCTCGCCATGGAACCGAAGGTGATGCTCTTCGACGAGCCGACCTCCGCGCTCGACCCCGAGATGATCAACGAGGTCCTGGAGGTCATGCAGCAATTGGCCAGGGACGGCATGACGATGGTGGTCGTCACGCACGAGATGGGCTTCGCGCGCTCGGCCGCCAACCGGGTCGTCTTCATGGCCGACGGGAAGATCGTCGAGGAGACGACCCCGGACGAGTTCTTCAGCAACCCGCGCAGCGAGCGCGCCAAGGACTTCCTCTCCAAGATCCTCCACCACTGAGCCGGCGGAAGCCGCCCGACCAGCAGCCCCAGGGGTGATCCTCATGAACCCTCTCAGGACCAGCAAGGCCACCGTGGCCGTCGCCGCGGCGGTCGTCCTCTCCTTCACCTCCGCCGGTTTCGCGCACGGCGCCGCCGACGCGCCCCGCGACCACGGCGGTGACGAGATCACCATCGGCATCAAGTACGACCAGCCCGGCATCGGCCTGAAGACCCCCGACGGCACCTACACCGGCTTCGACGTCGACGTGGCGACCTACATCGCCAAGCAGCTCGGCCACGACCCGTCCGACATCGTGTGGAAGGAGGCCAAGAGCGCCGACCGCGAGACGCTGCTCCAGCGCGGCGACGTGGACTTCATCGCGGCCTCGTACTCGATCAACGACAAGCGCGCCGAGAAGGTCGACTTCGCGGGCCCGTACCTCCTCGCCCACCAGGACGTGCTGATCAGGGCCGATGACGACTCGATCAAGGAGCCGTCCGACCTGAACAACAAGAAGCTCTGCTCGGTCACCGGCTCGACCTCCGCGCAGAACGTCAAGGACAAGATCGCCCCCGACGCCCAGCTCCAGGAGTACGGCGGCTACAGCGAGTGCCTGACCGGACTGGAGAACGGTGTCATCGACGCCGTCACGACCGACGACTCGATCCTCGCCGGATACGCCGCGCAGCCCGAGTTCAAGGGCAAGTTCAAGCTCGGCGGCTTCGAGATGAGCAACGAGAACTACGGCATCGGCGTCCAGAAGGGCAGCGAGCTGAAGGCCAAGATCAACACGGCGCTGGAGAAGATGGTCGCCGACGGCTCCTGGGAGGCGGCGGTCAAGAAGAACTTCGGGCCCGCCGGCTACCAGAACGAACCGGCCCCGCAGATCGGCGTCGTCGTGAAGTGAGCCGGCCGTCGTGTTCGACTTCCTCGAAGGCTACGACCTGCTGGGAGCCTTCTGGACCACCGTCCAGCTGACCGTCTACTCCGCGATCGGCTCCCTCGTCTGGGGGACGCTGCTGGCCGCCATGCGCGTCAGCCCCGTCCCCCTCATGCGGGGCTTCGGCACCGTCTACGTCAACATCGTCCGCAACATCCCCCTCACCGTCATCATCGTCTTCACCTCGCTCGGCCTCTTCCAGACCCTCGGCGTCAGCCTGGGCGCCGACCGGTTCACCGTCATCAACTTCCGGCTCGCCGTCCTCGGCCTCACCGCCTACACCAGCGCCTTCGTCTGCGAGGCCCTCCGCTCCGGCATCAACACCGTCCCCCTCGGCCAGGTCGAGGCGGCCCGCGCCATCGGCCTCGGCTTCCCGCAGGTCCTGCGCATCATCGTGCTCCCGCAGGCCTTCCGCTCGGTCGTCGGCCCCCTCGCCAACGTCCTCATCGCCCTCACCAAGAACACCACCGTCGCCGCCGCCATCGGCGTCGCCGAGGCGGCCCTGCTGATGCGCGAGATGATCGAGAACGAGGCCCAACTCATCCTCATCTCGGTGATCTTCGCCGTCGGGTTCCTCTGCCTCACCCTGCCCACCGGACTGTTCCTCGGCTGGGTCGCCAAGAAGGTGGCGGTGAAACGGTGAAGGAGACGCCGACGGTCCTCTACGACGTCCCCGGGCCGCGCGCCCGGCGGCGCAACGTCCTGTGGACCCTGCTGTTCCTCGCCGCCCTCGCCGCCGTCGTGTGGTGGGTCGCCGCGAGCCTCGCGGACCAGGGCCAGCTCGAATGGTCCAAGTGGGCGCCCTTCTTCACCGACGCCCGCGTGTGGGAGACGTACCTCCTGCCCGCCCTGAAGAACACGGTGATCGCCGCCGGACTCGCCATGGTGATCGCGCTGCCCATGGGCGCCCTCCTCGGCATCTCCCGGCTCTCCGAACACCGATCCGTGCGCGGCGCGGCCGGCGTCGTCGTCGAGTTCTTCCGGGCCATCCCCGTGCTGATCCTCATGCTCTTCGCCAACGCCGCGTACGCCGAGTTCACCGACATCAGCCCGGACACCCGCCCCCTCTACGCCGTCGTCACCGGCCTCGTCCTCTACAACGCCTCCGTGCTCGCCGAGGTCGTCCGCGCCGGCATCCTCGCCCTCCCCGCCGGCCAGACCGACGCCGCCAAGGCCATCGGCATGCGCAAGGGCCAGACCATGACGTACGTCCTCCTCCCGCAGTCCGTCACGGCCATGCTCCCCGCCCTGGTCAGCCAGCTCGTCGTCATCGTCAAGGACACCGCGCTCGGCGGCGCCATGCTCGGCTTCTCCGAACTCCTCGCCTCCGTCCGCCCGATGAGCGCCAACTACGGCGCCAACACCATCGCCTGCTTCACCGTCGTCGCCGTCATCTTCGTCATCCTCAACTTCGCCCTCACCACCTTCGCCTCCTGGCTCGAAGGCCGGCTCCGCCGCGGCCGGAAGTCCACCGGCGCGGTCGTCGGAGCCGAAGCGGTGGAAGACCTGGCGACCCCCGGCGAGCACCTCGACAAGCCGTAGCGGACATCCCCGCCGATCGGACCGGGCCCGCGCGCGGGCCCGACCGCCAGGACACCCCTCGGCGGGCGGGCCCGACCGGGTCGCTCCGCCACCCGGGTGAAGCACCCCCCGAGGAGCGGTCCGGACGGCCCGCCGTGCCGAAGAACCCACCATGAACGCCACCAGGACCGCGCGCGAGCCGGAGTACGCACCCACCCGTACCGACCGGCTCCTCGCCGCGCTCGGCGGCCTCGTCTCCGCGTACGTGTCGCTGGCCGTCGCCGACGTCGTCGCCGCCCGGGTACGGCCCGAGGCGGGCCCCGTGCCGGCCGTCGGTGGCGCCGTCGTCGACCGGACGCCCGCGGGCCTGAAGGAGTGGGCGATCCGCGCCTTCGGCGAGAGCGACAAGGCCGTCCTCCAACTCGGCATCCTGGTCCTCCTCGGGCTCCTCGCCCTCGGGGTCGGCCTGCTCGCCCTGCGCCACCGCCCGCTCGGCGCGGCGGCCGTCGGCGCCTTCGGCGTCCTCGGGGCCCTCGCCGCCGTCACCCGCCCCGACTCGGACTCCGCCCTGGACGCCGTGCCCTCCCTCGTCGGGGCCGCCGCCGGCGCGGCCCTGCTGTACGTCCTGGCCGGCCGCCTCCGCACCCCGAGGCCCGGCGCGGACCACGCGGACCGGCGCGGCTTCCTGATCGTCGCCGGCTCCGCCGGGCTCGCCGCGACCGGCGCCGCCGCACTCGGCAGGACGGTCGGCACCCCCGTACAGGAGCACGCGGAGGCCTCCCGCGCGGCGCTGCGACTGCCCCGACCGGACTCACCCGCGCCCCCCGTGCCCCCCGGCACGCAGCTCCGGGTGCCCGGCATCGGCCCCTTCTTCACCCCCAACCGCGACTTCTACCGCGTCGACACCGCGCTCGTGGTCCCGAAGGTCGACGCCGACCGCTGGCGGCTGCGCCTGCACGGCAGCGGAGTGCGCGAGGAACGCACGTACAGCCTCCAGGAGTTGACGGCCCGCGACACGGTCGAGCGGGACATCACGCTGGCCTGCGTCTCGAACGAGGTCGGCGGCCCCTACGTCGGCAACGCCCGCTGGCTCGGCGTGCGCCTCGCCGACCTGCTCCGCGAGGCCGGCGTCCGCCCGCCCTCCGAAGGCGGTCCCGCCGACCAGCTCGTCGCCCGCTCCGTCGACGGCATGACCATCGGCACGCCCGTCGAGGAGGTCATGGACGGCCGCGACGCCCTCCTCGCCTTCGGCATGAACGGCGAGCCCCTGCCCTTCGCCCACGGCTTCCCCGTCCGCATGATCGTCCCCGGCCTCTACGGCTACGTCTCCGCCTGCAAGTGGATCCGGTCCATCGAGCTCACCACCTTCGACGCCTACGACGCCTACTGGGTCCCCCGCGGCTGGGCCGCCCAGGCACCCGTCAAGACCCAGTCCCGCATCGACACCCCCCGCCCCTTCGCCCGCCCCGCCGCCGGCACCGTGATGGTCGCCGGCGTCGCCTGGGCCCAGCACCGGGGCATCCGCCGCGTCGAGGTGCGGATCGACGACGGCCCCTGGCACGACGCCACCCTGGCCGCCGAGGACAACCGCGACACCTGGCGCCAGTGGACCTACCCCTGGGCCGCCACCCCCGGCAGCCACACCCTCACCGTCCGCGCCACCGACGGCACCGGCACCACCCAGCCCGAACGGCGCACCTCCACCATGCCGGACGGGGCACAGGGCTGGCACTCGGTCGGCGTCAGGGTCGAGGGCGGGTGACGAAGTCAGGGTCGAGGCTGGGTAACGAACGGACTCCGCACCCCCGTTCGCGCCGTTCATGAGGGACACTGCTCCCGTGCGTGGACATCTGCCGGACGAGAACCCGGGTTTCGTGGGGCGCCGCACGGAACTGGAGCGAATATCCGTCGCGTTGACGGAACACCGCCTCGTCACCGTGACCGGCGTCGGCGGAGTGGGGAAGACCCGCCTCGCGCTCCGGGCCGCGCACCGCGCCGCCGAGCGGTACCCCGACGGGGCGTGGTGGACCGACCTCACCCCACTCGACGGCGACCGGCTGCTCGTCGCGCTCGTCGCCGACTCCGTCGACCTCTCGGACCACACACCGGGCATGGCGACCACCGGACTCTGCCGGCGGCTCGCCGACGACCGGCTGCTGCTCGTCCTCGACTCCTGCGAGCACCTGGCCGAACCCTGCGCGCGGCTCGTCGCCGAACTACTCGCCGCCGCACCCGGACTCACCGTGCTCGCCACCAGCCGGCGCCCCCTCGGCGTCGACGGCGAGCACGTCATCGCCCTCGACCCGCTGCCGCCCGCCGGCCAGGACGCCCTCGAACTGCTCCGGAGGGCCGCCGGCGAGGACTTCCCCGCCGCGGGACCGGCCGGAGAGATCTGCGTACGCCTCGAAGGCATCCCGCTCGCCCTGGAACTGGCCGCCGCCCAGATCCGCCTCCAGGGTGCCGAGGCCGTCCGCGACCAGCTCGGCAGCCGGTTCGACGCCCCGCCCGGCACCCGCTTCGACCTGCTCGCCCACACGGAACGGGTGTGGCCGAGCCGCCACCAGACCCTGCGCGCCGCGATCGGCTGGAGCCATGAACTGAGCGCGCCCCTCGAACGGCTCCTCTGGGCCCGGCTCTCCGTCTTCCGCGGCCCGTTCGACCTCGCTTCGGCGACCGCCGTGTGCGTCGGCGGCCCGCTGAACCGTGCGACCCTGCCCGGCGCCCTCGACGGGCTCGTCCGCGCCTCCGTGGTCCGGGCGGCCGACGCGGCCGGACGGCACCGGATGCTCGACACGATCCGCGAGTACGGCGCGACCTGGCTCGACCGCACCGGCGAGACGGGAGCCGTCGCCGAACGGCACGCCGCCCACTTCCGGGGCCTGGCCCGCCGGGCCGAGACCGAGTGGCACGGCGCCCGCCAGCTGCGCTGGTACCGGACGGTCGACGCCCACCACACCGACCTGCGCACCGCCCTCGACCGCCTGCTCCGCACCGACCCCGATGCCGCCCTCGACCTCATCGGCTCCGTCGCCTTCGCCTGGTCCTGCCGAGGACGCCTCAGGGAGGCCCGCGACGGCCTCGAACAGGCCCTGCTCCTCAGCGGCGTCCGCGGCCGCGTCCGGGCCCGCGCGCTGTGGGCCCTCGGCGTCACCCTCGTCCTCCAGGGAGAGTTCGGGCCCGCCCAGGAAGTCAGCGAACGGTGCGCCCGCGAGGCGCGGTACGCGGAATCCGCCGAGCGGGCCGACCACGCGCCGGACACGGGCTGGGACGACCACGCGGGACCGGGCCGCGGCGGCGGGCGCGACCGGCCCGGCGACCTCACCCTCGACGCCGCCGCCCTCGCCGGGCTCCTCGCCCTGACCACCGGCCGCGCCATGGCCGCCCACGTCGTCGTGGGCCACGTCCTCGACGCCGCGCCGGGCGGCCCCGCCGATTCCGCGGCCCGGCTCCGCTGCCACCTCGTGCGGGTCTTCGCCCTCACCGGCCTCGGCCGGCTCGACGAGGCCCGGGACCAGGCGCTCGCCCTCCGCGACCGGTGCCGGGAGCTCGACGAGCACTGGACCCGCACCGCCCTGGAGTACCAGCTCGCCCTCACCGGCCTCCTGGAGGGCGACCCCGCGGCCGCCTCCGGACACGCCCGCGCCATGCTCGAAGGGACCCGCAGCCTCGGCGCCAGCCTCGGCGTCGCCCTCGGCCTCGACGTCCTCGCCACGGCTCTCGCCGCCGCCGGCGACGGCGAGAGCGCGGCCGACGTCTCCGGCACCGGCGAGGCCTACTGGCGCTCCACCGGCCAGCCCCGGCGCGGCCTGCCCGGCCTGCGGGCCCTCCACGAGAAGTACACGGACACCGTGCGCGCGTCGATCGGCGAACCCGTCTACGAGGAGATCTTCGTCCGCGCCCTCACCGGCCTCCCCCAGGACGGCCTCGACCGCGCCCTGCGCGGCCCCCTGCACGGCTGGCGATCCGGCGCGCCGCGCCCCGGGGAGCGTCCCGCCGATCACGCCCGGCCCACGGCCTGATCGACAAGACACCCCCGGGGGCGCGGCGCACCATGAAGGCATGGACGGATCCCTCAGCGGCCTGGGCGACATCAGCGCGCCGGGGCGCGTGGCCGACCCCGAGGAGGGCGTCGGCGAGCACGAGCTGGCCCTCGCCACCCGCAACCACGGACTCCCGCTGGAGGCGCTGCGGTACGACGTCACCCCGCCCGGACTGCACTACGTCCTGGTGCACTACGACATCCCCGCCACGGACGCCGACGGCTGGCGGCTCACCGTCGGCGGCAGGGTGCTCCGACCGCTCTCCCTCGACCTGGACGCGCTCCGCGCCCGGCCCGCCGTCACCCGCCGGGTGACCCTGGAGTGCGCGGGGAACGGCCGGGCCAGGCTCACGCCCCGGCCCGTCAGCCAGCCCTGGCTCGTCGAGGCCGTCGGCACCGCCGACTGGACCGGCGTCCCGCTGGCCGAGCTCCTCGCGGAGGCCGGCACCGCCGAGGACGCCGTCGAAGCGGTGTTCACGGGCGCCGACCACGGCGTCGAGCGGGGCGTCGAGCAGGACTACCGGCGCGCCCTGCCCCTCTCGGCGGCCGCCGACCCGGCCCGGGACGTCCTCGTCGCCTACGCGATGAACGGCGCCCCGCTGCCCCCGCAGCACGGCAGCCCGCTGCGGCTCGTCGTCCCCGGCTGGTACGGCATGGCCCACGTGAAGTGGCTGCACGACATCACGCTCACCACCACCCCGTACACCGGCTTCCAGCAGAGCGTCGCCTACCGCCTGCGCCAGGAGGCGGCCGACCCGGGGGAGCCCGTCACCCTCATCGCGCCCCGCGCCCTGATGGTCCCTCCCGGCTTCCCGGACTTCATGTCCCGCACCCGGGTCGTCCGCCCCGGCCCCGTCACGCTGACCGGGCGCGCCTGGTCCGGCCACGGCCCGGTCACCCGCGTCGAGGTCAGCGAGGACGGCGGGGCGGCCTGGACCGGCGCCGCGCTCGCACCGGACCCCGCCCACCCCTGGGCCTGGTCCGCCTGGCACACCACCTGGAACGCCACCCCCGGGCTGCGCCACCTCACCGTCCGGGCCACCGACGCCGACGGCAACGTCCAGCCGCTCACCGCGCCCTGGAACCGGGGCGGCTTCGCCAACAACCTCGTCCAGCGGGTCGAGGTGCTGTGCACCCCGGAGGCGTCCGCCGACTGACGGCGACGGACGCGCCCCGACCGCCTCCGCCCGCCGTACCGGTCGGCGGTGCGCCCCGCCCACCTCCGCCCGCCGCTGCCGCCGGCTCCGCCTGGCGACCCCTCCGTGGACCGGGGGCCCGCCGCCGGGCACCCGGACGCGTCGGCCGGCCGATCGGGCGCGGCGCGTAGAGTCGACCCCGGTGCACGCCGTACACCCGGCGCGCCCGCCCCGTACGCCCCGAACACCCCGGTCCGCCGCCGACCGCCCCTGACGAGGAGACCTCCGTGACCGACCCGGCGCCCACCGCCCTCCAGCAGCAGATCGCCCGGGACCTCCAGGTCTCCGACGACTTCGACCCGGCTGCCGAGATCGAGCGCCGGGTGGCCTTCCTCACCGAGCGGCTCACCTCGACCGGCCTGCGCTCCCTCGTCCTCGGCATCAGCGGCGGCGTCGACTCCACGACCGCCGGCCGGCTCTGCCAGCTCGCCGTGGAACGCGCCCGCGCCGCCGGCCACGACGCCACCTTCTACGCGATGCGGCTGCCGTACGGCGTCCAGGCCGACGAGAAGGACGCGCAGACCGCCCTCGGCTTCATCCGCGCCGACCGGGTCCTCACCGTCGACGTCAAGGCGGCGAGCGACGCGGCCCTGGAGGCCGGCCTCGCCGGCGGGGTCGCCTTCCGCGACGCCCACCACCAGGACTTCGTGCAGGGCAACATCAAGGCCCGCCAGCGGATGATCGCCCAGTACGCGGTCGCCGGTGCCCACGACGGCCTCGTCGTCGGCACCGACCACGCCGCCGAGGCCGTCTCCGGCTTCTTCACCAAGTTCGGCGACGGCGCCGCCGACGTCGTCCCGCTCACCGGCCTGACCAAGCGGCGCGTCCGCGCGATCGCCGACGAGCTGGGCGCCCCGGCCGAGCTGGTGTGGAAGACCCCCACGGCCGACCTGGAGACCCTCGACCCGGGCAAGGCCGACGAGGACGCGCTCGGCGTCACGTACGACGACATCGACGACTTCCTGGAGGGCAAGCCGGTCGCGGAGGCCGCCTACGCGACGATCGTCCGCCGCTACGAGCTCACCGAGCACAAGCGACAGCTGCCGATCGCCCCCTGACACTCCCGGCTCCCCGGGCCTCCCGGCCCCCGGTACGCCCCCGCCGTGTGATCCACTGTCCTCGCGGGGGCGTACCGAACAGGAGCAGGCACAGCGTGACCACCTACCGGCAGCCGGGACTCGTCCTCACCGACCACCGATTCCCCGTCCCCCTCGACCACGCCCGCCCCGACGGCGAGCGGATCGAGGTCTACGGCCGCGAGGTCGTCGCGAGCGGACCGGCGGAGAAGGACCGCGAACGGCTGCCCTGGCTGGTCTACCTGGAGGGCGGACCCGGCTTCGGCGCCCGTCGCTTCATCGGACCGCAGGCCTGGCTCGGCCGGGCGGTCCGGGAGTACCGCGTCCTCCTCCTCGACCAGCGCGGCACCGGCCGCTCCACCCCCGCCAACCGCCAGACCCTGCCGCTCCGCGGCACCCCGGCCGAGCAGGCCGACTACCTCGCCCACTTCCGCGCCGACTCCATCGTCAAGGACTGCGAGCTGATCCGCCGCCGGCTCACCGGCGGCGCCCCCTGGACCGTCCTCGGCCAGAGCTTCGGCGGCTTCTGCGCCACCCACTACCTCTCCACCGCGCCCGAGGGCCTCGACACCGTCCTCGTCACCGGCGGCCTGCCCTCCCTGGACGCCACCGCGGACGAGGTCTACCGTGCCGCCTACCCCCGCGTCCGGCGCAAGAACGAGGCCCACTTCGCCCGCTACCCGCAGGACGCCGAACGGGCCCGCGCGATCGTCGCCCACCTCCTCGACCGCGAGGTCACCCTGCCCGGCGGCGGCCTCCTCACCGCCGAGGCCTTCCAGTCCCTCGGCATCCTCCTCGGCTCCGGCGACGGCACCCACCAGCTCCACCTGCTCCTGGAGGGCGCCTTCGTCCCCACCCCGGCCGGCCCCGCGCTCGCCGACGCCTTCCTGGAGCAGGTCCAGGCGCACCTCTCGTACGCGGGGCACCCGCTCTACGCCGTGCTCCACGAGGCCATCTACGCCCAGGGCCTGGGGCCCACCGGCTGGGCCGCCGAACGCGTCCGCGCGGAGTACCCCGAGTTCGACGCCCGTGCGGCCCTGGCGTCCGGCGCGCCGCTCCTCTTCACCGGCGAGACCGTCCACCCCTGGCACTTCACCACCGACCCCGCCCTGCGCCCGCTCCGCGAGACCGCCGAGCGGCTCGCCGAACGCGACGACTGGACACCGCTCTACGACCCGGAGCGCCTCGCCGCCAACGAGGTCCCGGTCGCGGCCGCCGTCTACCACGACGACATGTACGTGGACACCGCGCACTCCCTGGAGACGGCGCGGGCCGTGCGCGGACTGCGGACCTGGGTGACCGACGAGTTCGAGCACGACGGGGTGCGGGCCGGCGGGCCGCGCGTGCTCGACCGGCTCCTGTCCCTGGCCCGCGGCGAGGCCTGACCCCGCGGCGCGCTTCGACCCCGCGGCGAGGCCTGACCCCGCGGCGCGCTTCGACCCCGCGGCGAGGCCTGACCCGCGGCGGGTCCGACCCCGCGGGGCACGGCCGCGCAAAAGTCCAAGCGGTGACCACCCGATGCACATGGTGTGCTCCCGACGGATGCCGGTAGAACTCGGTCCGGACCCCGTGAGGGGAGCCCGCGAGGAGAGGACCCGGACATGAGCACCCACGTCAGCGCGGAGATCGCCGGCCAGCCGGACTGCTGGCGCCGCGCCGCCGACGTCGCCGGCCGGCACGGCGGCCTGCTGCCGGCCCGCGGCGAGCGCGTGGCGGTCGTCGGCTGCGGCACCTCGTACTTCATCGCCCGCGCCTACGCCGCCCTGCGCGAGTCCCTGGGGGCGGGGGAGACCGACGCCTTCCCCGCCTCGGACACCACCCCGCTGGGCCGCGGCTACGACCGGATCGTCGCCCTCACCCGCTCCGGCACCACCACGGAGGTCCTCGACCTGCTCGCCGCGGCCGCCGGCCGCGTCCCGGCCCTCGTCCTCACCGGGGTGCCGGAGAGCCCCGCCGGGCGGCTCGCCGACCGGATCGTCGACCTGGGCTTCGCCGACGAACGTTCCGTCGTCCAGACCCGGTTCGCCACCACGGCCCTCCAACTCCTGCGGGCGGGGCTCGGGGTGGACCTCGGGCCGTCGATCGCGGACGCCGAACTCGTGCTGTACGAGCGGCTGCCCGTGCTCTGGGAGCGGCGCGGCCAGTTCACCTTCCTCGGCACCGGCTGGACCGTCGGACTCGCCGACGAGGCGGCCCTCAAACTCCGCGAGACGGCCCGCGTCTGGACGGAGTCGTACGCGGCGATGGAGTACCGGCACGGCCCGATCAGCATCAGCGACCGGGCCAGCCTCGTGTGGTGCCTCGGTCCCGCGCCCTCGGGCCTGCGGGAGGAAGTGGAGTCCACGGGCGCCCTGTTCGCCGCCGACGCCATCGACCCGGTCGCCGCGCTGGTCCGCGCCCAGCGGCTCGCCGTGGCGCTGGCGTCCCGGCGCGGCCTCAACCCCGACCGCCCCCGGCACGTCTCGCGGTCGGTGATCCTCTCCGGTTCGTTCCGCCCGACGGCGGCGGACGCGGCCCGTATCCTGCGGTCATGATCGACACCCATGCCACGGACCTCCTGGAGATGCCCGGCGACTGGCAGCGCGCGCTCGCCGTGGTCGCCCATCCCGACGACCTGGAGTACGGCTGCGCGGCGGCCGTCGCGGAGTGGACGGATGCCGGGAAGGAGGTCGTGTACGTCCTCGCCACGCGGGGCGAGGCCGGCATCGACGCGCTCGCCCCGGACGTCTGCGGGCCGCTGCGCGAGCGGGAGCAGCGCGACAGCGCCGCCGTCGTCGGCGTGGACACGGTCGAGTTCCTCGACCACCGCGACGGGGTGATCGAGTACGGGCTCGGGCTGCGCCGCGACATCGCGGCCGCGATCCGCCGCCACCGCCCGGAGTTGGTCCTCACCCTCAACCACCGCGACACCTGGGGCGGCGGCCCGGGCGCCCCCTGGAACACGCCGGACCACCTCGCCGTCGGGCGCGCCACCCTGGACGCCGCCGCCGACGCGGGCAACCGCTGGATCTTCCCCGAGCTGACCGAGCAGGGCCTGGAGCCCTGGGGCGGAGTGCGCTGGGTGGCGGTGGCCGCGTCCGCCACCCCGACGCACGCCGTCGACGCTGGCCCGGGCCTGGACCGCGCGGTCCGCTCGCTGCTCTGCCACCGCGCGTACATCGAGGGCCTGACGGACCAGGATCCGGAGGAGTACGTCAGGTCGTTCCTCACCTCGGCGACGGGGCGCGCGGCGGACCGGTTCGGCGGGCGCCCCGCGGTGGCCTTCGAGCTGTTCGCCCGCTGACGGACCGCGCGCCGGAGCGGGTGAACCCGGTGCCGCCGCGCCCGCCCGCCCCGGCGGACGGTCAGCCCATCGGCGCGGGCTTCAGGACCGCGAAGGTCGCGCCGAAGGGGTCGGCGAGCCAGGCGATCCGGCCGACGTCCGGGATGTCGGCCGCGGGCATGAGCACCGAGCCGCCGTTGCCCTGCGCCGACCGGGCGACGGCGTCGGCGTCCTCGACGGCGAAGTACGGCACCCAGTGCGGCGTCGGGCCCTGGAGCTCGGCGACGCCGCCGAACGAGGCGTCCTCCTGGTCGCCGTCGGCGGTGGAGATCACCCGGTACGTCATGCCGGGCGCCTCCATCTCCGCCCAGCGCCAGCCGAACAGGGTGCGGTAGAAGCCGAGTACGGACTCGGGTTCGGCGACGTGCAGCTCGGCCCAGACGAGGGTGTTGGTCGACGAGGTCCGCTCCAGGCCCCGGACGGCCGCCGGCTGCCAGACGGCGAACTCGGCGCCGCCCGGGTCGGTGAGGCAGGCCATGCGGCCGGCTTCCATGACGTCGAAGGCCGCGACGCGCACGGTGCCGCCGGCGTCCTCGGCGGCCTTCGCGGTGGCGTCGGCGTCCGGGGTCTGGAAGTACACCGTCCAGGCGCTGTGCGCGCCCTCCTCGGTGAGCGGGCCGAGGGCACCGACGGTCATCCCGTCCTGTCGGAAGAAGCCGTAGCCGCCCGCCTCGGGACCGGCGGACTCGAAGTCCCAGCCGAAGACGGAGCCGTAGAAGGCGGCGGCCGCCACGGTGTCGGGGCTGCCGAGGTCGATCCAGTTGGGGGAGCCCTGGGTGAACTGCGTACCGAGCATGGGAGGTGTTCCGTCCTTCCGTCGTCGCCGGCCGAGTGCGGCCACCATGACCGATCCTCGTCCTTCCGCCGGGAGGGCGCAGCCGCATCCGCGGGGGTTCATCCGGTCGGCCGACCGGCCGCCTTCGCCTCCAGGTCGGCGAGCAGCAGCTCGCCGTTGACGGCGACGCCGGCCCGGTAGCCCCGGCTGACGGCGTTGACCACCTGTTCGTGGGGGCCCGTCACGTTCCCGGCCGCCCACACGCCGGGCACGCTCGTCCGGCCGGTCTCGTCGACGGCGACGAACTCCCCGAACGGCGTCGTCCGCAGCTCGGCGCCCAGTCGGCGCAGGACGCCGTCGCGCGGCGCGAGGCGCGCGGCCGCGGCGAAGACCACGGAGCGGGGGACGATCCGTCCGTCGGCCATCCGCACGCCGGTCAGCCGGTCGTCCGCCACGACCAGCCCCGCCACCGCGCCCCGGACGACCTCGACCCCGGCCGCGTCGAGCAGCGCCGCGTCCCGCGCGGACGGTTCGGCGGCGGTGTGCAGGAAGAGGGTCACGTCCTTCGACCAGTGCGCGACCACCAGTGCCTGGTGGACGGGCGACTCCGGGTGCGCGATCACGCCGAAGGGCCGGTCGCGGACCTCCCAGCCGTGGCAGTACGGGCAGTGCAGCACGTCCCGCCCCCACCGGTCGGCGAGCCCCTCGACGTCCGGCAGGTCCTCGTCGACGAGGCCGGTCGTCACGACGAGCCGCCGCGCGCCGACGACCGTCCCGTCCGCGAGGTCGACGGTGAAGCCGCCGCGTCCGTCGGCCGCCGCGCCGGTCACCCGGCCGGCCCGCCACTCCACCCCGTACGCGGCGATCTCCGCCCGCCCGGCCGCCAGGTACTCCGCCGGGCTCGCCCCGTCCCGGGACAGGACGCCCTGCATGTGCGCCGCGGGCGCGTTGCGCGGCTCGCCGGCGTCGACCACCAGGGTCCGGCGCCGTGACCGGCCGAGGATCAGCGCCGCGCTGAGTCCGGCCGCGCCGCCGCCGACCACCACCGCGTCGTAGGGGCCTTCGATGTCGTTCGTGCGTGTGTCCATGGGCCGAGCGTCGGTCAGGACGGATGGGTGCGGCAAGGAATGTTGCCGTTTCTGCAACACTGGAGGCATGACCGAAGACGATCGCATCGACGCCGTGCTGAACGAGGTGGGCCCCCGGCTCCGCCGGGTCCGCCGCGACCGCGGAGTGACCCTGGCCGAGCTGTCCGCCGCGACCGGCATCTCCGTGAGCACCCTCTCCCGGCTGGAGTCCGGGCAGCGCAAGCCCAGCCTGGAACTGCTGCTGCCGCTCGCCCGCGCCCACCAGGTGCCGCTCGACGAGCTGGTCGGCGCCCCGGCGGTGGGCGACCCCCGGGTCAGGGCGAAGCCCATCGTGCGCCACGGCCGCACGATGTACCCGCTGACCCGGCAGCCCGGCGGCCTCCAGGCGTACAAGGTGGTCCAGGAGAAGCCGCACGAGGCCCCGGAGCCGCGGGTGCACGAGGGGTACGAGTGGGTGTACGTGCTCTCCGGGAAGCTCCGGCTGGTGCTGGGCGAGCACGACGTGGTCCTGGCGGCGGGGGAGGCGGCCGAGTTCGACACGCGGGTGCCGCACTGGTTCGGGCCGACGGCCGACGGGCCGGTGGAGTTCCTGAGCCTGTTCGGGCCGCAGGGGGAGCGGATGCACGTCAGGGCGCGCCCCAAGAAGTCCGGCTGACCCGTTCCCTCCGGAGCAAGCGACCGCTTAGTATGCCACCGACCGCTCGGTACGGAGGAGGCATTCCGGATGCAGGCATGGCGTGTGTACGAGAACGGCGAACCGGGCGCGGTGATGCGCCGCGAGGAGGTGGAGCCTCCCGTGCCCGGAGACGGCCGGGTCCTCCTGAAGGTCCGCGCCGCGAACGTCAACTTCCCCGACGCGCTGCTCTGCCGCGGCCACTACCAGGTGCGGCCCCCGCTGCCCTTCACCCCCGGCGTCGAGGTCTGCGCCGAGACCGAGGACGGCCGCCGGGTCATCACCACCACCGCCCTCCCGCACGGCGGCTTCGCCGAGTACACCCTCGCCGACGCCGCCGGGCTGCTCCCCGCCCCCGAGGCGCTCGACGACGCCGAGGCCGCCGCGCTCCACATCGGCTACCAGACCGGCTGGTTCGGCCTGCACCGCCGCGCCGCCCTCCAGGAGGGCGAGACCCTCCTCGTCCACGCGGCGGCCGGCGGCGTCGGCAGCGCCGCCGTCCAGCTCGGCAAGGCCGCCGGCGCCACCGTCATCGGCGTCGTCGGCGGCCCCGAGAAGGCGGCCGTCGCCCGTGCCCTCGGCTGCGACCTCGTGATCGACCGGCGCACCGAGGACGTCGTCGCCGCAGTCAAGGCCGTCACCGGCGGCCGCGGCGCCGACGTGGTCTACGACCCCGTCGGCGGCGAGGCCTACCAGCAGTCCGCCAAGTGCGTCGCCTTCGAGGGCCGGATCGTGATCGTCGGCTTCGCGAGCGGCACCGTCCCCGCCCCGGCCCTCAACCACGCCCTGGTGAAGAACTACTCGGTCCTCGGCCTCCACTGGGGCCTGTACGCCGCGAAGGACCCGGCCTCCATCGGCCGCTGCCACGAGACCCTCACCGCCTACGCGGCCAAGGGCCTGATCAAGCCGCTCATCGGCGAACGCGTCCCCTTCGCGGGCGCGGCCGACGCCGTCCAGCGGGTCGCCGACGGCACCACGACCGGCCGCCTCGTCGTCCTCCCGGAAGGAGCTTCCGCATGACCGACACCGAACGCGTGACGGACGCCGAGGAACTCCGCTCCCTCGTCCGGCGGTTGCTGGACGACCACCCGCCCGCCACCACCGACCGCACCGACTTCCTGAAGGCCCGCTTCGACGCCGGACTCGCCTGGGTGCACTACCCCGTGGGCCTCGGCGGACTCGCCGCGCCCCGCGCCCTCCAGGCCGTCGTCGACTCCGAGCTGGCCGCCGCGGGCGCCCCCGACAACGACCCGCGCCGCATCGGCATCGGCCTCGGCATGGCCGCCCCCACCCTTCTCGCCTACGGCTCCGAGGAGGTCAAGCGCCGCTTCCTCCGGCCCCTGTGGGTGGGGGAGGAGGTCTGGTGCCAGCTCTTCAGCGAGCCCGGCGCCGGTTCCGACCTCGCCGCGCTCGGCACCCGGGCCGTCAGGGACGGCGACTCCTGGGTGGTCGACGGGCAGAAGGTGTGGACCTCCAGCGCCCACGTCGCCCGCTGGGCCATCCTCATCGCCCGCACCGACCCGGACGTCCCCAAGCACCGGGGCATCACCTACTTCGTGTGCGACATGACCGACCCCGGGGTCGAGGTCCGGCCGCTGCGCCAGATCACCGGCGAGGCCGAGTTCAACGAGGTCTTCCTCACCGGCGTGCGCATCCCCGACGCGCACCGCCTCGGTGAGGTCGGCGACGGCTGGCGCGTGGCGCAGACCACCCTCATGAACGAGCGGGTCTCCATCGGCGGCGCCCGCATCCCGCGCGAGGGCGGCATGATCGGGAAGGCGGCCGCCACCTGGCGCGAACGCCCCGAGCTGCGCACCCACGACCTGCACCGGCGGCTCCTCGACCTCTGGGTCGACGCCGAGGTGGCGCGCCTCACCGGCGAACGGCTGCGCCAGCAGCTCGTCGCGGGCCAGCCCGGCCCAGAGGGCAGCGCCATGAAGCTCGGCTTCGCCCGGCTCAACCAGGCCATCAGCGGCCTCGAGGTCGAACTCCTCGGCGAGGAGGGGCTGCTGTACGGGGACTGGGAGATGGTGCGCCCCGAACTCGTCGACTTCACCGGACGCGACGCCGGCTACCGCTACCTGCGCTCCAAGGGCAACTCGATCGAGGGCGGCACGACCGAGGTCCTCCTCAACATCGTCGCCGAACGGGTCCTCGGCCTGCCCCCCGAGCCCCGCAACGACAAGGACGTCGCCTGGAAGGACCTCGCCCGATGACGCACTCTCCGGACCTCCTCTACTCCGACACCGAGGACGACCTGCGGGCGGCCGTCCGCGCCCTGCTCGCCGACCGGGCGGACCACCGGGCGGTGCTCGACCGCGTCGAGGCGGACCAGCCCTACGTGCCGGGCGTGTGGACGGCCCTCGCGACCGACATCGGCGCCGCCGGACTGCTCGTCCCCGAGAAGCTCGGCGGCCAGGGCGCGAGCCACCGCGAGGCGGCGGTCGTCCTGGAGGAGCTGGGCCGCGCAGTGACCCCGGTGCCGTACCTGACGAGCGCGGTGGTGGCCACCGAGACCCTCCTCGCCCTGGTCGAGGACGGCGCCGAGGCCGGCTCCCCGGCCGTCCCCGAGCTGCTCGCCCGCGTCGCGGGCGGCGGCACGGTCGCGGTGCTCGCGGCGCCCCTCTCGGCGGGGCCCGGCGCGGAGCCGCCGTCCGGCCCCTCGGTGACCGGCGTCGCCGACGCGGTCGCCGCCGACGTCCTCCTGGTGCCGCGCGCCGACGGGCTGTACGCCGTCCCGGCCGCGGAGGCCGAGGTCGAGCCGCAGACGCCGCTCGACCTCACCCGGCCGCTGGCCCGGGTGACCGCGCCGGAAGGGAGCGGCACCCGGCTCGCCGGGGCCGAGGCGGCGCGCGCGGCCGTGCGGCGCGGCCTTCTGGCCGGGGCGGGCCTGCTCGCCTCCGAGCAGCTCGGGCTCGCCGAGTGGTGTCTGGAGGAGAGCGTCCGGCACACCCGCGAGCGCCACCAGTTCAACCGCCCCGTCGGCTCCTTCCAGGCGCTCAAGCACCGGATGGCCCAGCTCTGGCTGGACGTCGTCGGCGCCCGGGCGGTGGCCAGGGCCGCCGCCGACGCCCTGGCCACCGGCAGTCCGGACGCGCCGCTCACCGTGGCGATCGCCCAGGCCTACTGCTCGAAGGTCGCGGTCCGCGCGGCCGAGGAGTGCGTCCAGCTGCACGGCGGGCTCGGGATGACCTGGGAGCACCCGGCCCACCTGGCGCTCAAGCGGGCCAAGTCCGATCAGATCGCGCTCGGTTCGGCGGGCCGCCACCAGGACGCGGTCGCCGCGATGGTGGACCTTCCGGCACCCGAGTAACGGAGCCGGACCCTCCGTGTAAGGGGCCCCCGGTGTCCGCACCCCTTTTGCCTGCTGTTTAATTGCGAGCTGTTCGCAATAGCAGTCGATCTTCAAAAGGGGTGTGGACCCGATGGCCGCCCGACCCGTCCGCCGAGCCACCGCAGTGACCGTGACCGGGGCGCTCGCCCTCGCCACCGCGGCCTGCTCGAACCCCGGCGCCACCGCCGGCGGCTCCGCCGGGCCCGAGGACTCCGCCGTCGTCGGCATCGCCCACGAACCCGAGACCCTCAGCCCGCTCCTCGGCTACGGCAAGGACGGCAACTCCAAGATCTTCGACGGGCTGCTCGCCTTCGACGCCGACATGAAGCTGCGCCCGGCCCTCGCCGCGAAGCTGCCGCACATCAGCGCGGACGGGCTGACGTACACGTACACCCTCCGCGGGGGCGTGACCTTCAGCGACGGAGCGCCCTTCACCGCGAAGGACGTCGTCTTCACCTACCGGACGATCCTCGACCCGAAGACGAACAACGCCTCCCGCACCGAACTCGACGCGGTCGAGAAGGTCGAGGCCGTCGGCGACGACACCGTCGTCTTCACCCTCAAGTACCCCTACGCGCCCTTCGCCGAGCGCACCGTCCACGCCATCGCCCCCGAACACGTCGCCGCGAAGCAGGACGTCAACACCGGCGCCTTCACCGCGAAGCCGATCGGCACCGGACCGTACGTCCTCACCGGCTGGTCCAAGGGCGAGAAGCTCACCTTCAAGGCCAACCCCGCCTACTGGGACGGCGCGCCCGCGGTGAAGAGGTTCACCATGGCCGTCGTCAAGGACGACGACGTCCGCGCCACCCGGCTGCGCGCCGGCGACCTCGACGGCGCCGTCCTGCCGCCCGACCTCGCCGCCGGATTCGCGAACGACCCGGCGAAGAAGACGTACACCGCGAAGACCTACGACTACCGCACCGTCACCCTCCCCACCCACCACCGGGTCACCGGCGACACCGCCGTCCGCCGCGCCCTCGACCTCGCCGTCGACCGGCAGGCCATGGTCGACAAGATCCTCGAAGGCGCCGGAAAGCCCGCCTACGGACCCGTCCCCACCGACAGCCCCTGGTTCGCGAAGGGCACCGAACGCCGCCACGACCTCGCCGGCGCGCAGAAGACGCTCGACGAGGCCGGCTGGAAGCCCGGACCCGACGGCGTCCGCGTCAAGGACGGCGTCCGCGCCGCGTTCCCGCTCTGGTACCTCTCCGGCGACAAGCTCCGGCAGGACCACGCCCTCGCCTACGCCTCCGACGCCAGGAAGGCCGGCATCGACATCACGACCCAGGCCGGCACCTGGGAGGTCATCGAACCCCGGATGAAGACCGACGCCGTCCTCGCCGGCGGCGGCTCGCCCGGCGACCCCGACTTCGACCAGTACCCCCTCCTGAAGTCCTCCCTCGCCGGCGACGGCTTCAACAACATGGCCCGGTACGACGACGAGACCGTCGACCGGGCCCTGGAGGACGGCCGCCGCACGAACGACCCCGCCGAGCGCCGCGCCGCCTACGACACCGTCCAGCGCGAACTGGCGAAGAACCCCGGCTACACCTTCCTCACCCACATCGACCACCTGTACGTCGTGAACGACCGCTGGGACGGCCTGGACACCCAGGTCGAACCGCACGACCACGGCCTCGCCTCCGGCCCCTGGTGGAACGTCGAGAACTGGAAGCCGAAGCGGTGAGCCGCCGCCTCCCCTGGGCGGCCGTGGCGCGGATGACGGGCCGCCGCGCCCTCGCCGCCGTCCCCGTCCTCCTCGCCGTCACCTTCGCCGTGTTCGCCGTCGCCGACGCCTCCCCCCTCGACCCCGTCAAGGCCTACGCCGGCACCGCCGGACTCACCGCCTCGCAGGAGAACCTCGACCAGCTCCGCGCCAACCTCGGCGCCGACCTGCCCCTCCTCACCCGCTGGTGGGAGTGGCTCACCGCCGCCCTCACCGGCGACCTCGGGAACTCCGCGGTCATGCGCCGGCCCGTCGCCGACGTCATCGGCGAACGCCTCGGCTGGTCCGTCCTCCTCGCCGCCACCGCCTTCCTGATCGCCCTCGCCCTCGGCACCCTCCTCGGCGTCCTCGCCGGACGCCGCCGCGGCGGCCTCCTGGACCGGGCCGTCAGCTCCGCCGCGTACACCCTGGAAGCCGCCCCCGCCTACTGGCTCGGCCTGCTCGCCGTCTGGTTCTTCGCCCTGGAACTCGGCGTGCTGCCCGCCGGCGGACTCACCGACACCGCCACCGACACCGTCACCGCCGACCAGGTCGCCCGCCACCTCGTGCTGCCCGCCCTGGTCCTCGGGACCTCCCAGCTGCCGTGGTTCTTCCTCTACGTCCGCCAAGGCGTCGGCGACGCCCTCGACGAGGACCCCGTCCGCGGCGCCCGCGCCCGCGGCCTGCGCGAACGCACCGTCCTCACCGGGCACGCCCTCCGCTCCGGCATGCTGCCCGTACTCACCCTCGTCGGCTCCCGCGTCCCCGAACTCATCACCGGCGCCCTGCTGGTGGAGACCGTCTTCAGCTGGCCCGGGATCGCCGCGGCCACCGTCACGGCCGCCACCTCCGTCGACTTCCCGCTGCTCGCCGCGCTCACCGTCCTCGCCACCGGAGCCGTACTCCTCGGCAACCTCCTCTCCGACCTGCTGTACGGGCTCGCGGACCCGAGGGTGGGCTTCGATGGCTGACCCCCGCAGCCATCGCGTCCGGCTGTGGACCTCCGCAGCGACGGTCGCCGCCGTCGCCCTCGCGGTCCTGCTCGTGCCCCCGCTCGTCCCGCTCGACGAACAGGCCGTCGACCTCTCCCGCAAGCTCCTCCCGCCGTCCTGGGACCACCCCTTCGGCACCGACGACCTCGGCCGCGACCTCCTCCTGCGCTGCGTCCACGGCCTGCGGATCTCCCTCCTCGTGGGACTCGTCGCCGCGCTCGTCGCCGCCGTCGCCGGCACCGCCGTGGGAGCCGCGGCCGGCGCGCTCGGCGGCCGGACCGACCGCACCCTCATGCGGCTCGTCGACGCCTTCTCCTCCGTGCCGCACCTGCTGCTCGGCATCTTCGTCGTCGCCCTCTTCCGCCCCGGCGTCTGGCCCGTCATCGCCTCCGTCGCCGTCACGCACTGGCTCTCCACCGCCCGCATCGTCCGCTCCGAGGTCCTCTCGCTGCGCACCCGCCCCTTCGTCGACGCCGCCGTCTCCGGCGGCGCCACCCGGTGGCGCGTCACCGTCCGGCACCTGCTGCCCGCCGTCCTCCCGCAGGCCGGACTCGCCGCCGTCCTGATGGTCCCGCACGCCATGTGGCACGAGTCCGCGCTCTCCTTCCTCGGCCTCGGCCTCCCCAGCCATCAGGCCAGCCTCGGCAACCTCGTCCAGAACGCCCGCTCCTCCCTCCTCACCGGCCACTGGTGGCCCACCGTCTACCCCGGCCTCCTCCTCATCGTCCCCACCCTCGCCCTCGCCGGCCTCGCCGGCGCCTGGCGCGACCACCTCAACCCACGCCGCCGATCGGAGCTGTCGCTGTGAACCCGGTGCACGGCAAGGTCCTGCGCGCCCTGGAGGCCGTCACCGCCGAGCGGGCCGAGGACGCCCTCCTCAGCGTCCGCGGCCTCTCGGTCCGCTTCCGGCTGCGCGGCGGGAGGACCGTCGAAGCCGTCGCCGACGCCGACTTCGACCTCGCGGCGGGGGAGTGCCTCGCGCTCGTCGGGGAGAGCGGCTGCGGCAAGTCCGTCCTGGCCTCGGCGCTGCTCGGCCTGCTGCCGGGCAACGCCGACGCCTCCGGCACGGCGGTCCTCGCGGCCGGCGACGGCCACGGAGCCACCGACCTGCTCGCCGCCGGCGAGCAGACCCTGGCCCGCACCGTGCGGGGCCGACGCGTCGGCCTCGTACCGCAGAGCCCGGCGGCACACCTGACGCCGGTGCGGACCGTGCGGTCGCACCTGGAGGAAACCGTACGGGCCCTCACCGCGGCCCCGCGCCGCGCCCGCCGCCGGGCGGCCGAGGACGCCGCCGCGCGGGCCGCCTTCCCGGCCGGACACCTCGACCGGTACCCGCACGAGCTCTCCGGAGGCCTGGCGCAGCGCGCCGCCACCGCGCTCGCCCTCATCGGCGACGCCCGCGTGCTGCTCGCCGACGAGCCGACCACCGGCCTCGACCGCGCACTCGTCGACCGCACCGTCGACGAACTGCGCCGCCACGTCGACGAGGGCCGCGGCCTGCTCCTCATCACCCACGACCTCGCCGCCGCCGCGCGCGTCGCCGACCGGGTCGCCGTCATGTACGCCGGACGGATCGTCGAAGTCGCCCCCGCCCACCGCTTCTTCGGCCCCACGGGACCCCGCCACCCCTACGCCCGCGGCCTCCTCGACGCCCTGCCCGACCGGGCGTTCACCCCCGTCCCCGGCATGCCGCCGGAACTCACCGACCTGCCCGACGGCTGCGCCTTCGCCCCGCGCTGCGCCCGCGCCACCGGCCTCTGCGCCACCCGACCCGAGCCGGCGGCCGGAGTGGCCTGCCACCACCCGGAGCAGCACCGTGCTTGAACTCGACGCCGTCACCGCCGGATACGACCGCCGAACCCCCGTCTTCCGGGGCGCCACCCTCACCGTCGCGGCCGGCGAGTCCGTCGGCCTCCTCGGCCCCAGCGGCTGCGGGAAGTCGACCCTCGCCCGGGTCGCCGCGCTCCTGCACCGCCCCGACGCCGGCCGACTGGTCCTCGACGGCACCGAGGTGCGGGCCTGGCGCCACCGGGCCCCGCGCGAACAGCGCACCGCCGTCGGCGTGGTGTTCCAGCAGCCCCGCACCGCCGCCGACCCCCGGCTGACCCTCGCGGACCTGATCTCCGAACCCCTCCGTGCCGGACGGCGCCGCGCCGAGGTCCCGGAGCGCCTCGCCGCACTCGCCCCGACCGTCGGCCTCACCCCCGACCTGCTCGCCCGCCGGCCCCACGAGGTCAGCGACGGGCAGCTCCAACGCGCCTGCCTCGCAAGGGCGTTGGTCCTCCGCCCCCGCTGGCTGATCTGCGACGAGATGACCGCCATGCTGGACGCCTCCACCACGGCCGCCCTCGTCGCCGCCGTCGAGGCCTACCGCGCGGAGACCGGCGCCGGCCTCCTCGCCGTGGGCCACGACCGCACCCTGCTGCACCGCTGGTGCGACCGTACGGTGGAATGGAAGGACTGCCTGCCCGCCGAGGAGCACCCGTGAACCCTCCGTGGACCCGCGTCGCCGAGGACGACCCCCTCGACGGTCTGCGCGCCGCCCTCGCCGCCGCCGACTGCGGCTACGAGCCCCAGCAGGACGGCTACGAGGACAGCTGCTGGATCCTCCACACCGTCCACGACGGTCCCGTACGGCTCCGCTGGGACCAGGTGCTCGCCCGGGCGGGCCGTCGGCTGGCCGACTGGCCCGGCACCCTCTCGCACCTGGTCTTCGAAGGCGTGCCGGGCGCGGACGACCTCGAAGGGCCCGATCCGGCGGAGATGGACCGGGCGTGCCTGGCCCGCCTCGTCGAGCACCTGGTGCGGAACGGCCCGAAGGGTGCGGACACCCCGTGCGGAGCGGCGCAGGCACCCGTGTCGACCCCGCCGGGGGAAACGCTCGTCGCCCGGCGCGGCCGGCTCGGCGACGCGCTCGCCCACCACGACGACGCACCGGACCTCTGGTTTCCCGCCACCTGGTGGGCCGCCGACGGGAGTTGGCTGATCCTCACCAACTGGGACCTCTGCGCCACCGAGGTCTTCGGCGACACGGCGCTGATCGCGGGACTGCTCGCCGACCCGGACGTCGACGCCGTGCGCCGGCCAGGCATCGCCGAGACCCTGCGCGGCTGACACCGCCCGAATCTCACCCGTATGGCCGCCCCGCCATACGCCCGGACGGACCGCCCATTCCGCCACACTGTCCGCCGAACGCCGCAATTCCGGTGCGGCGACGGAGGGACGTGAACCCGATGGCCGTTTCCATTTCTGTCGTGGTGCTGCTGCTGGTGCTGGCCGTGATCTTCCTGCGCAGCGGCGGACTCAAGTTCACCCACGCGATCGTCTGCGCCCTGCTCGGCTTCTTCCTGGCCGGCACCAGCATGGCGCCCACCATCCACAACGGCGTCGCGGCCACCGCCAACGTGGTCTCCAGCCTCAAGCCCTGACCTCCCCGCCGGGTGTGCAGCCGCGGGCGGTGAGCAACTCGACCATCCCGTCCCGCAGGACGACGGAGTCCTCGGCCGGCACCACGCGCAGGTCTGTGCCGGCCATCGCACCATTATCGGCTTCGTGATCTCGGGCGGAGACGCGCGCACCTCGTGAACGGCGCATGAGAACAGAGGCGGTTCCATGTACTTCTCCGCTGCCCCGGCCTACCGTCGGGCGCCGGCGCGACGCACGTACGGACCCCGAGGAGAAGCCTTGACCACCCCATCGTCCCGCGGGAGGAGGCGCGCGCTCGTGCTGGTCACCGCGCTGGCGGCGACCCTGTCGGCGGGCGCGGCGCCCGTCGCCCAGGCCGAGGAGATACCCCTGGCCATCGGGCACCGGCTCGTCGACCACTACGAGGGCGCCCCCGCGACCGCGCGGCCGGTTCCCGGGCGGGCTCCGGCCCAGCACCCGTACCTCGCGCCGAACGGGCGCAGCGGCATGCACGCCGACGGCGCGGGCAGTGGCACCCACCCGTACTCCGGGCCCCTCGGTCGCGATCCGGAGGTCGTCAGCGAGAAGATCGCCCCGATCGGCGGGGAGTGCGCCACCGTCACCTTCGACGCGGGCGGGCGGCTCGTCACCGTGTGCGGCACGTTCAGCGGCTTCCTCCTGAAGCTGCTCGACCCGCGCACCCTGGACACGCTCGCCGAGTACAAGCTGCCGCAGCGGTCCTCGACCGTCGAGGCCGTCACCCGCCTCGACTTCGAGAAGATCTTCAAGGACACCTCGGGCGGCGCCTACTTCTACCTCGACGACCGGGACCGGGTGGTGCTCGCCGACTCGCGCCAGCACGTCCTGCGCATCGCCCACCGCCAGCGGGCGGACGGCGCCTGGGAGTTCGTCGTCGAGGACGACTGGGACCTCGCGTCCCTGGTCCCGCACGACTGCGTCACCTGGACGAACCTCTTCCCCAGCGGCGTCTGCGACCCCGTCACCTCCGTGATGCCCGACTGGGGCGGCCGCGTCTGGTGGGTGACCCGGCTCGGCCGCGTCGGCACCGTCGACCCGGCGACGGGTGCCCTGCGAGCGATCCGGCTCGACGGGGAGGAGATCCAGAACTCGTTCTCCGTCGCCGAGGACGGTGTCTCCATCGTCACCGACCACGCCCTGTACGCCTTCGGTGTCGACGCCGACGGCACTCCGCGGGTGCGGTGGCGCGAGGCGTACGACCGGGGGACCGGGACCAAGCCCGGTTCCGTGAACCAGGGTTCGGGCACGACGCCCGACCTGTTCGGCGACCGGGACCAGTACGTCGCCGTCACCGACAACGCCGACGACCGCATGAACGTGCTCGTCTACCGGCGGGGGGCCGACGTGCCCGCCGGGGAGCGGCTCGTCTGCAAGGTGCCGGTGTTCCGCGCCGGGGCGTCGACCACCGACAACTCCCTGATCAGCTGGGGCAACAGCCTGGTCGTGGAGAACAACTACGGATACGGGAACCCGAGCACGCTCGCCCTCGGCCGCAGTGTCGTCGGGGGAGCGACCCGGATCGACGTCCGCGCCGACGGCAGCGGCTGCGACACCGTCTGGGAGAGCGACGTCCGCTCGCCCTCCACCGTCCCGAAGCTCTCCACCGCGAACGGGCTGCTGTACTTCTACGAGAAGGAGCCCAACGCCTTCGGCATCGACGCCTGGTACCTGACGGCCGTCGACTTCCGCACCGGGCGGCGGGTCTTCAAGCGCTTCACCGGCACCGGCCTCGCGTACGACAACAACTGGGCGCCGATCACCATCGGTCCCGACGGTACCGCGTACGTCGGGGTGTTCAACGGCATCGTCGCCGTACGCGACGGCTCCTGACCCGCACGGAACTGCCCCGGGGTTTCATGGAACCGCCCCGGGCCCATGGGGTCCCGGGGCGGGCGCGCGAAGGCGGTGTCCCGTACGGTCACTCCATCTCGGGCATGTCGCCGACCGTGGTCCGCAGGTCGATGACGGCGAACGCGGCGCCCTGCGGGTCCAGGATCGCGGCGAACCGGCCGTACGGGCTGTCCATCGGGCCGAAGACCTTGCGACCGCCGACCGCCTCGGCCCTCTCGACGGCCTTGTCGCAGTTGTCGACGGCGAAGTACAGCTGGATGTACGGGGGGATCTCCGGCGGGAAGTCCTCCGCCGTCATCTTCATCCGGCCGAGCACGGGCTGTTCGCCACCGAGGTCGAAGACCCGGTAGTCCATGTCCTTCATCTTCTCGGAGCCGTAGCCGAAGACGGTGGTGAAGAAGGCGTCGGACTTCTCGGGCTCCCGGGTGAAGACCTCGGCCCAGGCGAACGAGCCGGTCTCGCCCTCCAGCTCGAAGCCCTCGTGCGACCCTGCCTGCCAGACGCCGAACGTCACGCCCGTCGGGTCCTGCGCGATGCACATGGAGCCGAAGTCGCCGACCTGCATCGGCTCCATCACGACCGTGCCGCCCGCGCTCCGGATCTTCTCCGCCGTGGCGGCGACGTCCGGCGAGGCGAAGTACAGACACCAGGCCGACTGCGGTTCACCGTCCTGTCCCGGCATCGGCGGGACGACGGCCGCGACCGCCTTGCCGCCCTTGTAGGCCTGCGTGTAGTTGCCGTATTCCGAGGAGGACTCGCCGAAGGTCCAGTCGAGCACCTCGGCGTAGAACGTCTTGGCGCCCTCGACGTCGGTGAACATCGCGTCGGTCCAGACCGGCGTGCCTTCAGGTCGTGCGGCCATGACGTGACTCTCTCTCTTCCGGTCGAGGACGTGTTTCCTGTGAGCCACGCTAACCAGGGCCGCCGGACCCCGCTCGGTGACGGAGCGTGACCGGTGGTCGGTGCGAGCCGGTGCCAGGTGGGCCCCGGAGGGTCAGTGCGGCAGGCGCCCCATCGCGTACCGGTGGAACGGTCCGTCGGGCAGCGGGAGTTCGGGCCGCCACATCCGCAGTACCTGGGCGGAGGGCAGGAAGAGGGCCGTCGGCAGCCGGTCCGGGTCCGTCCACTCCCAGCGGTCGATCTTGTCCGGCTCGGCCACGGCGGGGGCCCCGCCGAAGGTCCGCACCACCGTCGCCACGGTCATCCGGGTCAGCAGCGACGAGGTGACCGCGTCCAGGACCAGCCCGAGCACCTCGACGTCGGCGGGGTCGGCGACGAGCGTGGTCTCCTCGGCCAGCTCGCGGACGACCGCGGCCTCGATCGACTCGCCCGGCTCCACCTTCCCGCCGGGCAGTTCCCACACTCCGGACGGGTCGAGGCCGAGCAGGACCCGTCCGGAGTCGTCGACGACCACGACCCCCGCGCCCAGGGAGGCCTGGGCGGGCGGCGGCTCGACGTTGCGGCGGGCGGTGGCGGCGTTTTCTTCGGTGGTCATGACCCCTGTGTACCAGGCACCACTGAAGCGTAATAAAAGTGAGGAACCTCTTGAATCGGGCGAAAAAAGGAGGAGAATCATGTTTTACACCGGACAACCGGAGAGAGCCGCACCCGCCCGAGAAGACGTTCGAAGGCCCGCGTGACCCTTTCAGCAGGCTCTGGCCAGGCCCCCGGCGGGGCCGGTCGGGAGCGGAGCCGTCGGCGACGGCCGACGACCGCGCGAACCGACCCGGACCGCCGGGGACTGTCATGTCCCCGGTCGCCTGCCGCCCCCGGTCACCCGCCGGTCCCACTGGTCTCACTGGTCACCTCGGTCACCCACCGGTCGCCTCGGTCATCCACCGGTATTCCCGGTCACCCGCCGGAGCCCTCCGACGCCGACGGCACCACCGCCACCGGGCAGTGCGCGTGGTGCAGCACCGCGTGCGCCACGGAACCGATGAGCAGCGAACCCAGGTGGTGCCGGTGATGCCGCCCCACCACCAGCAGGCCGGCGTCCCGCGAACCCTCCACGAGCCGCCCCGCCGCGTCCCCCGGCTCCACCACGGGGACGAGACGGACCCCCGGCCACCGCTCGGCGAACGGCCGCAGCCGATCCTCCTGCTCCCGCTCCGCCTCCCGTACGAGTTCCGCGCCGTCGTCGGCCATCGGGAGCGGCGGCGGCACCTGGAGCGCCGGGGACGGAGCCGCCATCAGGGCGCCGGGCTGAGGGGGCAGCCGGAGCGCGGTCACCGCCTCCAGCGGCACGCCCCGGTGGTGCGCCGCCTCGAAGGCGAAGTCCACCACCTCGTCCGGGGTCTCCTCCGGGTGCAGGCCGAGCAGCACCCGGCCCGCCTCCGCCCCGCCCTCCAGGGCGGCCGCCCGCGCCTCGTGCGGCACGACGACGAGCGGACAGGGCGCGGTCGTGGCGAGGGTCCGGCTGGTCGAGCCGAGTAGCAGGCTCGCGAAGCCGCCGTGCCCCCGTGAGCCGGTCACCAGGAGCCGGCCGCCGCGCGCGGCCGCAGGCAGGGCGTCGGTCACGGACCCGTCCAGGGACGCGTACCGCACCGGAGCGGAGTGCCCGCGCCCCTCGACGACGTTCCGCACGCCCTTCAGGACGGTGTCGGGGAGCTCCGGGTCCGCGCCGAGGGAGGCGATCCGGGCCGCGCCCAGCTGCAGCGCGTCGGACCGCACGTGGGCGACGACCAGGGGAGCCCCCAGGCTCTCCGCCGCGCTCAGGGCCCATTCCAGGGCGCGCAGACTGTGCTCGGACCCGTCCACGCCGACGACCACCGGCGGCTCGGCCGCGGTGTTCGCGCCGTACGTGCTGCTCGTGTCACTCATGGGGGGATGCCTCCCTCACCCGGACACGCGCCACGCCGGTCCGGACCTCCTCGGTCCGGACCGGCGTGGCACGGCGTGGGTGCGGGTCAGGCGTCCTGGCTGCGGCGCGCGCGCTCCGCGTCGCGCTCCTTGATGCGGACGGTCTCCTTGCGGACCTCCGACTGGGTGGCGCGCTCCTTCTTCAGCCACTCGGGCAGTTCCTGCTTGATCGCTTCGATCTGCTCGGTGGTGAGCGGCTCGGTGATCCCGCCGCGCGCGAGACCGGCGATGGAGACGCCGAGCTTGTTGGCGACGACCGGGCGGGGGTGCGGACCCTTCTCGCGCAGCTCCTGGAGCCAGGCGGGCGGGTTGGCCTGGAGCTCGGTCAGCTCGGCGCGCGAGACCACACCCTCCTGGAAGTCGGCGGGGGTGGCCTCGAGGTACACACCCAGCTTCTTCGCCGCGGTCGCGGGCTTCATCGTCTGGGTGTTCTGGTGCGACGTCATGGTGTCAAGGGTATCGAGCATGCGGGCGACCTCCGACCACGTCCGCTACCGGTAGCCTTGCGGGGTGACAGGCTCGGACGTTTCCCTCCCGGATTCCCCCGCGGAATCCCCCTCGACCCCCTCCTTCCGGCTCGTGTACGTGCCGGGCGTGACGCCCTCGAAGTGGGTGCGGATCTGGAACGAGCGCCTTCCCGACGTACCCCTGACGCTTCTGTCGGCCACCCCCGCCGAGGCCTTCGGGCTGCTGCGGGAGGGTGCCGCCGACGCCGGACTCGTCCGGCTGCCCGTCGACGGGGACGACCTCAGCGCCATTCCCCTCTATGAGGAGACCACGGTCGTCGTCGTCCCCAAGGACCACCTGTTCGCGCAGGTCGAGCTCATCTCGGTGGGCGACCTCGCCGACGAGCTCGTCCTCCACCCCCTCGACGACACCCTCGGCTGGGAGCAGCCGCCGGGCCGCCCCGCGATGGAGCGCCCCGAGACGACCGCCGACGCGATCGAGCTGGTCGCGGCGGGCGTCGGCGTGCTCGCCGTCCCACAGTCCCTCGCCCGGCTGCACCACCGCAAGGACCTGACGTACCGCACGCTCGACGGCGTCCCGCAGTCGCGCGTGGCCCTCTCGTGGCCGGCGGCCGACGAGGCCCCGGACCTGGTGGAGGAGTTCATCGGGATCGTGCGCGGCCGCACGGTGAACAGCACCCGGGGCCGCCGCGCCGAGGAGATGAAGGGCCAGAAGCAGCCACGCAAGGACCAGCGGAAGCCCGCGCGACCCGGCGGTGCGAAGTCGGGCGGCGCCAAGCAGGGCGGCGCCAAGGGCGGAGCCCGTACGGCAGGGAAGGGCGGGGCGGCCCGCAAGGGCGGCGGCGCCACCGGTGGTGCGGCTCGCGGCAAGAGCGCCAAGCCCCGCCGCGGCCGCGGCTGAACCGTCTCCCGTACGGGCCGGGCCGGGCCGCGAGGTCCCGCGGCGGCCGGGCCCCTGCCCGCGAGGCGGGGCCCGCTGTCGGCGGAACCGGCCCCCTGTCCGCACGGCGGACGCGCCCCACCGGGGCGGGGCCGCCTCGGCATACTGACCCCTCCTTGATCACCGAGATCATCCCGATCTTCCAGGAGGAGCTTTGGCCGCCAGTTTCAGGACCGTCGTCGAGGTGGCACCGGACCACCTCGCCCAGGCCCGGTCGATCGACCGGGTGTTCCAGGAGGCGATCGCGCCGGCGACCGTCGACTTCGACTTCGAGGCGATACGGGACGCCGCCGCGGCCGTCCCGGACAGCACCGTCGTGAAGATGGTCCGGGGCTGGGGGCTCCAGGAGTACGCCCCCGTCCTCGTCATGGTCCTCTCGCTCAAGGAGGCCGTCCGCCAGGCGCTGCCGCCGGAGTGCGCGGAGGCCGGCTTCTGGGCCACCGTCGAGCGGGAACTCGTCGGGGCCTTCACCGGCCTCGCCGCGCAGGAGGGGCAGCCCGGCCTCTCCTTCTACGAGAAGTCCGCGGAGCGCACGCGGTTCTACCGGGACCTGTTCTTCGCCCTCCAGGACGAGGAGACCGGGGCGCACATGTACGCCCTGGCCTTCTGCGTCGACGTGACGGTGGAACTGCCGAAGGAGCGGGCCGTCGCGCTCGACCTCACGGACGTCGTCCCGTTCGCGGTGCGGCTCGACGCGATCGTGGTCCGCCAGGCCCTGGGCGTCTCGGTCTGACCCGTCCGGCACGCACCGGCCCGCCGTCCCGGGCCGGATCCCCCGCGGCCCGGAACGACCTGTCCCGCCCTGCCTTCCTCCTGCTTTCCTCCTTCCGTCCTTTCCTTCCTCCGCCCCGCTCAGCCGTTCCGGCGCCACCGCCCGCCCCGCGCCGCCGCGACGAGCTCCGGCACCGTCGCCAGCTTGACCCGGGGGCGACCCGCGTCCCGGCCACGGGACCGTTCGGCCCGGTCGATGGCCGCGAGGCCGCGCGCGTCGACGAGACCGCGGCTGCGGCTCCTGGCCAGTCGGTGGAAGTCCTGGGCCGTGCCCGCGGGAGCGGGCAGCGCACCGGCGACCGCGTCCGCGAGCAGCGTCCCGACCGTCTCCTCCGCGCACGCCCGGTTGGCGCCTATGCCACCCGAAGGCCCGCGCTTGATCCAGCCGACGACATAGCCGCCGGGCAGCCCGGCCACCCGTCCGGCCTCGTGCGGCACCGTTCCGGTGGCCGCGTCGAAGGGCAGCCCCGGCAGCGGGACGCCTCGGTACCCGATCGCCCGGACGAGCAGCCCGGCCCCGATCTCCGTACCGGACTCCGACCCGTCCTCCGTCACCCGGACCGCCCGCACCCCGTCGGTGCCGAGCGCCTCGACCGGGGCGGAGTGGAAGCGGAGCACGATCCGGCGGCGGTCCGGCGCGGGTGCCCGCGTCCAGTCGACCGCCTCGCGGGTCACGTCCCGCAGGAGGGCCGCCTTCGTCCCGGGCGCGGCCGCGTCGATCGCCGCCCCGGTGCGCGGGTCCCGGTCGTCGACCACCAGCTCCACGCCGGGCAGGTGCGTGAGGGCGAGCAGTTCGGAGCCGGTGTACGCGGCGTCCCCGGGGCCGCGGCGGCCGAGCAGCACCACCTCGCGGACCGGGGTGCCGCGGAGCGCGGCGAGGGCGTGGTCGGCGATGTCGGTGGCGGCGAGTTCCGCGGGGTCCATGACGAGGACGCGGGCGACGTCGAGGGCGACGTTGCCGTTGCCGACCACGACGACCCGCTCGGCGGAGAGCCGGACGGCGTCCCCCGCGGTCTCCGGGTGCGCGTTGTACCAGGAGACGACGGACGTGGCGGAGACGCTGCCGGGCAGGTCCTCGCCGGGGATGCCGAGGCGGCGGTCGGCCGGTGCGCCGACCGCGTAGATCACCGCGTCGTGGTGGGCGGCGAGTTCCTCGGCCGTGACGTCCTCGCCGACCCGGAGGCCGAGCCGCATGCGGACCCGGGGGTGGGAGTGGAAGCGGGCGAAGGAGTCCCCGGCCCCCTTGGTCGCCGGGTGGTCCGGCGCCACGCCGTAGCGGAGGAGTCCGCCGGCCACCGGGAGCCGGTCGATCAGCGTCACCTCGGCGTTGGTGTGCAGGAGCAGGTCCTCGGCGGCGTACATGCCCGCGGGGCCGGTGCCGACGACCGCGATCCGGAGCGGCGCGAAGTCGGCGGGGAGGGAGCGGGGGAAGGACGGTTCGCCCCAGGTGTGGAAGTTGGGCGAGGCCAGGGCCGGCGGGGGCGTGCGCTCGGCGTAGTAGCGGGCGTTGAGGTCCTCGTAGGCGCGCAGGGGGCCGGTGAGCCGGTCCGCCGGGAAGATCGCGTCGACGGGGCAGGCGTCGGCGCAGGCGCCGCAGTCGATGCAGGACTTCGGGTCGATGTAGAGCATCTCCGTGGTCCCGAAGTCCGGTTCCTCGGGGGTGGGGTGGATGCAGTTGACCGGGCAGACGGCGACGCAGGTCGCGTCGTTGCAGCAGGTCTGGGTGATCGCGTAGGTCATGTCGTCGGCTCTGCTCTGCTCGGCTCGGAGGGGTCAGACGAGGTGGGCGCGCTGGTAGAAGAAGAGCGCGGGCCGGGTCAGCATCCCGACGTCGGCCAGGAACTCCATCAGCCCGGCGCAGCTGGCGCGCAGCTGCGCCTTGTAGTGCTCGTTGGCGGCGGCCTCGCGGCGGGCGCGCTCGGGGTCGAGTCCGGCCCGCACGTACACCTCGGGGCTGACCAGGCTGGTGATGATGTAGTACGCGGCGATGGCGACCACGAGGGCCTGGAAGTGGCGGCGGGTCCGGCCCGCGCGGGCGAGGTGGCGGCGCGTCTCGTCCCGGGCGAACTTCATGTGCCGGGACTCCTCGACGACGTGGATGTTGCTGATGGTGCGGACGAAGGGGACGACCCGTTCGTCGCGCATCCAGTCGCGCTGCATGACGTCGAGGACCTCCTCGGCGACGAGGATGCCGGCGTACGCGGCCTCGCCGAAGCCGACGGTCTTCATGAACCGGCCGAGTTCGAGCACCGCGCGCTTGGGGCGGTACGCGGGCGCGCCGAGCTTCTGGGAGCCCCGGGCGAACATGATGGAGTGCCGGCACTCGTCGGCGATCTCGGTGAGGGCCCACTGGAACCGGGGGTCGGTGTGGTCCATGCGGTAGATGTCGCGGAGCACCATCTGCTGGAGGATCATCTCGAACCAGATGCCGGTGCTGGCGACCGACGCGGTCTCCTGCCGGGTCAGCTCCTTGCGCTGCTCCTCGGTCATCTCGTTCCAGTAGGCGGTGCCGTAGAGGGAGTTCCACTCGGGGCTCTGTCCGTGGAAGTCCTTGTCGAGGGGGGTGTCCCAGTCCACCTCGACGGCGGGGTCGTACGACAGCTTCGCCGCCGAACGGAGCAGCCGCTCGGCGACGTCGGTGTCGGTGACGGACTCGCTGTCCGGGCGAACGGTGCTGCGTGCCATGGTGCGGCTCCTTGGGTCGCGAGAGCGGCTCGGGCTCTTGTTAGACATCGCGTCTAGCAAGCTTGTTGGACGGAACGTATAGCAAGGCCCCGGGGCAGGCCTACCCCCCGGTACGGACTTTTTCCGCCGCGCTCGCCCCCGGGCACGCGAACGGGGCCGGAGCCATGGCGGCTCCGGCCCCGTTCCCCGGGTCGGGACGTACTAGAAGGTCAGGTTCCAGGCGTCGATCCTGCCCGTGTCCGCGCTCGCGTTGTCGTTCACGCGAAGCTTCCAGACGCCGTTCGCGACCTCCGCCGACGCGTTGACCGTGTAGGTCTGCGCGATGTTGTCGGTGCCGCTGCCGGTGCGGTTGTGCAGGGTGTACACCGTGCCGTCGGGGGCGACGAGGTCGACCTTCAGGTCACCGATGTAGGTGTGCTTGATGTCCACGCCGACCTTGAGGGTCGCCGGGGCGTTGCCCGTCACCCCGCTGACCGTGATCGAGCTCTCGACCGTGGCGTTGTCCGAGATCGTGACGTCGGTGAGGTTCTCGAAGTACGCGCCGGGCGGCGGGGTGCTGCCCCCGACGGCCTTCAGGGCGTCGACCGCGCCCTCGCCGAAGAACCCGTTCTTCGCCGCGGTGCCCGTGCAGCGGGCGTCCGACGGGCACGCCCGGTCGTTGGCCTGGACACCGAGCTGGTCACGGATCTGCGCCGGCGTGAACGTCGGGTTCTTGCTCGCGATCAGCGCCGCCACACCGGCGACGTGCGGGGATGCCATCGAGGTGCCGCTCATGTTGCCGTACTTGCCGCCCGGCAGCGTCGAGTACACCTGGGTGGTGCCGTCGCCGCCCGGCGCCGCGATGTCGATGACGCCGTTGCCGAAGTTCGAGTACGAGGCCTTCGCGCCGCCGCTGGCCTGCGAGGCGACGGTCACGACGCCCGGCAGCTCGGTCGGGATGTCGATGCAGGCGTTGGTGATCGTGCGGGTGACCGGCGTCGAGTCGTTGGGGCTCTCGGAGTCGGTCGTCTTGTTCGCCAGGTCGTAGTTGGAGTTGCCGGCGGCGGCCACCTGGAGCGAGCCCTTGCCCTCGGCGTACACCTGGGCCCGGCGGACGCCCTCGATGATGGCGGCCTGGTCCACGTTGTCCGGGCAGTTGAACTGCCACGGGTCCGTGTAGTAGCTGTTGTTGGTGACCTTGAAGCCGTGGTCACCGGCCCACATGAAGCCGCAGATCGTGTTCTCCGCGAAGAACAGACTGCTGCCCGGCTCCGCGATGCGGACCGAGGAGATCTTCACGCCGGGCGCGACGCCGATGACGCCCTTGCCGTTCTTGGCGGCCGCGACCGTGCCCGCGACGTGCGTGCCGTGGGTGCCGACGTCACGCCAGGCGCCCGTGCGGGTGTCCGCCTTGCCGTAGGCGCAGGAGGCCGAGTCGGCGGCGTTGAAGTTGGGCGCGATGTCCTGGTGCTGGTCGTCGACGCCGGTGTCCAGGACGCCGACCTTCACCGACGCCGAACCGGTGGTGACCGCCCAGGCCTGGTCGGCCTTGATCTGGGTCATGTCCCAGCGGTTGGACTCCGTCAGCGTCGTCGCGGACTGCGACGGGTTCGCCGGGAGCGCCGGGTTGTAGGCGTCGGCCGGGACGTCGGACGTCCGGGTCGCGCCGACCTGCTGGACTCCGCTGACCGTGCGCATCGACGCGGCGAACGACGACGACGCCGAGTGCGCCACGATCACGCCGATCGCGTCGTACGAGGCGAACACCGAACCGCCGTTGCTCGTCACGGCACCGCTCACCGCGGCGGTGCCGCCGGGTGCGGTGATGACCAGGTAGGCGCGGGTGCCCGCGACCCAGGCCGCCGACGACGCGGCGGTCCGGGTGGCCTTGGTGGCCGTCCTGGCCTGGGTCGCCCCCGCCGAACTCGCCGCGACGGGCGCGGTGTCCGACGTTGCTGCCTGGGCGAATCCGGCGGGGGCGGCGAGCGCCACGGTCGTACCGAGCGCTGCGACGGCGATGGCCGAGGCCCTCAACCGGCTGGATATGTGGGAAAACAATGCGTCCTCCGATGACCCGGTGGCGCGGGTGGCGCCGGCCGGGCCCTGTGATGTGTGGGGTGGACGCAAGATCCCAGACTCTTCGGGCGGAGGGAAGTGTTCTGTCCGAAAAGCCTGTTCGTGTGACGCACTGTTGATCTAGCGGCGCCTGGAAGGTGCACCTATCCTCCCTCCCGCCCCTTTCGTTCCCGGGGTGTGCGGAGGCGACCGCGCCGCGCGACGGAGGACGGCGCCGGGGGAGTGCGGCGGGGGTACGGGGCGGGTGGGGCCGCCCCGCACCGGGTGCGCTACTTCAGGTACGGGCCCGAGGCGCCGATCCTGCCCGGACCGTTCAGCACGTACACGCGCAGGTTGCCCTTGCCGGGTGCGGCGACCGTGAGGGTGCCGTTGGTGACCGTGCGGACGTCGCCGGTGACGGCGTCGGTGTAGGTGCCGTTCGGGACGCCGGAGAAGGTGGCGCCGCCGGAGACCGTGACCAGGGCGAAGCTGTCCGTGGAACCGCTGGTGTAGCGGCGCTTGAAGGCCATGCCGCCCGAGATGCCCTCGGTGGAGTACTGCCCCGTCTGGAGCGCCGGGATCGCGCGGCGGATCTGGTTGAGCCGCTGCACGTGCTGGACCAGGGGCTGCTGGAGCGTGGTGGCGACGGCGCCGGAGGCCGCCGAGACCTGGGAGAAGTCGGAGGTCGTGACGGAGCCGGCGAGGTGCTCGCCGTAGTAGGCGCGGCCGGTGGTGGCGAGCGGGCAGGTCGGCCCGCAGTCGATCTTCTTCCCCTTCTGGAACTCGATCTCGGAGCCGTAGTAGAGCGTCGGGATGCCGCGGAACGTCCACATCAGGGACATGTTCTCGGCCCAGGCGTCGGTGCCGCCCGTGTACCGCTCGCTCGACTTGTTCGGGCCGTAGTCGTGGCTGTCGACGTAGACGACGTTGTAGGTGGCGTCGTTGTAACTGTCGTCCGAGTCCTTGCCGTTGGAGAAGGCGTTGAAGGCGTCACCGAAGTTCATGTGCATGCGCATGTCGATGACGTTCATGCCGGAGAACCGGCTGTGGTCCGGAGTGTGGTAGCTGTTCCCGCTCAGGAACGCGTTGGTCGACGTGGGCTGGTTGCCGGTGCCCTGCTGCTGCTCGTAGTCGTACATCTCCAGAGCGGCCTTGGCGTCGTCGATGTCGTACTCCTTGCGCTCCTTCCACGTGTAGAACTGCGCCGAGTGGTTCACCGAGCCGCGGTTCCACTTGTCGTTGACGAACGCGGCGACCTCGCCGAAGACGAAGAAGTTCGCTGCCGCCGCCGCTCCGTGACGTTGTGTCACCCGTTCCTGGATGGCGGGCAGGAAGCGACGGTTCCAGGTGGTGCGGGGGATGTGCACGGCGGTGTCGACGCGGAAGCCGTCGACGCCCATGTCGATGTACTTGTTGTAGGCGCCGATCAGGTAGCTCTGGACGGCGGGGTTCTCGGTGTTGAAGTCGGCCAGGTCCTCGTGCAGCCAGCAGGAACGGGAGTCCTCGCCCTCCCAGTTGCCGATCCAGCACTGGTGGTACAGCGCCTTCGGGAACATGCCGGAGGTCGGGCTCGGCCACTGGCAGTTGTAGACGGTGTACCCCTCGGCGCTCTTGCCGCCGGTCGGCTTGCCCCAGTTGAGGCAGGTGTTGCCGGTCGGCTCGGCCGTCGACCACAGGTCGCCGTTGTAGTACGACTTGCCGGACTTCGCGTCGACCGTCAGGCCGTCGTACTCGAAGCCGGGCTGCTTCTCGTCGTAGTACCAGCTCCACTGGCTGTCCCGGACGCCGTAGACGGTCGGGGTGAACAGGCCCTTGGCGCCCCAGCGGGAGGAGTGGTTGTAGACGACGTCCTGGTAGATCTTCATGCCCTTGGCGTGGGCGGCGTCGATGAGGTCCTGGTAGGAGGCGCCGGCCGACTCCAGGCGCGGGTCGACCTTGTAGAAGTCGTAGCCGTGGTAGCCGTGGTGGTCGTAGTCGGACCGGTTGAGGACCACCGGGGTGACCCATATCGCCGAGAAGCCGAGCGCCTTGACGTAGTCGAGCTTCTGGACGAGGCCCTTGAAGTCGCCCCGGAACATGGGGTCGTCGTTGGCCGCGTTGCCCGACTTGACGTGCTGGCTGCCGCCGCGGTTGTTCGACGCGTCGCCGTCGTAGAAGCGGGCGGTGAGGACGAAGTAGATCGGGTCCTTGCGGGGGTCGGTGCCCAGCGGCTTCCCGGTGGCGGGGGTCGCCGGCCTGTCGCCGGTGGTGGCGGTCGCGGAGGCCGAGGCGGCGGAGACGTTCCCGGCCGCGTCCACGGCCTTCACCGTGTAGGTGTACGCGGTCCGCTCGGCCAGGCCCGTGTCGGAGTACACGGTGGAGCCGACGTCGGTCACGACCGTGCCGCCGCTGCCGCCGACCCGGGTGACCTGGTACTTCGTCACGCCCCGGTCGTCGGTGGCGGGGTCCCAGGCGAGCAGGACCGAGACGCCGTCGGCGGCGGCGGTGACGCGCCCGGGGGCCGTCGGTGCCTGCGTGTCGGGCGTCGCGGCGGCGCACGGGTCGACCGCGTTCGCCGTCACCACGTTGTTCCGCACGGTGCTGACGCCCGTTCCGGCGGCGTAGTCCGCGCCGCCGTTGTTGTCCCAGGTGCCGTTGCCGTTGTTGAACGCGGCCTTGAAGGACGTCGCCGTCCCGAGGTCGATCTCCCGCTTCCACCAGCCGGCGCAGGCCGCCTGCATGCCGACGCCGGGCACGGCCGTCCAGGAACCGCCCGCGGGCTGGTAGTGGATGTTCGCGGTGGACCAGCCGAGCGTCTCGGTGGAGTAGTACACCGTGGCCTTGGCGGACGGCGTGGGCGTGGTGCCTGCACAGGGGTCCGAGTGGGCGACGACCCCGTCCTTGACGGTGATCGCGCCGGTGCCCAGGGCGTAGTTCCGGCCGCCGTTGTTGTCCCAGGTGCCGGTGCCGTTGTTGAAGGTCGCCTGCAGCCCGGTGGCCGTGCCGAGGCTGACCGTCTTCTTCACCCAGTCCGTACAGGCGGCCTCCATGGCGACGCCGGGGACGGTGGTCCACGCGCCCCCGTCGGGGGCGTAATGCAGGTTGTGGGCGGCCCAGTTCTTCGTCTTCGTCCAGTAGAAGACCGTCGCCGTGTTCTCGGCGACGGCGGCGGCCGGCGCGGTCCGCGGCGAGGGTTCGTCGGGTGGTGCCGCGAGCAGGCCGAGCAGGCCGGCGGCCACGGCCAGGACGGCCACCGGGCGTCCGGGCGGCCGTGTGGGGGTGCGGGTCATCGGATTTCTCCCAGCAGGGGCGCGTTCCGTGCGGGCCGGTTGGGGGGATGGGGATCAGCACCGCTGGAAACACAGTCGGAAAGTTTCAGAAACGTTTTGCGTCGGCGGGAAGTTACCGCCGCCGCCGCCCCGCGGTAAAGACTTCTGTCGGAAGTGCCCTCTAGGCTCGGCCTGTTCGCGCGCGTGATCGAAGTCGAGGGGGATCCCGATGAAGTTGCCCGGCCCGCTGCACGTGTTCAACGAAGGGCTGGCGTTCCTGCTGGAACTCGCGGCCCTGGCCGTCCTGGCCTGGTGGGGTTGGGACGCCGCGGACAACGTGGCCCTCCGGCTGCTCCTCGCCGTCGCGGCGCCCGCCCTCGCCGCCTTCGTCTGGGGCCTCTTCGCCGCCCCCAAGGCCCGTATCCCCCTGCCGATCCCGGGAGTTCTCGTCGTCAAGGCCCTCGTCTTCGGCGCGGCGGCCCTCGCCCTCCATGCCCTCGACCGCCCGTCGGCGGCCCTCGCCTTCGCCGTCGTGGTACTCCTCAACACCGCCCTGGCGACGGCCGACCGGCAGGCCGCGATGCGACGCGGAGCCTGACGGGCGGCCTGTCACTCGGAGGCGGTGACGTCCCCGCCCGTGAGGAGGGGGCGGCGGGGCGGGGTCCGCCCTGCCTCGCGGCGACGGGCGTGGAGGCGGGGCGTGTTCCCGCTCAGGGGCGCGGCCAGGGGCGGCCTTCGAGGCGTTCGATGTCGCGGTTGAAGCGTTCGAGGAAGGCGGCGAACTCGGCGACGTCCTCGGAGGGCCAGTGCTCCATGACGCGTTCGAGGCCCTCGATGTTGGAGGTGCGGTCGGCGTCGAGGCGGCGTTCGCCCTCCTCGGTGATGCGGAACTTGCGGGCGATGCCGCCGTCGGGGTCGGGGATGCGTTCGACGAGGCCGGCGCGGAGCATGGCGGCGGTCTGGCGGTTGAGGGTGGAGGCGTCGAGGCCGAAGGCCTCGCTGAGCTGGCCGATGGACAGGGGGCCGTGTATGCGGATGCGGCTCAGGAGGACGTAGGCGCTGCGGTCGAGCTGGGCGCCGCCGCGGGAGCGGGGCGCGTACAGGTGCGTGTGCCTGCTGAGCAGCATGGTCTCGAATTCGACCAGGTGGGTGGGCTTGTCCACGGGCTTGTCCATGGGGGCATTCTCTCTCGCGACAGAGGGATGTGCATCATGCACAGCTTGTGTATGGCGCCATTGATGTGCATGATGCATAACGAATCACGTGCGGAACCACCGTGCAAGACCGAGGGAGAACCCGTGGACGGCTCCAAGCCCGACGCCCGACCCGGAGGCGTCGTCGGCGTCCTCGCGCTCGCGGGCATCGTGGCCGCGCTCATGCAGACGCTGGTGGTGCCGCTCATCGGCGACCTCCCCAGGCTGCTCGACACCACCGCGTCCGACGCCTCGTGGGTGATCACCGCGACCCTGCTCGCCGGCGCCGTCGCCACCCCCGTCGCCGGGCGGCTCGGCGACACCCTCGGCAAGCGGCGCGTCCTGCTCGTCTCGGTGATCCCGCTGATCGCCGGCTCGATCGTGTGCGCCCTCGCCTCCTCCGTCGT
Source organism: Streptomyces sp. NPDC093089 (assembly GCF_044754405.1). Classification (NCBI taxonomy): domain Bacteria; kingdom Bacillati; phylum Actinomycetota; class Actinomycetes; order Kitasatosporales; family Streptomycetaceae; genus Streptomyces; species Streptomyces sp. NPDC093089. The sequence continues at coordinate 208,039 of NZ_JBIVPA010000014.1, forward strand.
CCCGATGATCGTCGGTCGCGGACTCCAGGGCCTCGGCATGGGCGTCGTCCCCCTCGGCATCAGCCTGCTGCGCGACATCCTGCCGCCCGAGAAGCTCGGCGGGTCCATCGCCCTGATGAGCGCCTCCATGGGTGTCGGCGGCGCCCTCGGCCTGCCGTTCTCCGCGGCCGTCGCCGAGAACGCCAGCTGGCGGGTCCTCTTCTGGGTCGCCGCCGGACTCAGCGCCCTGGTCGGCGTCCTCATCTGGCGCGTCGCCCCCACGGGCCGACGCAACCCGGCCCCGGGCCGCTTCGACGCACCCGGCGCGCTCGGCCTCGGCGTCGGGCTCGTCGCCCTGCTGCTCGCCGTCTCCAAGGGCGCGACCTGGGGCTGGGGCAGCGGCACCACCCTCGGCCTGTTCGCCGTCGCGGCCGTCGTGCTCCTCGCCTGGGGCGCGTGGGAGCTGCGCACCCGCGACCCGCTCGTCGACCTGCGGGTCACCGCCCGCCCCGTCGTCCTGATGACCAACATGGCGTCGGTCCTGGTGGGCTTCGCCATGTACGCGCAGTCGCTGGTGGTGCCCCAGCTGTTCCAGCTGCCCGAGGCCACCGGCTACGGCCTCGGCCAGTCCATGATGGCGATGGGCCTCTGGATGGCCCCGGCGGGCCTGATGATGATGCTCCTCGCCCCGCTCGGCGCCAAGCTCTCGGCCGCCCGCGGCCCCAAGGTCACCCTCGCCGTCGGCGCCCTCGTCATCTCCGCCGGGTACGGCTCCTCCCTCGCCCTGATGGGCTCCACCTGGGGCCTGCTCGTCGTGACGCTCATCTGCAACACGGGCGTCGGCCTCGCCTACGGAGCCATGCCCGCCCTCATCATGGGCGCCGTGCCGCAGGAGGAGACCGCGTCGGCCAACAGCTTCAACACCCTGATGCGCTCCATCGGCACGTCCGTCTCGGCCGCCGTCATCGGCGTCGTCCTCGCCCAGATGACCACCGTCCTCGGCGGCCACGTCCTGCCCTCCGAGGACGGCTTCCGGGTCGCCCTGCTCATCGGCTGCGGCGTCGGCCTCGTCGCCGCGGTGGTCGCCGCCCTCATCCCCGTGAAGGCCCCGTCCGCCGGCGGCGCCGACGACCGGGCCGCGGCGGAATCCGGCACCACGCCGCGCACCGCCACCGGAGCGGCCGCGGCCTGACACCCGGTACCGGGCGGTGCCGCCGCGCACGTAGGGACGGCGCGCGACGGCACCGCCCCGGTCCGGCGCCCGGCTCCGGCCGGGGCGTACACCGGACCCCGAGGACCCCGAGGACCCCGACGACCGCGCAGAGGCGGACGTCGGGGTCCTTGCCGTCGCCCCTTCCGACCGCCGCGGACCGCCGGGTCACCCCCCGCCCGACGTGAAGCCCGCCCGCCTGTACGTCCGCATGAGCAGGGCCGTCTCCGTCGACGTCACGCCCCGGAGCCGCGGGAAGACCCGGGCGGCGAACTCCTGGAAGTCGCGGGTGTCGCGGTGGCCGGAGCAGCCGAGCAGGCTGGTCGCGCCGCTGGTGACGACGAGGTGGCGGAGGGCCGGCTCGCCCGCGAGCAGGCGGATCGCGGGGGCGAGTTCGCGGTGCGGGACGCCGAGCCGGAAGCGGGCCTCCACGGGATAGCCGAGGACCGCGGGATCGGCGTGCAGTCGCAGGTGCAGGACGTGCGACCCCATCAGCCGGGCCAGGCGTCGCCGGGCGGTGGTCTCGCCATGGCGTGGACCGCGATCGACCTCGCGACCGCCCCGGACCAGCGGGCCCGCCTCCTGGCGCGCCGAGCGGCCCGCACCCACCGCCCCTGACCGCCGACCGGCGGCCGGGGGCGTCCCGCCGGTGCGGGGACGGGCCACGGACCCGAGCCCCCGTCCCCGCACCGCTCAGGCCTTCCGCTCCTCGGCCACCGCCAGGGTGAACAGCGCCCCGTCCGGGTCCCGCACCGCCACCCGGCGCCCGTCCGAGTCCTCGGGGCCGCGGACCCCGCCCCAGTCGCCGCCCTGCACGACCGACCCGCCGTGGGCCACCACCGCCTCCGTGGCGGCCCGGGGGTCGGGCACCCGGAAGCAGGCCAGCCACCGCGGCCGCAGCTGGGGCCGGGGCGACGCGGACTCGACCGGGCCGCTGTTCAGCCGGGCGACGGCCTCGCCGTCCCGCCGCAGCACCACCTTGTCCTGCTCGTACGACACTTCCAGCCGGCCCGGCGAACCCTCCGTCCAGCGCAGCACCTCGCCGTAGAACACGGCCGCCTCGAACGCGTCCCGGGTGTGCAGCTCCAGCCAGGCCGGGGCCGCGTACTCGTCGACGTGCCAGCGGGACTCCGTGGGCCCCTCCCACACCCCGAACGCCGCACCCTCGCGGTCGGTGGCCAGCGCCGCGCGTCCCCGGGGCGGATAGGCGACGGGACCGACGCCGACGGTGCCGCCGCGCTCCCGGATCCGCGCCACCGCCGCGTCGGCGTCGGCCACCGAGAAGAACGCCGTCCACGCCACCGGAACGGCCAGCTCGGCCGCCACCGGCGCGATCCCGGCCACCGGCACCCCGCCCAGCTCGCCCACCGCGAACGCGTCGTCCAGGCCGCCCCGCCGGAACGTCCAGCCCAGCACCGCCCCGTAGAAGCGCTCCGCCGCTTCGAGATCACGCGCGCTCAGGCTCAGCCAGCACGGCGCGCCCACCGCGTCCCCGGTCGTCGTAGGCCCCGACACCGGCACCACCTCCAAGTCGTCCTGCATCCAGCCTGCGCCCCTTCCCGCTCCTCGGGCCGGGCATGCGCGCGCTCACCCGGATGCCGACGCCCACCACCCGTCCGGGTGTGCGGAGTGCGGGTGACGCGGAGCCGTCCGTGGGACGCCGCGCACGGCGCCGCACGGACGGCCCGGGTTCAGCGGGCGCCGCTCGCGACCGGTGCCGCCGCCCGGGCGGCGTAGGCCCGGACGTCGGCGTCGGCGTCACCGGACGCGCCCGCGAGGGCGGTACGGGCCGCGGGCTCGCCCCGGTGGGCGAGCAGGGAGAGGACGGCCGCCTTGCGGACGTCGGCGTTCGGGTCGGCGAGGGCGCCGGCGAGTCCGGGGACGGCGACGCCGGCCGGGGCGGCCCGCAGTGCCGTCGCCGCACCGGCCCGCACCTGCCAGGCCGCGTCCGCGAGGGCCGCCTCCGCCGTCGCCGCGCACTCCGGCGGGCAGCCCGTGTCGGCGAGCGAGGCCAGCGCGGCGCCCCGCACCAGGGGGTCGCCGTCGCCGAGGAGCGGCAGCAGCGGTTCCGGGGCCGCGTCCCGCACGGCGGCCAGGCCGCGGGCCACCGCGACCCGCACCTCGCGCGCCGGATCGCCGGCGGCCACCGCGAGCTCCGCGACCGCGTCCACCGCGACCAGGGCCCGTACGGCCCGCACCCGGACGTCGACGACGCCGTCGGCGAGCGCGGCGGCGTACAGCGGCGCGTCGCCGAGCCGCAGTGCCCGCAGCACGTCGAGGGCGGCGGCCCGCACGGCCGCGTCGGGCACGCCCAGGGCCTCCCGCAGCCCCGCCCCGAGCACCGGTTCGGCGGGCAGGACCTCGACCAGCTCGCGCAGGGCGGCCGCGGCCGCCGCCCGGACCCGCGGCGACCCGTCCCGCAGCCGCGCGGCCAGCGCGGGCCCCGTCCCGGCCGGCGCGGTCTCCCCGAGGACGGTGACGGCGGCGGACCGGACCGCCGGGTCGGGGTCGGCCAGGTACGGATCGAGCGCCGCCAGGTCGGGGGAGTCCTCGACGAGCGACAGCAGACGGAGCAGCCGGGGCTGCGGCGCCTCACCCGCGGTCCCCTCGCCCGACGCGCCCGCGTCCGCTCCGCCCGTGTTTGGGGCGTCCGTCGCGCGGGCCGCCGGGGCGGCGTCGCGGGGGCCGGCCGTGGCGACCGGCACGGGCGCCACCTCGCCGATGTGCCGCTCGGGACCGCCCGGCGGGGCGAACCCGGGCACGGGGACCACGTACGGCTCGACCGGTCGGGCGGTGAACTCCATCGCCCCGGAAGGGGACTTGCGGAGGTCGAGGTGGTGCAGCCAGGCCGTGTCGTCGCGCTCCGGGTGGTCGAGCCGCTCGTGGTACAGCCCCCAGCGGGACTCGGTCCTGGCCAGCGAGGCCCGCGCGGCCATCTCGGCGCAGTCGCGGATGAACGACACCTCGGCGCACCGCATGAGCTCGTGCGGGGTCCGCGCGCCCATGCCGGCGATCTCCTCCGACATCCGGGTGAACGCCTCGACGGCGAGGGACAGCCGGGCGCCGGTCTTGGGCGGCGACACGTAGTCGTTGACGAACCTGCGCAGCTTGAACTCGACCTGCGGCTGCGGCGGGCCGTCGGGGTGGCGCAGCGGCCGGTAGACGAGCTCGTGGGCCGCCGCGAGCTGCGCCGGGTCCAACTCCCCTTCGTACGCCCGGTACCGGGAGGCGTCCTCGCCCGCGAGGTCGCCGAAGACGAACGCCCCGATCATGTAGTTGTGCGGTACGGAGGCCAGGTCGCCGGCCGCGTACAGCCGGGGCACGGTGGTGCGGGCGCGGGAGTCCACCCGTACCCCCGAGGCGGAGTGGCCGCCGCACAGGCCGATCTCGGAGATGTGCATCTCGATGTCGTGGGTGCGGTAGTCGTGCCCGCGGTTCGCGTGGAAGGTGCCCCGGGTGGGCCGCTCGGTGGTGTGCAGGATCGACTCGACCGCGCCGACGGTCTCCTCGGGCAGGTGGCTCAGCTTGAGGTAGACCGGGCCGCGGTCCGAGGCGAGTTCGGCGGCGAACTCGGCCATCATCTGCCCCGACCAGTAGTCCGACTCGACGAACCGCTCGCCGTGCCGGTTCACCTGGTAGCCGCCGAACGGATTGGCCACGTAGGCGCAGGCGGGCCCGTTGTAGTCCTTGATCAGAGGGTTGATCTGGAAGCACTCGATCCCGGTCAGCGCCGCGCCCGCGTGGTACGCCATGGCGTACCCGTCGCCGGCGTTGGTCGGGTTCTCGTACGTGCCGTAGAGATAGCCGGAGGCGGGCAGGCCGAGCCGTCCGCAGGCGCCGGTGGCCAGGACGACCGCACCGGCCCTGACGACGACGAACTCCCCCGTACGGGTGTGGAATCCGGCCGCTCCGACGGCCCGGCCGTCCTCCGGGCGGGTCAGGACGCGGACCGGCATGACCCGGTTCTCGATCCGGATCCGCTCCCGCATCTCGCGCCGCCGCAGCTGCCGGTAGAGGACCTTCTTGACGTCCTTGCCCTCCGGCATGGGCAGCACGTACGAGCCGGAGCGGTGCACCTGCCGGACCGCGTACTCGCCGTGCTCGTCCTTCTCGAACTTCACCCCGTACGACTCCAGCCGCCGCACCATCGCGAAGCCGCGGGTCGCCGTCTGCCGGACGGTCGACTGGTCCACGAGGCCGTCGTTGGCGCGGGTGATCTCGGCGACGTAGTCGTCGGGTTCGGCCCGGCCGGGCACGACCGCGTTGTTGACGCCGTCCATGCCCATGGCCAGGGCGCCAGAGTGCCGGACGTGCGCCTTCTCCAGGAGCAGGACGTTCGCCCCGCGCTCGGCGGCGGTCAGCGCGGCCATCGTGCCCGCGGTGCCGCCGCCGACGACGAGCACGTCGCAGGAGAGCTCGGTCGCGTCGGCGAGGTCGGGGACGGTGAGGAGGGTCTCCACGGGGGTGCCTTTCGAAGCGGCCGTCGGAGGCCGCGGAGCGGAGGTCGACGGGGGAGCGGAAGCCGATGAGGGAAGGGGTGTGATGAGGTGGGCTCGCGGTGAGGGGGGAGGGCGCGCGGTGCCCTCAGAGGGAGTCGAGGACGCGGCGGCGCAGGGCCGCCGTCGCGGGATCGTCGTGCGCGTCCCGTACGCGGGGTCGCGGGACGTCGAGTACCTCGCCCGTCGCGAAGAGGACGATCCGGTCGCCGAGGTGGACGGCCTCGTCGACGTCGTGGGTGACGAACACGACGGTCGCGCCCGTGCCCCGGAGGATCTCCACGAGGAGGTCCTGCATGCCGGCGCGGGTGTGCGCGTCGAGCGCGCCGAACGGTTCGTCCATCAGGACGGCGCGGGGCCGGCCGGCCAGCGCGCGGGCCAGCTGCACGCGCTGCCGCTGGCCGCCGGACAGCTGGTGCGGCAGCTTGAGCGCGTGCTCGGCGAGCCCGACCCGCTCCAGCCACTCCAGCGCCGAGCGGCGCCGCTCGGCCCGCGGGACCCGGCGGATCGCGAGGGGCAGTTCGACGTTGGCGCGGACCGACCGCCAGGGCAGCAGCGCGTCGTGCTGGAAGACCAGCGCCCGGTCCGCGCCGGGCCGGCGGATCGGCTCGCCGTCCTGCGTGACCCGGCCCTCCAGCGGCGGCAGCAGCCCGGCGAGGGTGCGCAGCAGCGTCGTCTTCCCGCAGCCGGACGGGCCGACCACGGTGACGAGTTCACCGGGCGCGATCCGCAGACCGGCGGGCCCCGCCACGGGCGCCGCGCCGGGACGGCCGAGCCGTACGCCGTGCAGGGCGAGTTCCGCGCCCGCCGGTACGGAGCCGTCCCGCGCGGCCGGTTCGCGGGGGCCGGCCGCCCCGGACGGCGTCGCGGCGGTGGCGGCTGACGCGGACGGGCTCACGGTGCTCATCGGACCGGCTCCTTCTCGGGTGCGGTGGCGAGGAGGACGGGGGAGCGAGGGGCGGCGGCGGACGCGGGGGCGGCCGCGGCGCGGGTGGGACCCGGCGCGAACCGGTCGGCCGGGCGCGGCAGCCAGGCGGTGACCCGGCGGCCGAGCGACTCGACGGCGGTGGAGGTGAGCCAGCCGAGGGCGCCGATGGTGGCCATGCCGACGAACACCCCGGGGTAGTCGACGACCGTGTAGTCCTGCCAGGTGCGGTAGCCCACCCCGTACTCGCCGGAGATCATCTCCGCCGAGATCACACAGATCCACGAGACGCCGATGCCCACGGACAGACCGCCGAAGATCCCCGGCAGGGCGCCCGGCAGCACCACCGAGAACAGGACCCGGGCCCGGCCGCCGCCCAGGGTGAGCACGGCCTCCTCCCACACCGGGCTCAGGGCCCGCACCGCGTGCCGGGTCGACACCAGGACGGGGAAGAGGGCGGCGGCGCAGGTGATGAAGACGATGCCCTGCTCGTTGGTGGGCAGCAGCAGGATCGCCACCGGCACCAGGGCGATGGCCGGCACCGGCCGCACCACCTCCACCAGCGGGCCCAGGAGGTCGGCGGCCCACCGGGACCGGGCGACGGCCGTGCCGGCCGCCACGCCCAGGACCGCGGCGAGGAGGAACCCGACCGCGATCCGGCGCAGACTGTGGCCGAGGTCCTGCCGGTAGGTCTCCGTGCCGACCCGGTCGGCGAACGCGGAGGCGACCTCGACGACGGTCGGGAACTGCTCGAACCGCAGCCACAGATCGACGTCGTACGCCGTCAGCAGCTGCCACAGTCCCAGCGCCCCGGCGAGGGACGCCATCCGGACCAGGCGCCGGGTCAGGCCCGTGCCGCCGGAGGTGCCACCGGCGATCGCGCCGCTCACGAGGCGAGCCTCACGGCGTCCGCGTACGCGACGGTCCGGGCGCCGGCGTGCCCGGCGACGTACCGCTCCGCCGCCGCCCGCGTCACGAAGGCGCGCCACGTGCCGCCGTCCGCGACCCACACCGCCCGGTCCGCGAACCAGAGCGTCCCGGTCACCGCGTCCGGAACGTAGGCGGCCCGCACGTCGGCCCCCCTGACGGCTTTCAGGAGCGCGCCGGGGCTGTCGAACGACCGCGTCGAGTCCTGCCCCCGCAGCCACAGCTCGGGCCGGGCCGCGGCGGCCTCGGGGTAGGCGGCGCCCGGAGCGGCCCGGCGCAGCGGCGCGGTGTCGACGAACGCGTCGACGTCGACGTCCTTCACCAGGCCGGCCTCCTTCAGGACCGGCACGTCCTCCTTGAGCGCGGCGATCAGCTCCGGGCGGAGCTCCGGATCGAAGGTGGCGATGCCCTGGGCGCCGTTGTAGAGGTAGACCACCTCCGCCGGCAGCCCCGTCTCCTTCGCCACCGACTCGGCGGCGGCGACCGGCCGGGCGCGCAGCTCGTCCGTGGCCCGCCGCTGCGCCCGCAGGAACGCGTCGAGCACTCCGGGCCGCTCCTTCGCGAACTCCTCGCGGACGGTGACCCCGTGGAAGGTAGGCAGGTTCAGCTCGGCCCCGTCGTACAGGGCCGTCGCCCGCCCCTGGAAGGCGAGCAGGCCCGGCCAGGCGACGAACTGCGACAGCGCGTCGGCACTGCCCGCGGCGAGCGCCGAAGCGCCCACGCTCGGCTGCTGGTTCAGCTTCGCGACGTCCTTCGCCGGGTCGAGACCGGCCCGGCGCAGGGCCCGGACCAGTGTGCCGTCGGCCGCCGAGCCGACACTGGTGGACACCTTGTGGCCCTTCAGGTCCGCGAGCGTGCGCAGCGGCGAACCGGGCGCGGTGACCACGGTGTTGAGGCCGCCCCGCAGGTTGTAGCCGGTCACCGCGACGAGCCGCGTCGGCTCCTTGAGCTGCTTTCCGCGCGCCGCGTTGATCAGCAGCGGGAAGTCGCCCATCGAGCCGATGTCGATCTTCCCGGCGGTCATCTGCGCGGTGATCGGGGCACCTGTCGCGTAGTCCTGCCACACCACCCGGTAGGTGCGGCCGTCCTTCCTCCTGGCGGCCGCGAGCTCCTGCTCGAAGTAGCCGAGGGAGCGCAGCAGGGTGCCGGCGGTGACGGTGTTGATGGTCTTCGACTGGTAGCCGACGGTCACCGTGACCGTCCCGCCGCCGGACGGTCCGGACGACCCGGCCGCGCCGCCGGAGCCGTCGCCGCAGGCGGTGGCGAGCGGCAGGAGCAGGGCCAGGGGGAGCGCGGGGGCGAGTCTTCGGGACGTCGTTCGGGACTTCATGGGAGGGAGGCCTTTCACCGGAGCAGGTAGGGCATGTTGACGGTCACCGCGCCGGTCGGACAGCGGGCCGCGCAGGGGCCGCAGTACCAGCACTCGTCCACGTGCATGTACGCCTTGCCGTCGTCCTCGCGGATCGCGAGCGAGTCGAGCGGGCACATGTCGACGCACAGCGTGCAGCCGTCGATGCACTTCGACTCGTCGATGGTCACGGGCACGTCGGCGCGCTGGGGGACCAGGGGCATGGCTGTCTCCAGGAAGGGGGTACGGGAAGGGGCGACGGGGTCAGAGGGAGCGGTGCAGCAGGCCGCTCATGGTGATGCGGTCACCGCGGAACCGGATGAACTCCAGGTCCACCGGGCGCCCGTCGGGCAGACGGGTCAGCCGCTCCAGCATCAGGACCGCGGCCCCGCGCGGAGCCTGGAGCACGGCGGCCGAGTGCGCGTCGGCGTTGACGGCCTCGAGGGTGATCTCGGCGTGCCCGAGCGGCCCGCCGGTCAGCTGCTCCAGGAGCCGGAACACGTCCGTGTTCTCCAGGTCGCAGCCGAGGAGTTCACCGCCGACGTCCATCGGCAGGTACGACAGGTCCAGCGACAGCGGCAGCCCGTTCAGCCGCCGCAACCGCTCCACGCACAGCACGTCCGTGTGCTCGGGCAGGCCCAACCGGTGCGCCACCGGCCCGGACGCGGCCACCGGCCCCACCGTCCGGACCTCGTTGGTGACCCGCCCGTGCTCGCGCAGGGTCTCCGCAAGACCCTGGAGCCGGTCCAGGCCGTGCGGGAACTTCTCGCAGACCACCACGGTGCCGACCCCGGTCCGCCGTTCGACCAGCCCCTCGCCGCGCAGCAGGTCCAGCGCCTGCCGCACGGTGTTGCGGCTGGCCCGGTAGTCCGCGGCGATGGCGTCCTCCAGCGGAAGCACCCCGCCCGGGAACCGGCCCGCCAGGATCTGGTGGCGCAGCAGGTCGGCGAGCTGCCGCGCCCGGTCGGCCCGCAGCCGCAGACGGCGGGCTACGGCGACGGGGCGGGCTGCGGAGGCGGATTCGGCGGGCATGGGACGGAACGTAGCGGGCGACGGGACCCGGTGGTGTTGCGGCAGTATTGCGCCACCCGACGCTCCGCCCGTACGCCCCTGACCTGCGACGACTCCCCGCCCAGGACAAGATCCGCCACCACGGCGCCCACCACGTGGACGCCCGGCCGCCCATCATGTGGGAAGCCTCAGCCCGCCCCCGCCCGGACCTGACCCCGCAGCGCGACGGACAGCTGATGGTGCAGGACCCCGAGCACCGGCTCCCCCGGCGCGAACAGACCCGCCGCGAGCTTCCAGTACCGGCCGATCACCGGCCCGTCGTGCACCGCGAGCCACCCGACGAGCCGGCGCCGGAACGCCGCGCCGTCCGGCTCGCCCCGCGCGACCGCGTAGGCCGAGACGAAGCAGTCCAGCGCCCCACCGCCCTCCGCCCCGCGCCCCGCCCCCACCTCCGCCTCCGCCGCGGCCAGCGCGTACGCCTCCGCCAGCCCCTCGTACAGCACGGCCGGCCGGTACTCCCCGTCCGGCAGCGGCGGCGCCGGCCTGAACTCCGCCCCGGCGAGCCGCGGATCCGTCACCAGCTCGTGCAGCCGCGCGAACGCCAGCACCTGCTCCGGGTCCGGCTCCCGCGGAGGCCGCGGCACCACCGCGTCGACGACCAGCGACACCACCCGCCCCGGAAGCCGCACCGGCAGGATCCGGCGCCAGAACCGCGCCATCGCGTCCGTGTCCGGCGGCACGGCCACGGCCCCGATCAGCCGCAACCGCTCGACCCGCTCCGCCGCCGTGCCGTCCCGGACCAGCCGCAGCGACGCCTCGCGCCACCGCAACGCGGCCAACCGGGCCTCCACCCGCCGCAACTCGGCGGCGACGACCTCCTCCAGCGCCTCCGCGCGTACGCCCGCCTCCGCGCGTACGCGGGCCTCCTCACGTACGCCCGCCTCCGCGCGTACGCCCGCCGTCCCGGGGAGCACCCGCTCCACCTCGGAGAGCGACAGGTCGAGTCCGCGCAAGGAGCGGATCAGACGCAACCTCTCCAGCGCCTCCGCCCCGTACCGACGGTGCCCGCCCGAACTCCGCCCCGCCTCCGGCAGCAAGCCCCGCTCGGAGTAGAACCGCACGGTCTTCACGGTGACCCCCGCGCGCCCCGCCAACTCCCCGATGCTCCACAGACCGTCCGGCGACACGACGCGCACCTCCGCAAGGGAATCGGGGCCATCCACCCGTACGTCCGTACCCCCGTACCGGCGAGCCCATTGTGCCGCGCGCCTTGAATCTCCCCCCGGGGGAGTTCCTAGCGTGGCGGGCGGGAGATCGCCGAGGAGCAGCGAGGAGACGACCATGACCGCGTTCGTGCTGGTGTCCGGCCCGTTCACCGGGAGTTGGGTGTGGGAGGAGACCGCCGCCCGGCTCCGGGCGGCGGGAGCGGAGCCGCACCCCGTGACGCTCACGGGGATGGCGGAGCGGAGGGGAGAGGCGGGGCCCGGCACGGGACTGGGGACGCACATCGAGGACCTGGTCCGGCTGATCGACGGCCTCGACGCGCCGGAGGTCGTGCTCGTCGGCCACGGCTACGCCCTCCACCCCGTGTTCGGCGCCGCCGACCTGCGGCCGGACCGGGTGGCCCGGATCGTCGCCGTGGACACGGGACTTCCGGAGGACGGACGGCCGGCCGTGGGCTCCGTACCCGATCCGGAGGTGAGGGAGCGCCTGGGGTACGGGACGGGTGACGGGGCCGACGGTGACCGGGTCGGGCACGGCGGGGGCGGCGGGGACGGGGATCGTGGGTGGTCGGTGCCGCCGCCGAAGCGCGGGAGCTGGCAGCGGTGGGGCAGCACGGACGGGATTCCCGCCGACGCGCTGGCGCGCCTGGAGCGGCTCGCCGTGCCGCAGCCGTCCGCCACCCTCACCCAGCCGCTCCGGCTCACCGCCGCGGTCGCCGCGCTGCCGGTCACCGGCGTGCTGTGCACCGCGAACGGGTCGAGCATCGCCGTGGTGGAGATGCTGGTCGAATGGGGGCCTCCGCAGTTCCGGTTCCTCGCCGACGACCGGGTCCGGTTCCTCGAACTCGCCACCGGCCACTGGCCGATGCTCTCCACGCCGGGCCAACTGGCCGACGCCCTGATCCGCGCGGCGGCGGGCGAGGGACACCGGGTGACCCCGCCCCAGGGGACGCACGAGCAGCCGTCGCACCTGCTCCCCTTCCTCCTGGACCTCCCCGAGGGACCGCGCGAGCGGCGGGGCCGGATCGACCTCCACTTCCCGGCCGACGCGGGATACGACCCGGCCGACGGCGGGCACGTCTCGACCGGCACCGGACACGCCCCCGCCGACGGGGGATACGTCCTGACCGGCACCGGACACGCCCCAGCCGGCACCGCGCAAGCCCCCGCCGACCACGCGCGCCTCCCGGCCGGGGCCGGTCGCCGCCTCCTGCCGGCCGTGGTCTTCGTCCACGGCGGACCCGTCGCGCCCGATCAGCGGCCGACCCCGCGCGACACCCCGTTCTTCCTGGGGTACGGCCGCTACGCGGCGAGCCGGGGTGTGGTCGGGGTGACGTTGGACCACCGGCTGCACGGCGTCGGCGACTATCGGATCGCGGCCGAGGACCTGGCGGAGGCCGTCGAGGGGGTCCGGGCGGATCCGCGGGTCGACGGGGAGCGGATCGCGCTCTGGTTCTTCTCCACCGGCGGTCTGCTGGCGGCGGACTGGCTGGCCGCGCCGCCGCCGTGGCTGCGGTGCGTGGCGATGAGCTACCCGGCCCTCGCGCCGCTGCCCGGCTGGGAGACGGTGGAGCCCCGTTTCCGCCCCGTCGAGGCGGTGGGTGCGGCGGGCGGGCCGCCGGTGGTGCTGACGAGGGCCGGGCGTGAGCACCCGGCCTTCGCGACGACCGTCCGGGAGTTCCTGGAGGCCGCCGGGAGGAGCGGGGCGGGCGTGGAGGTCGTCGACGTGCCGGACGGACGGCACGGCTTCGAACTCGTCGACCCCTCCGACGAGTCCCGGGCGGCCGTGGCGCGTGCTATGGGCGCCGTCCTCGACCGCTTGGGGGCGGGGCCGGGGACGGGTACGCCTGCCGGGGCCGGGATCGTGAGGGGGGACGACGGCGTCGACGTCGACCGGGGTGCTCAGCCCGACGGGTGAGTCTCCGTGCCGACCGGGGTGCTCAGCCCGACGGGTGAGCCTCCGACACGGCCTGGCCGGGGCGCCGGCCCCGGCGGGGCACGGAGTCCAGGAGGAGCCGGGTGTACGGGTGCTCGGGTGAGCCGAGGACGCGGTCGGCGGGGCCGGACTCGACGACGGCGCCCGACTTGAGGACGAGGACCTCGTCGGCGATGTGGCGCACCACCGCGAGGTCGTGGGTGACGAAGAGGTAGCCGACGCCGGATTCCTCGCGTATGGAGCGGAGGAGTTCGATGATCTGCGCCTGGATGGAGACGTCGAGCGCGGCGACGGCCTCGTCCAGGACGAGGACCCTCGGTCGCACGGCGAGGGCGCGGGCGATGGCGACGCGCTGCCGCTGGCCGCCGGAGAGGCCGCGGGGGAGGGCTCCGGCTTCGCGGGCGCCCAGGCCGACCTGGTCGAGGAGCTCGGTGACGCGGGCGCGCCGGGCGGCCGCGTCGAGCGGGGTGTGGAGGCGCAGGACCTCGTCGAGGCAGCCCTCGACGGTGATGCGGGGGTCGAGGGAGAGGTACGGGTCCTGGAAGACCATCTGGATCTCGCGGGCGCGGGCGAGGCGTTCGGTCCGGCCGCGGGGCAGGGCGGAACGGTCCCGGCCGCCGAGCCGGACCGTACCGCCGTCGGGTCGTTCGAGGCCCACCAGCATCCGGACGGTCGTCGTCTTGCCGCTGCCGGACTCCCCGACGACGGCGAGCGAGGAGCCGGGTGCCAGGGTGAACGAGACGTCGTCCACGGCGGTGTGGTCGCCGTACCGCTTGCGGAGGCCTTCGACGACCAGGCCCTCCTCGGTCGTGACGGTCACAGCGTGATCCCTTCGTCGGCGCGGTGGCAGGCGGCGGACCCGACGGCGTCCGCCGCGAGTCGGGGGGTCTCCTCGTGGCAGTGCGGCACGGCGTGGGCGCAGCGGGCGGCGAAGGCGCAGCCGGGGGGCGCCTCGGCGAGGGAGACGGGGCGGCCCGGGATGGGCCGGGGAGCCGGCGCGCCGGGCGCGATGCTCGGGGTGCAGGCCAGGAGGCCCGCCGTGTACGGGTGGCGCGGGCGGTCGAACAGTTCGTCGGTGGACCGGGTCTCGACGATCCGGCCGGCGTACATGACGTACACGCGGTCGCAGACCGACGCGGCCAGTTCGAGGTCGTGGGTGACGAAGAGCATGCCGGTGCCGCGTTCGGCCCGCAGCCGGGCGAGGATCGAGATGATCTCGGCCTGGGTGGTGACGTCGAGCGCCGTGGTCGGTTCGTCGGCGACGAGCAGGTCGGGTTCGCTCGCGAGGGCCGCGGCGATGACGACCCGCTGGAGCATGCCGCCGGAGAACTGGTGCGGATGGCGGCGCAGGGCGCCGCGCGGGTCGCGGATGCCGACCGCGGCGAGGAGTTCCTCGGCGCGGGCGGTGGCCTTGGCGGCCGGTGTCCCGGCGGCCCGCAGGCCCTCGGTGAGGAAGTCGCCGACGCGGCGCAGCGGGTTGACGGAGGCGCGCGGGTCCTGGAAGACCATCGACACCCGCCGGGCCCGCAGCGTGGTGAGGTCGGCGCGGTTCATGGTGAGGACGTCCCGACCGGAGACCATGACCCGGCCGGTGGTCCGGGCGCCGGCGGGCAGCAGTCCGAGGACGCTGCGGCAGGCCACGGACTTGCCCGAGCCGGACTCGCCGACGAGGCCGACGGTCTCCCCGGGCCGTACCGTGAGGCTCACCCCGTCGAGGATCGGCCGGGCGGCCCGGTCGCCGGCGAGGCGGACGTCGAGCCCGTCGATCTCCAGGACCGGCGCCCCACCCGTCTGTGTGCGCATGCCGTTCACCGTTCCCGCTTCGCGATCCGGTCGGCGAGCCCCTCGCCGACGATGCCGAACGCCACCACGGCGAGCACGATGCACGCGGAGGGCGCGAGGGCGGGCAGCATGGCCCCCTGGAGGACGGCCGCCTGTCCCTCGTTGATCATGGCGCCCCAGTCGGCGGCCGGCGGCTGCACGCCGAAGCCGAGGAAGGACAGCGCCGCCAGGTCCATCAGCGCGTACCCGAAGTTCATCGCCGACTGGGCGAAGACGGTCGGCGCGATGTTGGGCAGCAGGTGGCGCACGCAGACGGTCCAGCCGGACCAGCCCTGCACCCGGTAGGCCTCGATGTACGGCCGGGCCTTCTCCTGGCGCGCGATGCCGCGCACGAGGCGGCCCACGTACGGGGTGTAGGCGACGGACATGGCGATCACGGGGGCGGTCAGGCCGGAGCCGACGACCGACACGAGCAGGATCGCGAGCATCAGGCCGGGGATCGCGAAGACGAGGTCCATGGACCGGGACAGGACGGTGTCCGCCCAGCCGCCCCGCCAGGCCGCCACCACTCCGAGGAGGGTGCCGAGCAGGGTCGACACGCCGACGACGAGCAGCGGGCCGAGGAGCCCGGTGCGGGCGCCGTGGAGCAGCCGGGACAGGATGTCGCGCCCCGACTGGTCGGTGCCGAGCAGGTGGTCGCCGGTGGTGCCGGCCAGACTCGCGGACAGGTCGAGCGCCTCCGGGTCGTACGGGGCGATGACGGGCGCGAGGAGGGCGACCAGGACGAGCGCGGCGAGCACCGCGACCGAGACCGCGAAGAGCGGTCCCTGGCCGAACAGGCGCAGGGCGCGGAGCCCCGGCCTGCGGTACGGCACCGTGGAGGTGGTGGTGGTCATGAGGAGCCTTCCCCGAGGGAGAGACGGGGGTCGATGAGCGGGACGAGCAGGTCGACCACGAGGTTGACGAGGACGAAGGCCGCCACGCTCAGGAGCGTGATCGCCTGGACGACGGCGAAGTCCTTCGCCGTGACCGACTGCACGAGCAGCGAGCCGAGTCCGGGGACGTCGAACGCGGTCTCGACGATCGAGGTGCTGATCAGGAGGCCGGCGAGCATGGTGCCGCCGACGGTGACGACGGGGCCGAGCGCGTTGCGCAGCACGTGCCGGCGGACCACGGCCGGGCCCGCGACGCCCCGGGCCCGCGCCACCTCGACGTGGTCGCGGTCGAGTTCGTCGAGCATCGCGGAGCGGGTGACCCGGGCGAGGAGTCCCGCGAAGGACAGCGCCAGGGCGAAGGCCGGCAGGGTCAGCTGGTAGAGCCGGTCGGAGAGGCCGGTCGCCGTGCCGCCGCCGGGCCCGGGGAACCAGCCGAGCTGGACGGAGAACAGCGACACGAGCGCGATGGCCGTGACGAACGAGGGCGTGGCGGTGGCGACACCGGTGCCGATGAGCACCACCCGGTCCGGGAGCCCGGGGCGCAGCGCGGCGAGGACGCCGGCCGTCACCCCGAGCACGACGACCAGGACGGCGGCGTAGCCGACGAGCAGCGCGGTGCCCGTCAGCCGGGAGCCGATGAGCGCGGACACGTCCTGGTGGTACTGCGCCGAGCGGCCGAAGTCGCCGCTCAGGACGCCGCCGAGCCACTTCAGGTACTGCGTGGCCAGCGGATCGTCGAGGTGGTGCTCCGCGCGCAGGGCCGCGACGGCCTCGGGGGTCGCGGGGCGGCCGTGCAGGAGGAACGACACCGGGTCGCCGGGGGCCAGGTGGACGGAGCCGAAGACCACGAGCGAGGTCACGAACAGCACCGCCACCAGGCCGAGGAGTCGTCCGACGAGGTAGCGCGTCATCGCTTCGCGGCCCCGATCGTCGCGGCCCACGGGTAGTACAGCTGGACGACGCCGGTCGGAGCGCCGGTGATCCGCTTGCCGAGGAAGACCGAGAAGGGGGCCTCGTACACGGGGATGACGGGCAGCTCGTCGAGCGCGATCTTCTGCAGCTTCGCGGTCAGCTCGGCGCGCTTGCCGGCGTCGGGCTCGGAGTTGGCCCGGTCGAAGGCCACGTCGAACTCCGCGTTGGTCCAGTTGCCGTAGTTCCCGAAGTCGCCGGTGCGCAGGTACTGGTAGAACTCCAGCGGGTCGGGCGTGTTGTCGTAGCCGCTGGTGATGACCAGGTCGAGGCCGGCGCGCGCGTTCGGGTCGACGAAGATGCTGCTGTACGCGTCCGGGGAGACGGGCTTCAGCTGGACGTCGAGGCCGATCTGGCGGCCGGCGGCCTGGACGGCGTTGGCGACGACGCTGATCTCGGGTGCGAGCGTGCTGGTGGCGAGGGTGACGGTCCGGCCGGTCGCGCCGGCCTCCTGGACGAGCTTCTTCGCGGCCTCCACGTCGTACGCGGGCTCGGGCAGCGTGTCGAAGAGCGCGGCGGTCTTCTCCGGGGCCAGTGCCCAGGCGCCGCGTGCGGCGGGGGCCTTCGCGGGGACGCCGACGCCGCCGGCCGCGGCCTTGATGATGTTCTTCCGGTCGAGGGCCATCGACAGGGCCTTGCGGACCTTCAGGTCGCCGAGCGCGCCGTGGAAGTCGAGGACCGCGAGGTTCGACCCGGCGGTGTTGGGGCCGAAGAGCAGCGAGCCCTTGCCGCTGGAGCGCAGCTGGGCGAAGGACGACGAGGGGACCATGTAGCCGCCGTCGGCGCTGCCGGAGAGGAAGGCGTTGGAGCGGGCCGCCACGTCCTCGACGAAGGTGAACTTCACCTTCTCGGACTTGGCCGTGAGCTTCGGGTCCCAGTAGGCGGCGTTCTTCTTGAGCGTGATGCTGTCGCCCTGGGCCCAGGTGTCGAGGGCGAAGGGGCCGGTGCAGTTCAGCTTGCCCTTGGGGGTGCCGTAGTCCTTGCCGGCCTCGGCGAGCGAGGCGGCGCTCACGACGGTGCCGGGGGAGGCGGCCAGCAGCTCGTGGAAGAGGACGTCGGCCTTGCCGAGGCGGATCGTCACCTCCAGGGGGCCGGTCTTCTCGATCGCGTCGACGTTCTTGAAGGAGGACCCCCAGGGCGACCCGGTCTCGGGGACCATCTGGCGCTTCAGGGAGGCGACCACGTCGTCGGCGGTCATGGTGGTGCCGTCGTGGAACTTCACCCCGGGGCGCAGGGTGTACACGAGGGTGCGGGGGTCGGGCTGCGCCCACTTCACGGCGAGGCCGGGCTCGATCTTCAGGTCGGGCGTGACCCGCAGCAGCTGTTCGCAGACGTTGGCGAGCACCGTGTTCGGCGGGTAGTCGTACGCGAGGGCGTAGTCGAGCGTGTACGGCTCGGCGTACAGGGACCAGGTGAAGGAGTCCAGCGGGCCCTGGGCGGGCGGCGACAGCGGGGTCACCTTGAAGTCCGCGCCGGCGGCGGAGACGGGCGGCTTGGTGGCGCCGGAGCAGGCGGCGGTGGTGGCCGCGAGCGCGGCGGTACAGGCGAGAAGCGCGATGGCTCTGGGCGTGCGCATGGAGACCCACCCCTTTACGGGTGTAGTGACGGGCTCGGGGGGATGGAGCGAGTATTGGTGCGGGAACGTTCCCGCACAAGACCTTGAGGTGACTTTGCGGGAACGGTTTTGCAGAGGTCACGAGGGTGGCACCATCACCCCATGACCGAAGCTTCACGGCACGGCGGGCAGCACTCGCCGCCCGTCCCGCGCGTCCGCCTCGTCGACGTGGCGCGCGAGGCGGGCCTGTCCAAGACGACCGTCTCGGCGGCGCTCAACGGCACCGGCAGACTCTCACCCGAGGTACGGGAGAAGGCCCGCGAGACCGCGCGCAGAATGGGCTACCGGCCCAACGCCACCGCGCGCCACCTGCGCGCGGGACGGGCCCGGCTGATCGGATACGTGGTGGGCGGCCTCCCCGACGCGCTCTGGACCTATCTGGAGTCGCCCTACTTCGCCCGGCTCACCGGCGCCACCGCGGCGACCTCGCTGCTCCGCGGCTACGCCGTGGTGCTGCTGCCGGCCGGCACCCTGCAGAGCGAGTGGGCCGACCTGCCGCTCGACGCGGTCGTCGTCGCGGACCCGGTGGCGGGGGACCCCGTCATCGAGGACCTCCTCGCCGCCGGGATCCCCGTCTTCAGCGACCGCTCCGTGGAGGGGCGGCACGGCGCCTCCTGGGTGGACGTCGACGCCGAGGGGGCCGTCCGCGAAGCCCTGGACCACCTGCGCGAACAGGGGGCCCGGCGGCCCGTGCTCGTGGTGCCGGACATCGCCACCCGCTTCCACGTCGGGGTCGAGACCGCGCACCGGGCCTGGTGCGCCGCCCACGCCCTGCCGGAGCTGACCGTGCGCGTCGCGGAGACCGGGAACGGGCCGGTCGTCGAGGCCGTCGAGACCGCCCTCGGCACATCCGAGGGGGCCGAACGGCCCGACGCCCTGCTCGTCGTCGCGGAGGCGAGTCCGCCCCTGGTCCTGGCAGCGGCGCGCCGCCACGGCTACGCGGTCCCGGACGACCTGCTGGTCGTCCTGGTCAGCGAGGACGCCACGGCCCCGTACACCGACCCGCCGGTGACCACCCTCAGCCTGCGGCCGGAGGCGGTCGCCGAGGCCGGCGTCGAGCACCTCGTCGCGGTCCTCGAACACGGCCGCAGGGAACCCGCCGGGACGCTCGTGGCGACGCGTCTCGACGTCCGGGCCTCCTCCGTCCGCCCCGGCCGGAGCGAGTAGCGGCACGTCAGCGCGCGTACACGAGCTCGCCGCCCACGTACGTGCGCTCCACCCGCGCCTCGGCGATCTCCTCCGGCGGGCCGGTCAGGATGTCGCGGTCCAGGACCACCAGGTCGGCGAGGTGCCCGGCGCGCAGGCTGCCCGTGTCGTCGAGGCGGTTCACGTGCGCGGTGCCGGCGGTGTAGGCGGCGAGCGCGGTGGTGAGGTCGAGGCGCTGCTCCGCGTAGAAGACCCGGTCGTCGGTGGCCTCCGGGTCCCGGCGGTTGACGGCGACGTGGATGCCCTCGATCGGGTTCGGGCTGCTGACCGGCCAGTCGCTGCCGGCCGCGAGGGTGGCACCGGCCCGCACCAGGTCGCCGAACGGGTACTGCCAGGCGGCGCGCTCGGGACCCAGGAACGGGATGGTCAGCTCGTCCATCTGCGGCTCGTGGGCGGCCCACAGCGGCTGGATGTTGGCGATGGCGCCGAGCCTGGCGAAGCGGGGCAGGTCCTCCGGGTGGACGACCTGGAGGTGGGCGAGGTGGTGGCGGTTGCCGCGGTGGCCGTTGGCGGCGACCGCGGCCTCCAGGGCGTTCAGGGCCTCCCGGACGCCGCGGTCGCCCAGGGCGTGGAAGTGGACCTGGAAGTCGAGGGCGTCGAGCTCGGTCACGTACCCGCGCAGCGCCTCGGGGTCCACGAAGCTCAGGCCGCTGTTGCCGGTGGCGCAGCCGCAGCCGTCCAGGTACGGGGAGATCATGGCGGCGGTGAAGTTCTCCGCGATGCCGTCCTGCATGATCTTGACCGAGCCGGCGCGGAACCGGCCCGCGCTCAACTTCTCGCGACGGGCGACCAGTTCGGGGATCTGCTCGGCGCCGCGCTCCCGGTCCCACCAGAGCGCGCCGGTCACCCGGGCGGTCAGCGAACCGTCCTGGGCGGCGGTCATGTACGCGTCCGACGGATCGGTCATGCCGCTGAACGAACCGAGCAGCGCGTCCTGCCAGGCGGTGATGCCGAGCGAGTGCAGCAGCTCCTGGGCCCGCAGCAGACCGGCCAGCCGGTCCTCGTGCGTGGCCGGCGGCACGAACCGGCCCACCAGGCCGATCGCGCCCTCCTGGAGCGTGCCGCCGGGGGTGCCGTCCGCCTCCCGCTCGATCCGGCCGTCGGCCGGGTCGGGGGTGTCGGCGGTGAGGCCCGCGAGCTCCAGCGCCCGGGAGTTGGCCCAGGCGCCGTGGTGGTCCCGGTTGGACAGCAGGACCGGCCGGTCGGGGACGACGGAGTCGAGCAGCTGCCGGGTGGGCAGTCCGCCGTCGAAGCTCTCCATCGACCAGCCGCCGCCGGTGATCCAGTCCTGCTCCGGGTGGGCGTCGGCGTACTCGCGGATCCGCTCCAGGTACTCGGCGACGCCGACCGTGCCGGTCAGGTCGCACTCGGCCAGCTCCTTGCCGCCGCCGACGGCGTGGATGTGGGCGTCCTGGAAGCCGGGCAGCAGCAGCTTGCCCGTCAGGTCGACGACCTCCGTGCCCGGCCCGATGAGGTCCCGTACCTCGTCGTGGCCGACGGCCGTGATCCGGTCGCCGACGACGGCGAGCGAGGTGGCCCGGGTGCGGGCCGGGTCCGCCGTGAAGACGGGGCCGCGGGTGAAGACCAGATCGGCCGTGCTCATGTGCGCTCCAGAACATGGGGTGACGTGTGGTGGGGGCCATGGAAGCGGGCGGCCGTCCACACGTCAATGGCGTTGACATAAGCGTCCGCGCGACCGAACGGCCGCTCCCCGCAAGGTGATCGACCGAGGCCGTTTACACGTCAACCACGTTGACGTAAGGTTTCGGCCATGTCCGAACGCGTCGTGCCCGAAGGAAGCAGGCAGCGCCGCCGCCCCACCAAGCAGGGCGCCGTCCTCTCGGAACGGCTCATCGTCGACACCGCCCTGCGCCTGATCGCGCAGCACGGCGCGGAAGCCCTCTCGGTACGGAGGCTGGGCGCCGCGCTCGGCGCCGACCCGACCGCCCTCTACCGCTACTTCCGCAACACCGACGCCCTGCTCCTCGCCGTCGCCGACGAGATGATCGGCCGCGCGCAGGAGGGCTGGACGGCGACCGGCGACTGGCGGACCGACCTTCGCGCGATGGGCGTGCGGATCAACTCATGCTACCGGAACAACCCGCAGGCCGCCGTCCTCGCGGCCCACCGCACCACCGGCCGCCCCCACGAGACCCGGGCCGTCGAACGGATCCTCGGCATCCTCAGGACCGCCGGCTTCCCCGACGACCTCGCCGTCCGCATCTACCACGCCTTCGTCGACCAGGCCCTCGCCTTCGCCGCCCAGGACGCCGCCGCGGCCGCGCTGCCGTCCGCCGCCCGGGAGAAGGACGAGGAGGTCTGGCACGAGGTGTACGGCAGGCTGTCGCCCGACACCCACCCCCACATCGCCGCGACCTTCCCCCTGCTCGCCGCCGACATGAGCGGCAGCGGCTACCCCTTCGCCCTGGAGCTGATGCTCGCCGCGGTGGAGGCCCTGCGGCCGACCGGCGCCGACGGCTGAACGAAGAGAGAGGCGTCCCCTCCGCGGGCGGGAGGCCGTCCCTCGGGCCCGGCCTCCCGCCCGCACCCGCACCCGCACCGCGCACGACCTCAGCCGGTCGCCACCCGCGAGAAGCGCCCCACGGCGGTGAGGTCGGCGCTGATCAGGCCGGCCGTCTCCCGCAGCGGCGGCAGCAGAGCGGCCATGCTCTCCCGCGGCGTGGCCCGGCTCGCGTGCAGGGCCACGTTGACCGCCGCGACCGCCCGGCCCCGTCCGTCCGTGACGGCCACCGCGAGCGAGCGCAGGCCCTCCTCCAGCTCCTGCTCGACCCATCCGTAGCCGCGCGCGGCCGTCGCCGCCACCACCTCGTCCAGCCCCTCGTGCGTCGTCACCGTGCGCGGGGTCAGCGCCTCCGGCGTGATGCGCCCGAGGCGCTCGGCACGCTCGTCCTCGGTCAGGTCCCCCAGGAGTACGCGGCCCATCGAGGTCGCGTACGCCGGGAGCCGGGTGCCCACCGTGATGTCGATGTGCATGATGCGCGTGCCGGCGACTCGCGCCACGTACCGGATGTCGTCACCGTCGAGCACGGCCACCGACGCCGACTCGTGCACCCGCAGCACCAGGGCGACCAGATGCGGGGTCGCGATCTCCGGCAGGCTCAGGCCCGACAGGCGGGCGTGACCCAGTTCGAGCACCCGGGGCAGGACCACGAACCCGCCCGGCTCCTCCCGGACGTATCCCAGATGGCGCAGGGTGATCAGCGACCGGCGCGCCGTCGCCCGGGGAAGCCCGGTCAGCCGGGCGAGCTCGGCGAGCCGCACGGGACCCCTGACGCCGCCGAAGGCGCGCAGGACGTCGAGACCGCGGGCGAGGGACTGCAGGAAGCCCGAGCCGAGTTCCTCCTTGAGCTCCGCCCTTCCCGGCGCGGGCGCGACCGAGGGTGGTGACCCGGGCGGGGTTTCCGGTGCGGTGGCCCCGGGTGGTGACCCGGGCGGGGCCACCGCTGCCGTGACCTCGGGGGCGGCCCCCTGCGCGGCCGGGGGCATGAGCCCTGAGGCGGCCGGGGGCATTGGCATCGGGGCGGCCGGTGGCACGGGCCCCGGGGCGACTCCCGGCGCCGCGACCCCTGGGGGCGCACCCGCCGCCGCGCCCGCCACGGCTTCCCGCGCCGCGAGGGCCGCCTCCATCGCCGCGACGGCGCTGCGCAGCGACGGCAGGGCCCGCTCCGTCAGTGACCGGGCGGTGTGCCGGCTGGTGTGGCTCACGACGGCGACCGCGCAGACCACCGCGCCGTCCGGTGCCCGTACGGGCAGGGCGACGGAGAGCAGGCCCGGCTCGATGAGCTGGTCGTCGACGGCGACGCCGCTCTCGCGGGCCTCCCGCACCCGGTCGAGGAACTCGGCCTCCACCTCGTCCGGCGGGGCCGCCGGGCGGGGCGGTACGGACGGGAAGGCGGTGTCCAGCGGGTCCTCGGCGCGTCGCGCCCGCCACCGCTCGCGGTCGCCCGCGTCCCAGTGGGCGGCGAACAGGGCGCCGGGCGCGCACCGCTCGGCCGGCAGCAGACCGCCGGGCCGGAAGGAGATCGCCATGGCGCGGTGGCGGGTCGCCTGGGTGAGGAAGCGGACGCCGTCGCGGTCCGGAACGGCCAGGGACACCGACTCGTCGAGCGCGTCGGCGAGGGCGGCGGCGTGCGGCCCGAGGAGTTCGGGGAGCCCGGAGGAGGCGAGGTAGGCGTTGCCGAGTTCGGCGGCCCGCGGGGCGAGGAGCAGGTCGCGGCCCTCGGTCCGCAGGAGGCCGAGGCGGACGAGTGTCGTGGCGACCCGGTCGACGGTCGACCGGGCCAGGCCGGTCGACCGGGCCAGGTCGCCGGGACGGTGGCGCACGTCGGACCCGGCGGCCATCACGCGCAGCACGGCGAGCCCCCGCTCCAACGGCCCGACCGACTCGGCGGGTGCGCCCTCGGCCTCGGTGGGCTGCGGCATCGTCCGGACTCCTCGGGGGCGGGGGCGAGCGGGGCGCCTGGACGGCGCGGGCCCACCGTACCCGCCACCCGCGGCGAGACCCCTGACGCGTACGGGCCGCCGGCACCCGTCACCGCCCGGCGCGCGTGCGGGACGCCTGGACGGATCCGACCCGCGGGCACGCCGAAGGGGCGACCTCGGGAAGCGGCCGCCCCTGCCCCGTATCCCGGGATCAGGCGAAGAAGCGGTACACCGCCTGGGCGACGCACGCCGGCTTGGCGACGCCGTCGATCTCCACGGTGAGGTCCACGACGACCTCGACGCCGCCCTTGACGTCCTCGACGGAGACCACGCGGCCGTGCGTGCGGATCTTCGACCCGACGCGCACGGGGGAGGGGAAACGCACCTTGTTCAGGCCGTAGTTGACCGCCATCGCCACGCCCTCGACCTGGAGCAGCTCGCTCCACATGGGGATGAGCAGGGAGAGGGTGAGGTAGCCGTGGGCGATGGTGCCGCCGAAGGGACCGGTGGCCGCGCGCTCGGCGTCGACGTGGATCCACTGGTGGTCGTCGGTGGCGTCCGCGAAGGTGTCGACGCGCGGCTGGGCGATCTCGACCCAGGAGCTGTGGCCGAGGTCGGCTCCGGCCTGGGCCTTGATCTCGTCGATGCCGTGGACGGTGAGAGCCATGGTGGTACTCCTCTGGAGATGCAGGGGGATGCGGAGATGCGAGGGAATGCGGGAGGGCCGTCGAAAGGGCACGTCGAACGGGCACGACGGGCGGGCACGACGGACGGGCACGTCGAAGGAGCACGACGGACGGGCACGACGAAGGAGCACGTCGAAGGAGCACGACGGGCGGGCACGACGGACGGCGGCACCGGCGGGACACCGGCAGGAGCGTCAGCCGTCGTCGCCGTAGCGCGCCCGGATGGGGGCCTTGAGCAGCTTTCCGGTGGCGTTGCGGGGAAGGTCCGGCGCGAGGACGACGCTCTTGGGGATCTTGTAGCGGGCGAGCCGGGCCTCCAGGTGGGCGATCAGCTCCTCGGCGGTGACGGCCGCTCCCGCGCGGGTGACGACGACGGCGCGTCCCACCTCGCCCCATCGGGGGTCGGGCACGCCGATGACGGCCGCCTCGGCGACGTCCGGGTGTCCGAGCAGGACGTCCTCGACCTCGGCCGGGTAGATGTTCTCCCCACCCGAGATGATCATGTCCTTGAGCCGGTCGACGAGCCGTACGTAGCCGTCCTCGTCGACGACGGCCACGTCGCCCGACCGGAAGCGCCCCCCGTCGCGGAAGGCCGCGGCGGTCGCCTCCGGAAGGTTCCAGTAGCCCGGCGTGACGTTCGGCCCGGCGACGACGACCTCGCCCTTCTCGCCGGGCGCCGCCTCCTCGCCGGAGGGCAGCAGCACCCGTACGTCGGTGAAGAAGTGCGGGACGCCCGCCGAACCGGCGCGGGTCAGCGAGTCCGCCCGGTCCAGGATCAGGGCGCCCGGCGCGGTCTCCGTCATGCCGTACCCCTGGACGAAGGCGAGGCCCCGGTCCAGATAGGCGTGGGCGGTGCGGGTCGGCACCGGGGCGCCGCCGCAGAGCAGGGTGCGCAGACTGGTCAGGTCCGCCTCCGGCCAGCCGGGGGTCGCCGCCATCGCGTCGAACATGGTCGGCACGCCGAACATGTAGGTCACGCGGTGCCGTTCGACGAGCCGCAGGGTGCGCTCCGCGTCGAAGGAGGACTCCAGGAGGACGGTGCCGCCCTTCAGGAGGATCGGCAGGCAGCTCATGTTGAGGGCGCCCGTGTGGAAGAGCGGGGCGGCGACCAGCGCCACCTCGTCGCCGGCGAGGTCCGTGTCCACGAGGACGTTGAGGCTGTTCCAGACGATGTTGCCGTGGGTCAGGACGGCGCCCTTGGAACGGCCGGTGGTGCCCGAGGTGTACATGATGAGGCAGACGTCGTCGTGCCCCACCTCCTCGTCGACCGGCTCCGTGGACGCGGCCGCGAGCAGCTCCTCGTACGAGGTCCCCGGGCCGCCGT
The DNA here is from genome assembly GCF_044754405.1 of Streptomyces sp. NPDC093089. NCBI lineage: Bacteria > Bacillati > Actinomycetota > Actinomycetes > Kitasatosporales > Streptomycetaceae > Streptomyces > Streptomyces sp. NPDC093089. The sequence continues at coordinate 234,054 of NZ_JBIVPA010000014.1, forward strand.
CCACCGCGAGGACGGTGCCGACGCCGGCCCCGGCCGCCAGTTCCCTCACCCGCTCGGGCGACTGCCCCGCGTGTACGAGCACGGTGCTGCCCGAGTCGGTCAGTTGATGGAGCAACTCCGGTACGGCGAGGCGGGTGTTGAGCGGGACGAACACCGCGCCCAGCAGGCCGGCCGCGAAGAGCGTCTCCAGGTAGGACGGATGGTTGGGGCCGAGGAACGCCACCCGGTCGCCGCGCTCGACCCCGGCACCCCGCAGGGTGTGGGCCAAGCGGGTGCAGCGGTCGTGGAGTTCGGCGTAGTCGACCGCGCGGCCCTCGTGCAGGAGGGCGGTGCGCCGGGGCGACCTGCGGTCGCGGCGTGCGGGCCACGAGCCGATGCCCTGGTTGCGCATGGGGTGATCCCTCAGTTTCCGGTGAGACCGAGCAGCCGGGCCGCGTTCTCCTTGAGGATCTTCGGACGGACCTCGTCCTTGATCGGGAGCTCCGCGAAGTCGGCCAGCCAGCGGTCGGGGGCGAGCAGCGGGAAGTCGGAGCCGAACAGCACCTTGTCCTTCAGGAGGCTGTTGGCGTAGCGGACCAGCTGCGGCGGGAAGTACTTCGGCGACCAGCCCGACAGGTCGATGTACACCTGGGGCTTGTGGGTGGCCACCGCGAGCGCCTCGTCCTGCCAGGGGAAGGACGGGTGGGCGAGGACGATCCTCATCCCGGGGAAGTCCGCGGCGACGTCGTCCACGTCCATCGGGTTGGAGTACTTCAGCCGGATGCCCCCGCCGCCGGGAGCGCCCGCGCCGATGCCCGTCTGCCCGGTGTGGAAGACCGCGATCGCACCGGCCTCCTCGATCGCCTCGTACAGCGGGTACGCCATGCGGTCGTTGGGGTGGAAGGCCTGGATGTTCGGGTGGAACTTGAAGCCCTTGACGCCGAACTCCTCGACGAGCCGCCGGATCTGACGGACCGCCGCCTTTCCCTTGTACGGGTCGACCCCGGCGAACGGGATGATCACGTCGGGGTTCCGCAGCGCGGCCTCGGCGATCTCCTCGTTGGGCACGGGCGGAGTGCCGGTCGCCGACTCCGCGTCCACCGTGAAGACCACGCACGCCATCTGCCGCTCGCGGTAGTACGTGGCGATCTCCGACAGCGTCGGGTGGCGGTGCTCAGCCTTGAAGTACGCGCCGGCGGCGGCGTCGAGCTCGTCGGAGAGCGACGCGCAGCCCTTCTCGGACACCTCGGCGTGGGTGTGCATGTCGATGGCGACGAGCGCGTCCACGTCCATCGAGCCGTGGCCGCTCACAGCTGCGGCGCCGGGATGCCGAAGGTCTCCGGGGTGCGGCCGACGGTCACCGGCCAGGCGGCGGCGATGGCCTCGGCGCTCCAGCCGCCGTCCGCGTACGCCACCGACACCTCCTGAGGGTGCGACCAGAGCGCGAGCTTGTCCCCGCCGATGCCGACGCACTGACCGGTGACGCCGGCGGCGGCCTCCGAGGCGAGGAAGGTCACCAGGCCGGCGACGTCCTCGGCCGTGCCGAAGCCCTCGCCCTTGCGCAGGCTGTCGGGGAGCGCGACGCCTTCCTTCTCCAGGGCCTCGACGTGCGGGGCGAACGCCGGGATGGTCTTGGTCATCGCGGTCGCGGCCACCGGGATGACGGCGTTCGCGGTGATGCCGGCCTTCGCGAGCTCCATGGCCCAGGTGCGGACCATGGCGGCGATGCCGGCCTTGGCGGCGGCGTAGTTGGTCTGCCCGAAGTTGCCGCGCTGTCCGGCGGGGGAGCCGGCGACCACGATCCGGCCGCCCTCGCCCTGGGCGCGCATCCGCTCGACGGCGGCGCGGACGCAGGTGAAGGTGCCGCGCAGGTGCACCTCGACGACGGTGTCGAAGTCCTCGTCGGTCATCTTCCACAGCACCCGGTCCCGCAGGACGCCGGCGTTGGTGACCATGACGTCGAGCCGGCCGTAGCTGTCGACGGCGCGGGCGACGAGCGCCTCCGCGGCCTCGGTGGAGCCGACCGGCACCACCTCGGCGACGGCCCGTCCGCCGTCGGCGGTGATGAGGCGCACGGCCTCGACGGCGGCCTCGGTGTCCACGTCGTTGATCACGACGGCCGCGCCGACGGCGGCGAGCGAGCGGGCGTAGGCGAGGCCGAGTCCGCGGCCGCTGCCGGTGACGACGGCGACCTTGCCGGAGAGATCCACAGGGGTCATGAGCGGGGGTCCTTCCCGAGAGCCGGGTGCGGGGCGCGAGGAGACGCGGCCTGGAGCACGCACCGGCGAGGCCAAAGCTAGGCACATTCTTGCCTGCGGTCAACAAAGTGCCGAAGATTCATTCTGGGGTGCGGAGTCCGGGCCTACGCTGTCCCCGTGATCGCACCCGACCCGGCACAGCCGTCCGAAGCCGACCCCGAAACGGCCGGCCGCGGCGCCCCGCCCCGCCCCCAGTCCCTGATGCTGAGCTTCTTCGGCATCCACGTCCTCGGCACCGGCACCGCCCTCTCCTCGGCGAGCGTCATCGACGCCTTCGCCCGCGTCGGCGTGGGGGAGGACGCCGTCCGCTCGACCCTCACGCGCATGGTCGGCCGCGGGCTGCTCGAACGGCACCGGCGAGGCCGCAGGATGTACTTCTCGCTCACCGACCGGGCCGCCGAGGTGCTCGCCGACGGCGAGGAGCGGATCCGCCGCACCGGCGCCGTCAACCGAGCCTGGGACGGCACCTGGACCCTGGTCGGCTTCTCGCTCCCCGAGTCCTGGCGCCGCGAACGCCACGACCTGCGCTCCCGGCTCGTCTGGGCGGGCTTCGGCCCCCTCCAGAGCGGCCTCTGGGTCGCGCCCGGCCGCGTCGACGTCGCCCACGTCGCGGCGGAACTCGGGTTGGGGGACCGTATCAAGGCCTTCCACGGCGAGGCCGCCGCACCCACCGAGGCCGGGCCCCTGCTCCGCGCCGCCTTCGACGTCGACGCCATCGCCGGGGGCTACCGCGCCTTCCTCGCCCGCTGGGGCGACGGCCCCGCGCCCGCCGAGGCCCACGACGACCTGGGCCGCCTGCTCCTGCTCCACACCGACTGGCTCGACGTGGTCCGCGGCGACCCGCACCTGCCCGCCGAGCACCTGCCGGAGCAGTGGCCGGCCGAGCGCGCGGAGGCGCTGTTCCACGACCTCTCCGCGCGGTTCGAGCCGGGGGCCCGGCGGATCGCGGACGAGATCCTCGACCGCTGGGACCCGCTCGCGTAGGCGCCGAGAGGCGGGGTACGGGCCGCGAGGCCGACCGGCCGGCGCAGGCACCGAGGGGGTGGGGCGCGGGCCGCGGCGCTTATGTCAACACCATTGACCTTGTTCCGTGCGGCGGAGTCTCATGGCGGCACTTCGGAGACGCCCCGCGCCCGGGCGTCTCCGCGACCCGTAAGGAACGCCCATGGATCACCTCACCTCGCTCCGGGACGTCGAGCACACCCCGTTCTGGCTCGACGACCCCCGCCGGCCGCAGCCCGAGCCCGCGCTCGTCGGCGGCACCACCTGCGACCTGCTCGTGGTCGGCGGCGGCTACACCGGCCTGTGGACCGCCCTCGTCGCCAAGGAGCGCGACCCCTCCGCCGACGTCGTCCTCGTCGAGGCGGACGAGGTCGGCGGCGCCGCCTCCGGCCGCAACGGCGGCTTCTGCGAGTCCAGCCTCACCCACGGCCTGGGCAACGGCCTCCAGCGCTGGCCCGACGAGATCGGCCTCCTCGAACGCCTCGGCCGCGAGAACCTCCAGGGCATCGAGGACGCCGTCGAGCGGTACGGCATCGACTGCGACTGGGAGCGCACCGGCTCCCTCGTCGTCGCCACCGAGCCGTACCAGCTCGAAGGCCTCGCGGAGGAGGCCGAGGCCGCCGCGCGCTACGGCGGCAAGCCGCTCCTCCTCGACGCCGAGGCCGTCCGGGCCGAGATCGACTCCCCGACCTTCCTCGGCGGCGTGTGGAACCGGGACGACGTCGCCATGGTCAACCCCGCCCGGCTCGCCTGGGGCCTCAAGCAGGCCTGCCTCGACCTGGGCGTCCGCATCCACGAGCACACCCCCGCGACCTCGCTCGACGAACACGGCGCCGTGATCGCCGTGACCACCCCCTACGGCCGGATCACCGCGCGGCGCGTGGCGCTCGCCACCAACGCCTACCCGTCCCTGCTCCGGCGCCACCGCCCGTACACCGTCCCCGTGTACGACTACGCGCTGATGACCGAGCCGCTCACCGCCGAGCAGCTCGCCTCCGTCGGGTGGACGCGCCGCCAGGGCTTCGCCGACTGCGCCAACCAGTTCCACTACGTCCGGCTCTCCGCCGACGACCGCATCCTGTGGGGCGGGTACGACGCCGTCTACCACGGCGGTCCCGTCCGCGCCGAGCACGACCGGCGGCCCGAGACGTACGCGACGCTCGCCGACCACTTCTTCACCACGTTCCCGCAGCTGGAAGGGGTGCGGTTCAGCCACGCCTGGGGCGGGGCCATCGACACGAGCACCCGTTTCTGCGTGTTCTTTGATACGAGTCACCACGGCAAGGTCGCCTACGCCGCCGGCTTCACCGGCCTCGGCGTCGGCGCCACCCGCTTCGGCGCCGAGGTCATGCTCGACCTCCTCGCGGGCGAGCGCACCGAGCGCACCGGCCTGGAACTCGTCCGACGCAAGCCCCTGCCCTTCCCGCCCGAGCCCGTCCGCTCGATCGGCATCAACATCACCAAGTGGTCCATGGCGCGCGCCGACCGCAACGAGGGACACCGCAACCTCTGGCTGCGCACCCTCGACCGCTTCGGCCTCGGCTTCGACAGCTGACCCGGTCCCACCGCATTTCCGTCCCCGCTCACGCAAGACCCGCCGCGACGCCCTCCCCGGCGTCGCGGCCGAGGAGACCCGACACGAACGCGTCCGAAGTCCGGCCGACCGGCCCGGCGGAATCGGCACCGCGGGCCCCGGCCCGACCGCCGACCGGGGTGCCCTGCTGCGCCTGATGCCCCTGCTCACGGTGGCGAACGCCGCCATGTTCATGGTCTACATGGGCATCGGCGTGGTGCTGCTGCCGGTCCAGGTCGAACTGATCGACCCGGCGGACAAGGTCGCCGACTTCGGTCTCGTCTCCGGTGTGGCCGCGATCTTCGCCACCCTCTTCAACTCCATGGCGGGACTCCTCTCCGACCGCTCGGGGCGGCGCAACCCCTGGATCCTCTGCGGCGGCCTCGCCGCCCTGTTCGTCCCCGCCGACCTGTCCCTCGGCTACCTCGTCCTCGGCGCGATCGGCTACGACGGCCTGTACCTGACGGCCGCCGTCATCACCCTCGTCGCCGCCGCCGTCATTCCGATCAAGTCGGTGCGCTGAACACGCGGGAGGCCCCGCCCGTGCCGGGACCTCAGTAGCCGATCCGCACCCCGCTGACCGTGTGGCGGTCGGTCAGACCGCCGTTGGCGGCGCTGAAGCCGACCAGGACGTTGCGCGGCAGGGTGATCGCCACGTCGATGACCTGGACGCCGTCGACCAGGACGATGAGGCGCCCGGCCGCGGTGACGTTCACGTCGACCACGTGGCTGCCGGTCCGCAGGGCGGGGACGTTCGTCGAGGTCGCCGCGTACCGCAGGGTGGTTCCGGTGCCGCCGGTGGACACGGCGACGAAGTTCGCCGACGGGTCGCTGCCGTTGCGGTAGGTGTCCAGGGTGACCGCGACCCCCGGCAGCCCGCTGAAGCCGAGCCCGCCGCCTCCGGTGCCCAGTGACGTCGGCGTCGCCCGCGCCGCGTCGAGGAGCAGCAGCGCGAGCCCGTCGGCGCCGGTGCCGCCCGACAGGGTGGCGGTGAAGCGGGCCCGCAGCCGCGCCGAGGGCACGGAGGTGGACTGGATCGCCGAACCCTTGGCGTTGGCCGTGGCGGGCGTGAGGACGAGCGAGGTGCCGGACAGGGCGGCGCTGCCGTTGTACGTCCAGCCGTTGGGGCCGGGCGGCGGCAGCGCGTACGCGTTGGCGGTGATCGCCGCGCCCCGGACGGCGTGGATGTCGGTCATGCCGCCGGTCCCGCCGCCGAACGCGAGGAACGCCGTCGGCGGCAGCGAGGCCACCGTGGTCCGCAGCCGTTCGACGCCGTCGACGGACACCGCGATCGTCTTGCCGGTGACCGCGACGGACACCGCGTGGGTGCCCGACCGCAGGTTCGGCACGTTCGGCGTGGTCGCGGCATAGGTCAGGGACGAGCTCGTGCCGCCGGTGGAGACGCCGACGAAGTTCTTGTACGGATCGCCCGTGTTGCGGAAGGTGTCGAAGGCGACGGCCACACCGGGCAGGCCGCCGAAGCCGAGCGCGCCGCCGACGCCGCCGAGCGCGGACGGCGTGGTCCTGGCCGGGTCGAGGAGCGAGAAGGACAGTCCGTCGGCGCCGGTCCCGCCGCCGATCACCGTGGTGAACGACGCCTTCAGACCGTCGGTGAGCACCGGCACGGGCCAGACCGCCGTACCCCGCTGGGAGGCGGTCGCCTGGGTCAGCTGGAGGTCGTTCCCGGAGATCCGCGCGGAGCCGTTCAGCTTCCAGCCGCCCGCGCCGGGCGATGGGACGTTGACCACGGTGCCGGCGGTCCCCGTACCGGTCAGCGTCTCCTTCATCGCCCCCTGCCCGTCGTCGGCCGTCAGCTCGTACCCCGCCGACACGGCTCCGATGGCCGTCGGCGAGAACGTGACGGCCTGGTGGACCACGTCCTCCGGGCCGAGGACCTGGCCCTCGCTGATCGGGTTCGTCACGTGGAAGGGTGCCGCCGGAGGCTTGGCCTTGGTGATGGTGAGCGGGATGTTGCCCGTGTTGGCGATGTCGAAGGTCCTGGTGAACGACTCGCCGACCCGCACCTGACCGAAGTCCGTCGAGGTGGGCGTGATGGTGAGCTGCGCCCGCCCGGTCACCGCCGTACCCGCCAGGGAGACGGACGCGGTGCCGCTCCCGCCGGTGACGGCGACCGTCCCCGTGTGCTCCCCGGCGACGGTCGGCGCGTACGTCACCTGCACGGTGACGGACTGACGGGGACGCACGACCGTGCCCGCGGTCGGCGGATCGGCGACGGTGAACGGGCCGTCCGGCAAGGAGACCGAGGAGAGGGTCTCGTCGGTCGTCCCCGTGTTCGTGAACGTCACGCCGAGCGTCTTGCGGGACGTGGTCGGGACCGTCTCGAAGTCGAGGGAGCCCGGGGACGCGAGGAGACCCGGCCGGGTCCCGTAACCGGTCAGGCCGAGCGCGCTGTCGCCGACGTTCGTGGTGAAGGTCAGCGCCGAGGTGTCGGCCCCCGGCGCGGTGGGGGAGAAGGTCACCTGCGCGGTGTGCGTCTCGCCTGCCCGCAGCGTGCGCGGCAGACCGGCCGCGGCCGCCGTGAACGCGCTGCCGGCCGGGGTGCGCACGCCCGTGAGCGTCACGTCGCGGGTCGCCGTGACGGTCGCCGTGGCCGTACCGGAGGAGCCGACCGCGACGTCGCCGACGTCCACCGGCTCGCCGTGCAGCGCCGAGTTCGCGGGACGGCCGAAGGACATCACCCGGCCGTCCCGGGTGCCCACGTAGATGCGTCCGTTGTCCGTGGCCGGCACGGCGAACTTCGACGCCACCCCGATCGGCGCCGACCAGCGCAGCCGCAGCTCCCCGTTCACGGGTACGGCGTCGTAGGCGCGCAGCTGCCCGTTGGCGCCGTTCGCCCCGTCGGAGGCGATGGCCCACACCAGCGCCGAGCCCGGGTTCGTCCCGGTCGACGTCACCACCGGCGAACCCGAGGTGTAGCCGAACCGCTGGGCGCTGCTGCCGGTGTTGCTGAGCACCGGGAGGCCCGAGCCGGACAGCCCGTACGCGAACGCCCTCAGCGGTCCGTTGCTGCCGATCGTGTAGACGTACCCGCCCTGACCGCCGTACACGGCGGGGTGCCCCCACACCCCCTCGTACGGCCCGAACACGCCGACCACCTTGTCGGTCCCGCCCGGACCCTGGCTGCGTCCGCCGAGGTCGTCGCGGTCGAGGAGGAAGAGCCGGCCGTCCTTGCCGATCTCCGCGAGCAGGCGCGGGTGCCGGCTGGTGCCGAAGTAGGGTTCCGGCAGGCCGACCGGCCCGCCGGAGCCCAGGTCGGTGTCGTTCAGGTCGAGCTGGGAGGCGTTGGAGGGGCTGAAGAAGTCCTGCGCCGACATCGTGCCGTCGCTGTTCACCCCGAGCCGCACCACCGACTCCGCGAGCTGGCCCGGCGGCCGGTTGCCCGGTCCGGGCGCGGGGGAGACCCCGTTGCCCGTCGAGAACAGGATGCGGCCCGGGCCGTCGGAGACGAGACCGCCGCCGCTCATCCACACGCCGGCCATGCCGTTCGCCGACGCGTCCTCGGTCGCCCACAGCGTGGTCTTGCGGGTCGTGGTGTTGACCCCCATGACGTAGCCCACGTACGGCCCGCGGTCGCAGTGCGAGGCGAACGCCGCGTACACCGAACCGCCCATGAGGAGCAGCCCGGGCCGCTGCCCGGCGGTGTACGGGTTGAACGCGCGCCCGGGATCGTTCACCGGGGCGCCCGCCACCTTGACCGGCCAGCCCGCCCGTTCGGCGCCCGTCGCCGGGTCGAGGGCGTGGACGTACCAGTTGGGGTGCTGGACGTCGGGGCCGTCGTTCACCTTCGACGTCAGGTAGACGGCGTTGCTGACCGGGTCGTACACCGGGGTCGACGTGACCCCGATGTTCGGCACCAGGTCCCCGCAGCTGACGGCCGAGGCGGGCCACGGCGCGCCGAGGTCCTTCGTCCAGCCGATGCCGCCGGTGGCCGCGTCGATGCCGTACGCCTTGTTGTTCTCCGTGGCCGCGATCAGCGTCCGCCCCACCACCAGCGGCTGGGCGTAGACCTGGCCGTCGACGGGGGTGGAGAACTGCAGTCCGAAGTCCGAACTGGACACCTGGTCGGGGCCGAGCCCCGGCTCGTCGCGGTCCCAGCCGGTGCGCAGGTCGTCGTGCGAGATCGTCGTCTGGTCGGCGACGAGCCGGGACGGCAGCGCGGGGGCGCCGAGGGCCGTCGCCGGTCCCGCGGTCAGGGAAAACGTCAGAGACATCGTCAGCAGCCGGGTGATCGCCCTGCGTCGGCCGGTCATCTCCCCCACCTTCACGTGGACCCACGAGGACGAAGACCGGTTCGCTCCGCCGGCCCCCATCCTGAACCGTCCGCCCGCGTACGTACACCCCTCCTTCCCCGGCCCTTCCCGAGGTCCACCCGATCGGCGCCGGACCGGGTGCCCGGCGGGGCGCGTTAGCGGAACGTCAGCGGAACGTCAGCGGCGGGCGGGAGAGTGGGGCCCGTCCCGTCCTGACCAGGCCGGATCCGGTGCGGGCCGTGGGGGCCCGCACCGGATCCGGCCCGGTCGGGACGCGAACGGCGTCCCGCGACGGGCACCGCGCGAACTCCTCTCTTCCCCAGGAGGCATCATGCGACGACGGACCTTCCTCACGGGCTCCCTCATCGGCGCGGCGGCCGCCGCCGTACCGCTCGTCCCCGCGGCCCCGGCCGCGACCGCCGCGCCGGTCACGTCCCTGGCCGAGCTGCAGGGCGCGATCGACCGGGCCGTCGCCGGCGACCGGATCGTCGTCGCGAACGGCACGTACACCGTTCCGCCGGGCGGAGCCCTCACCGTCACGGGCAGGAAGGGCACCGCCGCCGCGCCCATCACCATCGTCTCCGCGTCCCGGGGCGGCGCCGTGCTGCGCGGCGAGCGCAGCTTCGTGTTCCGCGACGCGGACCACGTCACGCTCAGCGGCTTCGCGTTCCGGCAGAGCGAGACGCTCGCGATCCCGGCGGACAGCACCGGCATCCGGCTGACCCGCAACGACTTCCAGCTCGCCGACGAACCCGGCCTCGACTGGGTCCTCGTGGAGGGCGACGACGCCAAGGTCGACCGGAACCGGTTCCACGACAGGACCACGCAGGGCATCTTCCTCGTCGTCGACGGCCCCGGCACGACCGCCGTCGCCCAGCGCCTCCACGTCTTCAGGAACCACTTCGCCCGCCACGGCTACACCGGCGCCAACGGCGGCGAGGCGATCCGGCTCGGCGTCAGCGGCCGGGCGCTGTCCGGCGCCCACGCGATCGTGGAGTACAACCTGTTCGAGCGGTGCGACGGCGACCCCGAGGCCATCTCGGTGAAGTCCTCCGACAACACCGTCCGCCACAACACGATCCGCGACAGCCAGGGCGGCATCGTGCTGCGCCACGGCAACCGCACCACCGTGGAGGGCAACTACCTCCTCGGCGGCAAGGAGGGCATCCGCCTCTACGGCAACGACCACCTGGTCGTGAACAACCACCTCGCCGGCCTGACGGGCCGCGCCCTCGTCATCGGCAGCGGCACCACCCGCGACCACACCGACGGCGAGACCACCGAGCAGCGACGCGGCAACGACGCGTGCGACCGCGCCGTCATCGTCCACAACACCCTGCGCGGCAACAAGAGTTCACTGTCCGGAGAGAGCCGCACGTACGAACCCCGGGACGTCGTCGTCGCCGACAACCTCCTCGTCGGCGACACCGGCAGCCTCGTCGCCCTGGGCCGCACCACCGGCTTCACCTGGCAGGGCAACATCCTCTGGGGCGCCGCCGCCGACGGCACCCTCCCCGCCGCCGGCTACACCCGTGTCGACCCGCGCCTCCTGCCCGACGCCGACGGCGTCCACCGCCTGGCCGCGGACAGTCCCGCGATCGGCGCCGCCACGTTCACCGGCGTCCCCGTCACCGAGGACATCGACGGCCACCCGCGCGGCACCGCCCGCGACGTCGGCGCGGACGAGTACGCCGCCACCTTGCCGCTCCGCCGTCCCCTCACCCCGGCCGACGTCGGCCCCGACGCCTCCTGACCGGTTGCGGGACGCCCCGGACAGCGGACGGCGGGCCGGGGAGCGGACCGGTCAGCTCGTGGCGGCCACCATGGTCGCCACGGTGACCGCCGCCATCGCGGCCTGCATGTCGCGGATCGCCTTCCGGACGTCCTCGGTGACCCAGTGGCCTTCCGTGATCCGCTCCAGGCGGGGCGCGACCTGCTTGCGGGGCACGTCGGGGAAGGCGAGGCGGTGCAGTTTCGCGCCGTGGACGAGGGCGAGCAGGCCGGCGGTGCGCGCGTCGGGCTCGGCGCCGCCGAGGACGACGGCCCGCAGCCGGTCCCTGAGCTCGCGCTCGGCGGAGCCGTCGGCCTCCGGGTAGCGGGTGATCGGGAAGAGTCCCAGGACCTTGCGCTGCTCGGCGTGGACCAGGCCCCGTCCGCGCAGGCTGTCCACGGTGGCCCGGACGGCCTTGGTGTGGTCCTTCGTCAGCCACTGGGTGACCTTCGGCGCCTGCTTCCTGCCGGCCGCCCAGGCGGTCACCAGGCGCAGCCGTTCGTCCAGGAGGGGGACCCCGGTCGGGTTCGGGTCGGTGACCCGGACCCGCCCGCCGTCGACGGCCACGCGGCCGGCCAGGACGAGATCGAGGAGGATCCCGCCCGCGACGGCCCAGGCCGCGGACTGCCGTTCCTTCGCCGCGCCGGACGCGTCGTCCAGCGACAGCAGCATGATCTCCTCCGCGAGCGTGACCGCCACCGCGTGCTCCTAGCCCTCGTCCATCCTCGGCGGCCCGCCGTCCCCCGGGACCCCGGCCGCCCTTCGGTCGGGAAGACGACACGAAGATCCTTTCGGTTCCCCGGGAGCGGCCGAGCGGGGGACACCGGTACGCCACCTGGTCTGGACCTATCGGTCGTCCGGCGTCAAGCTCCCTGTATGGACTTGGAGTTGAGACACCTCAAGACGATCCGGGCCATCGCGGACGCGGGGAGCCTCACGCGCGCCGCCACGGTCCTGGGACTGGCCCAGCCGGCCCTCAGCGCGCAGCTGAAGAGGATCGAGCGGGCACTGGGCGGAGAGCTGTTCGTGCGCGGCCGGGACGGCGTGCGGGCCACGGCGCTCGGCGACCTGGTCGTGGAGCGGGCACGCGTGGTGCTGCCCGCCGTGTGCGAACTGCAGGAGGAGGCGGTGCGCTTCGCGCGCGAAGGCACGGAGGGATACCGGCTCGGCGGCACGCACGGCCCGCTGCTCGGCGGACTCGTCGACCGCATCGCCCGCACCGACCCGGGGGCGCAGGTGACCACGTACACCTCGTGGTCGGAGCGCGAGATCGCCTGCGGAGTGGTCGCCGGACGGCTCGACTTCGCCCTCGTCGGCGTCTGCGGCGAGAGCGGCGCACCCGAGGCGGGCCGACTGGCGTGGACGGAGGTCGCCCGCGACCCGGTGTACGTCATGCTGGCCGCCGACCACCCCCTGGCCCTCCGCACCGAGATCGACCTCGCCGAACTCGCCGCCGAGGCCTGGACCGACGTCCCGGGCGACGGCTGCTTCGGCGACTGCTTCGCGGCCGCCTGCGTGCGCGCGGGCTTCACCCCGGCCTGCGTGTACGAGACGGACACCGCGTCCTGCGTGCACCTCGTCCAGGTCGGCCGGGCCGTCGGCCTGTGCCGGGCGACCTTCCCCGTGACGCCCGGCCTCGTCACCCGCCCGCTGGCCGGGACGCCCCTGGTCTGGCGGCACCTCCTGGGCTGGCACCCCGAGGGCCGCGCCGCCGACCGGGCCGCCGCCGTCCTCCGCCACACCCGCGCCGCCCACGCCGACGCGCTGGCCCGGAGCGCCGGCGGAACCCCGGCACCGCACCTTCCGGCGGCCGGGGCATAACACGGAGGCAGGGGCGAACTGGCCGCTGCCGTCTCCTCGTCGGGACTCCTACCTTCTCAGGAGATCCCCCACCGAGAACCGAGGAGACACCCATGCTCCGACGACACGCCCGCGCGGCGTGTACCGCGCTGGCCGCCGCCGGAATGGCGCTGGCCGGCCTCCAGGCAGGCTCCGCCACCGCGGCCCCGCAGGCGCGGGACACCGCCCCGACCCCCGCCGTCAGCACCGCCGCGCAGACCCTCGGCGCGGCCTCCGCCCAGCCCGAACTCCTCCGTGCCATGGGACGCGACCTGGGCCTCACCCGGGAGCAGTCCCTGCGCCGCCTCGCCCACGAGGCCGAGGCCGGTGCCACCGCCGCCCGGCTCCGCCAGGACCTCGGCGGGACGTTCGCCGGCGCCTGGGTCGACGGTGCCGAGGCCGACACCCTGACCGTGGCCACCACCCGGGCCGCCGACACCGCCGCGATACGGGCCACCGGGGCGCGCGTCCGGCTCGTCACGCACGGCCTGACCGCCCTGGAGCGCGCCAAGGAGGCCCTCGACCGGGCCGCCACCGCCGAGGCCCCCGTCCGCTACGTCGACGTCCGGGCCAACGTCCTCGTCGTCGAGGAGGCGAAGGCCGGCGCCGGGGCGCGGCTCGTCCGGGCCACCGGCGTCCCGCGCGACCTCGTCCGCGTCGTCCGCACGGCCGAGGCGCCGCGCCCGCTGTACGACATCCGGGGCGGCGACGCCTACTACATGGGCGGCGGCGGCCGCTGCTCCGTCGGCTTCGCGGTCACCCGCGGCACCACCCAGGGCTTCGCCACCGCCGGCCACTGCGGCCGCGCCGGCACCACCACCAGCGGCTTCAACCAGGTGGCGCAGGGCAGCTTCCAGGGCTCGATCTTCCCCGGCAACGACATGGCCTGGGTCGCGGCCAACTCCAACTGGACCGCCACCCCGTACGTCAAGGGCTCCGGCGGCAACGTCCAGGTGACCGGCTCGGTGCTCCAGCCCGTCGGCTCCTCCGTGTGCCGCTCCGGCTCCACCACCGGCTGGCACTGCGGGACCGTGCAGCAGCACAACACGAGCGTCACCTACCCCGAGGGCACCATCACCGGGGTGACCCGTACGACCGTCTGCGCCGAGCCCGGCGACTCCGGCGGCTCGTACATCTCCGGCAGCCAGGCGCAGGGCGTCACCTCGGGCGGCTCCGGCACCTGCTCCAGCGGCGGCACCACCTTCTTCCAGCCGCTGAACCCGCTGCTCCAGAACTACGGCCTGACCCTGAAGACCACCGGGAGCGGCCCCGGCCCCGGCCCCGGCGAACCCCAGCCGGGCGGCACCTGGGCCGCGGGCAAGGTCTACGCGGCCGGTGACACGGTCACGTACGGCGGCGGGAGCTACCGCTGCCTCCAGGGCCACCAGGCCCAGTCGGGCTGGGAGCCGCCGAACGTCCCCGCCCTGTGGCAGCGCCTGTGAGGCAGGACCGTCCCTGACCGGGGGCGCCGCGCACCCGGGGGGTGGTCGCGGCGCCTCCTCCGCGCCGCCGGGCTCAGGACCGCGCGAGGCCGCCCCGGGCGATGACGTCCGCGTACCAGCGGGCGCTGTCCTTGAGCGTCCGCCGCTGGGTGGCGAAGTCGACGTGGACGATGCCGAACCGCTTGCTGTAGCCGTACGCCCACTCGAAGTTGTCCAGGAGCGACCACAGGAAGTAGCCCCGCACGTCCGCGCCGTCGGCGAGGGCGCGGTGCACCGCCGCGAGGTGCGCGTGCAGGTACGCCACCCGCTCGGGGTCCTTCACCCGGCCCGAGGGGTCGGCGTAGTCGTCGTACGCCGCGCCGTTCTCCGTGATCACCAGCGGCACGCCGGGCAGCTCGTCCCGCAGCCGGACCAGGAGCTCGTGCAGCCCGTCCGCGTCCACCGGCCAGTCCATGGCGGTGCGCGGACCGGGCGCGGGCTCGAACCGGACGTGCTTCTCCGCGCCCGCCCACGGCGACGGCGACTCGGAGGACCCGGCGGCGACGACGGCGGGGGAGTAGTAGTTGATGCCGAGCGAGTCGAGCGGCGCGGCGGCCGCCGCGAGGTCGCCGTCCTGGACGAAGGACCAGTCCGTGACCGCCGCCGTGTCGCGGACCAGGTCCTCGGGGAGCCTGCCGTGGAAGACGGGGTCGAGGAAGATCCGGTTGCCGACCGCGTCGATCCGCCGCGCCGCGTCCAGGTCCTCCGGCGCCTGCGAACGGGCCCGCACCGCGTGCAGGTTGAGCGTCAGCGACACCTCGGCGGAGCCGGGCAGTGCACCGCGCAGCGCCCGCGCCGCGAGCCCGTGGGCCAGGTTGAGGTGGTGGGCGGCGCGCAGCGCGGCCAGGTCGCTGGTCCGGCCCGGGGCGTGCACGCCGTTGCCGTAGCCGAGGAACGCGGCGCACCACGGCTCGTTCAGCGTCGTCCAGGTCGCCACCCGGTCGCCGAGGGCGTCCGCCATGATCCCCGCGTACTCGGCGAAGCGGTACGAGGTCTCCCGGTGCGGCCAGCCGCCCGCGTCCTCCAGCTCCTGCGGCAGGTCCCAGTGGTAGAGCGTCGCCACCGGGCGGATGCCGGCCTCCAGGAGCGAGTCGACGAGCCGCCGGTAGAAGTCCAGGCCCTTGCGCACGGCGGGTCCCCGCCCGGTCGGCTGGACCCGGGGCCAGGCGATCGAGAAGCGGTAGTCGGTCACCCCGAGCTGCCGCATCAGGGCGATGTCCTCGTCGAGCCGGTGGTAGTGGTCGGCGGCGATGTCACCGGTGTCGCCGTTGCGGACCTTGCCCGGGGTGCGGCTGAAGGTGTCCCAGATGGAGGGCGTGCGGCCGTCCTCGGTCGCCGCGCCCTCGATCTGGTAGGCGGCGGTCGCGGTGCCCCAGCGGAACCCCTCGGGGAAGCGGAGGGCGGTCGTGTCGTCGGTGTGGGTACGGGTGTCGAGCGCGGTCATGGGACGGGAACTCCCTTGGAGTGAGACGTCTTGGGGAGAGGCAGGGGGAGGTGCGGGTGAGGGTGTGCATGCGAGGGCGAGAGTGGGGTGAGGGCGGGCCGGCGGCGGGCCGCGGGTCAGCCCTTGACCGCGCCCTGCATGATGCCGCCGACGATCTGGCGGCCGAGGAGGCCGAAGACGAGCAGCACCGGGAGCGTGCCGAGCAGCGTGCCCGCCATGATCACGGACTGGTCGTGGACGTAGCCGCCGCCCAGCTGGCGCAGTGCGACCTGGACGGTGGGCTCGGAGGAGGTCAGGGCGACGATCGGCCAGAAGAAGTCGTTCCACGCCGCCATGAAGGTCAGCAGGCCGAGCACCGCCATGCCGGGCCTGGCCACCGGCACCACGATCGACCAGAAGATCCTGGCCGTCGACGCGCCGTCGACCCGGGCCGCCTCGATCAGCTCGTCGGGCAGCGACTGCACCAGGTACTGCCGCATGAAGAACACCCCGAACGCCGACACCAGACCCGGCAGGATCACCGCCTGGAGCTGGTTCACCCAGCCCAGTTCGGCGATCAGCATGAACAGCGGGATGACGCCCAGCTGCGGCGGGATCATCATCGTGCCCACCGTGATCGCGAGCAGCGCGCCCCGCCCCCGGAAGCGCAGCTTGGCGAAGGCGAAACCGGCCAGCGTGCAGCACAGCACGGTGCCCACGGTGATCGAGCCCGAGACGACCAGCGAGTTCAGCAGCGCCTTGCCGATGTCCGCCTCCTCGACGACCGCCTCGAAGTTCCGCATCAGGTTCGGGCCCGGCAGCAGCGACGGCGGGACCCGGGCCAGATCGGCGTTGGAGCGGCTGGCGGCGACGATCGTCCAGTAGAACGGGAACGCCGACACGAGGACGGCGACGATCAGGATCGCGTACGCGACCGGGCCGGCGTGCAGGGTGCGCCCTGCCCGCGGGGCACCGCGGCGCGGCCGGCCCGTGCGCGGGGGAGTCCGGCGGCCGCCGGCCGGCGGGGTGGCGGGGGCGGACGGCCCCGGGGCCGCCGCGGGGGCGATCGGCGCGGTCATCGGCCGGCCTCCTTGCGGGAACGGCGGCGCGCGATCAGGGCGTTGACCCCGACCAGCACCACGATGAGCAGGAACATCACCCAGGCGATGGCCGCCGCCCGGCCCAGGTGGAAGAAGCCCCAGCCCTGCTCGTACATGTAGAGCCCGAGCGTCTGGTACTGGTGCGAGATGCCGCCCGATATCTGGCCTTCGAGCAGCAGCGGCTCCCCGAAGAGCTGGGTGGCCCCGATCGTGGAGACCACGACGGTGAAGACGATCGTGGGCCGCAGCCCGGGCAGCGTGACGTGGAAGAACTGCCGCCACCGCGAGGCGCCGTCCATCGCGGCGGCCTCGTACAGCTCGTGCGGGATGGACTGCATGCCCGCCAGGTAGATCAGCGCGTTGTACCCGGTCCAGCGCCAGACGACGATGCTCGACACGGCGACCTGCGAGGCGACCGTGTCGTTCTGCCAGTCGACGGGGTCGACGCCGACCACGCCCAGGACGTAGTTGACGAGCCCGAAGTCGCTGCCGAAGAGCTGGGCGAACACGAGGGTGGCGGCGGCGACCGAGGTCGCGTACGGCAGCAGGATCGCGGTCCGCAGGAAGGTGCGGCCGCGCAGCCGGTAGTTCAGCAGGTGCGCGAGGCCGAGCGCCATGACCAGCTGGGGCACGGTGGAGAGCACCCCGATGGTGAACGTGTTGCGCAGCGCGAGCCAGAAGTACTCGTCGCCGAGCAGCGCGGTGTAGTTCCCGAGGCCGCGCCACTGCATGTCGCCGGGCGTCTGGAGCTCCACCCGGTACAGCGAGACGTACGCCGTGTACACCAGCGGGAACAGTCCGAACGCGGCGAACAGGGTGAAGAACGGGGCCAGATAGGCGTACGGCGAGAGCGTCCGCCAGGCCCGCCGGGCGGATCCCCGCCGCGGTGGCGGGGCGGTCCGGCCGGGCGGGGCCGGTGCCTGGGATGCGGTGAGGGTCACGGTGCGGCCCTTCGGTGAGAGGTCGGTGCGGTCGGGGCGGGGTGTGCCGGACGACCGGCGGCGCGGTCGTCCGGGGAGGCGGGGCGGGGCGGCCGTGCGCGTCGGCCCGGGAGCGCGGCGGACGGCCGGGCGGGTCGTCCGGGGAAGCGCGACGGCCGGCCGGGCGGGCGGGTGGACCGGCGGTGCGGGTCGGCCGAGGGTGCGGGTCGGCCGACCGGGCGCGTCAGCCGATGGTGTTCTCGACGCCCTTCTTCGCGTTGGACCAGGCCTTCTCCGGCGAGGTCCCCTTGCGCTCGACCTCGCTCAGGGCGTTGGTGATCTGCTGGGCGATGTTCTGGTCGTGGACGCCGAGGACCTGGACGGGGGCCGCCTTCGCCGCGTCGCCGAAGATCTTCCCGATCGGGGCGTCGGAGAAGAACGGGTCCTTCGCGCCGGCGACCTTCTCGATCGCACCGGTGGCGGAGGGGAAGTTGCCCTGCTTCTCGAAGAGCCGGGCCTGCTGCTCGGGGGCGGTGAGCCACTTGATCAGCTCGTACGCCTCCTTCTTGTGCGCGGCGGCCTTGGGCACGGCGAGGTAGGAACCGCCCCAGTTGCCGGCGCCGCCGGGGAGCGGGGCGACGTCCCACTTGCCCTTGCCGGCCTCACCGGCCTGGCCCTTGATGTAGCCGAGCATCCAGGCGGGGCAGGGGATGGTGGCGAAGGAGCCGGCGGCGAAGGCCTGGTTCCACGCGGGGGACCACTGGTCGAGCTTGGCGCTCAGGCCGTCCTGGGCCGCCTGGACGGAGTGGTCCCAGGCGGTGCGGAGGGCGGGGTTGTCCTCCCAGATCAGCTTCCCGGAGGCGTCGTAGTACCGCTCCTTCTCCTGGCCGATCATGATCGAGTAGAGGCTTCCGACGCTGTCGAGCCAGGCGCGCTTGCCGGTGGCCTTCGCCTTGTACTGCTTGCCGAGGTCCAGGTAGCCGTCCCAGGTGGCCCACTTCTTCGCCAGCTCGTCCCGGTCGGTCGGGAGTCCCGCCTGCGCGAAGAGGTCCGTGCGGTAGCACATCGCCTCGGGGCCGACGTCCGTGCCGAGACCGAGGACCTCGCCGCCCTTGCCGGTGGCGGCGGCCCACTTGGCGGGGGCGAACTGGTCCTTCAGCCCGTCCGCGCCGTACTTCCTGAGGTCGGTGAAGCGGTCGGCCTGCTGCTGGGTGACGGAGGCGATCCGGCCGACCTCGATGCCCTGGACGTCGGCGAGCCCGCCGCCGCCGGCGAGCCGGGTCTGGAGGGACTTCCAGTAGTCGGCCTCGTCCTCGGTGTCCGTCTGCTTGATGGTGACGCCGGGGTGGAGCTTCTCGTACTCGGCGTAGAGCCCGGCCTCCTTGTACCCGAAGGAGCCGAACAGGTCCACGGTGATCGTGACCTTGCCGCCCGCGCCGTCCGACGACGTGTCGTCCGTCGAACCTCCACAGGCGGCGAGGAGTGCCCCGGTGAGCGCGACCGCCCCCAGGCGGACGGCGGTTCTCTTGGCGGCTCGGGCGATGGGCATGGGAAGCCTCCCTTGGCTCCGGAACGAGCGAGAGCGGTTGAGAGCGCTCTCAAGCTTGCGGAGGGAGCGTGCCTGCGGAGCGGCTCATCCGTCAAGGCTCGAAGGCGTAACGGACGAGACACGGCCTCAACTCCCCACTGTGTTCAATCTCTTGACACAGTCGTTTCAAGGGTTTTACGTTTCCGGCCATCTGAGAGCGCTCTCAGCCGCCCGCTCACCGCGACTCCGCGACGACATGAGGTGCCGTTCATGCCAGCCCCCCGCACACGGCCGGCCGCAGCGCTGGTCCTGGTCTCCGCCCTCGCAGCCCTGGGACTCGGCCCCGCCGCCGCCCCCGCGGCCGCCGCCACCGTCCCCACCGGCGCCGGAAGCTACTCCGACACCCGCCCCGCCGGAACCTCCGGCCCCACCACCAACACCGGCGCGCCCGTCACCCCCAAGGTCACCGCCGCCGCCCAGGGCAAGCCGGTCCCCACCAACGACTGGTGGTCCTCCCTCGCCTTCCAGCGCTACGGCGACAACCCGTACTCCACCCCCATGTACGGCCACCCGCTCACCTACCAGGCCGTCGCCGGCGGCCTGGAGGTCGGCTACCCGACCAGCCCCGCCGTCGTCGGCGACGGCCGCCAGTACGAGTACGCGCACAAACGCGACCTCACCCTCGGCCTCACCGGCCTGAACTCGCCCGACACCAAGGCCGACGCCTGGTCCGACTGGACCGTCACCCCCTACTGGTCCGACGGCTCCCGCACCCTGCGCACCACCATCGGCCACGGCCTGCCCTTCGTGTACGCCAAGGGCACCGGCGGCGACGCCCGGATCACCACGGCCGAGGCGCCCGCCGTCTTCGCCGACCAGGGCAACGTCCTCGGCATCACCGTCGCGGGCCACCACTACGCCCTCTTCGCCCCCAGCGGCACCGACTGGAACGTCTCCGGCACCACCGTCACCGCCGGCCTCGGCGGCAAGGACTACTTCTCCGTCGCCGTCCTTCCCTCCACCGGCGCCCTCGCGACCTACCGGAAGTACGCCTACAGCTTCGTCACCGGATCCACCGTGAACTGGAGCTACGACGCCGGCACCGTCCGCGCCACCTACAGCCTCACCACCGAGGCCAAGGAGGGCACCGAGCGCGGCACCCTCCAGGCCCTCTACCGCCACCAGTGGCTGCACACCACCGACCCGCTCACCCCGTACACCTACGTCTCGCCCCGCGGCACCATGAAGGTCCGCGAGGCCGCCTCCTTCACCACCACCCAGCGCGCCGCGGCCACCCTGCCCGCCCTCCCCGGCGGCACCGGCGCGGACACCGCCCGGCTGCGCGGCTACCTGAACGAGGTGGCGAACTCCTCCGACCCCTTCTCCGGAGCCGTCGACACCTACTGGACCGGCAAGGCGCTCGGCAAGCTCGCCCAGCTGGTCCCGCTCGCCGACCAGATCGGCGAGGGCGCCATCCGCGACAAGCTGCTCGGCCTCATGAAGGGCCGCCTCCAGGAGTGGTTCACGGCCGGCGGCGCCAACGAGTTCTCGTACGACCAGGCGTGGAAGACGCTCACCGGCTATCCCGCCTCCTACGGCAGCGACACCGAACTCAACGACCACCACTTCCACTACGGCTACTACGTGTACGCCGCCGCGATCGTCGCCCAGTACGACCCCGCCTGGGCCGCCGACTCCGCCTGGGGCGCCATGGTGAAGACCCTGGTGCGCGACACCGCCAACCCCAGCCGCACCGACGGCGCCTTCCCCTTCCTGCGCGGCTTCGACGTCTACGCGGGACACAGCTGGGCCAGCGGCCACCAGGGCTTCGCCGCCGGCAACAACCAGGAGTCCTCCTCCGAGTCGACCAACCTCAGCGCCGCGCTCGTCCTGTGGGGCTCGGCCACCGGCGACACCGCCCTGCGCGACCTCGGCACCTACCTGCTCACCACCGAGGGCGAGGCCATCGCCCAGTACTGGTTCGACGCCGACCAGCAGGTCTTCCCCGCCTCCTTCCAGCACGACACCGTCGGCATGGTCTGGGGCAGCGGCGCCGCCTACTCCACCTGGTGGACCGCGAACCCGGAGGAGATCCACGGCATCAACGTCCTCCCCGTGACCGGCGGTTCCCTGCACCTCGGCGGACACAAGGACGCCGTCCGGCGCAACATCGCCGAGATGGAACGGGAGAACGGCGGCCCCGCCGTCGAATGGCGCGACATCCTCTGGGAGTTCCAGTCCTTCGCCGACCCCGCCGCCGCCAAGGCCAAGTGGGACGCGGGGAACACCGGATACACCCCGGAGGCCGGCGAGTCCAAGGCCCACACCTACCACTGGCTCACCGCCCTCGACACCCTCGGCGCCCCCGACGCCACGGTCAGCGGCAACCTGCCCACCTCCGCCGTCTTCCTGAAGGGCACCACCCGCACCTACGTCGCCCACAACCACGGCGCGACCGCCCGCACGGTCACCTTCTCCGACGGCAAGACCCTGACCGTGCCCGCCCGTTCCACCGCCACCGGCAGCGGAACCGGCGGCACCGACCCCGACCCCGAGCCGTCCACCGGCAACACCTTCCAGCTCCGCACCGGCGGGACGCTCACCACGGCCACCGGCGCCACCGCCGGCAGCGACACCGTCGCCTCGGCGAACGGCACCAACCACGACGGCACCCCCTACCGGCCGCTCGTCTACGAGGTCAAGGGCGTCAACGGCACCCTCAGGCCCGGCGCCGCCACCGCCTTCCGGCTCCAGCTCGACGCCGGCACGGCCGTCGGCCTCGGCCAGCAGGCCCGGATCAGCTACGACCTCACCGGCGACGGCACCTTCGACCGGACGGAGACGTACCACTACTTCGCGACCGACCCGGTCACCGGCTGGGAGGAGTACACCCAGGGCCGCGGCCTGCGGGCGGCGACCGGCACGCTCGGCGACCTGCGCGGCGGCACGGTCCGCCTGGAGGTCTGGAGCGCCATCGGCAACGGCGACTCCCGGCTCCAGACGGGCACCGACCGCTCCGTGGTCGTCATCCCGTACGACTGACCGGCGGTCCCGCGAGACGGCGGCGGGGCCCGGGGCGGCCCCCCCCGCCCCCCCCCCCCCGTTACCCCCCCCCCCCCCCCCCCCGCCCGGGGGGGGGGGGCCCGCGCGGGGGGGGGGGCGGGGGCCCCCCCCCCCCGCCCCCCCCGCCCGCGTTTCCCTCTCCGCCCCCAGCCCCGTCAGGCGGAGTCGCGGCGGACGAGCGACGTCGGGGTGATCACCGACTCGGGCCCCTCGGGGCCCGTCCCGTCGAGCAGCCGCATCAGCAGCTTCACCATCAGCCGGCCCATGCCCTCGATGTCCTGGTGCACCGTGGTGAGCGCCGGGGTGGTCCTGCGGACCACCGAGTCCATGTCGTCGAAGCCCACGACCGCCACGTCCTGGGGCACCCGCACGCCCCGCTCCCGCAGGGTGAGCAGCGCGCCCGAGGCCATCAGGTCGTTCGCGACGAACACCCCGTCGACGTCCGGCCGCCGGTCGAGCAGCTCCGCCATCGCGCGGGCCCCGCTCTCCTCGGTGAAGTCGCCCCCGCACAGCAGCTCCGGATCGGCGTCGATGAGGACGTCCCGGTAGCCGTGGATCCGGTCGACCGCGGACGTCTGGTCCGGCGGCCCCGAGATGTGGGCGATGGTCCGGCGGCCGAGCCCCACCAGGTGCCGCACCGCCTCCCGGGCGCCCCCGCGGTTGTCGCAGTCGACGAACGGGACGGTCGGCGCGGTGCCCGGGGCGGGCCGCCCGCCGAAGACCACGGGGATCCGGGCCCGGTCGATCACGGCCGGCAGCGCGTCGTCGCTGTGCAGCGAGAACGCCAGCGCGCCGTCGACGTGCCCGCCGCCGAGGTAGCGGGCGATCCGGTCGTGGTCCCCGGGGCCCTCCACCCACAGCAGCACCAACTGCGCGTCGTGCGCCGTCAGCTCCCGGCTGATGCCGCGCACCTGCTGCTCGAAGAACGGGTCGGAGAAGACGCGGAACTCCGGCTCCGCGATGATGACGGCCACTGCGCCGTTGCGCCGGGTGACCAGGGTGCGCGCGGCGTGGTTGGGCACGTAGCCGAGCTCCTCGACCGCCCGGCGCACCTTCTCGACCAGCGGGGAGCGCACCCCCGCACCGCCGTTCACGACCCGCGAGGCCGTGGCCCGGGACACGCCCGCGTGCGCGGCGACGGCTTCCAGCGTGGGGCGGGACCCCGTGGTCGGTTCGGTCACGGCGGGCGCTCCTCGACTGCGTCGGCTGGTGGGCGGGCGGCGGTCCGCGGCTCCCGGATGCCGCCCCGGAACCACGGTCCTTCACCTACCAGGATATCCGCAGCCCGCATCGCCTGAGAGCGCTCCCAGCGGCTTGGCCCGGCCGCTGTCCCGCCCGTACCCCGGCCGTCGCTTCCGCCCGTGCCCCGGACACGGCTCCGCCCCGCACGCGAGCGGCGTGCGGGGCGGAGCCGGGGGCGCCCTCCGGTCAGCCGGCGACCGGTGCCCCGAGCCGTCCCTGGGGGTCGGCGGCGGCCCGCGGCGCGAGGGTCCTCTGCGCGAGGACGCCGAAGACCACCGCGAACACCGCCCACAGGACCAGCTGGATGGCCAGCGAGGCCACCCTGAACTCCCAGAGGAGCGCGGCCGGGAAGCCCGCCCGGACGGCGTCGTCGTTCGACGGGAGCACCGCGAAGGCGACGGCCGTCACGGCGACGAAGCCGGCACCGGCGGCCAGGGTCGCGTTCCAGTTGCCCAGACGCGGCGCGAGCCGACGCCCGACGATCACCGCGGCGATGCCGAGGAGCACGCTGAGCAGGATCATCAGGAAGAACAGCGTCGTGCGCTTCCCGATGGTGTCCGGGTTGCCGACCGCCGGCGGGGTGGCCGGGTACTTGAGGAACGGCACCAGGTAGACGGTCGTGAAGGCGGCGGCCCCGACCAGCGCCGCGGTCGCCCGCGGGCTGAACCGGCCGACGCGTCCCAGGGCGAAGGAGAACGCGAGCGCGGCGATGCCGCCCAGCGCCACTCCGTACACCAGGACACCGGTGGCCAGGCCGAGGGTCGACTGGACGCCGCGGCTGACGGCCTCCTCTTCCTCCGCCGCTTCCCCGGTGGCCGCGCCGCCGCCGTGACCGGCGTGCGCCCCGGAGGCCTCGTGGGCGGCCTGGGCCTCCTCGACGGCGATGGCGCCGTCGACGGGAGGTTCACCCACCACATAGGCCACGGCGAAGGCGAAGAGGCCGGCGATCAGGCCCGCGAGCATGCCACGGACCAGCAGGGCTCTCACAGTTGAGGCGTGCATGTGCGGGGCGCCCCTCAGTGGCAGGGGAAGCCGAGCAGGTGGCGACCGTCGTGCACCCACTCGTGCACGTCGGAGCCGGCGAACAGCGAGGTGGCACCCTGCTCGGCACCGACGAAGTACAGCGCGATCAGGGCGAGAAGGCCGACGAAGAAGGCCCAGGGAAGGACGGCCCGGACGGGCAGCGGAGCCGGTACGGCCACGGAAGGGGCGGATACGGCAGCGGAGACGACAGCCTCGGCCATGATGAAACCTCCTGCGGGAACTCGCGTCCCAAACGGTGGTGCAAGACGACGGTCCACGGGTCTGACTCCCCGCGCCGTCACCTTTCGTGGCGCCGCGGCTTACAGTGGCGCGACCGTGCCGGATTCTCACCGGACTTCCGTCTCGCCGTCGTCACGCTGTTCAGATGTCGCCTGACCGTACCGCGTGCCGGGTCCGCCGCCAAGGGCGTGAGGCCTGGATCACTCTCCGTACGCCCCCTCCGCACACCGGATTCGACGAAGGAGCCCGATGACCGTCCGGCTGACGCTGATCTCCCCGGCGACGAACGAAGCCCTGCGCGAGGTGCGCTTCGACGACGACGCCCCCCTCGACCCGGCGGGGACCGCCCGGGCCGAGGCCGTCGCCCCGTCGCTCGCCCCGGCCTCCCGCGCGTACGCCTCGCCGTCCGAGCGCTGCCGCCGCACCGCGGAGGCCCTCGGCCTCCGGGCCGAGCCGGCGGGCGAACTCGCCGCCTGCGACATGGGGAGTTGGCGGGGAAGGACGCTCGCCGACGTCGCCGCGAGCGAGGAACCCGCGGTCGCCGACTGGCTCTCCGACCCGTCGGCGGCGCCCCACGGCGGCGAGTCCCTGCGGGACCTCCGCCACCGGGTCGCCGCGTGGCTCGACGCCCTCGGGACCACCTCGGGCCCCGTCACCGTCGTCGCCGAGCCGGACGTCGTCCGCGCCGCCGTCCTCCACGCCCTCGCGGCACCGGACTCCACCTCCTGGCGCCTCGACGTGCGCCCCCTGAGCGCCGTCCACCTCACCGGCCGCGCGGGCCGCTGGAACGTGCGCGTCGGCGAGGAGCTCGGCACCGCCTAGGGGGTGCCCCCGGTGGCTCACACGGGCCGGTGCCACTCCCGGATCAGCAGGTAGCCGAGGTACGCGCCGCCGACGGCCATCGTGTACAGGCCGACCGGGAGGTCGTCGAACAGGGGCAGTTGCTGCGCGGTGAGGTCGGCGAGGACGAGGAGCAGGGCGCCGAGGAGCGTCGACATCACGAGGTGCGGGCCGCCGCTGCGGGTGACGCGCTTGGCGATCTGGGGTGCCGTCAGGGAGATGAAGGCGATCGGACCCGCGACGCTGACGGCGCCGGCGGACAGCACGATCGACAGGGCCACCGCCGCCGTCGCCGTACGGGCCGGGCGGGCTCCGAGACCGGTGGAGGTGTCGTCGCCCATCTCGCCGATGCTCAGCGGCCGGGCGAGGAGCGCGGCGAAGGGCACGGACATGAGGAGGACGGCCCAGATCGTCGTCGCGTCGTCCCAGGATCGGGCGGACAGGCTGCCGTTGATGTACGCGGTGAGGGCGCTGGCCTTGTCCCGCTCGACGGCGTACACCACGTACTGGGTCAGCGCCGTCGCCATCGCGGCGACACCGATGCCCGCCACCACCAGCCGCCCCGGGCTGCGGAAACCGGTCCCGGTGGCGAAGTAGACGACGGCCATGGCGATCAGCGCGCCGAGCAGGGAGCCGACGGCGACCGGCATGACGTCGGGCAGGAAGAGCGCGGCGGCCGCCGCGCCCGCGCCGGCTCCGGCGCCGAGCCCGATCACGTCGGGGCTGCCCAGCGGATTGCGCGTGACGGACTGGAACAGGGCCCCGGACAGGCCGAAGGCCGCTCCGGTGGCGATGGCCACCACGAGCCGGGGACCGCGCAAGCGGTTCAGGACGAAGGCGTTCTTGCCCGTCGCCTCGCCCATGAGGGCCGACGGCAGGTCGGCGAGGTGGATGCCGAGCCGGCCCATCGACAGCGTCGCCGTCGCGGCGCCCAGGAGCAGCAGCAGGGTGACCGCGGCGGCGATCAGGGAGGAGCGGCGCACGGGCACGGCGACCCAGGGGCCGATCCGGACGAGGGTGCGCCGCGGCGGCCCGGCCGGACGGCGCGCCGCCGCGGCCCGCGGGCCGGCCCCGGTGTCGGTCGGGGTCTCGGTCGCGGTGTCGGTCGGTTCGGCGGTCTTCATGCCGCTCCCCTCATGCGGCGGACGGCGAAGAGCAGGGCGGGCGCGCCCACGAAGGCGGTGACGACGCCGACCATCAGCTCCTGCGGCCGCAGGAGGACCCGTCCGATGACGTCCGCGAACAGCAGCAGGGCGGGTCCCGCGAGGGAGGAGAACAGGATCTGCAGGCGGAAGTCGGCGCCCACCAGCGCCCGGACGACGTGCGGGACGGCGAGTCCGACGAAGGCGATGGGTCCCACGGCCGCGGTGGCGGCGCCCGCGAGCAGGGTCGCGGCGAGCAGCCCGGCGCCCTTCACGCGCGCGGGGCTGATGCCGAGCGAGGCGGCCTTGTCGTCGCCCATCGCCATGGCGTTGAGCCCCGGCGCGAGCAGCGCCGCGAGGACGAAGCCGGCCCCGGCGAACGGCAGGACCGCCCACACGGCGTCGAAGCCGCGACCGCCGAGCGCTCCGACGACCCAGTAGCGGTAGGTGTCGAAGACCTGCGGCCTGGACAGGGCGACGGCCTGGATGAAGGCGGCGAGGACGGCCGAGAGCACCGCGCCTGCGAGGACCAGGCGGACCGGGCCGTTGCCGCCGCCGGCCGTGCCGATGAGGTGCACGACGACACCGGTCGCGAGTGCGCCCACCAGCGCCCACCAGATGGTCTCCCGCTGCCCGGAGGCGCCGAGGAACGCGGTGGCGGCGACGATGCTGGCGGACGCGCCCGCGTTGATGCCCAGCAGGCCGGGCTCGGCCAGCGGATTGCGGGTGATGCCCTGCATCAGGGTGCCGGCGACGGCGAGGCAGAGACCCGCGAGCACCCCGAGCGCGGTGCGCGGGTAGCGGCTCTCGACGACGGTACGGGTGTAGTCGTCGACGCCTCCTCCGGTGACGACCCGCAGGACGTCGCCGGCGGACGTCGACTTGCTGCCGAACATGACGCTGGCGAGCAGCGCGAGGGCGAGCAGGGCCAGGCACAGGACGGCGGCCATGACATGCCGGCCAGGGCCCCGTCGCACGACGGGGCCCTGGCCGGTCCGGGAGAGAGTGGTCACGCTGGGTCCGCTGTTACTTCCCGGCCTTGGCGACGGCCTTGTCGATCATCGGCAGGTAGCGCTCGATGCTGTACGGCACCGTGAGCGGGTTGATCATCGAGGAGGCGGTGACGAACGGGGTGTCGTGGCTGTAGACCAGGGCGCCCTTCTTCACCGCGGGGATGGCCGCGTACAGCGGCTGGCCCTCGACGGCCTTGCGGGACTTCTCGTCCATGTAGAACGTGAAGGCGATGTCGCTCTTCGCCAGCTTGTTGGCGTTCTCAAGGCCGATCAGGGCGGAGTCGGTGCCCTCGGTCTCCGGGAAGGTGTTCACGATCGGGTCGACCTGGAGGCCCAGCTTGGAGACCATGGCGACGCGCTGCTCCTCGGGCTTGAAGATGCCGAGGCTGCCGGGGCCGGTGTTGTAGATGTACGAGAACGTGACGTTCTTGTAGTTGGGGCGCGAGGCGGCCGCGTCGGCGAGCTGCTTGTCGATCTTCGACTCGAGCTCCTTGGCCTTCTCGGGCCGGCCGAGCGCCTTGGAGATGATCTCGATCTGCTGGTCCCAGTTCGTGCTCCACGCCTTCTCGGGGTAGGCGACGGTGGGCGCGATGTCCTTGAGGATGTCGTACTGCTTCTGCGTCAGACCGGACCAGGGGGCCAGGATGACGTCGGGCTCCAGCTCGGTGATGGCCTCGATGTCGAGCTCCTCGCCGCCCTTGAACTGCTTGGGCAGCGTGCCGCCGGACTTCGTCACGGCCTCGTGGATCCAGGGGAGGTAGCCGGACTTGTCGCTGCCCCAGGGGTACTCCTCGATGCCCACCGGGACGTTGCCGAGGGCGATCGCGGTCTCGGCCGAGCCCTGGCCGAGGGTCACCACGCGCTGGGGCTTCTCCTTGATGACCGCGTCACCGAGAGCGCTCTTGATGGTGACGGGGAAGGCACCCGCGGGAGCCTTGGCCGCCGAGCCCGCAGCGTCGTCTTTCTTCTCGTCCGAACCGCACCCGGTCACCATCAGGCCGAGCGAGACCGCGGCGGCGCCCGCCGCGAGGACGCGACGG
The DNA here is from genome assembly GCF_044754405.1 of Streptomyces sp. NPDC093089. NCBI lineage: Bacteria > Bacillati > Actinomycetota > Actinomycetes > Kitasatosporales > Streptomycetaceae > Streptomyces > Streptomyces sp. NPDC093089. The sequence continues at coordinate 262,802 of NZ_JBIVPA010000014.1, forward strand.
CGAAGGGGGGTGAACACAGAAGGCATGGTGGATCCTTGTCTCCGGGCAGGGGGTGCTGGGGCGCGGCCGCGGCTCCCCGGGCAGGGGAGGGTGGGGCAGCGACCATCGCGAGGCGTTGTTAGGTGAGCCTAACCTATCTCTTCCGGGTGTCGATCACCAGACCGTCCACCGAACCGCCCGCGCTCCTCGCGAACCCCTCGCCCGACCGGCCACCGGGCCCGCCCGGCGGACCGCCCGTCAGGCCCCCGGCCCACCCCAGGCCGTGGCCAGTCCGTCCAGCCAGGCCGGCGGCAGCTCGGCGGCGTCCCACTCCTCGTGCAGGGCCTCGGGCGCCGTGGCGAGCCGCTCCAGCACGGCGACGCTGGTGGGCGAGTGGACGAGCGAGTAGCGGCCGTGGATCGCGATGGCGCTGCCGGGGCCGTACTCGGCGTACAGCCTTTCGAGGTGCGCGCGGTGCGTGGCCGCGAACTCGGTCAGGCGTCCCGCGTACCGGGAGCGCTGCCGGGAGCTCATCGTGCCGAGGACGGCCCTGAGCACCTGATCGGTGACCTCGGGGTCGAGGTCGGACTCGTCCGTGAACGACAGGTAGAGCGGGGTCATCGCGACCTTCGTCCGCGCGAGCTCCGTCCGCCCCACCGGCGGGCGTTCGTCCGGGGAGTCGGTCGTCGGGTCGGCGGCGACGGCGCTCCGCAGGGCCCGCTCGGCGATGTCGCCGAGCGCCTCGGTGACGGCCCGGGTGCCGTCCCGCCAGCCGGCCGCGTACGGCTCGTCCTTCTCCTCGGGCGCGCGCCAAGGCCCCTTGCCGACCTCCTCGTACGCGAGCGCGAGGGCACCGGCCTCGACGAAGCCGATGAGCTCCTCCGCGTCGCCCGACCAGACGCCCGCCCGGGCGAGCAGCTGGAGGAGGGTCCTCTTCGCGTTCAGGACGCTGACCGCGTCCAGCTGCTGCCGTCCTTCTTCGGCGGTGGTCATGGGGCTCTCCTCGGCGTAGGGGCGGCGTGGTGCGGGTGCGCGGAACGCTCGTTTCGAGCCTACGCAACGCCCGCCCCCCGCCGCCCCCACCTGCGGGTGCGTCAGTCGAGGAACTCCCCGTCGCGGGCCACGACGACGCCGCCGTGCACGACCATGTCCCGGCGGGGCATGTCGACGACGACCTGCGGCAGGCACTCGCCCCGCACGAGGACGAAGTCGGCCGGCGCGCCGGGCGCGAGGTCGGCGTGCGCGAGGCCCATCACGTCCGCGCCGCCGTGGGCCGCGACCCGGTAGCACTCCGCCAGTTCGTCGTCGAGGCGCACGTCCGTCACCCAGCCCAGGATGTGCGCGCGGTGCATCATGTCGGCGTTCCCGAACGGGCTCCAGGAGTCGCGCACGCCGTCGGAGCCGAGGCCGACGCGCACGCCGTGCTCGCGCAGCCGGGCGATGGGCAGGACCAGCGAGTCGGACGGCGCGACCGTCGTGAGGGCGATGTCCTGCGCGCCCAGGTCGGTGGCGAGCGAGCCGAGTTCACGGTCCGTCAGGCCGGGCAGGCAGAAGACGTGGCTGACGGTGACCTTGCCGGCCAGCGACAGGGCGCGCGTGCGGTCGATGATGCCGCGCATGGCCTTGACGCCCTTCTCGCCGCGGTCGTGCAGGTGGATGTCGACGCCGACGCCGTGCCGGTCGGCGATGCCGAAGACGGTGTCGAGCTGCTCGTCGAGGGCCTGGTCGAAGCCGATCGGGTCGATGCCGCCGATCATGTCGACGAGGCCCGCGCGCGCCGCCCTCTCCAGGAGCGCCGCCGTGCCCGGGGTCCGGATCACGCCGTGCTGCGGGAAGGCCACGATCTGGACGTCCAGGGCGTGCCGCAGCCGCTCGCGGGCCTCGGCCAGCCCCTCCACGCCGGCGAGGCCGTAGGCGGGCGCCACGTCGGCGTGGGCGCGCATCGCGCGGGTGCCGCGGGTGACGGCGTGGGACATCAGGCCGTACGCGCGCTCCACGACCGGCCGGCGCTGGCTGCGGAACAGCTCCACGTCCTGGGCGACGTAGTCGGCGATGGAGTTCGCCGGCCGCCGCGACACCCACGAGCCGCCCCACGTCGTCTTCTCGGGGTGGATGTGGGCGTCGACCAGGGAGGGCAGCGCGATCCGGCCGCCGCCGTCGACCACCTTCGCGCCGTGGGGCGCGGGGCCGTCCGAGATCCGGCCGTCGACGACCACCAGGTCCGTGGCCCGCGCCGCGCCGAGCACCCGCACGTTCCGGAAGACCACGGTCCGCGCGCGGCGGTCCGCGCCGCCGGCCGCCGCGGACGCGGTGGGCCCGGAACCGGTGCCGGCCGCGTGCGCGGCGCCCGCCGTCGCGGCCGTCGCCGCGGTCGTGCCGGCGAGCGCGGCGGCCCCGGCCAGCACCGTGCGGCGGGACAGCGCCCCGGCGGACGAGGGGGAGGACGGGGGAGTGGCTTCGACGCGCACGGGAGCTCCTGGGGAGTAGGCCGAATGACTTCCCCGTTTTGTATACCAAGGCCGAGAGGGCGGACAAGAGGTTGATTGGACGGCCGGGATCCGGTCTCCTTTTGTGCGGGTTCCTCGCCGCGAAGGGTGCGAGGAAGGCGTTGGAAGGATGCGGGAGGTACCCCCGTCCCGCACTTGGTATACAAATAGTGTCAGCTGTCGCCGAAGAGGGAGCGCAGGGCGACGGCCCTGCTGTCGCGCACGTGCAGCAGCGTGCTCGCCGCCGCGGCCTCCGGGTCGCCCGCCGCGATGTGCCGGTACATCTCGGCGTGCTGGGCGCGCATGTGGGCGGGTTCCTCGCGCAGGCCGAACACCAGCCGCAGCTGCCAGCTCAACTGCTCCATGGTGCGCGCGAGCAGCGGATTGCCCGACAGGGCGACGACGCCCTCGTGGAAGGCGGTGTGGGCGGCCACCTCGCGGGTCCCCTCGTCGTCGGCGGCCGCCGACTCGGCCTGGTGGAGGGTGGACCGGAGCGCGTCGAGGCCCTCGGCGCCGCCCGCCGCCACGGCCCGCGCCGCGAGCCGCGAGGCCTGGACCGCGAGCGGCTCCCACACCTCGTACAGGTGCTCCACGTCGGTCCGTTCGAGCCGCCGCACGCGGACGCCGCTGTGCGGGAGCAGCTCCAGGAGGCCTTCGGCGACCAGGGCGCGGAGCGCCTCGCGCACCGGGACGCGGGACATGCCGAGTTCCTCGGCGACCTCGCGCTCGACCAGGCGCGCACCCTGCGCGTACCGCCGGTCGACGATGCGCTGGAGGACGGCCTCGCGGGCCCGGGCGCCGAGCGGGGCCGCGGCCGGTGCGGGGGTGTCGGGGAGGGGCGGACGGGAGTCGCCGTCCGCGGCCGGTGCGGGGGTGTCGGGGAGGGGCGGACGGGAGTTGTCGTCCGCGGCCGCCGCGCCGGTCCTGCGTCTGTCCGCCACCGTTTCCGTCCTCTTCCGTCCGTCGTCGGGCGTGCCGGGCCGAGGATACGTCGGTCCGTACCGCGTGTGTCCCCCGACTGGCCCCGCCCGGTCTGTGGTTGCCTTACGGATACATCGTCACATTTGTTCCCGATGCCGTGAAAGGTGTCTTTCGTGTCTCAGGAAGAACGGAAGCCCGACGGCCGCCGAGCGGGCGCCGAAGGGGCGGGCGGGGCGCCGCTGCCCGTGACGGCGGACCTGCCCGGCCGCCCCGACCAGCACCACCGGGCCCGTACCGACCGGATCGTCTTCGGCGTCACCGCCGTCCTCACCGTCGCCTTCGTCGTGTGGGGCGCCACCGCCACGGACAGCCTGGAGAGCACCTCCAGCAAGCTCCTCGACGGACTGATCCGCAACGGCGGCTGGGCGTTCATGCTCGTCGCGTCCGGGTTCGTGGTGTTCGCCCTGTGGCTCGCCGTCAGCCGCTACGGCCGGGTCACCCTCGGCCAGGAGAGCGAGGGCCCCGAGTTCCGGACCGTGTCGTGGATCGCCATGATGTTCAGCGCCGGCATGGGCATCGGCCTGATGTTCTACGGGGTGAGCGAACCCCTCGCCCACTACGGCACCCCGCCCCCCGGCACGCACCCCGTCGACTCGGCCGAGCGCATGCAGACGGCCATGGCCACCACGCTCTTCCACTGGACGCTCCACCCGTGGGCGATCTACGCCGTCGTCGGCCTCGCCATCGCCTACTCCACCTTCCGGCGCCGCCGCCGCCAGACCGTCAGCGCCGTCTTCGTCCCGCTGATCGGCGAGCGGTGGGCGTACGGCGGTCCCGGCCGCTTCATCGACATCCTGGCCATCTTCGCCACGCTCTTCGGCTCCGCCGCCTCGCTCGGCCTCGGCGCGCTCCAGATCGGCAGCGGCATGGAGGAACTGGGCTGGATGGAGAAGACCGGCACCGGGCTGCTCGTCGGCATCATCGCCGTGCTCACCGTGGCCTTCGTCCTCTCCGCCGTCTCCGGCGTGGAGAAGGGCGTCCAGTGGCTCTCCAACACCAACATGGTGCTCGCGGTCGTCCTCGCCGTCTTCGTCTTCGTGGCGGGCCCCACGATCATCGTGCTCGACCTGCTGCCCACCTCGATCGCCGCCTACATCGACGACCTGCCGCAGCTCGCCGGCCGCACCGAGGCCACCAGCGGCGCGGACATCCACGACTGGCTCGGCAGCTGGACCGTCTTCTACTGGGCGTGGTGGATCTCCTGGACGCCCTTCGTCGGCATGTTCATCGCCCGCATCAGCCGGGGCCGGACCATCCGCCAGTTCGTCGGCGGCGTCATCCTCGTCCCCAGCACCGTCAGCCTGATCTGGTTCGCGATCTTCGGCGGTACGGCGATGAAGCTCAGCGAGGAGGGCCGCCTGGCGGCGGAGACCACCCCCGAGGGGCAGCTCTTCGGCCTGCTCCAGGAGTTCCCCCTCACCGGGGTCATGAGCCTGCTCGTGATGGTCCTCGTCGGGATCTTCTTCGTGTCCGGGGCGGACGCCGCCTCCCTCGTGATGGGCACGCTCTCCCAGCGCGGCGCCTTCGAACCCACCCGTCCCGTCGTCGTGTTCTGGGGCGTGCTGACCGGAGCGGTCGCGGCCGTCATGCTCCTCGTCGGCGACGGCCAGGGCGACGCGCTCGCGGGACTCCAGAACCTCACCATCCTCGTCGCCGCGCCCTTCGTGCTCGTCATGATCGGCATGTGCGTGGCGCTCATGAGGGACCTGCGCAAGGACCCGCTGATCGTCCGGGGCGAGGTGGGCGTGGAGGTCGTCGAACTCGCCGTGATCGCGGGCCACGAGCGATACGACGGCGACTTCGAGCTCAGGATCGGCCCCGGCGCGACGGACGTCGACGGGCCGTAGGAAACGGACGCCCGCCCACGCCCGGGACGACGCTCACTCCTCCTCCTGGCTGGTGTACCGGGCGCGCACCCACAGAGGGAGGCCGAACCAGCAGAGGAGGTACCAGACGAGGACCCCGGCGACGAGCCACGGTACGTACGTGTCGTTCGTGGCCACGCGCAGGATCAGGAGCAGCGCCGAGGTCAGGGTGGCGAGGAGGAGGACGATGCCGACGAAGGTGAGCCGGGAGGCCCACACGACGGCCTGGGGTTTGATCCGCCGCCCCGACACGATCCGGTGGAAGGCCACCGGGCCGATGAGCGCGCCGGTCGCCAGGGAGCCGAGGACGACCGTGACGATGTAGATCGTCTTGTCGGTCTGCGACAGTCCCTGGAAGAGCGGGGTGAAGACGACCGTGAGGAGGAAGCCGAGGAGGATCTGCACGCCGGTCTGCGCGACCCGGATCTCCTGGATGACCTCCTGCCAGCGCCGGTCGGCGCGCTCGGTCTCGGTCTCGCTCCGGCGGTCGTCGCGCGCTTTCCGCGGCTCGGTGCCCATCGGTGCTCCTCCGGGGGCTCAGGCCCGGCCCGCTGCCTTCTGGCTCCTGCGGGACAGGGAGTCGACGACCACGGCGGCCAGCAGGACCGAACCCGTGATCATGAACTGGACGGCGTTGCTGACGCCCATGATGTTCATGCCGGACTGGATCGACCCGATCACCAGCGCGCCGAGCAGCGCCGACCAGACCGAACCGCGCCCGCCGAACAGGCTCGTACCGCCGATGACGGCCGCCGCGATGACGTTCATCAGCAGGTTGCCGCCGCCGGAGGTCTGGCTCGCGGACTGGATCTGCCCGGCGAGGAACAGGCCGCCGACCGCCGCCATGGTCCCGGAGATCGAGAACACGGTCATGCGGACGAACGCGACGCTGATGCCCGCCCTGCGCGCGCCCTCGATGTTGCCGCCCACCGCGAAGATCCGCCGGCCGTACGTGGTGCGCCGCAGCACGAAGTCCAGGAGCACCAGCAGGATCAGGAAGACGAGGAGGGCCAGCGGCAGCCCCTGGTACTGGTTGAGGATGTACGCGGTGGCGAACGCGATGGCGGCGAGCACGACCGTGCGCAGCACGATCTCGGCGACCGGCCGGGACGGCACCCGCGCCGCGCGGCGGCGCCGGGCGTCGAGCAGCGAGGCCGCCAGGAAGAGCCCGACCCCGACCGCCGCCGTCACGTACGCGGCGGCCGGGCTGTGGTAGATCGTCGAGTAGAGCCGGGAGACGATGCTCTCGCCGGGGATGTTGACCGTGCCGCTGGTGCCCAGGATCTGGAGCATCAGCCCGTTCCAGGCGAGGTTGCCCGCCAGGGTGACGACGAACGCCGGCACGCCGACCTTCGCGAAGAAGAACCCCTGGATGAGGCCGACCGCGGCGCCGCCCAGCACGGCGATCAGCAGCGCCAGCCACTCGTTCATCCCGTTCAGCACGTTGAGCACGGCGAAGATCGCGGCGCACAGGCCGCTCACCGACCCGACGGACAGGTCGATCTCGCCGAGCAGCAGGACGAAGACGATGCCGACGGCGATCATGCCGGTGCCGACGATCTGCTGGCTGAGGTCGGAGAGGTTCTGCGCCGACAGGAACGTGCTGTCCAGGCTGCCGAACACCGTCCAGATGATGATCACGGCCAGCACCACGGGAAGGGAGCCCAGCTCACCGCTGCGCAGCTTGCGCCGGAACTCCCCGAGGTACCCCTTCAGGCCCTCCTCGCGGACGAGGAGCCGGGTGTCGACGGCCGGCACGGCACCGGATGCCGGTTCCTGGGTGGCGTCGTCGGGACCCGGGACGCGTCTGTCGCGCTTCATCGCTCCCCCTCCCGCTTGCGGGCCTGGCGGCGGGTGACGGCGCTGTCGGTGGCGCCGGTGATGGCGGAGATGATCTCCTCGGTGGTCGTGGAGCGCCTGTCGAAGACGCCGTTGTTGCGACCGAGGCGCATGACGGAGATCCGGTCCGCGACGGCCATCACGTCCACCATGTTGTGACTGATCAGGATCGTCCCGAGACCCTGCTCGCGGAGCCGCTCCACCAGGTCGAGGACCTCCGCGGTCTGCTCCACGCCCAGCGCGGCGGTCGGCTCGTCGAGGATCACGACCTTCGGCGCGCCGATCAGCGAGCGGGCGATGGCCACCGTCTGCCGCTGACCGCCGGAGAGGGACGCGACCGGGATGCGGACGCTCGGGATGCGGATCGACAGCGTGTCGAGGAGCTCGTGCGCCCGCTGGTCCATGCGGACCTCGTCGAGCACGCCGAAGCGGCGCAGCTCGCGGCCGAGGAACAGGTTGGCGACGACGTCGAGGTTGTCGCACAGGGCCAGGTCCTGGTAGACGGTGGCGATGCCGAGGTTCTGGGCGTCGTGGGGCCGGTTGATGGAGACCCGCCGGCCCTCCCACTCGATGACGCCCTCGTCGGGCGGGTTCACCCCGGCGATGGTCTTGACGGCCGTGGACTTGCCGGCGCCGTTGTCGCCGACGAGCGCCACGACCTCGCCGGGGCGCACCTCCAGATCGAATCCCTTCAGCGCCTGGACCGCGCCGAACCGTTTGGAGATCCCCCGCAGGGTGAGCACGGGTGACTCCTGCAAAGGAACCGCCTCCTCACGGAGAGCTGGGCCGGGGCGCCCGTCGCTACTGGAGACCGGCCTCCTTGCAGGCCGCCGCGTACGTCGGGGTGCAGATCTCCTGGACCGTGTAGAGGCCGTCCTTGACGACGGTGTCCTTGATGTTGGTCTTGTCGACGACGACCGGGGTCAGCAGGTTCGCCGGGACCTTCTGTCCGCTGCCGCTGGTGACGGTGGTGGGCGTCAGGTCGGCCGGGAGCGGCTTGCCCTCGGCGAGGTCGACGGCCATCGTCGCGGCGATGTCGGCCTCCGGCTTGTACGGCTTCTCGATGGTGATGGTCTGGGTGCCGAGCAGGATCCGCTGGATCGCGTCGAGTTGGGCGTCCTGACCGGTCAGCGGCACGTTCATGCCCGCCGCCTTGAGGGCGGTCGAGATGCCTGCGGCCAGTCCGTCGTTGGCGGAGTAGACGCCGACGATCTCGTCCTTGCCGAGGGCGCTGATCGCGCCGGACATCTGCTGGTTGGCGTTGTTCGGGTCCCAGTTGGGGGTGTCGTACTCCTTGCCGATCTTCACCTTGCCGTCGAGGACCGAGTGCGCGCCCGCCTTGAACTCCGCCGCGTTCGGGTCGGTCGGCGAACCGTTGTGCATCACGATCACGCCGCTGCCGGCCTTGTCGCCGAGCGCGTCCAGGAGTGCCTGGCCCTGGAGTTCGCCCACCTTGCGGTTGTCGTACGAGACGTAGGCGTCGACCGGACCCTGTGCGAGGCGGTCGTAGGCGACGACCTTCACGCCCGCGTCATGGGCCTTCTGCACGGAGGACTGGATGGACTTGGCGTCCACGGCGTCCAGGATGAGGACCTTGTCGCCCTTGGCGAGCGCGGTGTTGACCTGCTGCTGCTGGGTCGTCGCGCTCTCCGCGGCGTTGTAGTAGTCGATCTGGGCGTCCGGAGCCAGCTCCTTGATCTTGGCCTCGATGTAGGGCCGGTCGAACTTCTCGTACCGCGTGGTCTTGCTCTCCGGCAGCAGCAGGCCGATCTTCACGTCGCCCTGCGCCGCCGATCCCGTGCCCGGTTGGGACGCGCCGCCGACCGCCACCGCACCCAGGGAGAATGCGGCGGCACCGGCCAGGGCTATCGCGGCCCGCAGTGTTCGGGTCATGGGAGGCTCCTTTCGTCCGCCCCCCTTCCCCTCGCCGTGCGGACACGGCAGCCGGAAGAACTTGTGGCCTATATATCGACATTAGCCGCAACCTGGAGACCGGCAAGCGGGTGAGGCGCGGCCGGTCACGGCGACGGACCCACCCGGCCGCAGCCCGTCACGACGGCGGCCCCACCCGTCGCCGCCCGTCACGGCGGCGGCCCCGCCTGCCGCCGCCCGGTCACGACGGCGCGGAGCCGTCGACCGCGTCGGTGGCCCGCAGCAGCCGCAGGAACGCCTTGAGGCCGGTGATGATCTCCTCGTTGTCGGTCAGCCGGTTCACCGTCGACTCGAACTCCCGGGCCAGGGCGGCGATCCTCCGGTCGGTGGCGTCGGCGCGCTCGTGCGCGGAGAGGGCGACGGCGTCCACGGTACGGCGCAGCTCGGCGAGCGCCCGGTACTGCTCCTCCGCCTTGCCGTCCAGGACCGAGGCTCCGCTCTCCAGGGCGGCCACCCGGTCGCGCAGCGCCACCACGTCGTCACGCGGGTACGTGACCTCCCTGAGGAGCGTGCCGAGCCTGCGCCGCAGCTGCCCGAAGTACGCGCCGGCCGGCCGGAAGAACGTGCTCGCCAGGAAGAACCCGGCACACCAGTAGCCCGCCTCGCGGCCCGTCGTCGCGGCCACCGCCAGCGCCGCGGCCGCGGTCGCCAGATGGCCGGCGACGGCGACCCGCAGCATCACCCGCGCGATGCGCCCCGCCTCGGCGTCCCGCTCCTTCGGGACCGCGATGCCCTTCGCCCGGCTGACCGCGATCTCGGCGAGCACCGCGTGGGCCCGGAAGTAGAGGTTCCACGGCGCCGTCAGGAGCAGCAGCAGCCAGAGCAGCCCGAGCACCCCCGCGCCGACGGCCAGCACCGTGCCGGGCGGCGCCCCCACCGCGTACGCCAGCACCAGCGCGCCGACCGCCAGTCCCGCCACCACCAGACCACCCACGACCTTGCGCATGCCGCCCCCTCCGCGCCCCAGCACCGTCCTCGCGCCATGGTCCCGCCGACGCCCCGCGCCGGCATGAGTACCGCTACTCAGATCGACCCTGGCCCGACACCGCCCCCAGTGGGACAATTCGTATGAAGCGACAACGAGTCCGCGCCGGCGAGCGGATGCCGACGGGGCCTCCCGTCGGACGAAGAAGGCATCATGGCCGCCATCACGGAATCCATCGACATCTCCCGCGCGCCCGCCGACGTCTTCGGCTACGTGACGGACCCCACGCACCTGCCCGAATGGCAGGAGAGCGCGGTCTCCGTCCGCAGGCGTCGGGGACGCCCCCTTCGGCGTCGGGTCGAAGGTCGCCGTCACCCGGCGCCTCGGCCGGCGCGAGATCACCCGGACCATGCAGGTCGTCGCACTCGACCCGCCGAGGCACTGGCACGTGCACGGCATCGACGGCCCCGTACGCGGCGACGTCCAGGGCGCCATCGAACCCCTCGACGACGGTGAGCGGTCCCGCGTGACCCTCTCGCTCGACTTCGAGGGCCACGGCATCGGAAAGGCCTTCGTCCCCCTCGTCGTCCGCCCCCACGTCCGCAAGGAGATACCGAAGGACGAACGCACCCTCAAGGGCATCCTCGAGAGCTCCGCCGCACCCTAGATGAATGAGTCCGATGTTCGTGCTGGTCGCGACCATGGCGAAGGGCGCCCGTTGGTCAGTGTGTGAAGACAAACCTGGACGCCCTTCTGG